>NZ_FRBH01000009.1 GCF_900142565.1 Chishuiella changwenlii
TTCTTAATTCTTAATTCTTAATTCTTAATTCTTAATTCTTAATTCTTAATTCTTAATTATAATGTAAATTTGCAAAAGAATTATACATTATAAAATGTCTCAGTATTTTCATCACTTTAAACAATCAATTTCAAATTTAGATATTCCAGTATTATTTGATTATCCATTTTATTATGAGCCAAAAGAAATCGCAAAATTAGCTTGTAAAGAAGTTCAGGATTATTTAGAAAATCAAACAGATTTTGAACATAACTTCGGTTTATTAAATGATACGTCTTCCATTCCTATTGGAAAAATGTTTGGTGTTTTGGTTGTAAAAAATAAATTGAATGAGATTGGATATTTAGCTGCTGTTTCAGGTAAACTTGCAAATTCTAATGTACACTTATACTTTGTTCCTCCAGTTTTTGATATGCTGCATAAAGATGGTTTTTTCTTAGAACAAGAAGAACGTTTAAATGAAATAAACAGAATATTAGAAAAATTAGAAAGTGATTCATCCTATCTAAATCTTAAACAAGAATGGCTTAATTTTGATAAAAATTCAACTCAAAAAATAGTAGATGCTAAGCTACTTTTAAAGACAAATAAAGCCGATAGAAAAAAGCAACGATCTGTTATTATTACAACTTTAAATGTTGAAGATGCAGAAGAATTTGAAGCTGATTTAGTGAAACAAAGTTTACGAGATAAATACGAATTTAGAAAATTAACGGAGGAAATTGAAACTCAAAAAATAGCTTTTTTAAATGAAATCGAATCTTATGAAAGTAAGATTTCTGAATTAAAAGAAGAAAGAAAAATAAAATCTAAATTACTTCAAAATCAATTATTTGAACAATATCAATTCACTAATAAGTTTAATAAAAATAAAAGTTTAAAATCTATTTTTGAACAAACAGTTTTTCAAAAACCACCTGCTGGTGCTGGTGAATGTGCAGCTCCAAAATTATTACAATTTGCATTCCTTAATCAGTTAGAACCAATATGTATGGCAGAATTTTGGTGGGGCGATTCTCCAAAATCTGAAGTAAGAAAACACCAACATTTTTACCCTGCTTGTACTGGAAAATGTGAACCTATTTTGGGACATATGTTAGATGGAATTGAGTTGGAAGAAAACTTATTATTAAAACAAAATTCTGATGTTGATCAACTAGAAATTATTTACAAAGACAGCGAATTAATTGTGATTAATAAACCAGAAGAATTTTTATCTGTTCCCGGAATTGAAATTAAAGATTCTGTTTATTTTAGAATAAAAAGTTTATACCCAAATGCTACAGGACCACTAATTGTTCATCGTTTGGATATGGCAACTTCTGGACTTTTGGTTTTAGCGCTAAATAAAGAAAGTCATAAAGCATTACAGCAACAATTTATTAAACGAAAAATAAAGAAAAGATATGTTGCTTTGTTAGATGGTAATATTAACAATGATAAAGGTGTAATAAATTTGCCTTTACGTGTAGATTTAGACGATCGTCCTAGACAAATGGTTTGCGAAGAACATGGAAAAACAGCAAAAACAGAATATGAAGTCATAAAAAGAAAGGACAATAAAACACTGGTCCACTTCTACCCGATTACTGGTAGAACGCATCAATTAAGGATGCATGCTTCTCATGTTTTAGGTTTAAATTCGCCAATAATTGGAGATGATTTGTACGGAAAAAAAGCAAATCGCTTACATTTACATGCAGAATACTTGGAATTAGTGCATCCAACTACAAAAGAAATTATGAAATTTCAGGTTGATGCAAATTTTAATCTCTAATTTTGCAATAGAATTATACAGAATGAAAGAAAAAGAATTAACAATAAGAGATGTTATTTTTCGTGATATGGACATACTTATTATGTCAAAGTTACGAGGCGGTGATAATATTTCTATTAACGATTTAATTGATATTTCATCTTATTTAGCTGCAAGTTTATTTAGAGAAAGATGGAAACAAAAAGGAGAATTAAATAAAGAAGAAGTAAATGTTGTTTTAGGAAATATTGGAGACTTTTGTAACCAACATTTCGGAGAGTTTTTTACACAAGAAGATTTTGATAAGATTGTAAAAATATCTCAGCTCTTATTACAAAAACCAACATTTGACGACGATTCTAAAACCTTTTTTGAAGATATATTGAAATCAAATTCATAATATAGATTTACATAAAAAATGCCTTCAATTTTTTGAAGGCATTTTTATTTCTAGTTATTTTAGAATTGATTTTCTTGTCTAAGTTCTCGATACAATTTTTCTTCATTCCATTTCGAAAAACCACTCGAACAGACAGAAAATTTTTATCTCTCTAGCCTCTAGCCTCTAAAATTAATCTATTCTCGTTACCATTTCATCTAACGGAATTCTAACTTTTTTCAAATTCGCTAAATAATCGCTTTCATGATCTCTGTAACCTAATGATAGGATAACTGTACTATGTAAATCTAATTCTTGCAAACCTAATAATTCATCGAATAAAGCTGGATCAAAACCTTCCATTGGTGTAGAATCAACTTTTTCATTCGCTGCTGCTATTAAAGCTGTTCCTAAAGCAATGTATGTTTGCTTTTCTGCCCATAATTTATTTTGTTCATCTGTTCTAGTTTTGAAATAACTATCTATGCTGATAAAAAAATCTTGTAACGCACTTTCAGGCACTCCCCTCTCTTCTGCCATTAAAGAAGTTAAATTTTGTACATGCTCTGTTGTAACGCTATTATAAGCTGCAAAAACTAATAAATGAGATGAATCTGCTATTTGTCCATTAAAAGAGTTTGCTCCTAATTTCGCTTTCAATTCTTCGTTACTAACAGCAAATACTCTGTAAGGTTGTAAACCACAAGATGATGCACTTAAATTAATCGCGTGTAAAATATTATTTACTTTTTCTTCGCTTACTTTTTCAGAATTATATTTTTTTACTGCGTATCTCCAGTTTAAATCTTCTATTAAATTCATTATAATTTTATTTTTAATAAGACAAAGATATTTTTCTCATTTAACTTTTAGTAAATTTGATAGAACAAATAATGGTGACATTTTAGTAACTACTCATAAAATGTAGTATGGAGAATAAAAAAACAGAATATGATAATGCAACTAAAGTTTGCAGACATAATATAAGAGCAATACACGATACAATGGATGTTATTGGAGGTAAATGGAAGATTTCCATTATTTCTTGCCTTTGTTTCGAAACAATGAGATATTCAGAATTACTAAAAGAAATTGAAGGTATTTCTGGGAAAATGCTTAGTAGAGAACTAAAAGATCTTGAAATAAATGGACTTGTTATGAGAACAGTCAGCAATACAAATCCAATTTCTGTAGTTTATGAATTAACAGAATATGGAGAAACATTAAAAGATTTAACGCTTACGATTGCTAATTGGGGAAATGCACATAGAGAGAAAATTATAAGCGAATATAATTAAGAAATTTTTAGAACACATGAAGAGAATTTTACTTGTAGGAATTTTATTACTGCTTATTACAGCTTGTAAGAAAGAACCAAATTTTGACGAAAAAGGAAAAGAGGTTTTTGATGAATTGAAAGATTTGTCTAAAATTTCTGCTGATGCTAATACCACAATTTACGATGTTTGGAATAAAGCTATTTTCGATAAAGAATATGCTTTGTGTACTTCTTCCAAATCTAAAGATTGTAAAGTAGCAGATGCAAGCGAAGCAATAAATCGTTTAATAAAAGAAAAATCAATGGTTACATTGGTAAAAGAAATTAATAAAAAAGATAGTGTAATAAAGTTAAATTTAGATTCTATTGCTAAGCATCCCAATAATGATAAAGACGTTTATGAAAATTTAATTGATTTGTATAAAAACGTAAAAGAATTATCAGATGATGTGAAAAAACCAGATGGTAATATTATTTCATTTGCTCAAAAAAATGCTCAATTAAATAAGGATATTAATTTAATTGTAACAGAAATTGAAGTAAGAAAACCGAATTGGAAAACGAAATAAAAGAAGTCCTAATTAAGGCTTTTTTTATATTGCTCTAAATCCAAACCGAGAATCTCTCCTACTTTAGTAAATTCATCATTAATGGTTGCATTTAAAACTATTCTCTCTTTTGTAATTGGATGATTAAATATCAACTGATGAGCGTGAAGCATCATTCCTGTTAATCCAAAATTTTCTAACCATAATTTATTTTGCTTATTACATCCATGTGGACGACTTCCTAAAATTGGATGAAAAATATGGCGAAAATGTTTACGTAATTGATGCATTCTTCCAGTCTCTGGAATTGCCTCAACTAAACAATATCGTGAGGTTGGATGATTGTTATATTCTAAATCTATTTCGGCAGTTTGTAAAAGATGAAAATAAGTAATTGCATTTTGTTTTACCCCATCATCATTAGTCAAATCATAGTCTATTGTTAATTCTTTTGGCGCCCAACCGCGTAAAATTGCTAGATATTTTTTCTCAACTTCTCTACTTGCAAAGTATTCATTCATAACCTTTAATACTTCTTTATCTAAAGCAAATATTAAAACACCAGATGTTTTACGATCTAATCTGTGAATAGGATAAACATGTTGTCCTCCAATTTGATTTCTAAGTTCCTGAACGGCATATACTTTTGCATCTCGCGCATAAAAAGATTTATGAACTAATAATCCACTTGGTTTATTTATCGCTACAAGATATTCGTCTTGATAAAGAATTTCTAACATATTGCAAAAGTAAAAAGAGATTCTAATTTAATGCCTCTTTTCAGTATAAAAATTACAGTTGATATTTATATCTTTATAAAACGATTTTGAATAACAATGAAGAAAGGATTAATTATAGGAAAAGGTTGGCTTGGAAATAGATTAGAAGCTATTTTGGATCAGAAATATGTATTAACAACAACGAAAAGAAATGCTGATCAACCAAATTGTATTTCCATAGATTTTGATCAAATAATTGATAAAAGTATATCAACCACTGCGTATGAATTTATAGTAATTACAATTCCATTAGGAAAGCGACAATCTATAGAGGAATTAGATTTCCGTTTTACACAGTTAATTCAATTTATTGGTGAGTTTAATAAACAAATACTATTAATTAGTAGTACTGGAATATATCCTGATGAAGGAGATGTAATTAATGAAACGACTTTTTCTGATTGCGAATTAAATCAATCCTATCAATTAATAGAGAATAAATTAAAAATAACATATCCGCAATTGGTTATTCTAAGATTGGGAGGATTAATGGGCGATAATCGTTATTTATCGAATTACATTAAACTAGATAAACCTAATCTAGATGTTGTTGCAAATCATATTCATTACCAAGATGTTTGCACTATTATCGATACAATAATAGAACAAAACTTCAAAGGAAAAATTTATAATGCTGTTGCTCCAGAAAATCCTACGAAAGAGGAGATTTTAGAATATCAAATTAATCAGAATTTAATAAAATCTACTTCGAAAAAAGGAAAGATAATTTCATCGGATAAATTGATTAATGAATTGAATTATCAATTCATTTTTCCAAATCCAATTTATTTTAAATAGTAAAACCTATCTCCTTGTTTTTCCTTGCTTATTCTTAAAAACAAAAAAGAAAATAACAACTGCTAAAACAGAAATTAGAATAGTATCCCAATGTTCTTTGAAGAAAGTAATAGATTTTTTAGAATCTTGTGTTTCATTAGACTTTTCTTGTTGATTTCTTTTAACAAGATTTAATCGTTTTTGTAACAAAGAAGATGTATTGCCATATTCTACTGCTTTATCATAAGCAATTTTTGCATTTTTAAAATCTTTAATTAGATATAAGCTATTACCATAATCAAACAATAAGTGAGCAACAATATCATTCTTAGGCTTTACGAAAGACATACGCTCATTTAATTGATAATAAATATAATTTATTAATTCCTTAATTTCTGCTGTAGATAAATTTGTTTTAGGTGAATCTTCATTTCCAAAATCTTGATTAATCAAATTTTTAGAATTTAAAGGAAGTTCTCCTAATTTTATTCTCAAGATATTTACGTGTATCCATTCTGATTTTTCATGAGAATTAGGGTTTAATTCTAAAGCTTTTGTAATCCACTTTAATGCGTTTTTATTGTCTCCTATTAGCTCATAAGCAGTTCCAAGATTAGATGCCGTTGAATATTGATTTGGCTTTTGCTTTTCTATATCAAGATATAAATCAATCGCTTTTTGAAATTTTCCTTGTATAATGTAAATAATTCCTTTCTCAATTAAGTAATCTATTTTCGGTTGTACAGTATACAAGCTATCTAACTTAACTAAATCATCAGTAAGATTATCAGTAAAAAAATGATGCCCATTTGGAACAATATCGTCATAATCTGCAAACAATGTTGTTCCTGTAGATAATTCTTTCTGAGTGCCATTTAAGCAGGCTATACTATAAGAAGAAATGAAGATAGAACAAATAATAAACAAAAATTTGTATAATCGCATAAAGATAATTTTTCATAAAAATACTGAAAACTTACTCGTTGTGCTATGTTTTATTTTTTAATTTTATCACTCAAAATAATTTAACCTAAAAAACTATGTTTACAATAAAACAAATTGAAGAAGCTCATAATAAAATGACTTCTGGAGCAGACTTTCCAAAATATATTCAAGAAATTAAACAATTAGGTGTTACATCATTTGAAACATTTGTAAAAGATGGGCACACTATTTATTATAGTGATAATGATTATAAAACAATTTCTGAACCTTTATATAATTCATTAGTCATTAAGAATGAAAGTGATAAAAAACAATTTATTAATTATTTAAAAATACATCAAAATGGTGAAACGGATTTCTTTACATTTTGTGATCATTGTGCAGAAACAGGAATTGAAAAATGGATAATGAATCTAGATGAAATGACTTGTACATATTATAATATAAAAAATAATGAAATTTTAGTAGAAGAAATTCCTGTTTAAATAAAAAAAATCGGAAGAATAACTCTTCCGATTTTTATATATACTATTCTTTATTTTATTAAGAATGGATTGGACGATTGTCCGTTGCAGCTAAAGCAGCTTCTTTAATTGCTTCTGCAAATGTTGGGTGAGCATGAGACATTCTTGTTAAGTCTTCTGCTGACGCACGGAATTCCATTGCTGTAACTCCTTCTGCGATTAAATCTGCAGCACGAGCACCAATAATATGCATTCCTAAGATTTCGTCTGTATTTTTATCAGCTAAAATTTTAGCAAATCCATCAGTATCCATAGAAGCACGAGCGCGACCTAAAGCTTTAAATGGGAAAGAACCAACTTTATATTCAACACCTTCCTCTTTTAATTGCTCTTCAGTTTTACCAACTCCAGCAACTTCTGGCCAAGTATAAACTACACCAGGAATCAAGTTATAATTGATATGAGGTTTTTGACCTGCTAATTGCTCAGCAACTAAAACACCTTCTTCTTCTGCTTTGTGAGCTAACATTGCACCAGCAACAACGTCACCAATTGCATAAATGTTAGAAACATTTGTTTGTAAGTGATCATTTGTTTTGATACGACCTCTTTCATCAACTTCAACACCAACAGTATCTAAACCTAAAGAACCAGTAAAAGCACGACGACCAACAGCAACTAATGCGTAATCTCCTGTAATTTCTAACTCTTCTCCTTTTTTAGATGTTGCTTTTAATGTTACATCATCTCCATTATTTACAACAGAAGTTACTCCTGTAGCTAAATGGAATTTCATTCCTTGTTTTTTCAATACTTTTGTCAATTCTTTTGATAAAGCACCGTCCATTCCAGGAATTATACGCTCTGCATATTCTACAACAGTTACATCAGAACCTAAACGTAAATAAACAGAACCTAATTCTAAACCAATAACTCCTCCTCCAATTACAATTAAATGTTTAGGAACTTCTGGTAAAGCTAAAGCTTCTGTAGAAGTAATAATTCTTTTTGCATCTGTTGGAGCAAATGGTAATTCAGAAGAAACAGAACCTGTAGCAATAATTGTATTTTTAGCTTCAATTTCTTGAGTAGAACCATCTTTTGCAGTAACAACAATATGAGTAGCATCTTTAAAAGCACCTGTACCTTCTAATACATCGATGTTATTTTTGCTCATTAAATATTTAATACCAGCAACATTTGTATCAACAACACCTGCTTTACGAGCAATCATTTGAGTGAAGTTTACTTTAGGAGCATCAATCTCAATTCCGTGCTCTTTAAAGTGATTTACAGCATCATAATAGTGATGAGAAGAATCTAATAAAGCTTTAGATGGAATACATCCTACATTAAGACATGTTCCTCCTAAATTTTCTTTTTCGATAATTGCAGTTTTAAATCCCAATTGCGCACAACGGATTGCAGCAACATATCCTCCAGGTCCAGCACCTATTACGGCTACATCATAAGAACTCATATAGTTTTATTTTGATTTATTATTATTTACTTCTTTACTTATCCTACAAATATAAATAATCTCCTCTATACTTTTAGTATAAATTAAAGATGAATTTTGTTAGGAAAATGATTAAAATTCATTGATCTATAAAACCATTATCCGCTATAAAATGGATAGTTTACTCAGTATCATTAACTATGTTGAAAAAATCTCGTTTCCCAATTTTAATTTTAGTATCAGAAATTAATTTCACTTCTTCTAACGGATCTGTAATTTTTATGCTATTTACTTGTACTGCACCACTTTCTATCAATCTACGGATAGCTGTTTTTGAACTATCTTTCTTTAGTTGATGGCAAATTTCAACGACAGAAGAAGTTGTGATCATTAAACTAGATTTAGCAATAGAAACAAATAATTTATTGTCATCATTTTTTTTCTGAAACTGATTATTAAAAAACTCTTCCGCAGCAATTGCATCATTAACAGAATGGTATTGTGTAATAATGTTCTTAGCAACCATTTTCTTAATTATCATAGGATTTTCAGTCTTTAATTGTTCTTTTAAATTATTTTTTTCTGCTACAAAAAAATCTGTTGCAAGTACTATATATTCTTCTAATAATTCATCGGATATAGACATTGTTTTTCCAAACATTTCGTTTGGAGAATCTGTTAAGCCAATAATATTATGTAGCGATTTACTCATTTTTTCTTTTCCGTCTGTTCCTCTTAGTAATGGCATACAAATAACAATTTGTGGTTCGTCTCCGTTCGTCTCTTGTAATTGTCTACCCATTGTACAATTAAATAGTTGGTCGGTCCCTCCCATTTCTATATCTGCCTTTATCTGTACAGAATCGTATGCTTGTAAAATAGGGTAAACTAATTCGTGCATTGCAATAGGCATATTTTCTGTAAAACGTTTATTAAAATCGTTTCTATGCATTAATTGAGCAACAGTAACTTTTGATAATAATTGTAATACTTCCGAAAAAGGTAAACTGTCTAACCAATCCGAGTTAAATACAATTTCTGCTTTTGTTACATCTATTATTTTTGATAATTGATTGATGTAAGTTTCTGCATTTTGTTGTACTTGAATTGCACTTAAAGGCTGACGACTTTTATTTTTACCTGTCGGATCTCCAATCTGAGCCGTGAAGTTTCCTACTAGAATAACAATTTGATGCCCTAAATCTTGAAATTGTTTCAACTTTTTTAATACAACTGCATGCCCCAAATGTAAATCTGGTGCTGTAGGATCAAAACCTAATTTAATTCTGAGTTTTCTTTGTTCTTTTTCTGCTAATTTTAATTTTGCTTCTAAACCATTTTCGGGTAGAATAATAGCTACATTTTCTTTTAAATTTTCCATATTTTTTTAAATAAAAAAAGCCCGAGCAATTGCTCGGGCTTGTAGATTATGATTATTTTTAGATGTACAATTTTAGTACGAAGTATACACATAGTCTACCCGAGCAAATATTGTACTGTAATAAGTGCTGAAAAATGGAAGACGTAATATGTTTTGTAAAAACTTCATTTCGTTTACAAAGCTAGTTAATTTTAATTAATTATTTAGTTTTCGAGATTAGGAACTCAGAAAATTGTATTTCCTACTACTAAAATATATTGGTTAAAATAACATCAAAAGCAAAGTAATTAACGCTATAAGGATTGTGATTTCCTACCAAATTATTCATATATCCAATATTAAATTGCGCTGGAATATTTTTGGGAGAATAAGAATAATACAATGTAAATCTACTTTCGTTATAGTCGAACTCTGACCAATCTTCTTTTTCAATATCATATTTTGTAGAAAATAAACTTTCAGCACTTGCTGTAATCTTATGCCTCTCCTCTTCATCTAACTTGTAAGCAAACTGAATCCTAAATCTTGATCTCAATTGCCAATCATCACCATCATTTTTAAAATCAGACGTATAAAATCTTCTTAACTCTTGTCTAAAAGTTGGTGTTATTTTTAGTTTATCAAGATTAATCTGATAATTAATTCTACCATACACTCTAAATTCTTGTTTTACATCTTTTGTTTCATCTCCAAACTCATTTGTTTCAAATTCATTTTGTCGACGATAACTTAATGCAAAAGAATAGCGCCACTTGTCATTAATTTTCTTGTAAAATTCCTGATTTAAAATCCAAATTGCATTTTTCTCTAATGGATTGTATTTATCATGCTCACTTTTATTTCCCCAACCTGTATAAGTTACAGATTGCCACTTATCGTTAATATCTTGTTTTATACCTAATGCAGACCATTGTACAACATCTGCTTTTCCAAGTCCTGGAGGGCTAAGTTGAGCTTTTAAATGATTAGAAACTAAACCTAATATTCCTATAATAATTACTTTTAAATTTTTCAAAATCTACACGTTTATAATTCATAAATTACTCTACCAAATAGGCTAAAATCTTCGGAATGGTGATTAATAGAAAAACCATTTACCAAGCCTACTGCCAATTGATTATTCATTTTAATTTTTACTTCTGGATGAATAACCATAGAAAACTTGCTATCATCTAAAGCCTCATTAAACTCTAATCCGACATAATGAGAAGTTCCAGGTAGATTATAATAGATTGATGAATTTAATTCCCAACGCATCTCTACGTTTTTCTCTTCAAAAGATTGTTCTATAATTGGAGAAAAAAATAAAAGTGTATGCCAATTATTTCCCCATTTTTTTGCTGCAATAAAAAATGGATTATAGTTTGTACCTGCTATGATTTGTTTGGAATTCATTTTATTGAAATCATTAAAATCAACTATTTGAGAGTAACCTACAGCAAATGTTGTTTGTGTTTTTTCTGATACGAAAAATGAATACTGAGAAGAAAAACGTAAAGCTTCGAGTTGGTGACTCATCGATTTTGCGCTACTTTTTTTATTTCCATAAAAAGAGAAATCAGCTTCTACTTCTAAGCCCAATCTGTTTACAGGAGCAAATTCGTATTCTGCCAAATACATGAATAAATTGTAATTTTTATGCTTAGCGAATTCCATTCCGACATTAACCTCCTTCTCTCCTTTTCTTGCTCCTAAATCTCTAACTAAATCTAAATACAATGGTTCTGCATGATGAACCTTTGGTAATTCTTTTTGTTGTGCATTTACTGTGCAGCTAAATAAAAAAGAGATAAAAGTTATCCTATAATATTTTTGCTTTATCAATTTCATGCAACAAAGTAATTAACCGAATATGGAAAGAAATGGGAATAGATCTTAATTGTAGAAGAATTGATTTATTAATAAATTAGTATACAATAGTTTATTTAATTAAAAATATTTTTAAGTATTTCAATTTTTATAAAATAGCCTATAAAAATTTAACACTTAAACGTCATACTTTAGCGTTATTATTATCGAAATTTGTAGAATAATTTTAAGTAGAATGTACGCTTTAATTGATTGTAATAACTTTTATGCAAGTTGCGAACGTGTGTTTGTTCCTAGCCTTAATGGAAAGCCTATTGTCGTGTTATCCAATAACGATGGGTGCGTTATTGCAAGATCAGATGAAGCAAAAGAAGCAGGAATACCAATGGGCGCACCAGCTTTTAAATACAATCATATTTTTAAAGCAAAAAACATCAATGTATTTTCTTCAAACTATCCGCTGTATGCAGATATGAGTAATCGTGTAACAGCTGTTATAAGAAGTTTTGTTCCAGATATTGAAGTTTATTCTATTGATGAATCGTTTGTAAATTTTAAAGGATTTGAGAAATACGATTTAAAGTCATATTCTTTGGAAATGAAAGAACGTATTCTCCAAATAACAAAAATGCCTGTATGTATTGGTGTTGCGCCAACTAAAACACTTGCAAAAGTTGCAAATAGAATTGCAAAAAAGTTTCCAGATCATCATAATGGTGTCTATGTAATCGACTCTAAAGAGAAAATTGATAAAGCACTTAAATGGCTTAAAGCTGGCGATATTTGGGGAATTGGTAGGCGATTAAGTAAACGTTTAGGTTATATGAATATTAATACTGCTTGGGATTTTACGCAATTGAGCGATGAATATATTAAAAAGAATTTCTCTATAGTTGAATTAAGGCTTAAAAAAGAGTTGTTAGGTGAATCTGTTTTACAACTTGATGAAATTGTAAGAAAAAAGAGTATTGCAACAACGCGCAGTTTCGAACATAATGTTAAAGATTACGAATATCTTAAGGAACGTGTATCAACCTTTTCTGTTTCGTGTGCCGAAAAATTAAGACAACAAAAAAGTAAATGTAACATTGTAACTGTTTATGTTGCAACCAATAGATTTGATACAGAAAATCCATATTACAGTCGTGCCATGTCCATACAATTACCTTATGATAGTAATAGCAACATCATAATTAGTAAATATGCTTTGAAAGTATTAGATATAATTGCGCTCGATAAATATGAATATAAGAAAGCTGGAGTAATTGTTTCTTCTATCGTATTAAATAATCAAATGCAAATGGACATGTTTAACTTTGAGAATCCTAAACATGAAAAATTGATGAATGTTATTGATAAAATGAATGCTAAATTAGGTAGTGGAAAAGTAAAAATAAAACTTGCTAGTCAAGATTTAGACAGAACTTGGAAAATGAAACAAAAAAACCTATCTCCTTGTTATACTACAAAGTGGGAGCATTTAATGCGTGTTTAAATAATATGAAAATAGATAAAGAATTAACCGTATATCAAGTTAAAGTAATCGATGAAAAAATAAAAGTAATTGATTATGGTAAAGTAAGCGCTGGATTTCCTTCGCCTGCAGAGGATTTTGTAGATCGTAAATTATCTTTAGATGATAGATATTTACAACATCCTGAATCAACTTTTATTGTAATTGTTGGTGGTTTATCTATGGCGAATGAATATGATTTAGATGATGTCTTGGTTATTCGATCAGATCTTACGCCACATCACAACGACGATGTAATTGTTAGCGTAAACAATAGCGATTATACTTTAAAAAGATTTGATTTTAAACAAAACAAATTAATTGCACTAAACCCATCTTACAATGATAGTATTCAACTTAATGCTGATGATGAAGTAAAAATAATGGGTGTTGTTACTGTTCAAATAAAAGAAAGAAGAAAGGTTTAGAATAATACTGAGTGTCATTCTGAGCCTGTCGAAGAATAATAAAAAATATTATAAAATGTTTCGACAAGCTCAACACGACATATTTTAGTAAATAATTAGTTTAAACAACTTTTTCTTTTCGAATATCTTTTAGTTATAGTTTCTTTCTACGTATCTATCTATAAAGAAGTATGTAATAGTTGCAAATAATAAAGATAAAAGACCATATAAAACAAGTTGAATTAAAATATCAAACATTAAAAAATTAATGAATATATGGATGATTATAACACAATTAATGCTTAACAGAAATAATACACTAACCTTTTTAATGAATCTCATTCCTTTACCTCTTTTATAATATGAATCTTTTATTAATTGAAAAGGTATAAGTATAAAGATTAAAAAGAAAAAAGAAAAAAATGGATAACCTAAATCTTCTAAAGACAACCATATATATTCTTTAAGAGAATTATAGTCAGCCCATTCATTGCTAAAAATAGTATTAAATTCTTTCGTAAGTAAGATTAATGGAAAGAAAATAAATGCAATAAAAAGATTTACAATTATTTTTCTTAATAAGTTAAATAGACCTCTCTTATTAAATAATTCAGCGTATTTATTTTTTAATTGATTAGAGTAACTGCTTAGTTTAATTTTTCTTGATTGATACATTCTTACAAATTCTATTAAAAGAAAAAGAACATTAAAATAGAGAATTAACTTTAAAATTTTTTCTAAATAGAAAAGTGTACCAAATGCTGAAAGTTCTAATTTTAGAATAAAATTATCAAATACTATACTGTCGTTTTCATAATAGTAATTTGCTGTTAGTAATAAAACTAAAGGTACTAACAACAATAAAATTGTAAAAATAATATATCTTTTCATGTTTTAAATGGTTGGTTGATATCTAAATAGATAAAACGTTAAAGGTTCTTTTAGCTTTTTAAAAAATTTTTGGTATAAAAATGATTAGTAATAGAATAATTAAACATACTAAACATATCTTTCCTTTTTTTCTTATATCCATCTTATCAAAGAATATTAGCATAACACATGTAACTAGACTACCCCAAAATGCAACACCAATAAATTTATTTAACCAAATAATAAAAAAATTATCATAAGGTATGTTATGAGTGATAAACATTTTTTCTCCATAAAATCCATTTCTAATTAATTCCCATATAAATAATGGTCCTCCAAATGGCATTATCATCGTGATTAGCAGTATTAGAAAGCTAAAAATTGCCATAAAATTATAAACATGTTTCATAATTAATTAATTTACAATTGTTACTTAAGGTACTTAAGGGTTGTTTACACCATCTAAAACATCTTTGGAGAAAATATGATTAGCAATAGGATAATTAGGCTAATCAAAGATATTTTTCCTTTTGTTTTTATATTGATTTTTTTGAATAATAGAAGTCCAACATTAATAAAAATAGAAGTCCAAAAAACAAGACCTATAAATCTATTTATTATATATACATAAGAATTATTAAATGATAAGCCATATTCTTGGACAAATTCTTCAACATAAAATCCATATCGAATCTGATTTATTATATACAAAGGGCTAGCATATAATACTATAATTAAAAATATTAATGTACATATTGCTGCTGTAAAATAATGTATGTATTTCATAATTTATCTATTTACAATCGTTACTTAATTCGCTTAAAGGTTTTTTACCATCCAAAACATCTTTCTTTAATGACTTCTTTCTACGTATCTATCTATAAAGAAGTATGTAATAGTTGTAATGATAATCCCAAATACAATTGATATTAGTAAATACATGAAATTATGCCACCAAGGAATCGTCCATATATTTACGAAAGTTCCAATAATTATTATCTCTATACACAAGAGTATTGTTACTATAAATATTTTGTGTAAAAAAGATATTTTCCCTTTACTTTTATAAAGAATATCCTTTATTGTTTGGAAAGGAATTAAAAAACCTATTAATGATATAAGATAACTTCCTATATAATTTTCGCCATAAACATGATATAAGAATTCTGACAATGTTTTTATATCGAAGTCATAATACTTGTATTCTTTTTTAAATAGTGCATTACATACATTCGGTAACCATCTTATTTTTAAAAGAAAAGGAATAAATAAAGCTATAATTAAATTTCCTGAAATTTTTCTTATCATAATTTATCTATTTGCAATCATTACTTAAGGTACTTAAAGGTTGTTTACACCATCTAAAATATCTTTGGAGCAAATATGATTAGCAATAGGATAATTAGGCTAATCAAAGATATTTTTCCTTTTGTTTTTATATTGATTTTTTTGAATAATAGAAGTCCAACATTAATAAAAATAGAAGTCCAAAAAACAAGACCTATAAATCTATTAATCCAAATAGCATATAAATTATCATATGGTATATTATAAATATTAAATACTTTTTCTCCATAAATTCCATCTGTAACAAATTCCAGCATAAATGAAGGTCCTCCAAATGGCATTATCATAAAAATTAGAAGTATTAATGAACATAATACTCCTACAGAATAATGTATGTATTTCATAATTTATCTATTTACAATCGTTACTTAATTCGCTTAAAGGTTGTTTACCATCTAAAACATCTTTTACTTTTGCCAGTCTAGTCTTCATGACTTCTTTCTACGTATCTGTCTATAAGAAAATATAAAATTGTTGTAAATATTAATGATAGAAATAAAGAATAAAACACATGAATAAAATTATGCCACCAAGGATGAGTCCATATATTAGTAAATGTTCCTATGAAAATTATAAAGCCTGCAATTATCAAACTTAATATTCCTACTTTCTTGATATAAGAAATTTTCTCTCCTTTTTTATAATGATAATCCTTTATCAATTGAAAGGGAAGAAGTATAAAAATTAAAAATATAAATGAGGTTAATGGATATGAATTTACATATAATAATACTGATATATATTCTTTAAGAGTAGTATAGTGAGTATCATAATATTGATAATTACTATATAATATATTTTTCCAATCTTTACTAAGTAATACTAATGGAAAAAAAACAAGAGCTGTAATTAAATTTATTATTATTTTTCTTATCATAATTTATCTATTTACAATCGTTACTTAAGGTACTTAAAGGTTGTTTACCATCTAAAACATCTTTTACTTTTTGCCAATTAGGTCGTTCTATTTGTGGTTCGTTTACCTTTGATGTTCCTCCATGTGAATTTACATAATTACTAATCTTATTTTGGAAAGACTTCCATAATGCATCTGCTCGACTGAATGGAAATCCTCCAAGGTTATTTTGTGCAAATTCTCCTTCCCAGCTTGTCAATCTATCTACACCTCTACTATAAAATGTATAAGAACCATTTGCATTTTTAGTAAATCCAAAATCACGGTGTCCACTCACTGGATGAACTCCATATTTAGGATCGAAAATAGTAGAAAATGTCCAATGGTCAGATGCATAATCCGTTACCATAACAGAACCGTTATCTGGACCTTCTATATCTATAGCAATTACAGTCCCCAAAGGATTAGATGAGTTCCACAGCTTTCTGTCATCTACACCATACCAATGGTAAGGTTCAAACTCACTATAACTAGTATCTACAAAACTATTGATATTTTTGCGTATTTGGTTTAAAAACTGTTCAGGTGTTAATCTAGTACCATTTACAACTGGTAATTGGTTAACTGTAATAGGAAAATAATCCATATTAACCACTTTACTGTAAGCATTGTTTATATGTTGTAAATTAGCTACTGTAGTGTGAGTTATCGACCCATAAGCAGTAGTCACTGAATGACTTCTAGTTATCTGATTTAATTTATTTAATTGTGCTTGTGCAACCTGACGATTCGCTGTTTTAAGCCATTCTTTTATAACATCGCATGGTACATCTATAAATGCAAAGGGTTTGTCTACTAAAGCTTGACCTACATTTACTCCCTCATTGTGACCTCCTCCACCTTCAGCTTCATGTGAATTATCACAATCTTGGTATTCACGGCAACCACCGCCACCAGAATCAGAACCACCTTCTCTAACTCCTCCGCCAGGATTACCACCAGGATTAGGTCTTACAATTACACCTCCAAGTTCGCAAACTTCGCTACCATATCCACATAAACCATTTCTAGTTCTACTTTGTAAGGAACTATTAAATAATTCGTTGTATTTGTTCTGAAATAATGAAGAAAACTCTTTATATAACGTGGTATTTTTATCATAAAAGAAAAAACGAAGATCTGTTTTATTTTTAGATAATAAACCGACCATTAGTCCTTCTACTTTATTATCTTTTATTTTAGGAAAGATAATTCGTTGGTCTCCATTTTCTTCTTCTAATACTTGAGAATAAATTCTGGTTTCAATATAAAAGTCTTTATTTTCTTCAATAAAATTTTGTTTGTTTTCGCTATTGTATTTTACACTATTAGAAGAATTAACTAATCCCGAAAGATTGGTGTTGTGTAAACGGTCATAACGTTGCAATAAGTATGAATACTTCATCGCAGTTAAAAAATTAGAATTACTGCTTTTAGATTTTGCATTGGCATTATCAGAGAAAGTAAAAAAGCCAGAAGATTCTTCTTTTTTTAATTCGGTTTGGTAGTTTTCTACACTATCGTCTTGTGAGCAAGAAGTTACAAAAAATAAGGTAAACAGTGAGGATAAGAATAGATTTTTATTCATATAATTAAGTTTAGGTTGGGTTAATATTCGCCAATATATTAATAATAAATTGGAATAGAACAATTTAAAACTATAAAAAATAAAACTTAATTAATTAAAAATCAATTATTTATAACTTTTAACTACTATTGTTTTTTAGCGATAGGGATAGCAGTGGCATCCTTTTTAGTAGAGATTAAAACTCTAAAATCTCTACTAAAAAGATAGAACGTATAGCCCGCCCGATCGCCCCTATTAAAACTAAAAAAAACTATTACTTCATCTTGTAGAAATAATAGTTTTCTTACTCTATTTTATGTTTCTTGATCCAATAACTCGTTTATCGTTTCTTGGTTAAATTTGTATAGATTTGGCTTAGGATAAGGATCTGTTTGCCTTACTTCGTTAAGAGAAATAATTAAATTAGATGCCAACATTTTTTTTCGGAAATTTCGTTTATCGACTTCGATACCTAAAATGCCTTCATTTATTTTCCTTAACTCAACAATTGTAAACTTTTTTGGTAACAATTGATAACCAATCGGCAAGTAATCAAACTGTATGCGTATCATCTTAATAGCTTTGTTGATGATTTCATTGTGATTATAACTTAATTGAGGAATAGCATCTAAATCGAACCATTGGTAAATATCGTCTTCTTTCTCTATTAAATTAACTTCATCAAACTTTACAAAAGAGAAATATCCCATAGATGCAAATCGATTTAGAAAAGTAGGAAGCTTATCGGAAGCTATACCATAATTCTCCATTAACTTAATTTTTTCATCAATATTTACACGATCATTTTTCCCGAAAAGATGAAATTGTCGAAGAAATACATTATCAATTCCTGTTCTTTCTTTTAAAACTCTTTTAGCTGCTGCATCAACATCTTCATCCTTAAAAATAAATCCACCTGGAAGCATCCATTTATCATTAAGTACATATTTGTTTAGTAAAACTTTCATCTTCTGTTCATGAAATGTAAAAATTACACAATCGACAACTAATCCCAAGTGGATATTTTGAATAGATTGTTCTAAATTTTCAAAAAAAATTTTACTCATTTCTTTTTAAGTTTTTACTTATTTATATGGATTGGCTAATTTACAAAATAGATTTGAATAGATTTATGACGTATTTTTTACGTCATATCAAAAATAAAATTATATTTGTACTTATTAACGTACTTAGTACGCTATTAATCTTATAATGTCTCAACAAAAAAAATAATAAATTCAAAACCACTTTTTATGAGAAAAAATATAGGTAAAATAAGTTTGATACTGTTATCTGCAACAGTATTGGTTTCTTGGACGAAAAAGAATGATGATCCAGGTAAACAACCAGTTATAAAAGCTACTTCTGCAAAAATCTTAACGATTGATAAACTTCAATTTAAAGATTTAAATGGAAATGGAAAACTAGATAAGTACGAAGATTGGCGCTTATCTCCAAACGAAAGAAGCTTGGATCTTTTAAAACAAATGACACTTGAAGAAAAAGTGGGTATGCTTTTGATCAGTGATACTCGAATGAAAAATCAATGGGGATGGGGCGGAGTCCAGAAAAAAAACACTTTGCCTATAGAACCTACTTTCAATGAAGAAGATGAAGTTTCAAAATTTAATATGTTTACACAAGAAGAATTACAATACCCTGTAATGAATGCTGCGGGAACAACAAAAGGAGTTACAAAATTTCATCTAAGACACTTTATTTTAAGAACAGATACCTCTACAAAAAACCTTGCAGAATGGTCGAACAGGTTACAAACATTATCAGAAAACACACGTTTAGGAATTCCTTCTTTGGTAACTTCCAATCCTAGAAATCATTTAACATCAAACGTTGCGGCGGGAACTAATGTATCTGGAACATCATTCACAAAATGGCCAACAGAACTTGGTTTGGCTGCTATGCGTGATCATAACCTTGTGAAAAAATTTGCAGAAACAGCAAGACAAGAATGGACTTCTGTTGGAATAAGAAAAGGTTATATGTATATGGCAGACTTATCTACAGAACCAAGATGGCAACGTACAGAAGGAACTTTTGGTGAAGATCCTCAATTAGCTGCTGATGTTATAGAACAAATTGTTTTGGGCTTCCAAGGAGATAAATTAGGTGGTCAATCTGTTGCGCAAACAGTAAAACATTTCCCTGGAGGTGGTGCTACCCAAAAAGGACACGATCCTCATTTTTCTTGGGGAAAATTTGAAGTTTTCCCTGGAAATCAACTAGAACAAAACTTAGTACCATTCAAAGCGGCAATAAAAGCTGGTACTTCTGCAATTATGCCTTATTATTCTGTTCCAAAAGATACAAAATACGAGGAAGTTGCTTATGCTTACAACAAAGCAATCTTGAGAGACTTATTGAGAAAAGAATTAGGATATAAAGGAATTATAAATTCTGACACAGGAATAATAGATCAAATGCCTTGGGGTGTAGAAAAATTAAGCGCTGAACAACGTTATGCTAAAGCATTAGAAGCTGGTGTAAATATGTTTGCTGGAAATGCTAATCCAGAATTGTTATTAAAAGGGGTAAAAAATGGAATTATAGATAAGAAATACATAGATGAGTCTGTTGTTTTATTATTAGAAGAGATGTTTAAACTAGGTATTTTTGAAAATCCTTATGTAGATGTTGAAGCAGCTGAAAAATTAGTTGGTAATAAAGATTTTCAGAGTTTAGCAGAAATTGCTCATCGTAAATCTATTGTCTTATTAAATAATGATAAGAATAGTTTACCGCTTAAAAAATCGACAAAAGTTTATTTCGAAAATTATTTTAGAAAGTATAGCGATGATAAAAATAAAACTGGAGACGTACAAAAGCTTGCTAAAGTAAACGGTTTAGAGTTTGTTTCTACTCCTGAAGAAGCTGATGTTATACTTCTTTGGATAAAACCTGCTATTAAACCTCTATTTGAATCAACAAAAGAGCCATTAGAAATTAACCTATCTTCTTGTGCAGTAAATGTAGATTACATTAACTCATTAACGGCTAAAAAGCCTACAATATTGGTAATGAATTATACTAATCCTTTTGTAATTGATGAAATTTATAACGATAAAACGAAAAACAGATTTGCTGGTGTTTTAGCAACATTTGGTACATCTAACGAAGCCTTATTAGATGTTATTTCTGGTAAATTTAATCCGACAGGAAAAATGCCATTTACAACTCCTATCAGTAACGAAGCAGTTATAAATAATAGAGAAGATTTACCTGGTTATAAAGAAGGTAAAGATTATGGTTTATTTTGGTTTAATGATGGAATGAGTTATAAAAAATAATTATATAGTTTATACAACGTACAAACTATAGTGTACAATGTATAGAGTATATTGATTGTTTTAATCAGCTCAACCTTATAAAACCTTATTTTAAAGAAAAGCCCTTCCAAAAATTTGGAAGGGCTTTTATTGTAAGATAATTTTATTTCGTTTATTTTGTTATTTATAATAATCAACTCATATTTCTGTAAGTTAAAGGAGATACTCCTACCTTCTTTTTAAACAATCTCATAAAGTGTTGCGGATACTTAAATCCTAATTCATAAGCTACTTCTGTAATCGTTTTTTCTGGATTAAGAATTAGTTCTTTACTGACTTCAATTATTTTAGATTGGATATACTCCTGAGCTGAAAAACTAATATCTTTTTTTATAATATCACCAAAATAATTTGCTGATAAATTTAATTTCTCCGCAAAAAATGCAACTGATGGTAAGCCTATTCTTTGCGGTTTATCTGATGAGAAATAATCATTAAGTAATAAATCAAATTTTTCTAAAATACTTTTATTGGTAAAGTCTCTGTTAAAAAACTGACGGTCATAAAATCGGTTACAATATTTTAGTAACAATTCAATAGCTGTTGTAATTAATTCTTTGCTATGCTTATCACTCCCACTCTTAAGTTCAGAAAGAATATATTTAAAACTATTATTAACAAGATCTTTTTCATCTTCTGAAAGATGTAAAGCTTCATTAGTATAGTAAGAAAAATAAGAATACTTACTAATATTTTTTCCTAAAGTAGTATTACGAATTAAATCTGGATGGAAAATCAACACCCAACCCTTTGCTTCATCAGGAGAAATAGTTGGCTCTCCTTGTATAAGTTGTTGAGGTGCTGTAAATAATAAAGTTCCTTCTTGATAATCATAATTATTACGACCATATTTCATTACGCCACATTCAATTTCAATAAAATAAATTGTATAGAAATTCGAAATCATTGGAGATAATGGAAAATTATCAACTTCAGACATATCAACAGCAGAAATTAATGGATGTAATGTCTTTACACCTATCATTCTATTATATTCGGTAATTGAATTTATTTTTAGAACCTCTTTCACCTTTATTTTAGATTATAATACAAAAATAATCATTAGATTATACTTAATCATAATCGGTTAGTAAAAATGGTAGTTTAATCCGTTATTCATCTACCTAAACAAAACATATTTATTTAGAATTTTGTTCATATAAAAATTAAGTACATGAATAAAAAAATAACTTGCCATATGATTAGTGGCGTTGATGGACGATTAAATATTGAACGCCTAACACCTTTAGCAAAAGATGCTCCAGAAAACTATTCAACCACTTTGTATCTACATAAAAATCAAGCAGAAAATGCAGATGCGTGGATTGTAGGAAGAAATTCAGTTCAAGAATTAGCCTTTCCAAATGTATTAGATTTTTCTAATGAGCCTGCAACTCAAAATTTCAATACATATGTTGCAGATAGAAAAACGAATAAAGGTGTAGTGATTTTTGACTCAAGAGGAATTACAGATTATACATGTAATACCATTATGGATGATGAGATTATAATTGTATTAGGTCAAACAGTTTCTGATAAATATCTTGATTTATTAAAAGAAAGAAATATCTCTTATCTATTTGCTGGAAAGGATGGTTATGACTTAAACGTAGCATTAGATATTTTAAGTAAAGATTTTGGTTTTGATACATTTACATTGGTAGGTGGAGCTACAATTAATGGTGCATTTTTAAAAGCCGGATTAATAGATGAATTGCTTTTACAATTGTACCCTGGAATTGACGGACTTTCTGGTGTTTCATCCATATTTGAAACAAAAGGATTAAAAGATTATAAACCTGCTCTTGGACAATCGTTAGAACTAGTTGATGTCCAAAAAGAAGAATTTGGGATACTTTATCTAAGATATAAATTTCACAAAAATTAACCAGTTTAGTTGATAACTCAGAGTTAAAAATATAATGTGAATCAACAAATACTCTAACTAAATTAATTAGTTTTCTACAAAAAAGAGAGACTACCTTTTTAAGGTAGTCTCTTATATTTATAATTTGATTATGATTTTAAAAAGATTATTTAGTTTCTTCTAGATCGAATCCCCAATCTATTCCTTTAGAAATAGCTGGAACTCCTTCTGTTAACCATTTCGGAGCTGGTTTATCTTTTAAATAATAATCAAAAAATTGTTGTTGACGTTGTTGAATATCGTTTTTATTCGCACGTTTAACTAAATTATGATCATCTCCGTTATAATTTAACATCCAAGCTGGTTTACCTAAACGTCTTAAAGCCATAAACATTTCAATTCCTTGGTACCAAGGAACAGCACCATCTTCGTCGTTATGCATAATAACAACTGGTGTTTTTACATTTGGCATATTAAATAATGGAGAATTTTCTATGTACAACTCTGGCGCTTCCCAAAGTGTTTTTCCAATTCTACTTTGTGTTTGTTCGTACTGAAATTGGCGGCTCATACCTGTCCCCCAACGAATTCCACCATAAGCAGATGTCATATTTACAACTGGCGCTCCTGTCCAAGCTGCTGCATACATATTAGTTGTTGTAATAAGATGTGCTACTTGATATCCTCCCCAACTTTGTCCTTGTATCGCTATTTTAGAACCATTAATCCAATTGTTCTTTTTTAATGCTTCTACTCCAGAATTAATATAATCTTCTGCAGATTTACCTGGATGTCCAATTGTATAAGAAATATCTGGTGTAAATACAATATAATCGTTACTTACAAAGTAAGTATGGTTTATTCTTGATGGTGTTGGAGCTGGTGCTTGATAACGATTTAAATTATCTGATAATTTTTCATAGAAATAAACAATTACAGGGTATTTTTTATTTGGATCAAAATTCTCTGGCTTATACACTACTCCAGTTGCATCTTTACCAGAATATGTTTTCCAAGTTACTAATTCTCCTTTCCCCCAAGAATAATCTTTTTGTTGTGGATTAATAGCAGAAATTTTCTTTTCGTCTTTAAAGTTTGTAGAAACATAAACGTCTGGTGAATTTTGGAAAGATTCTTTCGTGTAAATAAATTCATCTGCATTTAATGCTTTAGTCATTTTTTGACTTCCCCATGTATCAGACATTACGATTTCTTGTGGCTTTTTAGCTTTAGAAATTATTGTTTGATATACTCCAGATTGTTTATTACCATTATTAAATGCGCTTAAATAAATTGGTGTTTCACGGTTTATCGTTTTTACATCATCATTTAATTTATTAATATCAAACGAGATTTTATTTTTTCTACCAAAACCATCTGTAACGTTTTCTGGTTTACGATTACCTGCTAAATCAAACTCCCAAATATCATATCGGTCTCTAATTAATACCGTTTCATCATTTGTCGTAAAATAAGCAATACCATATGCCCCAGCTAAAGTTGGCGAATCATTTTCTTCATCGGCAAAATTAACTTTTAATTTCTTATTTAAAACTTTCGTCTCTTTTGTTTCTATATTATAACTTGACCAAATACCTGTTTCTTCATTAAAATAAACAACAAATTTTCCGTTTGGAGAAGTTTCTACATTTCCAGCTAAACCTTTTACTAAAAGTTCTTTCTGTCCTGTTTTTGTATTAATAATATAATAATCTCTTCTACGTGTTGAATCCCAACTAGATGAAAGTCTGTATAAATTATCTGATATACCTAAAGCATAAGTAGAATTTCCTTCATTTAAGACATCTACCATATTAAGGTTTTCATCAGCTAATTGAACTAATTGTTGTGGTTGATCTAAATTTATTACAGCTAAATAAGAACGTTTCTTTTCACGTTCAGCATTTTTTAATTGCTGTGGTTGAATAAAATCATCCTTATAACTCCAAACATCTACTTTTGCATGATCTTCTGCAATTAAAGTAGTGTCTTTTTCTTCTAACTTAGGCGCAATACCTATAAATAAAGATTTTCCATCTTTACTAAATTTAGGTTGACGATTTTCTGAAACAAACCAGTCTTTCTTTAAACCAACTAATTCAGATTTCTGAATTTCTTTTTGAGCTGGAACTGATGAATAATATAAGTAATATGATTTGTTTTCTTTTTTCTCATCATCTGTAGTTCCTACAAAAGCAACTTTATTAGCTAATTCATCAAATGTAAATTGTTTAAAATCTCCAATTGTATCAACTAATTGTTTCTGAGCAAATGTTGCTGTGTTAACTAAGAAAACTCCATATTTATTCTTGTCTAAACTATCTTTCTTTTCTTGTTTAGTAGAATAAATTAATTGTTTACCATTTTCGCTAAAATCGTAATTAACGACATTTTTAAATGATTTTTTTTGACCAGATGTTAAGTTTCTTAGAACTAATTCTAATGGAACATCTTTTTTATCTTTTCCTGAAGATTTAGCAGGTTTTGCAGATTTATCTTTAGATTTTGTAGAGTCTGATTTATCTTTCTTTACTTCTTCTTTTTCTAATAAATAAGCCAATAAAGAACCTCCTTTTTGAGGAGTTTTAAATGATTTTATATTCGGTAATTTCTCAACTTTATTTGTTACAAGATTTAAAATTCCAATAGAATCCTTTGCTATTTCATTCTCTTTCTTCTTTTTAATTCGAACCAATTTTAAATCTTTGTAAAATGGTCTAATTTTAAAAATTGCGAATTTAGAATCAGAAGTAAAAACACTTTGCTCTCCTCTATGGAAGTTTAAATTTTTATCTGTTTTTAAACCGAAAAAATTTAACGTATTATCACCTTCTTGTGCATTAACCTGATAGGCAACCCAATTACCATTATTAGATAATTCTTTCATCCCGATAGATTGCCATTCATCAAAAACAGTTAAATCTAACGGTTTTTTTTGAGCATCAACATTTGTCGCAAGCATTGCAATTGCAGCTGCATATACTGCTTTATTTGTCAGTAATTCTGACGCATAATTTTTTAATCTTTTTGCAGATAACTTCGATTTCATCCAACTAAAATTTTGTGTGTTAATTTATATTGAACGTGAAAGTACTAAGGTTTTTAGAATATCTTAACATTTTAAACAAAAAAGTTGATCAAAAAATTACAATTAAATAAAGAAAAGGGATTGATTCATATCAACCCCTTTTCTTTATTTATATTATTTACTTATTAAAATGCTTTATTCAATAAAGTTTTAATTATTTTATTGCATCAATAATTGCTTGATTAAATTGCTCTAAATCTTCTGGAGATCTCGAAGTAATTAAATTATGATCTATCACAACAGCTTTATCTTGGTATAATGCTCCTGCATTTTCTAAATCTACTTTAATTGCTGGGTAACATGTCATATTTTTACCTTCGACTAGTTTTGCATTAATTAGAGTCTGTGAACCATGACAGATAGCTGCAATTGGTTTCTTAGTCTTATTAAATTCTTTTATAAAATTTAATGCTTTTTCGTTTACTCTTAATTCATCGGGATTAAATAATCCTCCTGGTAATATTAATGCTTCGTAATCATCAATATTGATACTATCTTTATTGATATTAAAATCTACTTTGTATTCTTTTCCCCAATCTGTCTTTGCCCAGGCTTTTACTTTATCATCTTTAGTTGCTATAATATCAACTTGATAATTTGCTTGCTCTAAACTTTCTTTTGGAGAACTTAATTCTACTTCTTCAAAACCTTCTCCTGTTAAAATGGCTACTTTCTTCATTGTTTTTAATTTTTAAAGTTTAATAAAATCACAAGTATGTATACAGAAACCATGCCTTAAAAGTTAGAAGCTAGAAAGGTAAAAATTTTCTGTCTGTTCGAGTGGTTTTTCGAAATGGAATGAAGAAAAATTGTATCGAGAACTTAGACTAAGAAAATAAAATGTATAAAGTAAAATGTACAGAGTACAAAGTATTTTAATATTTACTACACTTTGTCATGTTGGACTCGTTTCAACATCGCATCTATTAAAGCGTATAATACGATTCTTAAACGACATTTGGAAAAGCTCAATTTTACAATTTTTTTCATTTGATAAAACTTATAGCTTATAATCTTAAGGTCTTAAAATCTTAAATATTTTTCATAAATATAAAATAAATTATCTTTGCACAACTTTATAAGTTTACACTAAAAATGACAGATAGCTATCGTACGATTGAAAAACCAATAAAAGATATTATTTTTAAAGAATTGGGGAGCAAATTTATCAATTATGCTTATCCAATAGAAAATGAAGATGATATTAAAACTTACATGGAACAATTGTATGAATTACATCCAGATGCAAATCATCATTGTTATGCCTATATTTTAGGAATTGATGGTAAAAATTACCGTGCAAATGATGATGGAGAACCAAGTGGGTCTGCAGGTTTGCCTATATATAATCAGATTCTTTCAGCAGAAATAACAAATGTTCTAATTGTATCTGTTCGTTATTTTGGAGGTACAAAATTAGGAATACCTGGTTTAGTAAAAGCCTATAAATATGCGGCACAAGTCGTTTTAGAAGAAGCTAACATTGTAGAACGTTTTATTTCTAAGCGAATAAAAATGATATTTAATTACGATCAACAAGGCATTGTAGAACGAAATGTAGATAGAATGGATGGTGAAATAAAAGACAAAAATTTCACAGACAAGTGTATGTTTACTATCTCTATTAGAGAAAGTAAATTAGATGAATTTATTGCAATGTTTGATGAATATTATCAAATGGAAATTAAAATAATAGACTAATGCTTAATAGTTTAACTTCTTTACGCTTTTTCTTCGCTTTTGTTGTTTTTCTAAGTCATCTTACATTTGTAAAGACAGATTTAGTTTGGTACAATTGGCTAAAAAATAATATTTTTTTCGAAGGTTATTTAGGTGTTGGCTTTTTCTTTATTTTAAGTGGTTTTGTTTTAGCACTTAACTATGAAAAAAAGATTATTGATAATCCCAACTTCGATAAAAAGAAATTCTATATTGCAAGAATAGCTCGTATTTATCCTTTACATGTTTTAGCATTTTTCTGTATGTTACCATTTGTAATGATTAATGTATGGAAAGGATTTTTTCATTGGTATATTTCTATTGTCAATCTATTTCTATTTCAGTCTTATATTCCAATCAAAGATTATTATTTCTCTATTAATAACGTTTCTTGGAGTATTTCTACAGAATTATTCTTTTATATCATGTTTCCTTTTTACGTTATATGGTTGCATAAATTCCCGAAACTGAAATATATTTTGTTACTAATAATTCCAATAATAATTTTTGCAGAACCATATTTTAAAACAGATTTAAAGTTAGAAAAAGGAATATTTTATATCAATCCCATCGTTAGAAGTTTCGATTTTATTTTAGGAATTATAGCGTGTCAGATTTATCAGAAAATACAAAAAATAGAATTAAATACTTCAAAAGGAACTTTAATAGAATTAGCTTCTATCCTACTCTTATCAGTGTTTTTTTATTTTCATAATGACGTTGCAAGAGCATTTAGATATGGAATATATTACTGGATTCCTATGTTGGCAATTATTTTAATTTTTGCTCTACAAAAAGGTCTCTTTTCAAAAATATTACAAAATAAAGTACTAATTTATTTAGGAGAGATTAGTTTTTCATTTTATATGATTCACATGATTGTAATAAAATATGGAAATCAATATCTACCAAAAATAAATGATTTTACAAAAGTTGGAATCTATTTTACAATTGCTTTATTTTTTAGTTGGTTAATTTTTGAGTATTTCGAGAAACCAATCGCAAAATGGATAAAAACTAAATTTTAAACAAATAGCGTAAAACCCTATTTTATCCCTTACTTATTGATGCAGATATCTCTAACTTAATAAATCGAAAAAGAATTCTTCTTATATCCCGATTATCTTGTTTATGTTGAATACATTTTTTTAATTCATCAAGATCAGTCAAATCTTTATCACAAAAACCAAATCCTTTGTAAACACCTTTTTCTATTAAAACAATCCCTTTTTCATGATCAGTTCTTCCTTGTAATTCAAACAAAAAATCCTTTTTAGGTAATTGTATTGATTCAATAAAAACCTTTACACGTTTATTATACTGCTTATAATCTTCTTGATTAATACAAGCACCAAAACATTCTTTTAAATTGTACTGAAAGCAAGCTGAGTTCGTTTTGTATAATCCATTAATTTTCTGACATAGAAAATATTTTTCTGTAATAAGGAAAAGATAATTCTTAGCTTCTATAAGTGAAGTAAAAGAAAGTAATTCCTCTTTATTTGCTTCAATTTTCTTAATGGTTAAAGCCATATACCCTTCAGGAGTTTTAGTTTGGTAGATACCATAAAAAAACTTAATTTTTCGTTGTGCACGATTAAAAATGGGCAAATGATTTTTAATTAGCTCAGATTCTCTAAGTAAAGCAATTAATTCACTTCCTAAGTTTTCATATTCTACAGAATCTGTAAAATGTTGAAGTTTAACTTCTTTTTTTTCTGTTGATTTAAAATGCTGAACTAATCTATTTCTAATATTTATGCTTTTTCCGATGTAAATAATTTCTTTTTTATCATTCAATAAATAATATACACCACATAAATTTTTAGGAACACTTTCAATTAAAGTTTTTAATTTGTCGTTTAAAACCATCATACAAAGTTATATAATCAATTTTAAAGTTCAATAATTTACTGATGTTGTTCATTTAAAATAAAAAAAGACTTGAAAAATCAAGTCTTTTAAGTTTTATAATCTAGAATAAGCTTAGAATTATTTTGTTAATCTTTCTAAAGAATATTCAATCATTTCATCTATTGTTTTGTAAGAATCTGCACTAAACTCACCTAAAATTCTATTTGCAACAATAGCATTAATAGATAAGGCATCGTGTCCCATCATTGCAGCTAAACCATAAATTGCAGAAGTTTCCATCTCAAAATTTGATATTTTTAAACCATCATAATCAAAAGAAGTTAAACGTTCATTTATATCTGCTGGGTTTGGCTGTAAACGAAGAAAACGTCCTTGAGGTCCATAAAAACCACAAGCTGTTGCTGTAATTCCTTGGTGAGTTTTCTCTGACGCTAATTTATTTAAAATAGATTCTGAACCTTTTACAAGATATGGACGAGCTTTGTTTGCTGACCAATCTACGTGTTTTATAAAAGCATCTTCTATTTCTTTATTCATTACCGCTTCGCTTCCTACATAATAATGTAATAACCCATCTAAACCAAGTCCATGAGAACCTATTACATAACTATCTACTGGAATATCTGCTTGTAATGCTCCAGAAGTTCCGAAACGAACAAAAGATAATTTTCTAAAATCTTTTTTAATCTCTCCAGTTTCTAAATCGATATTTGCTAATGCATCTAATTCTGAAAAAACAATATCGATATTATCTGTTCCCATTCCCGTAGAAATTACTGTTAATCGCTGACCGTTTAAAGTTCCGGTATGCGTAATAATTTCTCTTTTTGATGCTTTATGTTCGATACTGTCAAAATGGCGCGAAACTTTTTCTACTCGATTAGGATCACCTACAGTTATAATTGTATCAGCTAAATGTTCTGGTTTTATATTACAATGGTAAATACTTCCGTCTGCATTTAAAACTAATTCTGATGCTGCTTTACTCATGTTTTTTTAATTAAAAATAAACACACAATATACAATCTTTCTTTGAAACGATTGTAAAGAAATTATTAACCGCCTACTCGTTTTACTTTAAAGCCTTTATCTTTTAAAAAGCTCATTATTTTATCTCGGTAATCTCCTTGTATAATGATAGATTCGTCTTTAAAGCTACCTCCTACACCTAAAAAGACCTTAATTTCTTTCGCTAATTGTTTAAAATCTTCATCCGCTCCAGTATAACCTTCAATAACGGTTGTAGGTTTTCCTTTTCGTTTCTCGTATTTACAAATTAAAGGATCATCTTGCATCCATAAATTATTATCAGGTTCAATAATTTCTTCGGGTTCTGAAACATGGTCAGGAAATAGATTCTTTAATTGATCGCTTAAATCTTTCATTTTATTTCTAAAAATTAATTCCAAACAAAGATAAGATTATCTTTATTCATTTGTAACTTTGCTTCATTGATTAGTTGAATATATCATGAATAAAAAAGAAATTACAAAGGAAGTTAATTATAAAGGTCATCATAAAGTTTTTACTGTTCAGATTGAGCAATTGCCTGCTTTTGATGAGAAAACAATGGATAAAGTAAAATACGAAGAGACTGAACGTGCATTGTTCCTAATTGCAGAAGGAAAGCTTGAGAACCAGAAGTTTGAATGGATTTTTGCTATTGAGCAAGATTTGTAAAAAGACTGACAAAATTAATATTGGCATATACTTTGTAATACATAGTACATAGTTTAAAAAATTAAGTTTGCTTTATGAAAAAATCAAGATTATTGAAAGTCGCAACCTTATCTGCTGCTAGCGCGCAGAAGGACAAGTCTTTCTTTGAGAAGGTAAAAGCATTTTTTGCAATGCTTAAAGATTACAGAAAAGGTATTTATACGCCAAGTAAATTAAATTTAGTTATAGGTTTATTTGCTGTTTTTTATATCATCTCTCCTATCGATATTATTCCAGAAGCTTTTTTTGGGCCATTTGGTTTAATAGATGATTTTGGTATTCTAATGTTTGGTATGAAATATTTTAATAAAGAAGTATTTAAGTATTTATCTTGGAAAGAGAATCAGAGAGTTTATGTGATTGATTAACATTTAAAAAATTAATAATAATTAGAGTCTAACTTTATAATGAAGTTAGACTTTTTTTGTTTAAAAAAGTACTCCAAAATAATTTAATTACAATTTAGTACATGAAAATTGGGGAATATAAATGGCAAGATAGTTGTAAGTCTCCAACAATACAACAACACTAATGAATGTAAAAAATCTACACTATTTATTATGAATCAATTATTCTAAAAACATTAATTATGAAGATTATTTTAAGCACACTATTAATCGGAACAATGTTAGTTTCGGCCTGTTCGCAATCTGATAATGATCAAAACACACCCGATCCAGAAACTCCTGAAACAGGACCACCAGTAGAAACTAATCCAGCTAATACCAATTATACACCTGCATTTTCTGGACAGACACGTATTGGTAGTATAAAAACAACCACAACAATTTCTGCAAAACCAATCGCAACATCATTAACTAGTCCTTGGGGAATTACTAGTTTACCAGATGGTAGATTGCTAATTACAGAAAAAAGAGGAAATATGCGAATTGTAAGTCAAACAGGAACTGTAGGTAGCCCTATTACTGGTATACCTACTGTAAATTCGGAAGGACAAGGAGGTTTATTAGGTTTAACATTAGACCCACAGTTTGCAACTAATCGAATGATATATTGGGTTTTTGCAGAAAATGCATCAGGAGGTACTTTAACAGCTGTTGCTAAAGGGAAACTTTCTGCTAACGAATCTACAATAGAAAATGCTACAGTTATTTACAGAGCCAACCCTGCAGCGAACAGTACTCTACATTATGGTGGTCGTATCTTGTTTGATGCAACTGGTAATTTATTAGTAAGTACTGGAGAACGTTCTATTATAGAAACTCGTCCATTAGCACAATCTACTAGTGCAGCCTTAGGTAAAATTGTTCGTATTACAACAAATGGAACAGCCGCTTCTGGTAATCCTACTTTTTCTGGTGCGAATGCTTTACCAGAACTATATAGTATAGGACACAGAAATATACAAGGTATAGCTTTACATCCCTTAACAGGAGATTTATGGCAAAGTGAGCATGGACCACGCGGTGGAGATGAGATTAATCTTGTTAAACCTGGTAAAAATTACGGATGGCCAACTATTACATACGGAATAGAATATGCTGGTCAACCTATTGGTGGTGGATTAACACAACAAAACGGATTAGAACAACCTACTTATTATTGGGATCCATCTATTTCACCAAGTGGTATGACTTTCTATAAAGGAAATCGTGTTCCAGAATGGGAGAACAATTTATTTATAGGAACGCTTAATGGAATGCACATTGTAAGACTAGCAATTGATAAAAATAATAAAGTTGTTGGTGAAGAACGATTATTAGCTGGCGAAAATCAACGTTTCAGAGATGTTACACAAGGTAAAGACGGTGCATTATATGCAATTACAGATGCTGGAAGTTTATATAAAATTGACAGAGAGTAGTTTAAATAATAAATAAAATTATATAAAAGCCAATTTAAAAATCAATTTAGAATATTCGTTATAAAAAAACTTGATAAAACTTATCAAAAAATATTATATCTACTGAGATTTCATTAGATTTGTCGCCTAATTAGGACTAAAAATTTAAAATTCCAAGTATGGTAATTATCAATAATTTTGAAGAATATAAAGCTTTTGAAGGAAAGGAAATAGGAGTTTCACAATGGCACTTAATAGATCAAGCACAAATTAATCGTTTTGCAGATGCTACAATAGATCACCAATGGATACACACTGATCCTGAGAAAGCCGCAAATGAAGGTCCTTTCAAAAAAACAATTGCTCACGGATATTTAACATTATCTATGATTCCTTACTTATGGGATCAGATTGCGGAAGTAAGAAATATCAAAATGTTAATTAATTACGGAATCGAGAATCTAAAATTTGGTCAGCCAGTTTTAGTTGATAGCGAAGTTCGATTAAAAGCTAAATTAAAATCTATAACAGATCTTAGAGGAATTGCTAAAGTTGTAATTGAAGCAACATTCGAAATTAAAGACAATCCAAAACCAGCTTATGTAGCTGATGTTGTATTTTTATATCATTTTAATTAATATAATTTTATATCATAATTCTTAAGCTTCTATTTAATAATAGAAGCTTTTTTATTTTACATAAATCGGGCTTATCTTGCAACCGAAATCTTAATCATGCAACAAATTTCATCAAATAAAACCTTAATTTCTGTTGTTGGTCCTACTGCAATAGGAAAAACAAGTCTAGCTATAGCATTGGCAAATTATTACAACACAGAAATTATTTCTTGCGATAGTAGACAATTTTTTAAAGAAATGAAAATTGGAACAGCTGTTCCTTCTAATGAAGAATTATCACAAGCAAAACATCATTTTATTCAAAATATATCTATCCAAGATAAATATTCTGTTGGTGATTTTGAGCGTGATGGTTTATCTTTTTTAGACAATTTCTTTAAACAACATGATAATTGTATAATGGTTGGTGGCTCTGGTTTATACGAGAAAGCCATTACTGTTGGTTTTGATAGTTTTCCAGATGTAGACCCATCTGTAAGAGAAAAATTGAATAGCGAATTAGAAGAGTTTGGAATAGAAAAACTACAACAAGAATTATATCAAGTTGATCCAAACTATTACCAAGAAGTTGATATTCAGAATAAGCAACGTGTTATTCGTGCTTTAGAAATTTACAGAGGTTCTGGATTTCCTTTTTCTCATTTCAGAAATCAAGATTTAAATAAACGTCCTTTTAATATTATTAAAATTGGTTTAGAACTTCCTAGAGAAGAAATGTACGATCGTATTAATCGTAGAGTTGACATCATGCTAGATGAAGGTTTACTAGATGAAGCAAAAAAACTATTTCCTTTAAAAGATTTAAATGCTTTGCAAACTGTTGGTTATAGAGAGTTATTTGATTATTTTGATCATAAGATTGATTTAAATTTTGCTATAGAAGAGATTAAGAAGAACACAAGACGATTTGCAAAACGCCAAATGACTTGGTTTAAGAAAGATGAAGCTGTAAATTGGTTTTCTCCAAATGATGTAGAAAAAATTATTGAATTTTTAAATGATAAAATGACTTATTAAGATGGAAAATTTTGTAGCTATAGATTTTGAAACGGCGAATAATTATCGCAATTCAGCCTGTGCAGTAGGAATTGTTACTGTTACAGATAATGTGATTACAGATGAATTTCATACATTAATTCAGCCTCCTCTTAATCAATATAATTACCATAATATTATGGTTCATGGTATTCGACCTGAAGATACGATTGATGCACCTACTTTTGATGATGTATATTTTGAAATAAAAAATAGATTACAAAATCAAATTGTTGTTGCCCACAATGAATCATTTGATCGTTCTGTTTTAAGAAAGACTATGGAATATTACGACTTGAATTACTCTATTCTCAATTTATCAGAGAAATGGCAATGCACGTATAGAATTTTAAAATCTAAAGGAATTGTTCCAACAAAATTATCCGATTGTGCTAAAAGATTCAATTTAGAATTAAATCATCACGAAGCGCTCTCTGATGCTAGAGTTTGTGCACAATTATATCTATTACAGCAACTTAATTTTTAAGTTATACTGATTGTAAAAATATTAAGCGTTAATAAAATTACGCTTTAATAAGCGCTCCAAATTTTGGAGCGCTTTTTGTATATTTATTCGTGAAAATTTTAAATTTCGAATAAATAATTTTTTGAATATGAAAAAATTCTTATTAAGCATATCAGTTGCAATGTTTATTGGTGTAACATCTTTTGCACAAGAAACAGCAACAAAGCAATTACCAAAAGTAGAGCAAAAGCAATGGCAACATGCATCTATTGAAAAAGATAGTATTTACGGTGTAAATACTCAACAAGCACTTGATTTTCTAAAGGCTAAAAAACGTAAAGCTACTCCTATTGTAGTTGGTGTTTTAGATTCTGGAATAGAAATTACTCACCCAGATTTAAAAGATAACATTTGGGTTAATACAAAAGAAAAGGCTGGAAACGGAAAAGATGATGATAACAATGGTTACATTGATGACGTTAATGGTTGGAATTTCATTGGTGGAAAAGATGGAAAAAATGTAGATGGAGATACATTAGAATTAACAAGATTATATGTAAAATATAGTGCTTTATTCGAGAAAAGTCCAGAAGCAGAAAAAAATAAAACAAAGTATCCAAACGAGTTTGCTGAGTTTCAAAAGATAAAAACTGAGTTTGAGACTAAATTAGCAGAAGCTAAACAAGGCTATGCACAATATGGTCAAATGAACGACATTTTTTCTGTTGCTTTTCCTGCATTAAACAAAGAATGGGGAACGAGAGAATTATCTAAAAATAACATGATGAGTTTTAAACCGCAATCTAAAGAGGCTCAACAAGGGATGATTATTTTTGGTTTGGTTCCAGACGAAGCATGGGAAGGAAAAACGATGCAAGAGTTTACCAAAGAAACTGGTGATGAAATAGCTGAAGGTGCTAAGTATTATAAAGAGCAAGTTGAAGTTAATTTAAATTTAGCTTTAGATCCTCGTCCTATTGTTGGAGATAATTACGAAGATAAAAAAGAAAGCAAATACGGAAATAACGATGCTGCTGGACCAGATGCATTACACGGAACACACGTTGCTGGAATTATTGCTGCCAAAACTGGAAACGGAATTGGTATGGATGGTATTGCAGGAGATGGATATGTAAAAATTATGTCTGTTCGTACTGTTCCTAATGGTGATGAGCGTGACAAAGATGTTGCTAATGCCATTCGTTATGCGGCAGATAACGGAGCTAAAATATTAAACATGTCTTTTGGAAAAGCATATTCTCCTGAAAAAGAAATTGTTTGGGATGCTTTTAAATATGCAGAGAAAAAAGGTTTATTATTAATAAAAGCTGCTGGTAATGACAATGTAAACATAGATGATGAAATCCACTTCCCTACTGTTTACAATGAAAAAGGCGAAGCTGTAATAAAAAACATTATTACTGTTGGTGCTAATACGATGAACAACACTGCATTAAAAGCTAGTTTTTCTAATTTCGGAAAAAAATCTGTTGATGTTTTTGCTCCAGGAGCGGCAATTTATTCTACTGTCCCAAATAAAGATGGTGAATACAAAAATTTAGATGGTACATCTATGGCTTCTCCAGTTGTTGCTGGTGTTGCGGCATTAGTTTGGGCACATTATCCAAAATTAGATGCACAACAAGTAAAAGAAGTTATTATTGGTTCTGTTAATAAGAACTCTCAGTTAACAGATATTTCTGCTACTGGTGGAGTTGTTGATGCTTATAAAGCTGTACAATTAGCAGAAAAAATATATAAAGACAAGAAACTTAAATAAGATTAAGTTTTATCAAATATTTAGTCCAATATCTTTTTAGGTATTGGACTTTTTTTTGGAGTTAGAAGTTAGAAAGGTATTTTTTTTCTGTCAGTTCGAGTGGTTTTTCGAAATGGAATGAAGAAAAATTGTATCGAGAACTTAGACTAGAAAATGTAAAATATTGAGAGTACAAAGTATTTTAATATTTACTACACTTTGTCATATTTAACTCGTTTCAACATCACATCCTACAATTTTGAATTTAGAAATTAAAAATTAATACTTAATACTTTATATAAAGAATATTTAATAATTTTATAAAAACCCATTATGGAATTAAGAGTTGCTAGACATACAAATAGAATTGATGAGATAATAGATTTCTATACGAATATTTTAGGTTTAGAAATACTTGGAAATTTTGAAAATCATAATAATTATAATGGTGTTTTTATAGGAAAACAAAATAAAGATTGGCATCTTGAGTTTACAACAACTTCTGAGGAGGTTCATCATTTTCCAGATGAAGATGATTGTTTAGTATTCTATCCTAAAACAAATTTAGAATATGATGAAATCAAATCTAAATTAAACTCTTTTAAAATAGAAGCAATAGAACCTAAAAATCCATATTGGAAAAATAATGGTATTAGTATAAAAGATCCTGATGGTTTCTTTGTCATTATTTCGCATATTAAAATTAAATCATGATAAAAAATCTATACGTTTTATTAATAGTTATCGGTATATTTTCATGTAAAACTGAAAATAAAGAAAAAAGTATTCTTAAAAATGATTCTACTGAGCTAGAAGAGAAAGTGAATACAAGTTTTATACAACAAGATGAGTCAATTATTTTAAATAGATATTTACTACCTAAAGGATACGAACGAGAAAACTATTCGACAAAAGATTTTGGTTATTTCTTACAGCATCTACCTTTAAAACCATTGGGTTCTGTTGTTAAATATTATGATGGAAAAGAAAAAACAAAACAGAATGTTTACAATTCTGTGATCGATTTGTCAATAGGTAATAAAGATTTACACCAATGTGCTGATGCTACAATGCGATTAAGAGCAGATTATTTGTATCAGCAAAAAAGATATGATGAAATTGCTTTCAATTACTTATCAGATGGTAAACCACGTTATTATAAAGATTACGCAAAAGGAGATTATTCTAAAGATAAATATTGGGCATATTTAGAAACTATTTTTAGTTATGCAAACACAGCATCTTTACAACAACAATTAAAGAGCATTACGTATGATGAGGTTAAAATTGGTGATATTTTAATACAAATAGGTCGTCCATTTGGACATGCTGTTATTGTTGTAGACTTAGCAAAAAATAATAATGGAGAACAAATTGTTTTATTAGCTCAAAGTTATATGCCGGCTCAAGAATTACAAATACTTGATAATCCTATAAATAAACAATTATCTCCTTGGTATAATGTGAAAAATGGTAGAATTATAACACCAGAATGGAAGTTTACAAGTGAAGATTGGAAAACGTGGAATTAAATTTTATACCTAATTTTACACAAATTTAATCGCCGTGAATCAGGAAAAATTAGCAAATCATTACTTACAAGAAGCATTAAAAATTCAACTTTCTTCCAAATCAATTTCATCTAAATATTTTGATTTAAAAAGGTTAGTAGAAATTATTGCATTCGAATTAACTAAAAATGAAACGTTACAGTTTTCTAATTTTTTCTCTAAGTTATCATTCATTTGTAATCAATATCATATTTCTACAAAGATTCATTCTTTTCGTAAAACGGCTCAACGCGTATTATCTGAAAAGTATGAACCATCAGAACATGAATATTTTACACATTTTAAGTATGTTATAGAATTCATATCAGGTTTATATGATGTTTTAATTCCGGCAGAAATTGTCTACTTTTTTCCAGAGAAAGAATATTACACCAATAAAATTCTATCACGAAATAGAGTAAAAAAACTTCGTGTACAAGTAATTGAAATAAAACGTGATTGTTTAATTTGTGACCACGAAGAAAATGAAAGCGACGAATACATTACAATACAAATAGATGAAGATGGTGTAAATGAAATATTTATATCTCCTTCGGATTTTTGGGTTGGCGCACAATTAAATTTAGTTAATTCAACAATAGATGAGGAAGGAATTTATCATCCTCGATTTATTATTTTAGAACCAGATTATTTGGTTGATATTTCTGCAATTGCAGAGTGTTTTCAGGATTATGGAACTACAGAGTTACATTATATTCAGAAAAAATTTGAAGAAGTTCCTAACAGTAAACATATACGATTAGGAAATTTTGCTAATTCTGTTGTGGACCATTTTTGTACAGAAAATATAGAGAAAACAGATTTTAATGAATTGTTTAAAAATGATTTTAAGAATTATCCGTTAGAATATACTTCTTGTAAAGACCTTACAAATCCTCAAAACTTAAAAGAATATTACGAAGATGCTAAAGGACATTTTCATCGTTTACAGAAAGTTCTATTAGAAGATTTTTCTCACTACAATATTTCTTTAGATAGAGCTTTATTAGAGCCTTCTTTCTTGTGTGAACAATATGGGATTCAGGGACGTTTAGATTTATTGGATTTAAATGATGATGGGACAAATAAAATTATAGAATTAAAATCTGGTGGAGCTCCATTTCCTGACGATGGAAAAAGCATTAAACCTAATCATGCAACACAGTTATTTTTATACTATCAAATTATTGGTGTTTTATACGAATTAGAGTTTAAAGACATTACAAAAAATACAGAAGGTTTTATCTTATATTCTAAAGTATATCAAGGAAATTTACGTTTCGAAGTTCCAAGTTTAAAACGAGTTCAACGAATTTTCGAATTAAGAAATCAAATTATTATTAACGAGAATCGTTTGGCTACAAAAACGGATAAGGAAATAGAAAATCTTCTTTATAACATAAAACCTGCTAATTTTATAAAACGTAAAATTAATCCTCGTTTTCGCGAATTATTAGAAGAACAATTAGAGAAATTTATTTATCCAATTCGCACCAGTTCTCCTTTACAAAAAGCCTACTTCTACTCTTTTGCTAACTTTATAGCCAAGGAACAATACATGGCAAAACTTGGTCTTAGTCAATCGACAACCAATAATGGTTTAGCAAGTTTATGGTTAAATTCTTTTGAAGAGAAGAATAATAATTTTGAGATTATTTATGATTTAGAAATTGTAGAAAATAATATTTCTGATATTAAAAAGGAAATTAAATTAAAGCGTACAAACATTTCTAATGATTTTATATCAATCCGAGAAGGTGATATCTGTATTTTATATCCTCGAAATAAATCAAATGATTCTGTTTTAACCAATCAGGTTTTTAAATGTACCATTAAAAGTATTTCGAGAGAATATATTGTTTTGCGTTTTCGTTATCAGCAGCCTAATACGCGCTTTTTTGATTCTTTTGATAAAAATGGAAAATGGGCATTAGAAAGAGATTTCATGGATTCCTCATTTACATCGATGTATAGAAATTTGTACAGTTTTATGCAATCTTCTACGCAGAAAAAAGAATTGATTTTAACGCAAACTACTCCAAAAAGTAAAGTTAATTATAGTTATCATAATGAATTGCTTTCTGAAGAGCAAAATAGAATTTTAAGTAAAGCATTGTCTGCAAACGATTATTTCTTATTAAATGGACCTCCTGGAACAGGAAAAACATCTATTATTATTAAGGAATTAGTTAAAGAAATTTTCGAGAAACAGAGTTCAAATATTTTATTATTGGCTTATACAAATAGAGCTGTTGACGAACTATGTGAAGCTATAAATACAGCGATTTCTGATGAAATTGAGCAAAAATTTATTCGAATAGGAAGTGAATTATCAACTTCTACAGCATTCCATAAAAATTTATTGAACAAGATTATTGAGCAAAAAGATCATGAATTAGAAGAAAAAGGAGAAAAATTTTCTCGTAAAACAATTCAAGACATCATTAATAATCAACGTATTTTTGTTTCAACTGTTGCCTCAATTTCAAGTAAAAATGATATTCTGAAACTAAAGAAATTTGATACAATAATTATAGATGAGGCTTCTCAAATCCTAGAACCACAAATTGTTGGAATTTTACCAAAAGCCGAACGTTTTATTATGATTGGAGATCATAAACAACTACCAGCAATTGTTTTACAAAGTCCAGAATTAGCCAAAACCAATAATGAGTTATTAGAAAGTATTGGCTTAATGAACCGTAAAAACTCAATTTTTGAACGTTTATATGAGTTTTGCGAGAAAAATAAAATAGAAAATGCTTTCGACCAATTAACATATCAAGGAAGAATGCATGCTGAAATTGCCGATTTCCCGAATCAATATTTTTATGATGGAAAGCTAAATGTTGCTTTTGACATTCCAAATCTTAATGATGGAGTAAAACAAAGTTTAGAACGTCAACGTGCCGATTTATATTTTATTAATCATGATATAACAAATGAGTTTCAGCAATTTATTATCAATAATCGTTTTGCTTATATTAATGTTGATGAAAATCCTTATTTAGCTCCAACTAATATTCAAGAAGCAGATTTAATTGTACAATTTGTACAAGAAATCATTTCTCTTTATGAACTAAATAATAAAGAATTTGACCCGAAGAAAACAATTGGAATTATTGCGCCATTTCGTAATCAAATCGCTTTAATAAAACAGAAATTAGAACTAGCAAATATTCCTAATCATGAGCAGATTACTGTTGATACAGTAGAACGATATCAAGGAAGTCAACGAGATATTATTTTGTACAGTTTTGCTGTAACTTATTCATCGCAATTAAATGCTTTGGTAAATATGAACGATGACGGAAATGTGGATAGAAAATTAAACGTAGCATTAACTCGTGCCAAAGAGCAATTATTTTTAATTGGAAATCAAACCATTTTAAAAGAAAATGCCATCATTAAAACATTGATAGAATATTTAGAGAAGAAAACAGCAAATAGATTAATAATCTAACTAAAATCACTTCTTTTTTCACTTTTGATTCAGTAAATTTGTGCAACTATTTTGTAGAAATTATGTTGTATCAAAGAAGTAGCGCATTATTTAAAGATGCGCAAGAATATATTCCTGGAGGTGTAAACTCTCCTGTTCGTGCATTTAAATCTGTTGGAGGAACACCAATTTTTATCAAGAAAGCTGAAGGAGCTTATATTTATGATGAAGATGGACGTGCTTACGTAGATTACATTAACTCTTGGGGACCAATGATTATTGGGCATACAGATCCTAGAGTATTAAATGCTACGGTAGAACAAATGAAAAACGGATTCTCATTTGGAACACCAACTGAATTAGAAACAGAAATAGCAAAATTAATTACTTCTGTTGTACCAAATATAGACATGGTAAGAATGGTAAATTCTGGTACAGAAGCTTGTATGTCTGCAATTCGTTTAGCTAGAGGTTACACAAATAGAGATAAAATTGTAAAATTTGAAGGTTGTTACCACGGACATTCAGATTCTTTTTTAATTAAAGCTGGTTCTGGTGCTGCAACTTTCGGTAATCCAAATTCTCCTGGCGTTACTCAAGGAACTGCAAAAGATACTTTATTAGCTGAGTACAATAACTTAGATGCTGTAAAAGAATTATTTGAGCAAAATAAAGATCAGATTGCTGCAATTATTGTTGAACCAATTGCAGGAAACATGGGATGTATTGTTCCAGATAAAGGATTTTTAGAAGGTTTAAGAACTATTTGTGATGCTCATAATGCCTTATTAATTTTTGATGAAGTTATGACAGGATTTCGTCAGGCAATGGGTGGAACACAAGAACGTTTAAATATAAAAGCGGATATTGTAACTTTTGGTAAAGTAATAGGTGGAGGTTTTCCTGTAGGTGCTTTTGCTGCTCGTAAAGAAATCATGAGCCACTTAGCTCCTCTTGGTCCTGTTTACCAAGCTGGAACATTATCTGGTAATCCTATTGCAATGCGCGCTGGTTTAACTACTTTAAACATTATTAATAATGATAGAGAGTTATTTAATCGTATAGACAAAGCAACTGAGATTTTAGATACTGAGATGACTAAAATTTTCAAAGAAAAAGGTATTCCAGTACATACAAATCGTTTAGGTTCTATGTTATCTGTTTTCTTTACAGAACAAGACCAAATTAGAAATTTTACTGATGTTACAAATTGTAACCACGAAAGATTCAATAAATTCTTTCATCATTTATTAACGAATGAAGTTTATATTGCTCCATCTGGTTATGAAACTTGGTTTATTTCTGATGCGATTAAGGATGCAGAGATAAATAAAACCTTAGAAGCTGTAAGAAGTTTTGAAGGATAATTAAAAAATAATTGAATACATAAAAAAGCATCTAAATTTTAGATGCTTTTTGTTTTTTTATATCTGCTAGATGTTAGATGTTAGATGTTAGATGTTAGATGTTAGATGTTAGATGTTAGATGTTAGATGTTAGATGTTAGATGTTAGATGTTAGATGTTAGAAAGGTATTTTTTTCTGTCAGTTCGAGTGATTTTTCGGAATGAAATGTAGAAAAATTGTATCGAGAACTTAGACAAGAAAAATAAAATGTAGAGAGTACAAAGTATGATATTATTTATTAAACCAAGTGTCATGTTGAATTCATTTCAACATCGCATCCAGTAAAGCAAATAATGTGATTCTAAAACAACATTTCGACAAGCCCAATGTGACAAATTAGTACTTAATACCTAGAATCTAATATCTCTTATCTAATTACAATTCTTTTATATATTCTGCATTTATATCCGCAAAGTTTTCACAAATAAAATTCGCTTTAGACAAATCTTGCTTTTTCGAATTTTCACTTACATATCCCATCACTTTAATGTTAGCACTTACTGCAGCTTGTACTCCATTTGTTGAATCTTCAATCACCATACAATTTTCTTTTTCGGAACTTGATAAAGCTGCTGCATGTAGAAAAATTGCTGGATCTGGTTTAGATTTTGGGAAGTCTTCACCAGATATTTTTTCTTTAAAGTATTCATTTAAGTTAAACCTATTAAATACCTTATTTATAGTTGAATGAGAAGCAGAAGAAGCTAATATTAATTCGATGTTATTTTGGTATAAATCTTTAATTAAATCTTCTACGCCTGCTATTAAATACAAATCTGGTTTGGTATCAAAAGCATCATTAAAAATAGATCGTTTACGTAGAACTAAATCATTTATTTCTTCTTTTAAATTGAATTTATCTTTAAGTATTTGGTAAACATTTTTAGTTGATTGACCTGTAAATGTTGAGAAAAAATCATCAGAAACCTCAATATTTAACTCTTTAAAGTGAACAAAAAAAGCATATTTGTGTACAGGTTCTGTATCTACAATTACTCCATCCATATCGAAAATAATCGTCGAAATCATATTTGGTTTATTTATTATTAGTAACAATTTATAAAAAACAAATATGGGTAAATTCTAATAAGAATCTACCCATATTTGGAATTTATTTTCGTGTGAGTTATTAAAATTTTTCTGCTCTTAATTTCTTTAAATCTCCTTTCGTTTTCTTACGTTCTTCTATCGCTTTTCTAAGCGTTGGATTTGAAGGAACTTTACCGATTGCATTAAAATGTTGTATATATTCAAATAAACCTTCAAAATTTCCTCTAAGTGGACGACCATCTAAATCTGTCATCAAGAAATTAGAAACTAATAATCCATTATCATAGTTTTCTAAACGAATTGTACCAGAAGCAAAATAATTATCATATACTGCAAAAGTAGATGCTCCTTCAACGGCTACACCATTTTGTAAAAGTGGATCAACATGAAATTCAATAAAATCTAAACTTCTCGAATTAAAATTAGCTTCACTTGTATTATATTCTCCACTAAATGTGAATCCATTTGCTTGAAAAATTTCTAAATAAATATAGGCTCCTGAATTACGCCCATTATAATTTATAGGGTTAGATGATAATTCTACAATGTAAGAAATTCCGTTTTGAGTTGGTTGCATATCTTCTATAACGACATTTCTAATTGGTAAATTAAAACCATCGTAAGTAACATTTCCTCTATTTTCGATTACTCCATTATTACTATCATCGTTGTTAGAACATGAACTAACCGTAAATGTTGTAACTGATAATATTGCTAGAATTATAAATTTTTTCATAGTTTTCTATTATTGTGACTAATATCGTAAAAATATATTACAAATAGTATGCTAGATTTTTTAAGTAATTAATTTTCATAAAAAAAGTGTTACAAAAAATTTGTAACACTTTCTTTATAAGTTATATAAATCTTATTATCCTTTGATAACAATTTCCATTTTTTCTTGTTCTTCTAAAGCTAATTCTAAATCAACTAAGATACGTCCAGAATGCTCATCAGTAATAATTTTTTTACGTTGAGCGATATCCATTTGTCTTTGTGGTGGAATTGTAAAGAAAGATCCTGCAGAAGCTCCACGTTGAACAGGAACAACAGCTAATCCATTTTTTACAGAATTTCTGATTCTATTGTAAGCATCTAACAAACGATTTTCTATTTTATCAGAATATTCACCAGATAATCTTAACAATGTAGCTTCTTCTTTTTCTGTATCTTTTACAATTGTATCTAATTCAGCTTTTTTGTGACCTAAATGCTCTTTCATAGAAGCTAACTTTGTTTTAAAGTCTTCTATTTGTGCATTTTTTTGTTGAATTTTAATTGTAAATTCACGGATACGTTTTTCAGATAATTCAATTTCTAAACCTTGGTACTCAACTTCTTTAGCTAAAGCATCAAACTCTCTATTGTTACGTACGTTGTCTTGTTGTTTTGTATATTTTTTAATTAAAGTTTCAGCATTTTTAATTGCTTCTTTCTTTAATTTAATATCTTCATCCAAACCTTTAGTTTCGTCAACAACTTTTTGAATTCTTGTTTCTAACTGAGCAACGTCATCATTTAAATCGTCCACTTCTAAAGGTAATTCACCTCTTGTGTTTCTGATTTCATCTAAACGTGAATCAATTAATTGTAAGTCGTATAATGCGCGAAGCTTTTCTTCTACGCTTAGTTCTTTGATATTTTTTGTTTCAGACATAGTTAACAATAATTAACAGGATTGGTATTAATTCCAGAATTAAAGACCACAAAATTAGTAAATTTTTCTTTAAGAAACGAAGTTATTAAATTTTTTGTAAACTGTTCCGATTCAAAATGTCCAATATCTGTTAAAACTAGCTTATTTTCAGCAGTAAAGAAATCGTGATATTTTAAATCTGCTGTGATGTAAACATCTGCATTAGCGGCTATTGCATTTTTTATTCCAAATGCACCAGAACCACCTAGAACAGCTACTTTTTTTATTTTTTTATTTAATAATTTAGAATGTCTAATAAATGGAGTGTTCATTTCTTGCTTTAAATAATCAAAAAAATCTTGTTCATTCATTTCTTCTTCTAAATCTCCAACCATTCCAATTCCTATATATGGGTTTTGATTATTCAATGTAAAAGTTGAATAAGCAATCTCTTCATAAAGATGATTGGCATATAAAGCTTTTATAATTGCTCCTTCTAAATGCTGAGGCATTACAACCTCTATACGTGTTTCATCCTCAGTAACCAACTCTCCTACTTTTCCAATAAAAGGATTAGAACCTCCCATTGGTCTAAAATTTCCTTTTCCTTCTACAGAGAAACCACACGAATCGTAATTACCTATTCTTCCTGCTCCAGCGTCATAAAGTGCATTTTTTAACACTTCTGCATGTTCTGTAGGGGCATATGTAATTAATTGTTTGATGATATTCGCTTTCGGAATTAAAATTTTAGTATTAAAAAGTTTTAATTGTTCTGCAATTTTAAAATTAACACCAACTCTAGAGTTATCCAAAGCAGTATGCGTTGCATAAATATTAATTCCATTTTTAATTGCTTTCATTACCGCTTTTTCTACATAATTTTTCCCGTTTAACTTTTTTAAACCAGAAAAAATAATGGGATGAAAACTTACAATCAAATTACAATTTTTCTCAATAGCCTCTTCTACAACCTCTGGTGTAGTGTCTAAGGTTACTAAAATTCCTGTAACTTGCTCATTATAATCACCAACTAATAAACCTACATTATCAAAATCTTCGGCATAAGCTAGTGGTGCTATTTCTTCTATTGCTTGCGCAACATCTTTTACATGTATCATTTTGTTTTGTTCAAAATCAATTTTTCGGTCGGAACATCATTTTCAATTCCTTTCCAATACGATTCAAAATTAAACTTTTCTAACAATTTTCTCGAAGCTATATTCTCGGGATCTATTACTGCAATAATATCCAAAGTAGAAAAATTCTCTTTTGCATTAGAAATCAAATGTTCACAAATTTTTGTTCCAATACCTTTTTTCCAAAATTCTTTTTTAAGCATATAGCCTATTTCTAAAGAGTTTTCTAAATGCGAATTATAAACAATTTTACATTCACCTAAAATTGTTTCATTTTCATCATAAATTTTAAAGTAGCCTAACTGCTCATCTATTGAACTTTTATCTAAAATAGATGTAAATTTATGATTTGCTTGTTCCTCTGTCATTCCAATTCCAGTAATATATTTCATCACTTCGTCATCTTTTACGAGCTTAAAATATTCATTAAAATCGGTCGGTAGATATTTTTTAAATCGTAGTGTGTTAATTATTTCCATAAAGGATTTGGATATTTATGTTGATGAATTAATTCTTGTATATAATGATTAACTTCTTGTTCATTTTCTCTCTCAATAATTTCAATCCAATTTTGATTAGAATTTTCAACTTTAACTTCTAATTGATTTTCTTTCATCATTTCGATAATCATATCAGATAATGTAAAATTCTTTTCTAATTCACTTGCATTTTCTTTAAGAAAGTCTTCAAACTGATCTTCTAAACTTCTAAAAATAGAAGGATGAAATATCCAAAAATCTACATTAACAGAAAATTCATTCTCCTCATTAATAATATAAGTTTTTGGAGAATCTATGGAAGATAAAAAATGTTGATTAGTAGAACATACTTCTCGATTAATTTCAGTATCAAGATTAAATGTTTTATCTAATTCATAAGCAATCATTGCATAACGATTAGGTATAACAGTTCCGTTTTCTATTAATTCTTTAGCTTTAATAAATGCGTCTATACCATAATACTCATTGGATTTAATGACAATAAAGGGATGCATTAAATGTCTTTTTGTAATCATTAATGCATGTGCATTTCCCCAAGATTTTTTCCTATGCTCTATTTTATCATAAATACTTCTAGAAACAGCAGTGTATGTTGTTTGTAGAATAAACTCTACTGTTCCTCCTTGACTTTCTATAATATGCTGGAAATATTTTTTGGTTTCAATATCAAAATCTTGATTGATAACAAAAACAATATGTTTTATACCAATAGATAATGCATTATAAATAGAATATTCTACAACAAACTCTTTTTTAGGACCAACACAATTCATGTATTTTCCTTTCTTTTGAGTATTGTAATCATCTCCTGCTAATATTACTAATGACAAACTGTTGAGCATAAATTAAAATTATTATTCTTCAATTTTTATAGAAATTTAAAGATTTAAAAAATTAAATCCTAATAAAAAACTCAGTAAATAACTGAGTTTATGTTTTTAAAGTAATTGATATGCAGTGTCATCTTTTATATCACTAATCACAAAAGTACTGTGAGAACTACCAATGACGTTTATTTTTGTTAGTTTATTTACCATAAAATCTCGGTATTCGTCCATATGCTCAAAAGACATTTTTACAATGTAATCATAATCTCCACTAACATGGAAACAAGATTGTACTTCTTTTAAGTTTTGTATTTCTTCTTCGAAAGTTTTTATGTGGTCTGCAGAGTGTTGTTGTAGTTTAATATGGCTAAATACTAAAAGTTCTTTATTAATTAATCTTCTATTAACTAAAGCTACATATTTAGAAATTATTCCAGATTTTTCTAGCTTTTTTATTCTTTCATGTATTGCAGTAGAAGATAATTGTAGCTTATCTGATAATTCTTTGTAGGTAATTTTGCTGTTTTCTTGTAGATACATTAATAGTTGTTGATCAAGGGAGTCGAATTTCATTTTTCTCTTATTTTTTTCTAAAGTATTACTTTTTTTTCGAATAAATATCTATTTAAAAACGGAAATCATATATCAAATAGAAAAAATAGCTAATTTTAAGCATATTACAATATAACTTTAACATCTTTGTCTTTTATAATTCTACTAAAACACTAGAGAAATTAACATTTATTTTCTTTTATTATTCATTTTATTCATTGTATATTTGAACTCGAAAAATCGAGAGGAAAGATTTGACTGATTGCAGCCTCATAAAAATAATTGCTAAAACAGGACTTCAGTTTTTTCCTTCCTATTTTATATAAAAAATAAAATTTAGAATGTCATATTTATTTACATCAGAATCTGTTTCTGAAGGGCATCCAGACAAAATTGCCGATCAAATTTCAGATTCAATCTTAGATCATTTTTTAGCATTTGATGCAAAAAGTAAAGTAGCTTGTGAAACTTTAGTTACAACTGGACAAGTTGTATTAGCTGGAGAAGTAAAATCTAATTCTTATATAGATTTACAACGTGTTGCTAGAGAAACAATTTCTGAAATTGGTTATACAAAAAGCGAGTACATGTTTGATGCAAACTCTTGTGGAATTTTATCTGCAATACACGAACAATCTCCAGATATTAACCAAGGTGTTGACCGTAATTCTGAAGAAGAACAAGGTGCAGGAGATCAAGGAATGATGTTTGGTTACGCGACTAGCGAAACAGAAAACTACATGCCTTTAGCATTAGATTTATCTCACAAGTTATTAAAAGAATTAGCGCATATCCGTAAATACGAAAAAGATCTTTTACCATATTTACGTCCTGATGCTAAATCTCAGGTAACAATTGAGTATGATAACGACAATAAACCTGTTCGTATTGATACAATTGTTATTTCTACTCAACATGACGACTTTGCAAACGAAGAAGCTATGTTAGATAAAATTACAAATGATATTATCAACATATTAGTCCCTCGTGTTAAAGCGCAATTACCAGTACATTTACGCGATTTATTTACAGATAGTATTAAATACCATATTAACCCAACAGGAAAATTCGTAATTGGAGGACCTCACGGAGATACAGGTTTAACTGGACGTAAAATTATTGTAGATACTTACGGTGGTAAAGGTGCTCACGGAGGTGGTGCTTTTTCTGGAAAAGATCCTTCTAAAGTTGACCGTTCTGCTGCTTATGCTGCTCGTCATATTGCTAAAAATTTAGTTGCAGCTGGTGTTGCAGAAGAAGTTTTAGTACAAGTTTCTTATGCGATTGGTGTTGCTGCACCAGTATCTTTATTAGTTAATACTTTCGGAACTCAGAAAGTTGAGCTAACAGAAGGTGAGATTTCTACAAAAGTTTCTGAAATTTTTGACATGAAACCTTATGCTATAGAGCAAAGATTAAAATTAAGAAACCCTATTTACAAAGAAACTGCTTCTTATGGACACTTAGGTCGTCAACCAGAAACTGTTAGTAAACGTTTTGAATCTGCAAATGGACAAGATGTTGTTGAAGTTGAAGTTGAATTATTTACTTGGGAGAAATTAGATTTCGTAGATCAAGTAAAAGAAGCATTCGGATTATAATTAATATCCAAAACTTTATATACTAAAAAAGCTATCCAATAGGATAGCTTTTTTATTTTTATGAGTATTGATGATAAAGGTTTTTATTAAAAAAAGACCTTACATCATATAGTCTTATAGCTTCAGTCTTTCTTAAAATGAAGAAATTCCATTCACAAACCAATAGCTAGCTCCTTCTCTATACGAGATATTGATACTATCTTTTGAAAGCGTGATTAATTTTGATGGTGTCCATTCTAAATTTCGAAGTGTATTATTCCCTGTAATTTCCATTCTTATATTTTCGATAGGTTTTACAGTTCCACTCGCAACTTCAAAATCAAATTTGAATATATTATCTTTTTGAGAAACTCTTACCACTCCACTATCTCTAATTGTTGTCCCTAAAGAATCTTGAAAAATAATGAATCGTCTTTCGTATCGATTTTTATAAATTTCATTTGTAGAATCATCTTCATTTTGACAAGAAAATAAAACAAATAAAAATGGAATGAATAATAGTATATTTCTCATAGAAAGATTTTCAATTCTTAATCTGCATCATAAATTAAAACTTTTTTAGCATGTCTATTAGGTCCGTTTATGAACTCTATATGCTGTGGATGTTTTTGATAAATTTCAAAACTTGTCATGTCTTCAAAAGCAACAAATAAAGAAAAAGAATATGTTCCGTCTACAACATCTCTTTCTATTGCAGCAGGTGTTCCAATATGAAAGAATTTTGTTGGTGTCATTTTTTCTAAATCCTCTAATCCAGTTTTGAATTCGTTATATTCAGCTTCTGTTATATCATCTTTTAACCAGAAAAGTACGTGATGTGCAATCATAATTATTTTTAATTTATATAATTATTAATCAGTTATTTAAATATATTTAATTAAAGTAAAACTGCAATTTTATATTAATATGCAATTTGCATTTTCACTTTCTTATTTTTAATTTTTTGACCATTTAAATTTTTCAAAATATCTGGCACTTTTTTTCTATTAATGGCAACATAAGATGTAGTATCTTTTACCTCGATAATACCCACATCATTCTTATCTAAATTACCTTTTTTAAATAAAAATCCAACAATATCTACTTTGTTTACTTTATCTTTTTTACCGGCAGATATATAAATAGTTTGATAAGGTGTTCTTTCTGGTATTTTATATGTTCCTCCTAAATTTTCTACAGCTAAGTTTTCTTTTACAAAAGGAAAATGTTCTTCATTACTAATAATTAAATAAACAAAACCTTTTGCATTCATACGAGCTGTACGACCATTTCTGTGAATAAAAGCTGCTTCTTTTGGTGGAAGTTGATAATGAATAATAGAATCTACTTCTGGAATGTCTAATCCTCTTGCCGCTAAATCTGTTGTAATTAAAACACGAACAGAATCATTACGGAATTTTAGTAAAGCTCTTTCTCTTTCATCTTGTTCCATTCCACCGTGAAAACTTTCACGTGCAATTCCTTTTTCATGTAATAAGTTACTAATTCTATCTACTGCATCTCTGTGATTACAGAAAATTAGCATTCGCTTATTACCTATTTTACATATAAGATTAAATAAAGTATCCAGTTTTTCTTCAGAAATCGTGTTAACTAATTTCATTTGTAAATCTGGTTTTACTTCGATATTTTTTAAATAACTAACTATTTTTTCATCATTTAAACCAACAAATTCTGGAATATCTTCCATTTCTGTTGCAGATGTTAAAATACGTTGTTTTAATCCAGAAAGTTGATTCACAATAAAACTCATGTCTTCTTTAAAACCTAATTCTAATGCTTTATCAAACTCGTCTAAAACTAAAGTATTAACCGTAGTTGGATCAAAATTTTCGTTGCGTAAGTGGTAAGCTATTCTTCCTGGTGTTCCTATTAAAACTGCTGGAGCTTCTAATAAATTGTTTTGTTCTATTTTAGTATTGTGCCCACCATAACAACATGTTACTTTATAGTCTGATTTCATTGATTTGAAAACAGTTTCTATTTGTAATGCTAATTCGCGTGCAGGAACTAAAACTAAGCACTGAACTCCTTTTACGTCTGGTTTTAAATCTCTTAAAACTGGAAATAGAAAAGCTAATGTTTTTCCTGATCCTGTTGGCGATAATAAAACTAAATCGCGTTGATTTTCGGACATTTTGAATGCTGATCTTTGCATAGCATTCATATCCTTAATTCCTAAATTTTTATAAAGTAAATCCAATTGCATTGTGCAAAATTAGTTGATTCTGATGAATTAATTGGTTTATGTTGTAAGAGAAGTTTTATAATCTTCCATAAAATCATCAAATAGATTTAAGATTTCGAAATGATGTTTGTTTAATGTATTGGCATCAAAGGAAACAACTGCTCCATACATTTTGTACCAAAATCTCATACGCGCTTGTAAAAATGTATTACTTTCATTCTGCAAAAATAAATCGCTTTCTACCAATTTTATATTGATAACGCGTTGACGTGGTAATTTTAAGTCTTCTATTTCTGCAATATTTTTCCACTCCATGTAATTTAAATTAGCGGAAGGATGAAATACAATTCCTCGTTTATCAATCAATAAAACTAATTGCTTTTTACGCAGTTTATTTGCGGAGAATACTAATAAAATAATACTTGGAACAAATAAAATTCCGCTGATTATTTTTGCCATCGATGGCGAATTAACTTGATTGGCGTTAAGGTACAAGTAGACAGAACAAAATAAGAAAATTAAACTTCCTATTAATAGTCCCCAATTACTTGTTTGTTTTGCATGAATTTCTATTGGTTCCAAAAAATGATTTATTTATACAAAAATATTGAAAATAAATGTTGTCTTAGTTTAAATTATTGTGATGAGAGTTATATTTCTAAATTTACAATATTAGATGCGATGTTGAAATAAATTCAACATGACAAAATGTAGTAAATACTAAAATACTTTGTACTCTCTACATTTTACTTTCCTTGTCTAAGTTCTCGATACAATTTTTCTTCATTTCATTCCGAAAAATCACTCGAACTGACAGAAAATTGCATTGTAATTTTTTAAATTAAAGGATGCAATGTTGAAATAAATTCAACATGACACTTGATGTAATAAAATTGCTTTTAAGTTTAGCTTGTCCTCCTTGTCACATTTAGCTTGTCGAAATGTTGTTTCAATATCACTGTTTATTAAAACTGTCAGTTCGAGTGAAATTCGTTTAGAATTTTGTATCGAGAACTAAGACAGTTTATGAGTTTTCTTGTCTAAGTTCTCGATACAATTTTTCTTCATTTCATTCCGAAAAATCACTCGAACTGACAGAAAATTGCATTGTAATTTTTTAAATTAGAGGATGTGATATTTAAATAAATTCAACATGACAATTAGTATTTTTAAAATACTAATTTCTAAACTCTAACTTCTTAAATCTATCTATACAATTGCTCAATTTCTTGTTTATATTTTTCAGCAATAATTTTTCGTTTCATTTTTAAAGTTGGGGTTAACTCTCCAGTTTCAATTGTGAATTCATTTGGTAAAAGCACAAACTTTTTAAGTTTTTCCCAGTTTCCAAAATTGATATTTAATCTGTTTAATTCTGATGAAATTAATTCTTCTATTGCTGATGAAGTTAAGAGCTCTTCTTTTGTTAAAGAAACTAAAGATTTGTCGTTATTTTTTGCCCAATCTAAACACTTTTCATAAGATGGAACAATAAGTGCAGCAGGGAATTTTTTACCTTCTCCTACAACCATTATTTGTTCTATATAATTAGATTCAGACATTACTTTTTCTATCTGTTGAGGAACAATGTATTTTCCTCCAGATGTTTTAAACATCTCTTTTTTACGGTCTATAATCTTTAAAAATTTTCCGTCAACCCATTCACCAATATCGCCAGTATATAACCAACCATCTTTTAAAACTTCTTCTGTAGCTTCAGGATTCTTGTAATATCCTTTCATGATATTTTTACCTTTTGCTAAAATTTCTCCATCTTCTGCTAGTTTAATATCTATATTGATAAGAGGTAAACCAACAGTTCCTATTTTCATTCCTCTTTTAATACAATTTACAGCTAAACATGGTCCCGCTTCTGTTAATCCATATCCTTCATAAATTGGAATACCAGCAGCTAAATATAATTTTAGTAATCTTGTTTGTAAAGTAGCACTTCCAGATGCTATTCCTTTTATATTACCACCTAAAGCCTCTTTCCATTTAGAAAATATTAATTTTCGTGCAATTGATAATTTAATTTTATACCAAGCCGAAAGTTTAGTTTCATCTAAATCGTATTCTTCGCCCAATGCAATTGCCCAAAAGAAAAGTTTTCTTTTTATACCTTTCAACTCCTCTCCTTTCGACATAATTCTATCGTAGACTTTTTCTAATACTCGAGGTACTGCAGAAAAAATTTGAGGTTGTATTTCTTTCATATCCTGCCCAATCGTATCCATAGATTGCGCATAATAAACTGGCAATCCCATGTAGATATATACATATTGAAAAACACGCTCGTAAGCATGGCAAGCTGGTAAAAATGATAAGGCTTTATCGTAAGCTTGTACAGGAAAAGAATATTCTGAACTTATAACATCTGCTAATAAATTTTCGTGTGTCAACATTACTCCTTTCGGATTTCCTGTTGTTCCAGATGTATAAATTATAGTTGCTAAATCTGTTGTTTGAATGGTATTAATTTGAGCATTTAATGTTTCATCAGAAATAGATAAACCTTTCGAAACAAGTTCTACCCAATTTGGTGTATTTAGATAAGTATTAAACGTGTAAACTTCTTTTAAAATTGGAAGTTGATTTTTTATTCCCAATAAACGCTGATACAAAAAATCATTACTTACAAAGCAAAGTTTTATTTCTGCATCATTTAAAATAAACTCATAATCTTTGTCAGAAATATTAGGATAAATAGCAACCACAACTCCACCTACTTGCTGAATGGCAAAATCCATTAAGTTCCATTCCAGTCTATTTTCGCTAATTAAAGCAACTTTATCATTTGGTTGTACACCAGCCGCAATAAGACCTTTAGAAATATTATTGATTCTATTAATGAAATCTGTTGTCGAAATACCTTTCCATTCATTATCTTCTTTATAATTAAAAATATTAATGTTTGGTGTTTTCTCTTGTTGTAAGCGAGGTAAATCAAAGACTCTTTGTGGTTGTATCATATTCTTGTAATAAAGAAACAAATTTCGGATAATTCTTGATGCTTTTAGAAATTATTTTATATTTCTTTCGCTAGAAAATTAAGTTTATATTGAATTTAAATCTTATCTATTTCTTAGTAACAATTACAATAAATTCTCTTTCAACCATTTCTCCATTCTTACTTAAAACATTTTCAGTAATCGTTTCAATATTTTCAATTGCAAACTTTGCAGATTTCAGTAATTTAATCACTTCTACTTCTGTATATAAGTTAAACCCAAATTGTGTGAAAGGTAAAGTTTCCATAAATTCTTTTTTAGCAAAAGCAAGAGAAAACTTTCCATTAAATCTCAGTACTCTGTAAATTTCGTTTAAAAAGAATTCAGGCTCTTTCCAAAAGTAAATTGTGTTAACTGTAAATATTTTATCGAATCTTTTTTCATAAAATTGTATTCTTTCGTCTCGAATAAGCTCAAATCTAACATTAGAATTTAAATGATCTGAGTTATTTAAGATTGCACTATTTTTCATTGTTTGAGAAAGCTCTAAACCAATGTATTCTAAATCATTTGCTTGTTTAAGAACATAAGGCAAATGTTTACAATTTCCATGACCTAATTCTAGAATTTGTTCTCTATCTTTTAACTGCAAATTATCTATTGCAGATTTTGTCATCCCGATATTGCTTTCATTCATTATTTCACCAACAGCTATTCCGTTTTCTCCATCTGGACAACTTAACTGTTTTGCAAGATCTTCAAGATCAATCATTTTTTCCATTAAACCTTATTTATGTAGAATTATTCTAAATTAATAATTATAATTAAGTTAATCAAATGAGTTTAGTCATTAAAAACTTTACGCTTAACTTTGATGAATAGTAAAAAGCAATGAACGATATTACAATTAATGATGAAATAGACGATTTTAAACTATTTTGTTTAGAAGGTGTAGAAGATATTGAGGAACAAAAAGATTTTCAGCTATTAGATTTTTTAGAGCATTTGGCTAAAAACTTTCAAATAACGAATGTTTACAAGACGTGTGATAGCATAGAAAGCTTTGAAGAAAGTATTAGTAATTTATTGCATTTTGATAGAGATTTTAGAGATTATAAAATTATTTATTTGGTTTTTGAAGGAGACAATAATGTAATACAGATTGATGATTATTACTATAGTTTAGAAGAAATTGCAGAAATTTTTGAAGGAAAACTTACAGATAAAATCGTTCACTTTGCCAATACAAAAAAGCTAGAATTAGAAGACGAGACTTTTCAATATTTTTTAGATGTAACTGGTGCAAAAGCTTTATCTGGCTATGTAAATTCTTCTCCATTATTAAGTACAGTTTTAGATCAATACTTTTTTTGCTTAGCAAAAGAAACAGATGATGTTGTAGAATTGGTACATCTACTTTTCGATAAACACGCTACAATGTGTACTAAATTAGGTTTTAGATTGTATCATTAATTCAATTATCATGAAAGATTTTGATGAAATTCTACAGAATCATTTTGGAGAGTTAACGATAAACGAATTAAAGATTATTCGTTCTTATTTTTATGAAGAAAAACTGAATAAAAATGATTTCTTTTCTACAGCAAATACTGTATGTAATAAACTGAGCATTGTGCAAAATGGTATTTTAAGAGTTTATGCTTTGTCTGACGAAGGAAAAGAAATAACACAATGGATTTCTACTGAAAACTTCTTGGTAACAGATGTTAAAGGTTTCTTTTTTAATGAACCTAACCGTTGGACAATACAAGCATTTACAGATTTAATATTATTAACCATTACAAAGGAAAATTATGAGAAATTATGTAAAGACATTCCGAAATGGAATGAAATTGAAAAACGATTTATTGTAAAATGTTTCTCTATGATAGAAGATAGAATATTCTCTCATTTATCGATGTCTGCAGAAGAAAGATACGATTTATATTTTACGCAAAATAAAGCACTGTTTAATCAAGTTCCATTACAATACATTGCTTCTGTTCTTGGAATGTCAGCAGAAACTTTTAGTAGAATTAGAAAAAGAAAAATTGAAAACTCTTGACTTTTGTCAAAAATTACTTTTTAAATCTTAAGGATATTTGCTTTAATAAAATTTAGTAATTATGCTTTTCAAAATGAATAATCTCTTAAAACTAGAAGAATTAGGACAATTTATACTTTCGATAATCTTATTTAATCAGTTAGAATATGCCTGGTGGGTTTTCCCAATTTGTATTCTATTACCAGATTTCTCTATGTTAGGATATTTAATCAATCCAAAAATTGGAGCATGGTTATATAACATATTCCACCATAAATTTATTGGTATTCTAATTTTTATGTTTGGAACATTATTCAACAACTCTCTCATTTCTTTGATCGGAATTATTTTATTTGCTCATTCTGCAATGGATAGAATATTTGGGTATGGATTAAAATTTACAGATAATTTTAAAAACACTCATTTAGGTTGGATAGGAAAGAACTAAGCAAATAATCTATTTTTAATTGGACGATACACCAAAATTATAAAAGCTGTAATGATTCCTAAGATAAATAATACTCTAAAAATCTCGATATTTGAAACTAATAATGCTTGATTAAATAACTTACTTTTCAAGACACCTGCAGATAATAAGTCTGCATCGTTTGGTAAATGGATTAAGCTGTTTTTATTGGATAGATTAGCCCATTGTTCCTGAAAAATTGGAGATGATTTATCCAAATTCTTAACCATAGAAAATTGATGTTTTGTAGTGAGATACAAAACTGCATTTTGCATAACAGAAAAGCCTATTGTTGTTGTCCAAAAACGAGCAGCAACACCAGCATGAGAAGCACTTCCCGAAAAATTAGGATGAACAGAACCTATAATATACAACACCAAAGGTGTAAATAACATTCCTTGCGATACTCCTTGTAAAACTAGCGGTGGCGTAATTGCAGAAAGCTGTGTTTCTTGATAAAATAAATAACTAAACCATAGCATGCTAAAAGCTAAAAGCGTAAATCCTACAGAAAAAATAATTCTAAAATCTATTTTATTCTTTACTAAAAAGAAAGAAAGTATAATTCCAGTTATAGAACCAATAACATTAAAATACTGAATCTCTAACACATATTCCCAGTGCCAATGCCATACTGTTGCCATTACTTGGTAAATATTACTCATACCAGAACGTAAAATATAAAACACAAAGAATAAGATTATTCCAAGTATTACACGTTCTGATTGTAAGACTTCAAAATTAAACAATGGTCTTTTAGTTGTTTTTTGATGAATAATAAAAAGTCCACTAAAAATTAATGTACTTGCAAAAGCTAATACGATATAAGAAGATTCGAACCAATTATATTTCTTTCCATAAATTAAGAAAAAAGCACCTGAAATAAGTGATATCATCATTAAAAATATTCCTCCTAAATTCAATTGATACAAAGGCTTTTTAGGAAACATTCTATTCTGATTAAAAAAGAAAACATAAATAGTAAGTGCTACAACATGCAAAATCATAATTGTATAAACCATCATGTTATGATTGTAATTCTGTATGGCAAATTTTGCAATAGACGTTGTTATTTTATCTCCTGTTAGTATTAATCCGTATAAAAAAGAATAAGTAATTAATTTAGAATTTTCATTCTTAATATTCGCCATAATAATTGGCAATAAAATAGCGCCTTCTAAAATAGTTAATGGTCCTTGTATAAATCTCAACAATAAAACTAATTCCTTATTGGTTGTTAATGTCATAGAAAACAAGACAATGATATTAAGCATTGTCATTGTAAGTAAATAATTTCGAACATTAAAAAAATGAAAAAAACGCACATGAATAAATAATCCACACACAATCATGGCATAAGCTAAAGAAAATAGAAACTGTAAATCATCAACTTCTAAATCTAAAAAAGATGCTGTAAATGTGCTATTCATATTGAATAATGAGAGGATCATCATGTGAGGAAATAGTGTAATCATAAAGATTGGAACAACCATTTTCTGCGGAACCCATTTTTTAAATATTGAATTTTCTTGTGACATTAGTTTATTTTTTCAGTCGATACAATTACATTCATTCCTGTACGTAACTTGTCATTATTTTTAGAAGTTTTTAATAAAATTTTTACAGGAAAACGTTGTTCTATTTTTACAAAATTACCTGTTGCATTATCTGGTTTTATCAAAGAAAATTCTGAACCAGAAGCTGGAGAAAGAGATTCTATTTTTCCTTCGAATTCTATATTCGGATATGCATCCGCTTTAATTTCTACTACTTTATTTAAATCGATTTCTCCTAATTGAGTTTCTTTAAAATTGGCAACAATCCATTTCTCTTCAGAAACAACTTGTACCAATGTTTGCCCTTCTTTTATTAATTGTCCTTCTTGTATATTTTTTACACCAACCCAACCATCATAAGGCGCCACAACATAACTATAAGATGCAATAAGTTTTGCATTGTTTAATTGTGCTTGTCTTTGTAGAACTTCTGTTTTTGCAGGTGCAACTTTTGTTTGTTCTGCAGATGTAATAACCCCTACCGCATTCAGTTGTTCTTGTAGAGCTTTTAAATTGGCTTTTGCTTGTTTGTATTTCGCTTCTACTTCTTCAAATTGTTGCATAGTCGCAGCATCTTCATCAACCAAGTTTTTAAAGCGTTGATAATCTTTTTCTGTTCGCCAAACATCAATCTTTGCCGCATCAATTTTTGCATTGATAATACTTGTATCAGAAGATTTTGTTTCTACAGCTTTCTGATAAGTTGCAACAGACTGTGATGTACTTTCTAGATTTGCAGCTGCAATATCTACTTGATTCTTAAATTCTCGATTATCAATTACAACTAATGTATCTCCTTTCTTTACAAATTCATTTTCTTTAAAATTTACTTTTTTTACGAATCCAGATACTTTACTAGCTACTGGTGTAATATATTGACGCACTTGTGCATCGTTTGTTGTAACGTGTGATCTAGAAAATAAATAAAACCAACCAACTGTAATAATTCCTATTAAAATAAAAATCCATGCAACTGTAGAAAGCGCCCTATTTACTCTTCTATCTCCTTTTGTAAGTTGTTTTCCCATTGTTTTATAAATTTCCTAAAGTGTATTGTAATTGATAATATTTTAATTGTTTATTGATTTGTAGAGAAATCAAATTAGATTCTGCTTCTAGAAAAGCATTATCAGCATCTATTAATTCTGTAATTAAACTAAGTTTATTAATGTATTTAGTTCTAACTATTCTATAATTCTCTTTGGCTTGAGCAATTGCTTCTTCTGCAATTTTTATTTTTTCTATGGCTTCTTCCAGACGTTTATTAGAAGCAAAAACATCATGTTTTATTTGATTTTCTTTTTCTTCTATCTGCAGTTTTGCTATGGAAATATTTTGATCCGCCATTTGCATTTTCTGTTTATTTTTAAATAAATCACTTAACGGCATAGTAACACTAACACCCACCATTCCTATTCTATTTAGGTATTTTTCGGGCGGAAAAAACATCATGTTTGGATATTGTAATCCATATTCTGTTCCTGCTGATATTTTTGGAAGAATATTAGATTTTACTATTTTTTTATCTAACTCTTTTATATGCAAATCTTCTTTGGCAATTTTTAATGTTTCATTCTTATCATTTGCTTCTAAAATCATTTCATCAACAAGACCAATGTGATCTGTATCTGTAAATAACTCTTTGGTATCAAGATGGATTTCGTTATCCTCAGAAATTGCCAAAATAGTTTTCACTTCGTGTTCCACTATTGCTATTTCATTATCTAGTTCTGTAAAAGACATTTTATGGTTAGATAACTGTAATTCTGTACGCAACACTTCATTGTAAGTCACTAATCCATTTTTCTTTAATGCTTGAGTTTGTTTTATAACAATAGAATCTTCGTGCATTTTATCTGAAATTAGCTTCTGTTGTTCCTGCAAGTGCAATACTTGTAGATAAGAAGTTATAATTTGCATTCTTAATTCACGTTCATTTTTACGAAAATTTAATTTTGAAATATCAGTTTCTATTTCAGCTTTCTTTTCTTCGTTATTTAGCTTTCCTCCCATATAAATAGGAATCTCTGCAGAAAGTGTAAAATCATAATATACACGTGGGACATTGTATTTTGTAGATGGTTTTAAAAATCCTTCTTCATATTGTCTTAAATTAGTTCGAACACCAAAACCTGTATGAAAATTGACATTAGGTAACTTTTCATTTTTCAAATCGTGTTCTTTCAATTCTGCTAAATTTGTTTTTATAGAATTGATTTGTAATTTCTTATTGTTTTGTAATCCTATTTCAATTGCTTTGCTTAATTTCAACGAACTATAATCTACATCATGTTGAGCATTGGAAAATCCGCTCCACATTAATGCAAATGCAAGCAATTGATATTTAAAAATTTTAAATATCATTTTGTAATAAATTCTGAATGTTTTATTGATTTTTGATACTGCAAAGGTACGTGCAAAGCGGACTAAGCTTAAAGATAAAATAAGAAAAACATTTGCTCATTTACGCCAAAATCGTTTATTTTTGTATCGGATGTAAGTACAAAATATGTTATGCTAAAAACAGATTTCTTCGCTGATGTAGATAAATCAACAATAGATTTCTATGTTCAAAATGTAAGTGTAGATGATATAGAAACAGGTATACATCAACACAAAAAATCGCAACTAATTTATGCTGAAGGCGGTATTGTTCATATTTTTATAAATGACAAGCATTGGTATTTACCCGCAAGGTGTTTTATGTGGATTCCTGCCAATATTCCTCATTCTATACTAACGTATAGCAAAAATTCTAGTCTTTATAATTTCTACTTTAAAACATCGGACGAAGAAGATAATTTTTACAGTGATACAAATATTTACTTTGTAAATGATTTATTAAGAGAGATGTTCTTATTTACAAAAAATTGGAATGGGATTATTCTTGAAGATGATAAGGCGAAATATAATTTCTTGAATGCTATAAAATCTATTTTACCAGAAATGGATTCGAATAAATTACCTATTTCGATACAACATCCTTTTCCAAAAGATAAAAAGTTAATTGAAATAGGACGATTTCTAATGAATAATATCGAAAAGAATTATACTATAGACGAAGTTGCAAAACTTTTTGGAATGAGTACGCGTACACTTTCAAGAAAATTTAAAGAAAGTCTAGGAATGAATTATGTTCGATTTTTACGTTCTCTGCGTGTTTCTAAATCTTTTGAGTTAATTGCAGAAAACCAATATAACATGTACGAAATAGCCATGATGATTGGTTATAATTCTTTATCGGCTTACAGTAATATTTTTTATAAAGTTGTTGGTGTTCGTCCATCCGAATATGCACAAATGTTGAATAAACGAAAAAATTAAATGAGTTAAAAACTCTTTACCAATCCAATTCCAAAACTTTTATTTTGATAAAAAGGAGCTATCATTGTTGTAGATTTTTTTTCTTTGCGCAATAATAGTCCATTAATTTTAGGGTATAAAAAGTAAGCTAATTCTGTCGATAAGATTCCACAGCCTGCTCCTGCAACCACATCGTTTATCCAGTGTTTGTCATTTACCATTCTATAAATACCTGTAAAAACAGCAAATGAATAACCAGAAATACTTAACCAAAAATTAGTATCTCTATATTCTCTAAACATAAACTGTGCAGAAGAAAATGCTATTGCTGTATGTCCTGACGGAAAAGATAATCTATTCGATTTATCTGGTCTTTCTTCATTTGTTAGATGTTTTAGTGGAACAACAAATGCAGCAGAAATTAATTGCGATGTAGTATAAATAATAGTTCTATCTCTAAAATTATGTTTTCCTTTTACTCCGAAAGCATTTAAACCATATACCATTAAAGCTGGTGCAAATTGCGTATAATTATCTAATGAAATATGCTTTGGTTGATGTTCATTTATCTCATTTCGGGTAGATAAATTCAATTGTTTTAATCCGTCACTTTCTAAACCTACAATTCCAAAACCTATAAGAACAGTTGGTGCAATTAAATGTTTGTAATTTAATTTATAATTATTCTCTTGATTGACTACAATACTATCTTGCTCTGAATTATTAAAACGATAAATAGAATCTTGTGCTTGAACTTGATAAATACCAATAAGAACGACGATGATGATATTTTTGATTCTTGAAAACATATTAACTTCTAAAATTTACACGCAAAACTGCAACTCGATTTAGAAGAAATTTAGAATACTACATTTATATAAAATAAAAAAACGAGTATAAACTCGTTTTTTCATCTACTTAAAGTACTTCGTGTTAAAATGCTTGTCCAATTCCAAAAAAGAATAAACCATCTTCTTTAGATTTTCCATAATCAAAATATAATACTGTAGATTGATTCCAACCTATCCTAAAACCTGCTCCATAAGAAGATTTAATATTTTTAAAGTTTAAATCTTGCCAACGATCACGTACTGTTCCCATATCAAAGAAAGGAGCTATTGTAAACGATAAATGTTGTTTCCATAACGTTGTTTCGGCTAAACGCGTTCTTAATTCGAAATTTGTAAACCACATCGATCTAGCTAAAAAACGATTGGCTCTATAACCTCTTAATGAAGCTTTACCACCCATTGCATTTATACTTCCTTCGGGACTCCATTGATCTTGATATTCAAAAAATGGTGCATTTTTTCCAAAAACATTTCCTACTCCTACACGTCCTGCTAAAACTGTTCGTGGTCCAAATGGAAGTTTCTGATAGTAACGTGCTTGTATCAATAATTTATCAAAATCAAATTGTGAACCAATAAATTTACTAGAATATTCATTCGCAATTTCAAAATAAACCCCTTTTGTTGGGTCTGGTTCAAAATCTCTTGTATCGTATATAATAGCATTTTGTATAATAGAAACCCATCCTCCATTAACTCCAGAAATTTTTCCTTGTTCAAAATCACGTCTTAAAAGAGATGTCCCATTAGGAGCTTTCGTTTTTCCAAGAACAGGATCAATTGCATCTGCTTCAGTACCTTCAAATGTTTTATAATCTAAGTGTTGTATTTCATACCCTCCCATTATTCTCCATTTTCCATTTCCTAAGGCATAATCTGCTTTTAGATTAAGCATATATTCTGTTTCTCTAAAACGATTAGATAACGCATCTGTAACAAGTGCGGCTTCACCTGGACCTCCAGGTCTTAATGTTTTTCTTGCTTTATCGTATTCTTTATAAGTTGAAAAAGTTGTGTTTTCGTCAGATGGAAGATGTAAATCTCCTAATGTCTTCTCTGTAAGACCAAAATATAAATTTGCAGGATTCTGTTGCGCTTTAAAATCTATTTTGAAACGCCATCTCGTTCCCTTATAATAAGGTATGTCTAATGACAAAGCCAACTCTCTTGCATTAGATGTATAATAAGCTGCATTGGCTTTTAATTTCATTAAATATGGTGTGTAAGCAAATAACTCATTATCTCTTTTTCCATTCCATATTACATTGGTTCTTACTCCAAATCCAAAACCAGTTACTGGATCTGAAGAAATATCAGGTATACCTGTGATAAATGTTCCTTCTCTTTTTTTAGCAAGATCTCTATCACTCATTCGTTTAGATTTAATAAATGATAAACTGTCTTTCTTTTCTAGAATAGAATCTTGTGCTTCTATTGCAAAAGGCGCGGCCAATGTTGCGATAAATGATACTAATTTCTTCATATCTTAAACTTAGAATTTTATTGTTCTGGTAAAAAAACAAACAGATTTAGAAGAAATTTAGAATTTTAAGGGAATGTGCATAAAAAACAAAATCAGCACAAACATAAAGTCTGCACTGATTTCCATCAATTTCAATCACTAAGATTACTATTTGTTAGGTACAAAGAAGTCTTCTTTTCCTTCGGTAATTGGAATATATAATCTTACCCAAGTATTATCATCTTCATCTTCCATCTCCCAGCTATGACCTTTTCCAGAAGTATCTTCAGCTAATAAAACTGTTCCTGGTTTTACAATAAAAGTAGACCCGTCTGTTACTTTAAACTTAATACGACCTTTTAATGTAACAACATATTGTCTTCTTGGCGCTTTGTGCGTATCTTTCTCCCAGTCTTCTACCGAGTTATTCATCCAAAATGTAGAAGTATTTAAATGTTGTAGACATTTAATTGTTCCTACTTCAAAAGAAGAGCTACCATCTGGCTTACTAATTAAACGAATTGCAGGAATACTACTTTCCTCCTCTTTTACAACTTTTACAGGATCGTTTTTACCGTCATTAGCAATTTTATCATTTGCTTTTGCATTGAATGATGCTACCATTACGATAGCAACCATCGCACTTTGTACGAATTTTTTCATTTTAATTATAATTAAATAAATGTATTGAATGTATTATTTTTTCTTTTGATTGTATACAGTATCGTGAACTAACATTTTCACGAAATAAGGTTTGTATTTAGCTACTAAAGCTAAATGTTCTGGTAATTGACCATATTTTTCTAAATCTTCTAAAGAATCAAACTCCATAGAAGCATTATACGTATATGTTTGGTCTAGAACACTTCTTGGTGAAGAAGCTGCCGGAGTTCCATATCTTAAATTCTTTTGATAAGGCAATTGTTTTAAGCCTTCAAAAAAGTTTTGAAAATCTGCAACTTCTTGTTGAGATAAGTCTGGTTTTAGCCAAAAAACTAAATAATGAAAATAAACTGGTTTATCTTGATGTTTCTGTTTTTTAGATTGCCCAAATGCTACATTAGAGCATAAAAGCGTCATTAATCCTATTAAAGCTAAACTTCTTAATTTTTTACTTGTTGTCATAATAATTGTTTTTTAACTAATATCTATTCTGTATTTTAATACAAACTGCCATTTTCTGTCTGTTGCAACAGCATTACCTCCATCGTTTGTAAAAATTGGTCTATTCTGAGCATCAAAAGTTAATCTTGATGACATTTTATTAAACAATAAAGAAACACCAGCATCATAAATAACAGCGTTGTCTTTTAAACCTTTTAAATCTGATAATTGAACAGAAGCAGCAGGTTGTAATTGCATATCATTTTTCTGTTTATTGAAATAAGGAAGAGTTCCACCAACTTGTAAGAAATAAGTATTTCCTGTCCCAATAATAGGCATAGCGTTACCAGCACCATTAAGACTTGCATTAGCAGAATTAACTCCAGTTGCTGGATTATTAGTTCCTACATAACGAACATAATTTGGTCCATAATCGTTGTGCATTGCCATTGCATAAGCACTAATAGATGTTCCTTTTTCTTTGTTAATTGGTGCATCGTAAAATACATCAACAGCAAAGTTTTTCATGTCATCATTTTTAGTCACATCTAGCTCGTCTTTATGCCACATTAAATTGTGTATATAATCAAAACCAGCTCCTACACTTAATACTTTCTTTTTCCCCATATAAGTACCAGAATTAAAAGGAGAAGAAATATTTTCTGTATCGAAAAAAGCATATCTAAAATATCCTGAGAAATCTTTATTTGTTGCATTTTTACTTACTGTTGCAACATTAAGTTTAGGATCTGCCATTAAATTTGTATAAGGATCTGCTACAACTAATCTATAGTCAAATTTTCCTATTTGTCCTTTTAAGTAAGCACTTAATTCACGAACTGTAGCATCTGTAATACCAGCATTAGATGTTGCATAAGCAGGAAGGTCATATAATAAAGTATTTAATGGTCCTGTTGTAAAACGAGATAAACCTCTCCAAGTAGAACGACCAGCACCAAACTGAATTGCATTAGAAAATTTATATTCTCCATAAGCATCTAATAACTCAAAATTATTAACTCCTTTTTGGTTTGCATTCACATTTGTTGCTCCTCCTTGTAATACGAACGTTAATTTTTCTGTTGGCTTATAAGTCATCTTTACACGAATCCTTCTTAAAGATAAATCTGCAGATTCAGATTTATTTTGGTCGTTAATCATACTACCAGGATTAAGTTGTGTATATCTTGCCCATGCTTCTGCATAACCACTTAAAGATATAGATCTTGTATGCTCATCGTTTAAATAATGAATTAAAGGAGGATTCCCAAAATCATTTTTCTTTTCCTGAGCATTCATTTTGTTTACTCCCAAAAAAGCAAGCAAAACAACTGTTCCGATTTTTATATATTTCTTTTTCATAATTATTAACTGTAAAATGAACTATTCTTCTTTTTTTACAGGACAAATGTATTCTCGAAATGAAAGGGCAACTATTAGAAAACTATTAGAATTTTTATAACAAATCTAATTGCAGGACATAAGAAAACAACTTAAACAACTGATCTACTATCGTTTGATTTGTTAAATTATTTTAAGAATTTTTTACGTATAAATAGATCGGCTATATTTCTAATCAACCAATCTTATTAGTATCTATCTTTGTATCATCATACATCAATAATTAAAAAAATTATTTTCTTATGAGAATAATCGTCATAGAAGACAATGAACGCGTAGCTACATTGTTAAAAAAGGGATTAACAAGTCAAGGTTATGAAGTTGCTGTTTTTATGGATGCAGAAACAGCTTATTTCGATTTAACAAATAATCAGTACGATTTAGTAATAACAGATATTATGCTTCCGCACATGAATGGTATTAGTTTAAGCAAAAAAATAAAACACTTACATCCTGAATTGCCAATTCTAATGCTAACTGCATTAGGTACAATTGATGAAAAAATTAATGGGTTTGATGCTGGTGCAGATGATTATATGGTGAAACCATTTGATATGAGAGAATTATATGTTCGTGTAAAAGTTATTTTGAATAGAGCTGTTACAACTCAAATAGAACACTCATTAAAGTATGATGAATTGTATATTGATTTGGATAAACAAGATGTATTTAGAAATGAGCAAAAAATAGAATTAACTCCCAAGGAATTTAAATTATTACATTTTTTAATGCAAAATCCAGAACGTGTTTTAACTCGTGATGAGATTGCAGAAAATGTTTGGGGAAACTTGTTTGATACTGGAACAAATTATATTGATGTTTACATCGCTTATTTAAGAAAGAAAATTGATAAAAACTTCGAACAAAAGCTTATTCATACAAAAGCAGGTATTGGTTTCATCTTAACTAATTTATTATGAAACTAGCCATAAGAACAGCACTAACCTATAGTATACTTACCGCAGGAATTTTTCTCGTTTTTGCTTATGCAATTGTTTTGGTTTCTGAAAAAAATCAAAACGATGAATTTTTCGATCGCTTAGGATATAAAATTACGTGGCGATCTGAGTTATATTTTGAAGCTGGAATGGATGAAAGTCATATACGTTTTTTACATCTTAGAAATAAGCAAATATTAAACGAAGCTGATGTGAGTATTTATAATTCTGATAAACAACTTATTTTCTCAGACACACCCATCCCTTTAGGTAATAACTACAATTGGGTTTGGAAAAAAATAGAAAAAAAAGATCGTGTAAAATGGTACGGAGACAATCAGCAATATATGGCCGTTACTTATGTGTATAATAACCAAAAGTTTTATATCATAGGACGAGCAAAAGATGTTACTGGAGAATTTTACATGAACCGACTAAAACATAATATAAAAATTATTTACATTGTTTCTGTTTTAGTAATTTTTGGAATTGGATTTATTTTCTCCTACTATACTTTGAAACCGCTTAAAGAAATTATCAATCAAATTAGAGACATTTCAGAACATCGACTTCATCACCGTTTACCTCTTCCTAAAACGAAAGACGAAATTTATGAGTTGTCACATACCTTTAATTCAACTTTTAATCGATTAGAAAAATCATTTAATACGCATAAAAACTTTGTTTCTACAATTTCTCATGAGTTTAGAACACCTTTATCAGCATTAATTGCCGAATTGCAATTGGCAAAAGAATTAAACGTTACGTTAGACGATTATAAACAATCCATAGATAATGCGCTTTCTGATGCACAGAAAGCAACAGATTTATCAACGGCTCTATTAGATTTGGCACGAGCAAATTACGATATATCTCAAGTTAGTTTTATAAAATTAAGATTAGATGAGGTATTAATGGATGCTAAACTGAACATTTTAGGAAAGAATAATCATTATAAAATTAGTGTGAATTACGACAACCTAGAAATGAATGAAATGCCCGATGATTTCGAATTTATTGGTAATCCTTACTTACTTTATATTGCATTTACAAACTTAATAGAAAATGCATGTAAATATTCTGAAGACGAATTATGTACAGTTTTGCTTTCTGCAACAAAAGAACATTTTATTATTCAGTTTTCTGATAATGGAATTGGTATACCAGAAGATGAGCAAGAAAAAATATTCGATTTATTTTTTAGAGGAAAGAATAAGAATTTTAATGAAGGAAATGGAATTGGTTTAAGTATTGTTCAGCAAATTGTCCTTTTACACAAAGGTATTTTAGAATTAGAATCTGAAGTAAATAAAGGAACTACATTTACGATTCGTTTAGATAGAAAATAGTTAGGTGAAGACCTAATATTTAGCATCTGGAAAGAGTTTTTTAATTAATAAAATAGCCTTGCCAAAGTTTAAAATCTTGACAAGGCTAAATTGTGATCTCTATAAGTCTAAAAATTACTTATAAATTTATTTTTCCAATTTTTCCATTGTTTCCAACCAAAATAACATATTTTTTGTCTGGAGAAACTTTGCACGTATTGTAACTATCTTTTGTAATATTTTTCCAATTGTGTCCACCATCTACGGAATAGTCTACACCAGAATAACCACAAACAACAACTTTATCTTTATCAATAACTGTTACACCAGATTTATAACCTTCTGGATATTTCCAAGAATCTACAAAAGAAACAGCTCCATTTAAAATTTTAAATTTATATAAATTATGTTTTGACTCTTCTGGTTTTTTATAATCTCCACCAACTAAATAACCAACATTATAAGTCGGATTATAATCCATTCCATTTATACCAGAAGTACTACTTTTAGTTTTATCTAAAATATATAATTGCCCTCCTCTCGATGTATAATAATATAAATTAGACTGTTCTCCTCCACTCACAATAAGTGTTTGCTTTTCGTCAGAATATATATTACTTCCACTTGATGCAAAAAATGCTTCTTTCGGATTTTTTAATCGTAGTAATTGTTTATTTACATATAAATCCTCCTCCCATTTTTTTAAATTACTTGCCGAAGACTTTAAAACAAAAGGTTTATCTGGTCGCATTGGATCTCCTAAAACAATTATATTTTTAGTTTTAGGATCAACATACATTGCATCTAGAAAAATCTTTGGCGTATTATTTTCATACACTTTATTCCATGTTTTTCCTCCATCTTTAGAATTTAAGATATAAGCTGGTGCATCTACACTCATCGCTAAATAATTATCCTTATCTAAAACCTCTACATCTCTAAAATCTCTATCACTTACAACTTTAGGATTTATCCATGTAAAGGTTTTACCTCCATCTAGACTTTTTCCTATAGTATTTTTAGATCCCGAAACAACAAATGTTTTGGCATCCTGAAATGATAATCCTCTGTAACTAGTACCAGAATTCTCTTGATTAATAACCTCGTAAGTTTGGGCTATTGATAAGCTTGATAGCAAAATTAATAAATATTTCATGTGTGTAATTTGTTTCAATAAAGTTAGGCATTTTTATAATTTTATTGAATAAAAAAACGCTTGTAACACGCATATTTATTGATAACTTAATGTTTTAAGTTAAAAAACAGACAATTAAAAATCGTGATTAGACCATTTCTGTAAAAAATGGTATCAAAATTGTTATATAAACGTTTATTAAACATTATTATAAAAACTATGAAAAAATTATTTGTATTAGTTGCTATCGCATCATTATCGTTTGCAACTTCATGTAAAAATGAAAAAGATAATGCAGTTGAAACTGAAACAACTGTAGATTCAATTACGAATGACTCTGCAACTGTTGTTACAACAACTACAACAATCACAGAATCTGAAGCAAAAGCTAAATTAGACAAAGCTAAAGCAGATTTAGATGCAGCTAAAGCAAGAGGTGACAAAGCTGCAACAGAAGCTGCGCAAAAAGCTTATGACGATGCTGAAAAAGCATGGAATGATACTAAAGCTGCACTAAAAAATGCTGCTGATAATGTAGAACAAGGTGTAAAAAACACAGTAGATAATGTTGATGCTAAAGCTGACAAAGCAAAAGAGGACATTAACAAAGCTGCAAAAGATGCTAAACAAGACGTAGAAAATGCTGCAAAAGATGTTAAAGCAGAAGCAAAAGAAGCAGGAGAAAAAGCAAAAGAGGGATACAATAATGCTTTAGATAAAATGAAAACTAAATAGTATTTCCCTTTATAATTCATAAATTTAGCCTTGAAATATTTCAAGGCTATTTTTTTATGACAAATTTTAGAAAAGCAACAAAAGAAGATTATCCATTTATTGCAAAAACAATGATGCTTGCAATGGATAAAATTGTTTATGAATTTATTGGAGAGAATAATTACGAAGAAGCAATCCGATTTTTAGAAGAATTAATACAAGCAGAAGATAATCAGTATAGTTATCAAAATACTGTAATTGTTGAATATGATAACAAACCAGCAGGTTCAACTACTTTTTATGATGGTGCATATTTGGATCAATTAAGACAACCAGTATTAGACTTATTGAAACAAAAATATAATCGAGAAATAAATCCTGAAAATGAGACACAAGCAGGTGAAATATACATTGATACAATTGCTGTTTTAAATGAATTTCAAGGAAAAGGAATTGGCTCTAAAATTCTGGATTATTTAATTGAAGAAATTACAGTTAAGCAACACAAAAATTTAGGTTTATTGGTTGATTATAAAAATCCAAATGCTCAAAAATTATACGAAAACAAAGGTTTTGTTGTCGTAGGAGAAAAAGTTTTAATGAATGAGCAACATAAGCACATGCAAATAAAACCTCATCAACAATAAAAAAAGGTTGCCCAACTATTGGGCAACCCACACAAAGAGACAAAATAAAGTTAACTCAGAACTTTATCGTAAAACTATTTTCTTAGATTCAATTTTATCTCCCGACTGAAGTTTAACTACATAAACTCCCGCTGGTGCTTGCGATAAATTAATCGTTTTATTTGTAAATGATGATGTCGGTTTATATGTTTCTTGATGGATTAATTGTCCATTAATAGAATAAACTGCAATCGCAATATTTGATGAATTTGTTTCAGCAGAATTATAAACAATGCTAAACGACTTTGGTTGTGCTTGATTTGTATAAATTCCGAATTTTGTTTTCTCTAATTCTGTTGTAGCCAAAGTTGCTGTTACATCTGTATACTCAAAACCTAATTTACCTACACTTGATGATGGAATTGAATTAAATTCTAACTTATAAATTTTGTTTGATACTGTATTTTTTATAAAATAACTTACATCACGTAACGTATAACTAAATCCACTTAAAGTTTTCCAGTCAAAACCAATTGTATTAATTTCTTTTTTATAATCTACACTAGAAGCAGGTTTCCCTTCTCCTTCAATTTCTGCAACTCTTACATTATCTGAGTGTAAAGCTCCTGTAACTACATATTTTACAGTTTCACTACCCATAGGATAATCTGTTGCGTATTGTGTAAATTTTAAATCCCACTGAGAGTCTGCTGGCTCTGGTGTTACTACAGAATCTGTCGTGATATTAAAATAATTGAATATTCTATCTAAAGATGAATTCTGTCCTATTGTAACAGTTTTATCTTCTCCCCATCCTCCATCAACATACTTAGAATAAGTAAAATTATAACTACCAGATTTTAAATCATTAATTCTAAATTTTACATAACCACCAGATACATATTCTAAAACAAAGATTACATTACCATTTACAAAATGAGTTGCAAAATCGTAAGATCCCCATCCCATTTGAGCAGAACCTTGGTTAAAAGCACCATCTTCCCAATCTATATCACTGTTATATAATGGAGTTAAAGTTGATAAATTATCAATTGTTACATTATTCCAAGCATCAAAGTTATCTGCAACTTCGTAAACGTTAGCAATTTTACCATCGTTAGATCGTACTCCCATAGAATATAGACTTCGTCTGTAAAATGCAATATCCCAATCTCTAGCAACAGTAGTTGATGTTTGATTTTCTAAACCAAAATAAACATCATTAACGTAACCTTGTCCCATTAAAGCCTCAGCTTTAATAAGTTCTTGAGCATTAACACCTGAAGCAGCTATCATTGCTACTACGAAAGAAGTAAATATTTTTTTCATATTATTAATTATTTATATAACCTATTGTGCATTATGTTTATTCATAAAACTTTTCATCTAATGACGTTCAATGCATAATGCACAATAAGTAGTTAGTTATTTATTTTATTAATTTGTATTCGAAACTTGGATTTCCTCTTATACCAGAAGCATTTATAAAAGATGTCATTTTAATTTTGTAGTAATTATTTTCTGCATCTTTTAAAACATAGAATCTATCTGTATAAATTGTTTGTGGTGAAGTTACTTGACGCCAAGAGTCTCCAATAACACGTTGATCATTCTGAAATTTAACCTCATCAATCATACTTTCATTAAAGTTGTCATATGTTACGCTACTTGAAACATCTACTCTATAAGCTTTAACTCCAGCTTTTAAATTATTCACAACAAAATCTGAATATCCATAAGAACCATTCCCTTCGATTAAATTTGTGAAAACTGTAAAGTTTAAATCCCATTGTAATTTTTCTGGCTCAACAGAAGTTTCGCTATTTGTAACAAGATTTAAAAAAGTAAAATTGTGTGTTGAGTTTTTCTTAATGGTCTTTTCTTGGAAAGTTGTATCGTCTAAATTAGCATACTGAACTAAATAGTCTTCTCCTCTTTTTAAGAATCTTACTTTTTTATATCCTCTCGCAGATCCAGCAATAGCAACAGATCCAGCAGATGGTGTCGTATTCCCTACTTCATATCCTAAGTTTAATAAATAAACTGGATTTTCTGCATCATTATCTTTTATCTCTGCAATTGCAGTTTTTAGAATATCTCCTGCAGGATGATCTACAAAATCCTTATTCGAATCAGAAAAAGTTCCTACTGCAACAGAAGCCAAAATACTATTTACAGAAGCTTTCGTAACTTTTGTAATATCTGTTTCTGTTAAAGCTTTTGTTGCCATATAAATAGATCCATTTAATACAACACGGAAATAAGAACCATTGTAAAATCCTAAATCCCAACTATCTCTTCTTACTTTTGTTTGAACAGATTTACTTAAATCAATATAGACTTGATAGGGTTGATTTGGACCTCCTACTTCTGGAGACATAGTTCCTCCGATAGAACGGTCAAAAGAAATACTAAGCGATTTATATCCTTGTATAACTGCTGCAGGATAATCTATTTTTACAATTTCGAACTGAACTTTTTTATCAGATCTATCAAAAGGATAAATTAAATTCTTAAAAGTAAAACTAGCTGTTGATTGTCCTTTCTTAATTGGAACAATAATTTCGTTTTGTGTTGCAGCTGGTAATGTCGTATAATCTACATCGTAATTAGCATTTTCTGCGCTAACTCTTATATGTACTTGCCCGTCTTGTTCTGCTGTTTTAGAAAAAACTAACTGAATAGTTTCTTCTCCTTCTATTTTACTAAAATCAATACTTTCATTTTTAAAAGCTGCAACGAAGTCGAGTCCTAAAGGCGAACTTTCGTCTGAACAAGATGAAAGAAATATTGATGTTATAATAACAAGAATAAGTGAATATATTTTCATGATTATTTTATTAATTGATACCTAAATTGAATGTTAATTTTAAGAAATATGATCGCCCATAAGCATACATAACACTTGTTGCTGCTGCGCTATGAGGTCCATCAGCAGAAGTTGTATTATTTAAAGTTGTAACATCAAATAAGTTGCGTGCTCCTAATGTTAAACTAATTTTATTCTGAAAGAATGATTGTCTAATAGAAGCATCCATAGAACTAAAAGCTTGCTGTTTTCCTTTTAATAAATATTGTTGTTGAGTAGCTGCATCTGTTTTTAAAACATATTGCTCTCTTTCTCCATTATACTTGTAAAAAACAGAGAATGTTGTACCAGTTTTTGGTATTCTATAAGAAGCATTTGCATTCGCTTGTAGTGAATAGAAATACTTATCTTTTTGTTTTTCTACAACATCTGTTTGATCTATAGATTGCTTAATACCTGTAAATGTAGCACCAACTCCACCTATAAGATTTCCTACAGAAAACTGGTTCATATACATTATACCTTGTACATTATATTTATCGACATTATTATATTGGTAACGAAGAGGCTCTTCTCCAATAATCACTAAATCAATTTTATCTTTTAAATCAATTTTCCAAATCGAAACTTTCTGTTCTAAGTTGGTATTTGAATTAATCTCCCAATTGTTTTTTAAATGTAAAAATGCAGAAACTCCTTTTTCTGGATTAAGATTCTCATTTCCTCTTACATCATGATTAACATCAACTAGTAAAGAATACATCTCATCATAGTTTGGTAAACGAGGCGATGTTCCTACAATTCCACGTAACTCCCAATTTTTAGCAAAAGCATATTTCGCACTAAGACTCATTACATATTGCGTATCGAATTGTTCCGAAAACATTACACGAGCTCCTGGACGTAAAGAGATTTTATCGTTTAAATTAATTTCAGAAGAAGCAAAGAAATCATACGTTCCAATTTTTCTTTGTATTGGTTTGTCTGGATTACTATTAAACTCCATAGAAATTGGTGAAGCATATCCTGTGGTTTGATCTATTTCATAACCAAATTGGAAATCAATAACATCATTCTTGTTTATGAAATTGCTAAACATACCTTTAGAATAGTACATTTTTCTGCTTTCGAAGTCGTATTTATTTATGTTTAATTCGTTACCTGTAAGAACTTCGTAGTTATACGCTTTTAATTTTCTTTTTTGTTCTTGATAAGAAACAGAAATATCATAATTTATAGCATCTTTAAACCTACCTGCTGCATTTAAATGATTATAAATTCTATCTGTTGTGTAAACTCTATCATCAGCAATCGGATTTACTGTTCCCGTTTCTGGTTGAGGATTCATCCTCATATTAGGTTGAAAATATTTAGTTTCTTCGTTAAAATATTCAAACTTATAAAACAATCTAAAGTCTTTCTCTTTGTATTGAACTAATGCTTTTGTTGAATTCTGAACCTTAGGCAACCATTGGTACCCTCTTAACCCATCATTCTCTGCATAGTTCTTACCTTGTTTATTATCAAAAAATCCCTGAAAATCATTACGTGAAAAACTTAAATTACCATAGATTTTGTCCGAAAATTTATGCCCGATCTTCAGGGATTGTATATGTCTTCCCTTATTTTTCCAATTGTATTCGTCACCAATAGTTTCCTCTTGTAGAGTAGCTGAAATATCAAATAGATTTTTCCCTCCTTTTTTTGTAATAATATTAATTACACCTGCAATAGAATTAGCACCATACTCTACTCCCATTGCTCCTTCTACAATTTCTACTTGTTCTATATCATCAAGATTTATTTGAGTTAAGTCTGTATTATTACCAACTCCTTCATCATTTACAAGTGGAATATTATCTACTAAAATTTTAAAATACTGACCATCTAAACCAAACATACTTACAGTTGACTTTCCTGTAGATGAACTTGGTGTAATGTTCATATTTAATGTTTGATTTAAAACATCAGCAAGTGTATTTCCTGCTTGTCTTTCAATCATATCTCGAGTAATTACTTTTACCTCGTAAATAGATTTTTTAACTGACTGACTATTATATTGCCCAGAAATAACAGTTTGCTCTAACTCTACAAATTCATTTTTATTAATAGAATCATTCGTTTGTGCATATAAGTTTAATCCTGATAAGCAACTTAATAGAAAAAAATATCTCTTCATTTTATATTATAAAGTCTCTTAGCGACTATTGTTATTTATAATTAGTCTAATATTTAATAAGACAAATATAAACGAAGATTTTCTTTTATTTTTATTTATTCTAAATAAAATCGATTAAATGATACAAATCATAAAAGAAAAAAAATATCTGCATCGTTAAATGCAGATATTATATATTGAATTTTCTAAAAATTTATTAATTCTTTTTAGATAGATGAAATCATTGTATTATAAATAATAAATGAAAAGATATAATGCACATTATATCCCTGCTTTCTTAAGTACATAAGCCATCATATTATGTAGAAATTTTTCTTGATCTGTATCTATTGCTCCTCTTGAATCTTTAAATATATCAGAATCAGTACACCAAATAATTTTTCCATCGTATTCTCCTTCAGAAGTCCATAATAATACATCATTGCCAACTGTAGCAAATACTCTGCTCCCAGAAGCTAATTGCGATTGATTAATTTTCGCCAAAGAAGTTCCATTTATTATTGTTCCTTGCGTATTACCAAAAACATCACTAAACACTTGTGTTCTAGAAGCATTTGCTCTAAAAGCACCAGCAGGTCTATCAATTTTACCTGTATTACCAAAATGATTAAATATATATTCTTGAGTACCTTCGCCAGCATAGCCAGTATGTTCCAAACAAATAATTACAACTCCTCCTTTCGCAAGAAAATCTTTTATTTTTTGTACGCGTGCTGGCAAATTATTAAATGAGTTAGCCGATACAGATAATATATCAAACTCTTCTTTTAAATCTGATGGACTATCTAATGAGAATTGAGAAAAAATAAAAGGTCTATTCATTTTATATACTCCATTAGGTCCGTAATAATCTCCATTTTTTAATTGACTATTATAACCAATTGAATTTTGAAACACTGGTGAAGCTATTAGGTGAGTACCCTCATAGCCAAATCTTGTAGGAGAATATACATCTACAGAGTTTGTACATTGTAAACTTAATTTGGAAAAAGTAGCTGTTAGTTTACCTGTTTCTGTAGGTGTTCCACTAAGCCCGAATGTTATAACCATTGATTGACCTGGTTGTATAAATGTAGAATGTGGAACAGCATTTATGACAGTAATCCCTCCACTTGAACCACTTAAAACTAAATCACTTGGTTGAAATGAAATTGGATCTACTCTACTTAATGTATTATTTGTAACTGTAACAGTAAAAGTATTCGTATGATCTAAAGGTTGACCTTTTACATAGTTTCCTGTGAATCCATTAGCAGAACAATCTAAAACTATTCCAGATGAACCGTTATCTATAGATTCATCTTTACAAGAATCACATAAACAATTAGACCATGCTGTTCCATTGTAATACTTTACACATTTTTCTGTACTATCATATATAATAGTCCCTTCTACAACAGAACCTCCTTGAGGATTTACAATATTATCTGTTGACTGATTAGTAGGTAAAACTAATCCCGAATTGTTTGTTAGAGGAGAATTGATATCTAGAGCTCCTCTAGGTTTTTCAGTTCCTATTCCTACTTGGCTAAAAGATACTATTCCTACTAAAAGCAGAAATAACGTAAATAATTTATTCACCGACGTTTTCATAATTTATTTTGATTGAATGTTAATTATAAATGATTTTAGATTTCTGTTAGTTATATCATAGGGATATAGCAATAAATTTTAATATTTATAAATGCTATTTTTTAAAAAATGATACAATGAAATCAATAGAAAACTCTCCTCTCTAATTGAAGAAAGTATATTGGAAGAAGTTTTAATAATTTGTTTGGAAATTAGTTGTATAAATTGATGAATGTTTTCTGTTAAAAATTCATCTTTATATCTTTCTACAACCAAAAATTTTGGAGTAATATTTATTTTCATAGTGTTAGGTAATAGGTGCTACAAATATAGCTTATACAGATTTTATTTAACAATAAATAACAGAGAAATAAAAGCGCAACACATTGTATAATAAAAACATATATGTTTAAATTTTGAAGCTATACTTTAGTATGAGGTATATTTTCGTAGAAGAAATAATTTTAAATTAATTAGTAATCATTTATAAATGAGACTATTTTTCAGACTAAAAAAAGAGAATTATGTAATATTTTAAATTATAATCTTGTTTTTACTACAGTCTGTCATGTTGAGTTTGTCGAAACATTTTATATATTCACCCAACTTGTCAAGCTGAATTTATTTCAGTTTCACATTGTGTGAGTAGTGGATGTGTTCCTGAATCAAGTTCAGAATAACTGTGCTTGCTAAAAGTTAGTTTTAAGCTATAAGATTATAAGGAGTATGGCTTCGAATTTTTACTTGCGCTCTCAGCGTAATCTTTGTGACCTTTGCGGTTAAATAATATAATAACAAAGCTAGAAACTAGTATTTAAAGTCTAGTCTGTCAAGCTTTGACCTACTGAACTTGTCGAAGAATAATAAAGAATTTTATAAAATGTTTCGAAAAGCTCAGAAGTACAAAAAAAATAAATTAAAAATCAATTTCAATTTTTACATTATATTTTTCTAACAAATAATTAATTAATTCTTCGGATTTATAATCAATAGAATCGCTTAATTGTTGACTTGTATTTCTATGTTGTTCGATACGATGTATTGCTTTGTAAAAACGACGAACTTCATCTAAATCTTTTAAAATTAATTTAGGAGCCTCAGCTTTTTGTCCGTCTTCTTCCTTACAGATCATTGTAAAATAAGAAGAATTACAATGTTTAATTTCACCCGTTTGTATGTTCTGGCTATCTACTCTAATTCCTACAACAATAGATGTTTTTCCTACATAATTTACAGAAGCTTTAAGCGTCAATAATTCACCTACTTCTACGGGAGATAAAAAATCTACACGATCTACAGAGGCTGTTACACAATATTTTCCTGAATATTTAGATGCACAAGCAAAAGCTATTTGGTCTAATAAGGATAAAATAAAACCTCCGTGAATTTTTCCACTAAAATTAGAATGCGATGGAAGCATTAACTGAGAAAATGTAATTAAAGAGCTTTGTACAGTTTTGTAAATCATAGTATTATATCTTTTTTGATGAATAAATTAAATTAAGTTGGTAAAATATGTCTGCAATTTCGCGATTATTTGATAAACGAGGAACTTTATTTTGCCCCCCAAGCTTTCCGATAGATTTCATATAAGTCTGAAATCCATCTTTTACAACTTCAGAAATAATTAGTGGACGTAAAATATTTCCAGAAATTAAATCATTATAGTAACTATTTTGTTGTCTCATTTGTTTATCTAATTCAGCATTAAATTCAATAAGATTATTTGGCTTTGTATCAAACTCAACTAACCATTCATGAAATGGTAATCCATCGGCTGGATTAACTTGAGGCGATACAGTAAATTCATTTATCGTCGCAGGATATTTTTCTATTGTTTTTTGTAGAGCTTGTTCAACTTCATGTCCAATTACATGTTCTCCAAATGCTGAAGTATAATGTTTAATTCTTCCTGAAACTACAATTTTATATGGTTTTTTAGATGTAAATCTTACTGTATCTCCAATATTATATCCCCATAAACCAGCATTCGTATTTAAAATAATCACATAATCTTTTCCTATTTCAACATCTGTTATTGAAATTCGTGTAGGTTCTTCATCAAAGAATTCTTCTACAGGAATAAATTCATAAAACATCCCGTTGTTTAATAATAGTAAAAGATCATCCTCTTTCTGAGAATTTTGATAAGCTATAAAGCCTTCCGATGCTGGATAAGTTTGTATACAATCTACCTTTTTACCAACTAATTGATTAATTTTTTCACGATAAGGTTCATAATTTACACCTCCAGTTACCATTAACTGAAAATTCTTAAAAATAGACTGAATATTATCTTTTCCAGAAACTTTAATTAATCTTTCAAAGTACATGATTAACCATGGCGGAATTCCAGAAATAAGAGTCATATCTGCTTGTACAGTTTCTTCTACAATTTTATCTATTTTAGTTTCCCAATCTTCTATAATGTTAGTCTCTTGTGATGGCAATCTATTTTTTTGTAAATAATTAGGAACAAAATGGGCACTGATTCCTGAAAGGCGACCAAACTTTAATCCGTTCTTACTTTCTAAAGTTGGACTTCCTTGTAAGAATATCATTTTACCATTAACAAAACTAGAATTTTGAGTTTCGTTAATATAAAATAACAACGCATTTCTTGCAGAGTGGATATGATTTGGAATAGACTCCTTTGTAAGTGGAATATATTTTGTTCCAGAAGTTGTTCCAGAAGTTTTAGCTAAATAAAGAGGCTTTCCTGGCCATAAAATATCATTTTCACCTGCTACAATAGCGTCAAAATAATCTTTTAATCCTTCGTAATCGCGTACAGGAACTTGTTTCTTGAAATCTTCATAAGTAGTAATTGTACTAAAATTATGATCTTTACCAAATTTAGTTTCTTTTGCAGAAGCAATTAGTTCTTTAAATATTTTATCTTGAATTTCAAGTGGATTATTAATCCATTTTTGTTCTTTACTTACGATATATTTTGCAAAAAACTTTGCCAAAAAAGCTTTCATCTTTGTCTTTTAAAACATTATTATTTATCGAATTTAACAGATTATTCTCAATTATAACAATAGTTTATGTACAATTTTTCGACAAAATCTAGTAAACAAATTAATTCTAAATCTTTAACTACCATAATAGTTTCAACATTTATTATAAGTATAAATAAAATAGCAAAGAATTAATTAAATTTTTAGCCAACACAAGATTTTTAATAATCGAACGTTTTATCGTAGATTTGTTTTTATACCAAAGCATGAAAAAGATTGTACTCAGCATATTTACCGCAAGTTTATTTATCGGTTGTTCTACACAAAATAATAGTTTTAAAAACCGTCAATATCACAAAATGACTGCATGGTTTAATGGAATGTTTAATGCTGAAGAAGAACTAAATAAGAAAAATACAGAAACTCAAAAAAATTATACTGAAAATTATGCTAAAATTCTTCCTGTAGGAATTGAGTACTTTTCTGTTGCAGACTCTTCTAGTTATAATGATTCACCTTCTGCTGGTAGTTTAGCAATTGGAAATGGTGGAAATAGAAATAATCAAAATAAAGTTGAAAAACCTACAGGTTTTAATGCTGTTGAGACAAAAGCTTCTAAAGCAATCGAAAAACATTCGATGATGATTAAGGGGGAAGAGAAAAATAAATTGATGGGAAGAGCTTATCTTATCATTGGAAAATCTCTGTTCTATCAGCAAAAATATTTTGAATCTTTGGACGCTTTAAATTACGTTGAAAAAAACTTTAAAGATTCTAAATATGCACGTGAAGCATCTGTTTATAAAACAATTGCCGAAATAAAAGGTGGTAATTATTTTGATGGTGCAGAAAAATTACAAGAATTATACGAAAAAGACCCTTATAAAAGTAAAGAGTTAAAAACGATGATTGCTCGTACGTATGCTCAGTTTTTAATTGATCAAAAAAAGTACGAAGAAGCATTAGATCCTTTACAAAAAGCAGAATATTTTTCAAGAAATAAAGAAGAACGCGTTCGCTTATTCTATGTAATGGGACAAGTTTTTTCTAAATTAGGAAAACAACAAGAGGCAGGTGAAGCTTTTCTACAAGTATATAAAATGAAACCTGGTTTCGATTTAGAAATTAAATCTCAATTAGCAATCGCTGCTAACTTTGATCCTAAAGTAAATAATTACTCTAATTACAAAGAAAATTTATTAGATGTTTCTAAAAAGGGGATTTACTCTTCTAAAAAGAACGAATTTTATTATGGTATTTCCGAAATGGCTTACCGTGCTGATAAATTAGACGAAGCAATTGAGTATGCGAAATTAAGTTTAAAAGAACCTGTTTCTGATCCTCATATTCGTGGTTTAGCTTACGAGAATTATGGAAATATTAAGTTTAAACAAAACGATTATGTTTATGCTTCTGCTTATTATGACTCAGCTCAGACGAGTTATACTTTAAAAGAAGATCAAGATAGAATTGGCGTTAGAAATACTGCCTTAAAAACTTTAATGGAGAAACATTATTTGGTTAAGAAAAATGATTCTATCTTAAAATTAGCTTCTTTGCCTAAAGAGCAACAATCTGTCTTTTTTACTGATATAATTGATAAATTAAGAAAAAAAGAAGAAAAACAGATTGAAGAAGAGAAAAGGGAAATGGAAACTTTCCAGTTAGAAACTAAAACAGCTAGTTTTACTTCTAGTTTTGGAGATAATGATAAAACAAAATTTTACTTTTATAATCAGAATTTAAAAACATCTGGACAACAAGAATTTAGACGTGTTTGGGGAGGTGTTTCTTTAAAAGATAATTGGAGAAATTCTAATGCTATTAATACAACTATAGAAGATAAACAAGCACAATTAACTGGACAAATAAGTGCAGGTAATCCACGTCGTTTTGAAATTGATTATTATTTAGAACAAATACCTACTTCTGTAAAAGAATTAAACGATTTAAAAGTTCAACGAGATACAACTCAGTTAGCTCTTGGGGTTGGTTATTTTGATATTTTTGAGAATAGTGAATTAGCTGGAAAAGAATTAAAGGCATTAGTTGCTTCTCCACCAAAATCCGAGGATATTAAATTACAAGCAACTTATCAGTTGTATAGAATTTACAAAAATCGTGATCAAAAATTAGAAGAACAATATAAGCAAGATATTCTAACTCATTATCCTAATACAATTTATGCTGGATATATATTAAACCCAGAGGTTGAGTTTATTACAGCAGAAACAAAAGAAGCTTCTGATGCATATATTATAGCATATAATTTATACAAAGAAGGAAAATACGACGAAGTAAAAACTAAAGTTCAAGAAGCTATTACAAAGTTTCCTACCGAAATAATTATTGCAAAATTTGCGCTATTAAATGCTTATGCAATAAAACAAACAGGAAATGATGCTGATTTTAAACAAGCATTAGAAATAGTGGTAACAGCTTATGATAAAACAGATGAAGCTAAACAAGCTAAAAGATTAATTGATAAATTAAAAAAACCAAAAGTTGATAATACAATTAATAATCAAGAAGTTAATTCGCAACCTGTAAATCAAGAAATACAACAAGTTGGACCTCCTAATCCACAAAGGTCTAACTCACAACCTATAAAACAAGAGGAACAACAAGTTGGTCCTCCTAATCCGCAGAGATCTAACTCACAACCTATAAAGCTAGAAGAACAACAAGTTGGTCCTCCTAATCCACAAAGATCTAATTCGCAACCTATAAAGCAAGAGGAACAACAGGTTGGACCTCCTAATCCGCAGAGATCTAATTCGCAACCTATAAAAGAAGTAAATTAATACAACATACATTAACAAATAAACCTCGTAAGTAATTTCATTACGAGGTTTTATTATTAATAAAAATAGATATATGGATATTTATATTGCAATTCTTAGAGGTATTAATGTAAGTGGAAAAAATTGCATTAAAATGATAGATTTAAAAAACCTATTTGAGTTTTTAGATTTTAATCATATTACAACTTATATTCAGAGCGGTAATGTAATTTTTACTTCTGAAATAAAAAATAAGAATCAAATAAGAGAATTAATATCAATACAAATCGAAAAAACGTTCAGTTTAAAAGTTCCTGTCTTAGTCTTAAGAATTGATGACCTAAGAGAAATCATTTCTCAAAATCCATTTTCTACTGATAAAGAAACAAGTTTTATTCATTTTACATTTTTTAATAATCAGCCAGATATGCAAAACATTGAAATTATTGAAGATAAAAAAGCTATAGGCGAAGAAATATCAATTACCAATAAGGTTGCTTACGTTTATTGTCCAGATGGTTATGGCAAAACAAAATTGAACAACAATTTTTTAGAAAATAAATTAAAAACTGTCGCTACAACTCGTAATTATAAGACTACAAACGAATTATTAAAAATAGCAGAGTCAATTTAATTGTTTAATTTAGATTATTATATTTATTCTTATGAGAAACCGTTCAATATTTATCTTTTTATTTCTATTATCATTTGCAGTAAAATCTCAAACAATTAATAATTTAAAAGAAGATTTACAGCAAATTATCTCTTCTAAAAATGCAACTGTAGGAATCTCTATAAAAGAAATAGAAACCAATGATACACTTAGTATAAATGGAAACTTATCTGCACCTTTGATGAGCGTTTTTAAATTTCATATTGCTTTAACTGTTCTTAATGAAGTTGATAAAGGTAAACTTAAATTAAATCAAAAATTCTTCATTAAAAAAGCAGATTTACACGCAGATACTTGGAGTCCTATACAAGAGAAGTTTCCTAATGGAGAAATTTATCTAACTCTTGATGAATTAATCCGTTATACAGTTTCTCATAGTGATAACAATGGTTGTGATATATTGTTAAATATTATTGGAGGAACTGATGTTGTACAAAAATTTATTAATGAAAAAGGTATTAAAGATTTTACCATTAAAGTTAATGAACAGCAAATGTCACATTGGGAGAATTTATATAAGAATACAACTACTCCACTCGCTTCTACAGAATTATTAGAAAAATTTTATAAAAATAAAATTCTAAAGAAAAACACAACTGAGTATCTATATCAAGTAATGATTGAAACTTCACGTGGAATTACATGGATGAAGGCTGGATTACCAAAAAATACCGAATTAGCTCATAGAACAGGAATGTCTGGAACCAATGAGGAAAATTTGAGAGTAGCAATGAATGATATCGGAATCTTTAAACTTCCAAATGGAAAACATGTTATTCTTTCTGTCTATTTAAAAGAAATCACAGAATCTTTTGAGGATACTGAAAAAATTATTGCTGACATCACAAAAGCAGTTTGGAATTATTATACTAAAAGTTAGAAGTTAGAAGTTAGAAGTTAGAAGTTAGAAGTTAGAAGTTAGAAAGATAAAATTTTCTGTCTGTCCAAGTGATTTTTCATAATAGAATAAAGAAAAATGGTATCGAGAACTTAGACTAGAAAATAAATTAATCCTTACTTATTTCTCGATACAAAATTCTAAACGAATTTCACTCGAAATGACGGATTAGAAATAATCAAAAAAAACTATTTTCTGTCTGTTCGAGTGGTTTTTCGAAATGAAATAAAGAAAAATTGTATCGAGAACTTAGACTAGAAAATAAATTAATTCTTACTTATTTCTCGATACAAAATTCTAAATGAATTTCACTCGAAATGATGGATTAGAAATAATCAAAAAAAACTATTTTCTGTCTGTTCGAGTGGTTTTTCGAAATGAAATAAAGAAAAATTGTATCGAGAACTTAGACAAGAAAATTAATTAATCCTTACTTATTTCTCAATACAAAATTCTAAACGAATTTCACTCGAAATGACGGATTAGAAATAATTAGAAAGGTAAAATTTTCTGTCTGTCCAAGTGATTTTTCATAATAGAATAAAGAAAAATGGTATCGAGACTTAGAAGAAAATTAAACAGCAATCTCACTACTAACATCTAGTATCTAATAGCTCTTATATGTAACGCTCATTTATAATATTCATATGATGAATTGCATGACCGGCAATTATATAACCTAACTGTTCCACAGAATATTCGTAATCTCCAATTTTTCCTATTCTTGCTAATGTTTCATCATTATAAGATAAAAACTGATAATGTGTAGATCGCATTAAATGATCCCACTCTTCTATTAAGTCTTTTACTTCTCTAGCGTTCGCATTAGATTTAACAGCATATTCATTTTGATCAAAAAAGTTTAAATTCTGATTATCCTCTCTTGCAATATGTTGTGCTCTAAAAGAGAAAATACGTTCGCAATCTATACAATGCTGCACAACTTCTTTTATTGTCCATTTTCCTTCTGCATAAGCAAAATTCCATTTATCCAATTCAGTTACAATGGTTAATGTTTTTTTTATTGCTTCTATTCTACTAAAAAGAGCATCTTCAACTTCAATCTTATCGTAAATTGAAATATAATTAATGTGATCTGTTGATTTCATTCGTTAGATTTTAAATGAAATTACTACTTTATATCATGCACTTGTTTTAAGTATTTGTTAAAATTTACGCTATTTCATTTTGAGTTTTTTTTAAAAACATTCATTTTAATAAAGTTCTTTCATAAAAGTAAAAACACTTGCTGTAGATTTATATTAATCAAAAAATGATTTCTAAGTTTGATTCTTAAACATACCTGTGCACATTTTATAATAAATGAATAGAAAGCAGGTTTTTCAATAAATAAAAAATAATAAATGATAACGAACTTATCTTATTCAAGTGGAGCATCTAAATACCCACTTTTAGGTGAAACTATAGGTGAAAATTTAAGAAACACAGTTGCAAGATTTCCACAGCAAGAAGCCTTAGTTTGCGTAGATCAGAATTATCGTGCGACTTATACAGAATTCTTTTCTCAAACAGAACAAATTGCTAAATCTTTAATAGCTATCGGAATTAAAAAAGGAGATCGTGTTGGTATTTGGGCTCCTAATAGAGCCGAATGGGTTCTTTTACAATATGCAACAGCTCGAATAGGAATTATATTAGTGAATTTAAATCCAGCATATAGACAAAATGAATTAGAATTTGTTCTTAATCAAGCTGAAATATCAGCTGTCTTTGCTTCTATTCGTTTTAAAACAAGTCAATATAAAGAAATGTTGACGAATGTAAAGCCTAATGCAAAACTTTTAGAACACATTATTATTTTTGAAGAAGATTGGGATCATTTTCTTTTAAAAGGAGAAGAAACACCAACATCTGAAATTCATAAATTAGAACAATCAGTTCAGTTTGATGATGCAGTAAATATTCAATATACTTCTGGAACAACAGGTTTTCCTAAAGGTGTAACATTAACGCATCATAATTTATTAAATAATGGTTTCTTTATTGGAATAAGATTAAATTATTCTCATTTAGATCGTGTGTGTATTCCTGTGCCTTTTTATCATTGTTTCGGAATGGTTATCGGTAATTTAGCATGTACTTCTCATGGAGCTTGTATGGTTATTCCATCAGATAGTTTTGATCCTGCTAAAACTCTATCAGCAGTAGAAATAGAAAAATGTACTTCTCTTTACGGTGTTCCAACAATGTTTATTGCGGAGTTAGAATTACCAAATTTTGATCGTTTTGATTTATCATCTCTAAGAACTGGTGTAATGGCTGGTTCTCCATGCCCTATTGAAATCATGAAAAAAGTTCAATCTAAAATGAATATGAAAGAGGTTTCTATTTGTTATGGAATGACAGAAACTTCGCCTGTTTCTACACAAACAATTATTGGAACTCCTTTAGAAAAACAGGTTTCTACAGTAGGAACTGTTCAAGATCATTTAGAAATAAAAATAATTGATCCAGCAACAGGAGAGATTTTACCAAAAGGAATTGCTGGTGAATTTTGTACACGAGGTTATTCTGTTATGCAAAAATATTGGAATAATCCCGAAGCAACAGCACAAGTAATTGATGATAACAATTGGTTACATACTGGAGATTTAGCTACTATGGATGTTGATGGATATATTAATATTACTGGTAGAATAAAAGATATTATTATTAGAGGTGGAGAAAATATTTCTCCTAAAGAGATAGAAGATTTTTTATATGAACATGACGCTATTTCTGATGTACAAATAATTGGTGTTCCAAGTGTAAAATATGGTGAAGAAGTTATGGCTTGGGTAAAAATTAAAGATGGTATAAAAGTTAACGAAGATGAGTTAAAAGAATATTGTTTATCTATTGCGCATTTTAAAAGACCAAAATATTGGAAATTTGTTAATGAATTTCCTATGACAATCTCTGGAAAAATAAGAAAAGTAGAAATGAGAGAAGTTTCAATAAAAGAATTAGGGTTAGAGAATGCTAAGAAAATTAAAACTTCATAAAATATCACTTAAAAACTCATTATTAATAGATTCAAAATAATAATTTCAATTATCTTTGAATCTATTATAATTTATACAAATAAAACGGTCTACACGATGTCAAATATCTTATTAATCGAAGATGAACAGGCTATACGTAATGTTTTAAAAAGCATTCTAATGGACGAAAATCCGAAATGGAATGTTGATGAAGCTGAAAACGGAGCTATCGGATTGCAAAAAATTAAAGAAAAAGAATACGATTTAATCATTAGTGATATAAAAATGCCTCAAAAAGATGGAATGGAAGTTTTATCTGAGGCGATAGAATATAATCCCGAATTAACTATTGTAATGATAACGGGACACGGTGATGTGGACTTAGCTGTAGATGCCATTAAAAAAGGTGCATATGATTTTATTTCTAAGCCACCAGATTTAAATAAACTATTAACAACTGTTCGTAATGCTTTAGATAGAAAAACATTAATTTCTACTAATAGAGAGCTTAAAAAAGAAAATAAAGCGCTTAAAAAGAAAGTTGAAAAGAAATATGAAATGATTGGAGATGCTCCTGCTATTTTAGAAGTTAAACAAATAATTGATAAAGTTGCAGATACAGATGCTCGTGTTCTTATTCTTGGTCCAAATGGAACAGGGAAAGAATTAGTAGCACATCATTTACATGATCAAAGTAGTCGTAACATAAAACCTTTGGTAGAGGTTAACTGTGCTGCAATTCCGGCAGAGTTAATAGAAAGTGAATTGTTTGGACACGTAAAAGGTTCTTTTACAGGAGCTGTTAAAGACAAACAAGGAAAATTTGAATTAGCGAATGATGGAACAATCTTTTTAGATGAGATTGGAGATATGAGTCTTTCTGCACAAGCAAAAGTATTACGTGCGTTGCAAGAAGGAAAAGTTTCTCCTGTTGGATCTGAAAAAGAAATTAATGTTAATGTAAGAGTTATTGCTGCTACAAATAAGGACTTACGTAAAGAAATAGATGAAGGTAATTTTAGAGAAGATTTATACCATCGTTTAGCAGTTATTATTGTTAATGTTCCTGCTCTTAATGATAGAAAAGATGATATTCCTTCTTTAGTTGAGCATTTTGTTTCGGAAACAACGAGTCAGAAAACATTTGATAATTCTGCTTACGAAGCTTTAAAGGAATTAGATTGGACTGGAAATATACGCGAATTACGTAATGTTGTTGAGCGTTTACTTATTTTAGGAGAAAATCCTGTTTCTAGAAAAGACGTAGAGCAATTTGTAAAAAAATAAATATAACTGTCAATGAATAAATTTTGTTTTTTAATTGCTATTTCTACAATTTTTATTTTCTCATGTAAAAAAGAAGTCAATTCTGTAGACAGAAGTTCTGATAACTTAACGCACGAAGATGTTGTATCTCTCGAAAAAAATTCTGTTTTCACAAACGAAGCTCTTGTTTATAAAGGAACTTTTGAAGGAAAATATAATGGAGATAAAGTGACGCTAAAATTAGCGAATGATAAGTTTACGATTGATTATAAAAATGAGACATATAAAGGCGATTTGTTCAAAAAGGACGATGGTTCTTTAATGGAAATAAAAGTTGAAAAACATCATTTACCTTTTCAGTTTTTCCGTTGGTCAGATAATTCAGAAATTATGATTTTAAATGAAGATGGCTTAGCTGATGACAATGGAGAAAATTATTTAACAAGAACTTCGGAATAATGACTATAAAACATATTTTAGCAACATTCATTTTAGCAACAATTATTAGTTGTAATTCTACCTCATCATCTAAAAATGAAGATTTAGGAAAACGCTTTTTCGAAGTTTATTCGGCTAGAAAAGATTACAACAAAATGTTATCTTTTTACAATGATAGTTTAGTTTACGAAAATGTAGCACAGTATTCTGGTGCTTCTAAAGTAGACCCTCGTTATTTATTGAATGATATTGTTCGTTGGAGCGATCAGACATTGTTATATGATAACAATCAATTATTAAATGTGAAAGAGTTATTTAGCAACGATTCTATGATTATTGCTAATGGAGAATTTTCTGCATATACGTACAATGGTGTAAAATATCCCTCAATGAAATTTACAACCTATTTGTATTTGGATAAAAATTCTAAAGTAAAAAAACAGATTGATTGGTTTAATTATCCTATAGAAGATATTATCGAATTATATCAATTACAACAGAGTCAACAAAAAATTCAGTTGGATAATAAGTAAGATTTCAAAATAGTATAACATATAAAAAAAGACGAAGAATATCTTCGTCTTTTTATTTTTAGTAAAATTTAATTTCTACTTTATACATTTTACTCTATACGTTATAAACTGTACAATAAACTTAATGCTCATGACCTCCTTTATTCTCTAATTTAGCATTGATAAAAAAGGCTCCTTTTGTAACAATTTCTATGTTTTTAGGAATATTTTTTGTCGTCGTTATTGCTGTATATCCAAGATTTGAAGCATTTTTAGTAATCTCAACTTTCTCAAATTCATTTTTAGCTTTATCTTTTATTATAAAAATATAATACTTACCATCTGCCTCAACAATGGCTTGGTCAGTAACAGTCGGAGTTAAAACATTATCAATACTAATTGTTCCTGTAATATTCATTCCGTCTATTAAACCCGTCTTATTTCCTATTACTGTACAATGTATTGCAATGGTTTTACTCTCGTCTTCGAAAGAAGAACCTATATTAAAAACTTTTGCCGAATAAATGGTATTTGGGTTATTTGTAATTGTAAAATTTACCATTTGCCCAACTTTAATAAAAGGAAGATCCTTTTCAAAAATTTGTAAATCTAAATGCAATAAACTGTTATTTACTATTTCTAATACTGGAGAAGAAACATCAACATACGTACCTATTTTAGCAAACTCATTACTTACAGTTCCACTAATAGGACTTAAAACAGCAAGTCCAGTTCTCATGTTAGACGTTTTTACATTATTCGGATTAATTCCCATTAATTGTATTTGTTTATGCAACGATGCTTTTCGTGTTCGTAATGTAGATAAATCTGTTGTTGCAGATTGTAAATTCTTTAATGCTCCTGCCCCGCCTTCATTTAAAATTCTTTGACGTTGAGACTCTTGTTCTGCTAGCTTTATTCTACTATCAATCATTAAATACTCATCTTGTAACTGAATAAACTGAGGATTTTCTATTGTAGCAATTACTTGCCCTTTTTTCACATAATCTCCCAATTGTACTCGTAACGTTTTTATTACACCTCCGTATAACGATGTTGCATTTGCTTTAGAATTATTTGGAACTCGAAGCGTACCATTTGCTTTTATGGTCGCTGTTAAATCTCTATCTTCAATTTTTCCAAAAGAAATACCGACTTCCTTTATCTGTTCATTCGTTAAAGTTGTCACTGTAGAAGATTCTTCTTCCTTATTACTTTTAGAATGCTCAGATTCTGAATGTGTTTCTTTCTCTTCTTTCATTGTTTGATTTTCATTATTACAAGAAACTAAAACAATTAGAATTAAACTTAAATAAAAATTTATTTTGAATGTTTGATAAGACAATTTCATATTTTACTGATTAATAAGTGAATAAATATTAATTACTGAATTATTGATATCTTGAATGCTTTTCAGATAATTCAAACGAATATCTGTAGCTGCTTGTACAGAATACAAATATTCTACATTCGAAATATCACCGGTTTCATATCCCAATTTTGCTGCATTAATTATCTCTTTTGCATTGGGTAGAGCCTGTTCTTTTAAATAGTTGTACTGAACTAACTTTTGCTCATACTCTTGTAAAGTATTTTGTAATTGCGTTTGTAATTGTTGCTTTTGCCAATTTGCGGCAGCTTCAAAAGATTGTTTAGATAAATCCAACGAACGTATACGAGCTTTTGTAGCTCCAAAAGTTAATGGAATTGAAATTCCTACATCTACATAACTAAATCGTTGACCACGATTATAATACCGTTCGATACCATTACGCTCATGCGCTCCAATTAATGAAATATTACTATAACCAAATGTAAAATCTGGTAATCCACTTGCTTTTTCAACCTTTTGCGATGTCTCTATAATTTTTGCTTCCTGATACAATGCTTGTATAGCTGGATGCTTGTCTAAGAAATTCTCATCTACCATTGAAGTAATAAATAGTGGCTGATATTCCGCTGAAGTTTCTATTTCAAATTCTTGTTCAGATTTCAATAAGGTTTGTAAACTTCTATAGGCATTTACTTTATACATTTTATTTTGCTGAGAAAGAAGATTTATCTCTCCTTGCTTAGTTTGAGCCGTACTAATATCAACTCTTTTAGTATCTCCAGCTTTGTATCTTAGCTTGGCAACACGAGTAAAATCCGTATATATACTATCTAAAGAACTTAGAATTTTAGCATTATTTTCTAAATATTCTAATTGATAAAAATAATAACGAACTTGTTGCTTTAGTTGATTAATAGAAATAGATTTTTCAAATTCCTTTCCTTTCACTTGCTCATTTACAAGATTCTTTTTTGCTTTAAAAATAGATGGAAAAGGAATGGTTTGAGAAATCATAACTCCATCATTAAACTCAAAACCTTCATTATTACCATATTGAAAATTAACGCTTGTCTTTGGTAATTCAAAAGCTGTTTTTCTTAATTGTTCTGTAGATTCTATATCTAATGTTTTAGATTTTATATCTTGATTATTCTCAATCGCTATTTCTATTGCTTGTTCAACAGAAATTTTCTCTTGTGCTTGCAAAAACATCGACCCAAAAAGAAAAATTATAATTGTTGTAATAGACGTCATTTTACGATTTGATTTAAAGTTAATTTTCGAATTAAAGATGATATACAACAACGGAAGTACAAATAATGTAAGAAAAGTTGCAGAGATTAATCCTCCTATTACAACCGTTGCTAAAGGTTTCTGTACCTCTGCTCCTGCACTTGTGCTAATTGCCATTGGTAGAAAACCTAACGAAGCTACAGTAGCAGTCATCAAAACAGGTCGAAGCCTCATAATTGTTCCTTGCTTTACTTGTTGTATTGTATTATTTATGCCCTCTTTTTTTAATTGATTAAATGTTCCGATTAAAACAATACCATTTAAAACTGCTACACCAAACAAAGCTATAAATCCAATTCCTGCACTTATACTAAAAGGCATTCCTCTTAAAATTAATGCTATAATACCTCCTATTGCGCTCATCGGGATCGATGTAAAAATTAGCAAGGCTTGTTTAATAGATCGGAAAGTAAAATATAATAAGACAAAAATGAGTAAAAGCGATACAGGAACTGCTATTAAAAGTCTGTTACTTGCTTTTTCTAAATTTTCGAACTGTCCTCCATACGTGAAGTAATACCCTGTAGGTAGTTTTATTTCCTCAGAAAGCTTCTTCTGAATATCACTTACAACACTTTTAACATCCCTATTCTGAACATTAAAACCTATTACAATTCTACGTTTTCCTGCTTCTCTACTTATTTGTGCAGGTCCCAATTTATAATCAATTTTTGCAACTTGAGACAATGGTATTTGCATCCCTCTATCAGTCGGAATGGTTAAATTATTAACATCATCAATATCAGATTTGTAAAGACTATCTAAACGAACAACCAAATCAAATCTTCGTTCATTTTCATAAATTAACCCAGCACTTTTACCTGCAAAAGCTGTACTTACAACATCATTTACGTCCTCTATTGTTAATCCATAATTTGCAATTCTTACACGATCGTATTCAATATTTATTTGTGGTAATCCGCTAACTTTTTCAACTTGTGGAGAAGTTGAACCAGGAACTTTTTGAATAACTTGACTTACTTTTTCTGCATAGATTGCTAAACTATCTAAGTTTTCTCCAAATATTTTTACAGCAACATCTTGTCTAACACCAGTCATTAACTCATTAAAACGCATTTGTATGGGTTGATTTTTTTCAAAGAATACTCCAGGAATAACCTCTAATTTTTCCATCATGTCATTTGCTAGCTCTTTATAACTTCTACCAGAAGTCCATTCTTTCTGAGGTTTTAAAATAACCATTAAATCTGTTGCCTCTGGCGGCATTGGATCTGTAGGAACTTCTGCTGATCCTGTTTTTCCTACAACCATCTTAACCTCATCAAAGTTTTTCAGAATACGAGATGCCTGCATAGAAGTTTCAATACTTTGATTAAGCGAACTACCTTGCGGAAGAATACAATGAAAAGCATAATCACCTTCTTGTAATTGAGGAATAAACTCGCCTCCCATTCTACTAAAAAGAAACAATGAAAAGGCAAATACACTAATGGTTGCTGCAACAATAATGTATTTTACATTTATGGCTTTCTGTAACAATGGTTGATAAATATGTTGAAGCTTCTCCATCATTTTATCGCTAAATGATTTTTTTAGAACAGGCTTCTTACTTAAGAATAATGCACACATCATCGGGATATAAGTAAGAGATAATATTAAAGCTCCAAAAATTGCAAATCCTACAGTTTGTGCCATTGGACGAAACATTTTACCTTCTACACCAACCAATGTTAAAATAGGTATGTATACAATTAAAATAATTATTTCTCCAAATGCAGCACTTGTTCTTATTTTAGAGGCAGATAAGAAAACTTCTTCATCCATTTCTTGTTGAGTTAAGCGACGCATAGATTTTCTTAAACCAAGATGATGCATAGTTGCTTCTACGACAATTACAGCTCCATCTACAATTAATCCAAAATCTATAGCTCCCAAACTCATCAAATTAGCGCTAACACCAAATAAGTTCATCATTCCTAATGCAAATAATAATGCCAATGGAATAGCTGTTGCCACAATAAGACCTGCTCTAAAATTTCCTAGAAATAATACCAAGACAAAAATTACAATTAAAGCACCTTCAATTAAATTTTTCTCAACTGTACTCATTGCTCTATCAACCAAATCTGTACGATCTAAATATGGTTCTATTGTAATATCATTTGGTAAAGATTGTTGAATTGTCGGAAGTTTTTCTTTTATTCTATTCACAACATCGTTACTGTTTTCGCCTTTCAACATCATTACTACTCCACCAACAGCATCAACTTCGCCATTGTAAGTTAATGCACCATATCTTATAGCACTTCCGAAACGTACATCAGCAATATCTTTAATATAAATTGGTACTGCTCCAGAATTTTTTACAACAATATTCTTTACATCTTCTAAAGATTTAGCTAATCCAATTCCTCTAATAAAATATGCGTTTGGTTTTTTATCAATATAAGCACCACCAGTATTCTGATTATTCTTTTTTAGAGCAGTAAAAATATCTGGTATACTCACGCCCATTGCCTTTAATTGATTTGGATTTACTGCAACTTCATATTGTTTAAGTTGTCCACCAAAGCTATTAACTTCTGCAACACCTGGTGTTCCGTATAATTGTCGCGCAACAATCCAATCTTGCATTGTTCGCAAATCCATTGCTGTATATTTCTTCTCGCTTCCTTTTTTGGGATGAATAATATATTGATACACTTCTCCCAATCCTGTACTTACAGGCGCTAATTCTGGTTTTCCTATTCCCGCTGGAATTTGATCTTTGGCTTCCTGTAAACGTTCGTTAATTAATTGTCTGGCAAAGTAGATATCTACATTCTCCTTAAACACAACAGTTATCACAGATAACCCGAAACGAGAAACACTTCTAATTTCTGTTATGTCTGGTACATTTGCTATACTTTGTTCTATTGGAAAAGTAACTAATTGCTCTACTTCTTCACCTGCAAGAGTTGGACAGGTTGTGAATATTTGTACTTGATTATTTGTAATATCAGGTACGGCATCTATTGGTAATTTTGTTGCACTCCATGTTCCCCATACAATTAGTAATAAGGTCATAAATCCTACAACAAGCTTATTTTTGATGCTAAATTTTATAATTTTATCTAACATGGCTTGTTAAATTTTATAAGTTAGTAAACAAAAAAACTATTCTATTTTTTATAAAATAGGACAATAGATATTTGATGTAAGTACAATAATGGCTGGCTAACTTAATTCTATAAGCCAACTAAAACATATCAAACATAAATTGTCTAAAAAAAACTAACTATAAAATTTTGGAGGTTGCCAAATACTACCAGCATATGTCGAAGTAACATTGTACGCTCTGATAATTATTTTATTAGAAGCTGTAAATTGTAGTGGTATAGGTTCTTCTATTTGTCTAAACTGATAATTTGTAATAGGAATACCACAACAAATACATTCGCAAAAAGGTGTACAATTATCTTCATTATCCTGATTGTGAAAATGTGCTACAGTTGTAGTCTCTTCTAAAGTCTGTTCACAATTTTTTGCATCACTACATGGTACCACTAAAAGTGCCATAATGTAAATTAATAATATTTTCGTGAACCATTTCATTTGCTTACAAAAGTAGAAAAAATAAGATGCAATTGTATTGCAAAAGCATTGTAGATGTTTATTTTTTTAAAATGAAGAATATTGTTTATTCTACTCTTTCCTTCGTTTATCAATTTAATTCCTTTATTCAATTTTTTATTATTGAATAGCAATGCTGCTTCAATTAGTTTTACCTCATTAATATTCATCACGTTAAAAAAATAGACATTAACACAAATAAATTTATACACATGAAGAAAGAATTAGTTTTTTTACGAGCATTTGCTATAACAACGGTAATCGGAATGTTTTTCATTACCACTTCAGCATTTAAAAACAATCAAAATCAGAAATTTAATGAAATTGATGTGGAGCGAATTAATGTTGTAGAAAAAGACGGAACAGTAAGAATGATAATAACAAACGAAGGGCTTTTCCCGAATGGAAAAGATATTGTTAATGGTAGATCTATCAATGAAGATAGAAAGAAAAGATCTGGTATGTTATTTTTTAATGAAGAAGGAATAGAATGTGGAGGTTTTATTTATGATGGAAGAAAAACGAAAGATGGACATTCTTCTGGATTATCGCTTACATACGATCAGTATGATGGCGATCAAGTCATGCAACTATTAACAGAAGATTATAAGAAAGGAGATAGACGTTTTGTGAGTAGTAGTTTAGCGTTTACAGATCGTGCTAGTAAAGAAACACAGCAAATGACTACTGATATTATGAAAGAATTGGAGGAACTTAAGAAAAAAGATCCAAAAGCTATGAGAGAAAAATATAAACAATATACAGAACAAGGTTATTTAGGTACTGTACCTCGTGTAATATTAGGAAAAACGAGTGATCAAAATAATGGATTATTTCTCTTTGATAAAAACGGAGCACCAAGAGCTATGTTTTATGTAGACAAAGACAACAAAGCAAAACTAGATTTTTATGATGATAAGGGAAATACAATCGCTTCTTTCCCAGACAATAAATAAGATACTTTATTTACAATGAATAGTGCTATAGCGAAGTAGTACTATTTTTTGTAAATTGCTCTATCCAAATTAGAATGAGAAATATAATTACTTACATCAGCCAAAATAGATATTTTTTACTCTTTATTTTACTTTTTGCGTATGTAGAGTCTATTTATACACGACTTATTGTAAGACAAACGCTCAATATTTATATTTTTACACCAGAGGCTGCAATTTCATCATTATTCAATGCTATTATACTATTTTTAGTTCTTCAGTTTTTTATAAAAAAATGGCAAAAATCTGATGTAATTCGTACTAAAGAATTATTTAAAATATTTTCTATTTCAATTGTTCTCTATATCATAATAATGTACGTTACGGGCTATACTATATCATTTCTGTTTAATACTGTAGAACGAAATTTTAATAGGCATACCATTTCTGTTTCATTCTTATCAAACATAATTAATGGCTTTATTTATGGAAGCTTTTTCTTAGCATATTACTATTATCATCAGAATAAACAGCAACAGTTAAAGTTAATCAACTATAATCGGGCTTTATCAGAAAGTAAAATTAATCAACTAAAAAGTCAGCTCAATCCACATTTTCTTTTTAATAATTTAAATATTTTAGATCAGTTAATTGAAGAAGATAAGCAAGTCGCATCAGACTTTCTTAATGAGTTTGCAGAAATATATAGATATGTTTTGCAGGGATTAGATAGAAAAACAATTCTTATCGAAGAGGAAATAGAATTTGCACAACAATATTTTAAACTGATGCAACATAAATATGGAAATGCTTATCTTCTAAACATAGAGAATAAACTTACAAATAACTTAGTTTACATAGTTCCATTAACATTGCAATTACTAATAGAAAATGCTATAAAACACAATTTAGGGACATTACAGAATCCTGTTTATATTAGCGTAGAGATTACAGACAATGGAATAGAAATTAAGAATAATAAAATCTTAAAGCAATACACGAAAACAAGTTCAGGTAAAGGAATAAATAACTTAGTAGAACAATATAAAATACTGACAGAAAATTCCATTACGATAGAAAATTCTGATGAATTATTTACAATAAAAATTCCACTGATTTTAAAAGAACATACGTGATAAATGTACTTATTATAGAGGATGAAATTCCCGCAAGAAGAAAATTAAAGCGATTTCTACAAGAGTTAGAAATATCTATCAATACATTAACTGAAATTGATTCGGTTTCTTCTGCAATAGATTTTCTTAATAAGAATAAAGTAGATGTAATTTTTTCTGATATTGAACTATTAGATGGCAATGCATTCGATATATATGCTAAAGTATCTATTGATTGTCCTATTATTTTCACGACTGCTTATGATCAATTTTGGATGAATGCATTCGAAAGTAATGGAATTGAATATTTACTAAAACCGTTTTCTAAGGATCGTTTTGAAAAAGCTTGGAATAAGTTTCTACTTTTAAGTAATTCTTCTCAAAAAGATGATGATTTATTGACGAATATTACAAAGCTTATTCAACAAAATTTAGTGGAGAAAACATATAAAAAACGTTTTTCTATCACGACTAATAAAGGTGTTTATTTTTTAGATAGTCATCAAATTGCTTATTTTGAAGCTTCTGAAGGTGTAATATTTGCTCATGACAATTTAGGAAGCAAGCATTTACTAACAGAAACTACCATAAAAGATATTGAAAACCAAGTTGATCCCTTTAATTTCTTTCGAATAAACAGAAGTGAACTTATACAAAAAGAATACGTTGAAAAAATTGAACGTTATAGTAAAAATTCAATCGCTATAAAATTAAAGGGATACCATACTATTCTAAAAACAAGTCAAAATAGTACATCTCAGTTTAAGAATTGGATAGAAAAATAAGTTACTTTATAACTTATTAATACTTTATAGCTGAACCACCAACCATAAAACTTGTTTTGTTTTTTCTTTTAATCGAATTTTTCTTCACTTTTATAGAGAAGATGACAGGTTTTACAGGAAGTTCCTTATTGGTTTCTACTTCACTTATTTTTATAACATTGTTTAATCCTTTTGTAACCTCTCCAAAAACAGTGTAATCATAATCTAAACGAGGTTGACCTCCATTTTTAAGATATTCTTTTCGCTGCTCTTCAGTAAACTTTATTCCTTTTTTAAATTCTAAATCATCTAAATCTTTAGCTGAAACTTTTTTACCAACAACAAAGTAAAGTTGATTATAATAAGAGCCTTTTTGTTTATTATCATCTCTCCCTGCACCTAAAGCACCAACTTTATGGTAAGCTTTTGGATTAAATTCGGGTGCCAAACGAACTGGTTTCTTAATTAAAGAAGCAGCTTCTTCTTCTAAAATATCTTCGTCTAATTCTCCTCCCTGAATAACAAAATCTTTTATAACGCGATTAAACTGTGCATTGGTATACGTTCCCTTCTCTATTTGATTTAATATTAAATCACGATGCTCAGGTGTAAAATCATACAAGACCACATCAAACTTTCCATAGTTTGTTTTAAATTTCAACGTATACGTTTGTGCATAAATAGAAGAAGATAATGCGAATAATGTACCTAGAAATATATTTTTTAATTGCTTATTTTTCATTTTTACCGATAATTTATATAAATATAAAAAGTCCAATACATATATTGGACTTTTAAGAATATTTTATTTCAAAACAGGAATTTCAATATAAGAATCATGATAAATTCGTTGTGTTTGTTTAATGAAATCTTTTGCCGTTGCTTCATAAACGTTCATAAATTGTTGTGGATTTCTATCAGCTAAAGGAAACCAAGAATTCTGAACCTGAATCATGATACGATGTCCTTTTTTAAACGTATGTCCAACATCTGGCATTGTATAGGTTACATCTGTTTTCTTATTTGGAATCAGCGCTTCTGGTGTACTAAAACTATTACGGTATTTTCCTCGCATAATTTCGGCACGAATTAAGTTTTGATAACCTCCCATCAGTTTATCGTTAAACTTCGGCGTATTTTCTGGATAAACATCTATTAGTTTTACCACATAATCTGCATCAGTTCCAGTAGATGAAACAAATAAATGGTTAATTACGGGACCAGTAATCGTAATATCTTCTGTTAAAATATCTGTTTGATACACCATAACATCTGGTCGTGTAGAAGCAAAACGTTGGTCATCTACCATATATTCCCTCGTTCTATTCTCTAAAACACCTCCTTGATAAGGAACAGGATTATTTGGATCTGCAACATATTCATCAAATGTTGTCGAGTTATTAGATTTATCAAATGTAATTTTTCCATTATCCTGCAAATACATTTTTTTAGTTGAAACGTTTTTCGGTGGCCATGCCTCAAATTGTTTCCATTGGTTAGAACCAGTTATAAATATATGCGCTTCTGTAGGTTTAAAATTCCCTTTATCTTTTAAATAATAATTAAAAAACGGTAATTCTATATTCTCTTTGTAATATTCACCTGTTTCAGAACCAAATTGCATATCGCCAAACGTGTCAGCTTTACTCCTTACCCAACCTCCATGAAACCAAGGCCCAGCAACAAGAATATTCGTTGCAGTAGGATTTTGTTTTTCTATGGCTTTATATGTTGCAAAAGCACCATAAGCATCCTCAGCATCAAAAAAACCTCCAACAGTCATTACTGCAGGTTTTACATTTTTTAGATGAGGTAAAGGGTCTCTGTCTTTCCAAAATTGATCATAATCTGGATGCGCGAATAAATCGTTATAAAACTTAATATTATCTTGAAAATATTTCGCTTTTAATTCTTTAACAGAACCTCCTTCTAAATAAAATCTATAGGTATCTTTTATAGGAAAATCTAACGATTTTGGTCCTTTATCTGGTGTAATTGGTTGTGGTCGTTTAACACCAAAAGAAGACATAAACTTAAAAGAGTCTGCTAAGAATAAAACACCATTGTGATGAAAATCGTCTCCTAAAAACCAATTGGTAACTGGCGCTTGTGGAGAAACAGCTTTTAAAGTTGGATGAGAATTTACTAAACTCATTGTAGAGTAAAAACCTGGATAAGAAATTCCATAAATTCCAGCTTTCTGATTATAATTTTTTAAATTCTTCGCTAGCCACTCTAAAGTATCGTAAGTATCTGTACTTTCATCAATAGCTTTTTTATTTTTTATTATATTAATTGGTCGAACATCATCAAAGTCACCTTCGCTCATCCATTTTCCTCTCACATCTTGATAAACAAAAATAAATCCCTCTCGCATTTCGGCAGGAAAATTCCCAAGATATTTCTTGTATTCATTTGCTCCATAAGGTGCAACTGTATATGGGGTTCTGTTTAACAATACGGGATATTTTTTCGATTTATCTTTTGGGATATAAATCGCCGTAAATAATTGTTTCCCATCTCGCATTGGAATCAACTGTTCTATTTTTTCGTAGTTATTTCTTACATAAATAGAATCGGCTTTTACATCGTCTTGTGCATAACTGAAATTACTTGTTAGCATTAATGCTCCAAGCAAAATTAAGTTTGAAGTTATTTTTTTCACGTGTTAATTGTATTTTATAGAATTATAAATGTAATAAACATTTAAGTAAACAAGAAGATGTCGGTCATTTGTTTTTATTTTTTAACTAAATTAGTTTGTCTAATATACACATACAAAACACAAATTACCATGAGTTCTTTTTCTAATATTGATGAATACATTGCTGGTTTTGATGGTGACAAGAAAACGTTATTACAAAACATCCGTCAATTAATAAAAGACTTTGTTCCAGAAGCAAAGGAAACAATTAATTACAATATGCCGACTTATAGATTAAATGGAAATTTAATTCATTTTGCAATGTTCAAAAACCATTTAGGATTATATCCTGGTCCAGATACTATAAATCATCTTAAAGAGGATTTAATAGACTTTAAAACCACAAAAGGGGCAATTCAAATTCCGTTAGATATTCCTCTTCCAAAAGATTTAATTCAGAAAATTCTACTCCATAAAATAGATTTAATGAAAGATCAAAAAGCTGGAGAATGGACAAAGTATAATGGCAATTGGGCAGAAGCAAACGAAAAAATAACACAAATTATTAATAACACTGTCCTTAAAAAAGAGTTTAAATGGGGAGGTGATGTTTACACTTACAAAAAGAAAAATGTGTTAGCATTTAGTGGTTTTAAAAATCATTTTGCTTTGTGGTTTTACAATGGTGTTTTATTACAAGATAAGTACAACGTCTTAGTGAATGCAAACGAGGAAAAAACAAAAGCTTTACGTCAATGGAGGTTTAATTCTGCAGATGAAATTGATGTAGAGAAAGTAAAACAATATATAGAAGAAGCTATAAAATTAGTTGAAAATGGAATAGAATTTAAATTTGAAAAACCTGTTCCAAAAGAACTTAATGGATTACTAAAAGAAACTTTAAATCAAGATAATACATTATTTAATTCATTTAATACTTTAAGTAAAAGCAAACAAAAAGAATACATAGAATACATTGAGGAAGCAAAACAAGAAAAAACAAAATTATCTAGAATAGAAAAAATAAAACCACTAATTTTAGATGGTAAAGGTTTAAACGATAAATACAGAAAATAGATGCAATATGAAGTATCAAGTTTAGAAGAATATTTTGAAAGTATTCCTAAAGAAAGAGTCGAAAGCGTAAGAAAACTGTACCTTACAATAAAAGATAATTTACCAAATGGATTTGAAGAAAGAATAAACTATGGACACATTGGTTTTGTAGTTCCTCACTCTACTTATCCAAAAGGTTATCATTGCGATCCTAAATCACCTTTACCTTTTATTGGAATCGCATCGCAAAAGAATTTTATCTCGTTATATCACATGGGGATTTATGCAGATTTAGAACTCTATAATTGGTTTATAGAAGAATATCCCAAACATTCTAAAAGAAAATTAGACATGGGAAAAGGTTGCATAAGACTTAAAAAGATGGATGATATACCGTATGATTTAATAAAAGAATTAGTATCTAAAATAAATCCAGAACAATGGATTAAATTATATGAAAGTAATTTTAATCCTCAAAAAGAATAAAAACATGTCAGAAATATTTAAGTTTCTAAAGAAACTACAAAAGAATAACAACAGAGAATGGTTTACAGAACACAAAGATGAATTTGAGGTTGCAAAAACAGAAGCAAATGTAATTTTTGAATCGGTTTACCAAGAATTGAGTAAAAGCGATGAATTAGAGCAACTAAAAATTTATAGAATATACAGAGATGTAAGATTCTCTTTAGATAAAACACCATACAAGAATCATTTCTCTGCACAAACAGGAAGAAAAAAACCGTATAAACGTGGAGGATATTACATCCATTTCGAACCAAATAATTGTTTTATAGCAGCGGGCTTTTGGGGTCCAGAAAGAGACGATTTATTGCGTATTAGAAAAGACATAGATGTTTCGGACGAATTAGTAAAAATTCTTCAATCAAAGGAATTAAAAAAGGAATTTGGAAAATTGGTTGGTGACGAGGTAAAAACGGCGCCTAAAGGATTTAATAAAGAGCATGAACGAATAGATTTACTAAGAAAGAAACAATACATCTTTGTAAAGAACTTTACTGAAAATGACATCTTAGAAAAAGATTTTCCTAAAAAAGTAGTAAAAGCATTTACATCTCTAAATTCTTTCTTTGACTATATGTCCGAAGTTTTAACAACTGATGAAAATGGTGAACCTATCGCCTATTAATCATCTTTTTTAATTGAAGTTTTTAAGTTTATATTTTAATTAATTTAAAGTGTCATTCGGAGCCTGTCGAAGAATTAGAAAGAATTCTATAAAAATATTTCGACAAGCTCAACATGACAGAGTGTAATCAAACAAGATTATAATTGAAAATAGTATAATTAGTTTAAGCAACTTCATTTCTTATCTTATATCAATGCTCCTGCTTTGTGAGGATAATAACTTTGTCTCATCAAAAAATAAATAACTGATAAAATGAAAAAATTATTATTCACACTTATGTTATCTGCAGCTTCTATGTCTGCTTTTGCTCAAAACTACACAAACGATGCAGCACACTCTAAATTAGGATTCTCTGTATCTCACATGACAATTTCTGATGTAGAAGGAAATTTTAATGATTTTACTGTTCACGCTAGTTTTACAAAAGAAGACTTAAGTGATGCTAAATTTCACGTAACTGCAAACATCAATTCTATCAACACAGGTGTTGAAGCAAGAGATAATCATTTAAAATCTGCTGATTTCTTTAATGCAGCTAAAAACGATAAATTAGAATTTAAATCTAAATCAATTTCTAAAATTAAAGGAAAAGAATTTAAATTATCAGGAGATTTAACTTTAAACGGTATTACAAAACCAGTTGTTTTAACTTTAATCTACAATGGTAATATTGTAAACAATGGAGTAAAAACTTACGGATTTACAGTAAAAGGAAATATTAAAAGAACTGATTTTAATGTAGGTGCTAAAATACCAGAAGCGGTTGTTGGTGATGTTGTTACATTAACTTCTAACTTAGAATTTCAAGCGAAATAATACATTATAATTATTAACCATAAAAATCATGGATTTCAATAACTTAAAATCAATTAGTTCAAGTTTTTCTACAACAGAAAAGATGCCTGTTTTATTTTTAGGACATGGCTCTCCGATGAATGCAATAGAAGAAAATATCTTTGTTGATGGTTGGAGAAATATTGGAAAAACAATTCCAAAGCCTAATGCAATTATATGTATTTCGGCTCATTGGGAAACTAAGGGAACAAAAGTTACTGCGTTACAAAAGCCAAAAACAATTCATGATTTTTATGGTTTTCCTCAAGCTTTATTTGATGTAGAATATCCGGCACCAGGAAGTCCAGAATTAGCAAGTGAGGTTAAAAACTTAATTAAAACTTCTGATATTGATTTAGACAAAATGTGGGGATTTGACCACGGATCATGGAGTGTAATTAAATTTTTATATCCAAATGCAGATATTCCGATGATAGAACTGAGCTTAGATGTTTACAAAACTCCTCAACAACATTATGCTTTAGCAAAAGAGTTGAGTGCATTAAGAAGAAAAGGAATATTAATTGTTGGTAGTGGAAATGTTGTACACAATTTGAGAGCATTAAACTGGAACGAACCAGATGCAGGTTACGATTGGGCTTATGAAGTAAATGATACATTTAAAAATATTGTTACTTCTGGGGATCATCAACAACTATTCAATTTTGTACAAAAAGGTACTGCTTACAATTTAGCCGTTCCATCTATGGAACATTATTTGCCTTCTGTATATGCATTAGGTTTACAAGAAAAGAATGAACAGGTAACTATTTTTAATGACAAATTAATATACGGTTCATTGGGAATGTTATCATTCAGAATAGGTTAATTAAACAATTTATACAATCATACAAAAAAACAATATTATGGCAACAACATGGAATTTAGATGCTTCTCACTCAGAAGTACAATTTAAAGTAAAACATATGGTAATATCTACAGTAACAGGAAATTTTGATAATTTTTCTGCTAATGTAGAAGCAAACGATGAAGATTTTTCTGATGCAAAATTTTCATTTTCTGCAAATGTTGATTCTATCAACACAAAAAATGGAGATCGTGATGGACATTTAAAGTCTGAAGATTTTTTCCATGCAGATAAATTTCCTGAATTAAAATTTGAAAGTACTTCTGGTATTAAAAATGGAAAAATAGAAGGAACTTTAGAAATCAGAGGAGAGAAAAAAGCTGTTTCTTTAGATGCTGATTTTGGTGGAGTTATTCAAGATCCTTTTGGATACACTCGTGCTGGATTCGAATTTTTTGGAGAAATTAATCGTAAAGATTTTGGTTTAGGATGGAGCCAAGTAACAGAAGCAGGAGGATTAGTTGTTTCTGATAAAGTAAAATTATCAATCAATTTAGAGTTTACAAAAGCTCAATAGTACTTAGATTTAAGACTTTAAGGGCTTAGATAACTGTCACATCACGTTAATAGTATAATGTGATCCTGAAACAAGTTCAGGAAGACATAAGAGACTTATAATAATCCAAAACCCTCGATAAAAAATATATCGAGGGTTTTTATTGTGTATAATATAACGAATTCTCTTTTTTAAATTAATTAATAACGTCTGTCAAGTTGAACTCGTTTCAACTTCTCATCATGTTAAAGTGTAATTGAATAGAATCGAAATTATTTTTTCTAAACTAACACAATGGATGTCGAAAAACTTCAAAACTTACCAACTTCAAAACAAAATGTTTTAAGAGTCCTGAAGAAGAATAATTATACAAAAAACCCTCGATAAGAACATATCGAGGGTTTATTTTATATAATAGTTTTATAATTCTTATTTTAAAGAACCAACCATTTCTTCTGGTTTCACCCACTCATCAAATTCTTCAGCAGTTACATATCCTAATGCAATTGCAGTTTCTTTTAATGTTGAATTATTTTTGTGTGCTGTTTGAGCAATCTCAGCAGCTTTGTAGTATCCAATTTTTGTATTAAGCGCAGTAACTAACATTAAAGAGTTATCTACTAATTCTTTAATACGATCGTAGTTTGGCTCGATACCTTGTGCACAATGCTCATCAAAAGAAACACAAGCATCACCAATTAAACGAGCAGATTGTAAGAAATTAGCCGCCATAACTGGTTTAAAAACATTTAATTCATAATGTCCTTGTGTACCTCCTATTGTAATTGCAACATCGTTACCCATAACTTGAGCAGCAACCATTGTTAAAGCCTCACATTGTGTTGGGTTTACTTTACCTGGCATGATAGATGATCCTGGCTCATTTTCTGGAATTAAGATTTCTCCAATTCCTGAACGTGGTCCAGAAGCTAACATACGGATATCGTTTGCTATTTTATTTAAAGAAACAGCTAATTGTTTTAAAGCTCCATGAGTTTCTACAATTGCATCGTGTGCAGCTAAAGCTTCAAATTTATTTTCAGCAGTAACAAATGGATGTCCTGTAAATTCTGCAATGTATTTTGCAACAACTACATCATATCCTTCTGGAGTATTTAAACCTGTACCAACAGCAGTTCCACCTAAAGCAACTTCAGATAAATGCGCTAATGTATTACGTAAAGCTTTTAAACCATAGTTTAATTGTGCAACATAACCAGATAATTCTTGTCCTAAAGTTAAAGGTGTAGCATCCATTAAGTGCGTACGACCAATTTTAACAACACTCATGTACTCTTTTGCTTTTTTAGCTAAAGTATCACGTAATTGCTCAACACTAGGAATTGTTACTTCTACAACAGCTTTGTAAGCAGCAATGTGCATACCTGTTGGAAAAGTATCATTAGAAGATTGAGATTTGTTTACATCGTCATTTGCTTTTAAAACTGGCTCTCCTTCTCCAATTTTAAAACCAGCTAAAACTTGTGCACGATTTGCAACAACTTCGTTCACATTCATATTAGATTGTGTTCCAGAACCTGTTTGCCAAATAACCAAAGGAAACTGATCATCTAATTCTCCTGCTAAGATTTCATCACAAACAGCAGCAATTGCATCACGCTTTTCTGTTGGTAAAACTCCTAATTCTGCATTAGCATAAGCAGCAGCTTTTTTTAAATAAGCAAAACCTTCAACAATTTCTTTTGGCATAGAAGCAGCAGCTCCAATTTTAAAGTTATTTCTTGAACGTTCTGTTTGAGCACCCCAATATTTATCTGCAGGAACTTTTACTTCCCCCATGGTGTCTTTCTCAATTCTGTATTCCATTTTGGCTATATTTGATTTTTGTTTAATAAACTAATTCTACAAATTTAATAAATCGAATGATGAAAGAAAAGTGATTATTGTTAGCATTTCTATAAATTTTATTTGTTAAGTTTGTACCACATAAAAATAAAATCATGATTCAATTTTTAGGTTTCTTATTGTTCTTAACAATTGCCTTATGTGGATTTTGGGGTATCATCTTCTTTGCAACGATGGCTATCTCTTGGATTCCTCTTTGGTTAGCGAACTTTAGAAAAGAAAAAGCAGGAATAGTAACAGCAGAAGAACCTCGCCCGATTTTACCAAATCAAGAAGGTATTACAGTATTATTCAAAAAATAATATACGCTGTTTATTAAAAAATTTAAAAGGAACTTGACGAAGTTCCTTTTTTTTGTGCTTTGTGGTTAGGAATCAATATAGTATTTAAGTTTATTAAATAACTTTTTACGCACTGTTGTTTATTATGTAAAGTATTTTATATTTGTGAATTAGATTAAAACAACTGTAATAATACTTCTAAAAAAATGGACAATGACAAAATTCTAAAAATTATAGAAAGTTGCCACTTCAATTTTCTAATTGGTTCGGGTGCATCCAGAAATTACTTAGAAACACTCTCAAATATTGAAACATTATTAACTGACCTTGATAAAGAACCAAATGAAGTAAAATCTGAAAAGTGGTATAAAATCTTAGATGTATCGATAAAATACTGGTACTATGAAAAGTGTATCAAAGGGAACAGTAAATTAATTGATGAAACTTTTGAGTTAGAAGAAACAAAGCAGTCGGAATTTGAAGAAACCCAAAAAAACTATCAAGATTTTTTACAAGCATTAAATGTTTTAATCTTAAAACGCAAGAATAAATTATTGCCTAAAGAAGTAAATATCTTCACAACCAATATGGATTTATTCTTAGATGTAACTTTAGATAAACTAGGTTTAGAATTTAATGATGGATTCAGTGGTAAATTCAATCAAACTTTTGATACGTCTAATTATCAAAAATCATTTTTTAAAAATAGTTCTCAATATAGTTTAAGTTCAGAATTACCTTTGTTTAACTTATTTAAGGTTCATGGTTCAGTAACTTGGGATAAATCATCTGAAACCAAAATAAAATATAATCAAAAGTGTGATGTATTATTAAATTTAAATAACATTGATTTCAACTCAGAATATTTAATTCCGTTAACTAAGATAGAAAACGATGGAAATACTCCCAAGATAATTCCCAAGGATTATGAAGAAATTAAAAAGGAATGCTCTAAACTAAATTTAGAAAATTTTATTGATGAAGCTTTTGATAACTTCATAACTGAATATGATAAGTTAGTTATGATTAATCCTACAAAAGAAAAATTTGAAAATACAACATTACGTCTTGAATATTACGAACAAATGAGAATGTATTCTAATATTTTGGAACGTGAAAATACTGTTCTTTTTGTCACTGGTTTCTCTTTTGCTGACGAACATATAAAAGAAATTACAAAAAGAGCATTGAACTCAAATCCAACTCTATTAGTAATTGTTTTTAACTATAGCGATTCACAAAAAGAATATATTGAAAGTTTATTTTCTCAATTGAAGTATAAAAATTTATATACAGATTTTATTGGTTTTGATTTTAAAAAAGTAGTCAATTCTGTTTTCTTAAATATTGCGGAAAAATTTGAATCCTCTATAAACGAAAAACTATCCGTTGTTGATATCGCTGTTTCTGATAATCTCAAAGCAGAACCAAAAGATGAAGAATAAAATAAGTAACGATAATTTTGTTGCTGAATCAATTTTAAAAATTGGTTCTGTAAGTGAAGTTAAGGGTAAAAATATAATTATTCGTGTAGATAAAAATAAAAATGCTCCACATTTAATATTTGATGGTAAAATTATCAAAAATGTATCCGTTGGTTCATATATAAAAATAGCTAAAGGTTATAATGAAATTATTGGTAAAATTGAAGGTGAATTTATATCTGAAGATAAAGATTTAAATATAAATAACTATACAAATCATAAAAACAAAATAAAACGTTTTCTTAATGTAACATTAGTTGGATATATTGACACAAAAATATTCCGCCAAGGATTAAAAGAATTACCTTTGATTGATAATGATTGTTTTCTATTAAATGATATAGAATTTAATTGTATTCACAGTTTTGCAAAAGTTGATGATGAAAAAATTAAACTTGGCTATTTATTAAATGAAACAAATACTCCTATAGAACTCGGAGTTGATAAATTATTTGCAAGTCATATAGGTATCTTTGGAAACACGGGTAGTGGAAAATCATATACTCTATCTAAGGTTTATCATGAGCTACTAAACAAATATAAAGAGAATCCTAAATTTCAAAATAATGCAAAATTCATTTTAATTGATTTTAATGGAGAATATGCTGTTGAAAATGATAGCGACAATATAATTATAGAAAAAGAATATAAAAATCGTTTTTTTCTCTCAACTTCAAAAAATGGTAAAGATAAATTTCCAATACCTGAATCAGAAGTAAATGATTTAACTTTTTGGTCAATATTACTAAAAGCAACTGATCAAACTCAAAAACCATTTTTAAATAGTTCCTTATTCAGAAAAACACTAGTTGAACATACAAAAACTGAAATAGGTATCAAATCTCTTATTAATAATACTATAAGTACAATTCTTACTCAAGGTGGTAAAAATTTAGATAAGGATTTTCACATTTTCTTTTTAGATGAATTATTTCGTTTAAATAATCATACTTCAATTTTTAAAAACATAAAGGAAGTGAGAAACAGAATTAAAAGTGGACTTAAAATTGAGTATGGTACATATGTTTTAGAAAATATTAAAAATAATGATAAACCTTCTGAATTTTTAGAAAGACTAAAAGAAATTATTAAAACTCTAGTGATTGACTTAACTAAGATTAATGCATTTATTAAAATAAGATTACAAATCATAATTAATTATTTTGACGTAATAACAAAAGGATATTACTCAAAAGAACATATCGGACCTTTATATAATAGACTTGACACAAAATTTAATGAAATTACGAAAGTATTTGCTGTTATCAATGTAGATAAAATAATGGCAAATAAAAAGCCATTAGTGATAATAAATCTCAACGATGTTAATGTTGAGATGAAGAAAATAATCCCATTAGTAATTTGCAAATATTATTATGAATATTATAAAAAAAATAATTTAGATAGAGAAAAATATCTAAATATAATAATTGATGAAGCACATAACATATTATCACGAAATTCAATTCGTGAAAGTGAAACATGGAAAGATTATCGTTTAGAAACATTTGAAGAAATAATAAAAGAAGGAAGAAAGTTTGGTGTTTTTTTAACTATTTCAAGCCAAAGACCATACGATATATCCGATACAATAATTTCTCAATTACATAACTATCTTTTACACAGATTAATTAATAATAAAGATATAGAAGCAATTGGAAGAACAGTTTCTTATTTAGATAAAATATCATTTGATAGCTTGTCTATACTTCCACAAGGTGGTTGCATACTTGCCGGACTTTCTGCTGATCTACCTGTAGTTATGAAGATTGATAAACTACCAGAGGAGAATAAACCACATAATGAGACAATTGTGCTAACATCAAAGTGGAAGTAAAATTTTCCTAACATCGTAAGCATTTTTTATGTCAAAGAAAATTCAAGCAAACAGAAACACTTGATCATCTAATAAAGAAATATAAACTCATTTCTCTAACATTATAAATTACTTTATGCATCGAAAGGATATAGACTGGAAAACTTACGAATCAATTACAAAATATATTTATAAAACTCTAGGTAAAGAATTTGGAGTGAAAATAAAATGTTATGGAAATACTTGTAAAGTTAAAGGTAAATCTGGTGTTGAACATCAAATTGATGTATTAACTTCACATTCTAATGGTATACATGAATACCTAACGGCCATAGAGTGTAAGTATTGGAATAAAAAAATAAACAAAGATATTGTAATGAAAATTGCTAATACTATTGAAGACAGTGGTATTAATAAAGGAGTTATTGTTTGTAAGAAAGGTTTTACTACTGATGGTTTTAATTACGCAAAGTATAAAAATATTGACTTAGTAGAACTAAGAGAAATAGAAAAAAAAGATCTAAGTGAAAATTCTAAAGAAATACATATTTTAGACTTTGATGTTAAAATCAATTTTTCTTTAACAAGAACTGAAATCTTGAATATTGATATAGGCAATAACAGAGAATTAAAATATAAAGACGAATTAGATTTGTTAAAGTATGTTATAATAATGGAGAATAAAAGTCAAGACTATCTATTTAATTATATAACGAATTTTAGAAAAGACGTAAATCCTGAAAACAAAAAAATAGAGAAGCTAACAAAACACTATAATATTCCAAATGGAGTTTTATATAATCAACAAACGAAAAAATGTTTAAAAATTGATGGAATAACTTTTACTGGTCAATTAAGAATAATTGATAGTAACGAAAATTTGAAATTTAAATTAGTTGATAAAGTTTGGTTAATTATGAAATCAATTTTTGATAATAGGACTTTTACAATTTCTGAAAACGGCTTAATTAACGAAAATTAATACTCTTATCATAAAAAAGATAATTACAAAAAATACAATTTAATTTATACTCTTAAAGCTTGTCATGCTGAGCCTGTCGAAGCATATTTAAGCTTCTCATTTATTTATAGCAAGATGAGATCCTGAAACGAGTTCAAGGTGACATATTAGACTTAAAATAAATTTATCATTAAACACATTTAGTTTTCTCGTAAAAATAAACTAACGAATTTTAATTCAACATGCATAACAGTTTAAAAGTATCTAAATTTTAAGTATTTTTATGCTTTAAATTTAGAATGACAAAAAAGTTTTTAATTGCTGGAGCAGGAATTGCTGGATTAACATTAGCAAAAGCCTTACAAGATCTTGGATTTGAATATGAAATTTTTGAAGCCTCAGCTGAAGCGCGCGGAATTGGAGCTGGTTTTGGATTAGCTTCTAATGCAATGAAAGCCTTTGAGATTTTAGGTTTAGCTGACGAAGTAGCCCCTTTAGGTCACATGCTCGAAGATTTTGAGATACAAGATTGGCAAGAAAAAACAATTTTAAAAGCAGATACAAATAGACTTCGAAAAAATTATAATAACGAGAATTTTGCCATTCATAGAGCAGATTTACATCGTTATTTAATTTCAAAAATAGATTCAACTCATATTCATACATCAAAAAGAATAAAATTCTTCGAACAAAGTTTTCAGAAAGTTATTTTACATTTTGAAGATGGTACAACAACCGAAGGAGATTTTTTAATTGCAGCAGATGGAATAAACTCTATTATTCGTCAGCAATTATTAAAAGATTCTACACCAAGATATGCAGGTTATGTATGTTGGCGAGCAATTGTAGAAGATAAAACTTACTTTTCTAAAAAAAGTATAGAAACTTGGGGACCAAATGGACGTTTTGGTTTAACGCCACTTATTAATAATCAGATTTATTGGTACGCTTGTGTAAATACACCTTTAAAATCGGAAGTCTATAATTATACACTTCAAGATATAAAAAATCAATTCAAAGATTATTCAGGACAAATTAGAAATACGCTTCAAAAAACAAAACAAGAAGATATTATTACAACACCTATTATGGATATAAAACCGATTAGTAATTATGCATTTAATCGTGTTTTATTAATTGGTGATGCTGCACATGCTACAACTCCAAATATGGGTCAAGGTGCTTGTATGGCGGTAGAAGATGTTTGTGTATTATATGATGAATTGATAAAAAATGAAACAGATATTTTACGTGCTTTCGAAGGTTATAATCGTCGTCGTTTAAAACGTACACATTATATTATTGACACTTCTCGTTTGGCTGGTAAAGTTGCACAATGGGATAATAAATTTTTAATGGGTGTTAGAAATTTTATTTTTAGAAAATTACCACAGTCAATTACACAAAGCCCTTTAGAGGATTTACTAGAAGAGGATTTTATGAAGGTTTAGATTAGTTGCTCTTCAAGCAAAGTTTAATTTTGATCCATTAATAATTTGATTAAACCCATGTTTAAAAGACTCTGTATCAATCGAAATTTCCCAATCTTCAAATTCTCTTAATAAGTGCTTTTTTAAATAGATTTTTAATTCTATTAATTTTTCTTTCATAGACGGTTCGTCATAAATTCCTTGTAGCGATTTATGATGTAGTGTAATATCTTGATTAATTCGATCTAAGATTAGCAAATCTATATAGTCGTCATATACAATCATAAAATCGTCAATAGTTCCTGTAAAATGTTTCATTTCTCTTATTTTTTAGTTGTAATAAAGATTAAAATTTATTGAGAATTTTTCTTTCATATTAATAAACTTTAACACGATTATTAACACTTTTTGACAATTTTGAATAAACGATTGTATTAAATTTGACTAAGCAATTATGCTATTTTTTCGAAAATTATTAACTCATTAAAAATTAAAATAATGAATCATTTTACATTAAATAATAATGTACAAATTCCTTCAATCGGTTTCGGAACTTGGTTATTAGATGGTGATAAAGTTATAGAGCCTGTTAAAATTGCTCTAGAAAAAGGATATACACATATAGATACAGCAGCAATTTATAAAAATGAAAAAGAAATTGGTGAAGTTTTAAAAGCGAGTAATGTAGATAGAAGTAAATTATTTATTACATCTAAATGTTGGAACACAGAACGTGGATACGAAAAAACATTAGCTGCTTTTGATCAGACTTTAAAAGATTTACAAACAGATTATTTAGATTTATATTTAATTCACTGGCCAGCAAATGAAACGCAATTTCCAGAAAATTGGGCAGAAATTAATGCTGATACTTGGCGCGCTATCGAAGAAATTTACAAATCTGGAAGAGTAAAATCTATAGGTGTAAGTAATTTTAATATCAATCATTTAGAAGCTCTTTTAAAAACGGCTGAAGTAAAACCAATGGTGAATCAAATAGAACTTCATCCAGGACATTCTCAACCAGAATTAGTTGCTTTTTGTAAGGAGAATGATATTCTTGTACAAGCATGGAGTCCACTTGGTTCTGGAAGAATTCTAGAAAACGAATTAATTATTAAACTAGCAGAAAAATACAATGTTTCTGTTGGTCAAGTTTGTATTAATTACTGTTTATCGAAAGGAATTTTACCATTACCTCGTTCTTCTTCAGAGAAAAACATCGAAGGAAATTTAGATTCTGAATCTTTTACATTAAGTGCAGAAGATATTAAAGCGATAGATGATTTACCAACAGAAGGTTTTTCTGGTTTAAACCCTTCTAAGGTTGACTTCTAATTAATTAGATAAATATTCAATCAAAAAAATTAAAAACCTCTTTTATAAAGAGGTTTTTTGGTTTACAATCTTCAAAAAAATCAATACTTTTACGTTTAAGAAATGTAAATAAATACAACTTTATGAGCCAGATAACTGAAAGTCCTTTTAAAACATATTTTGATGCAACACTTGATCGCTGTGGCTTTGATGAAGATTTAAAAGCAGGAATTTTATTCTTTTTAGGTGAAAGCATTATTAGTGCGAATACAAATCAATTAATGAATATGTTTCCTGATGAACAAAAAATTCATCAAGAATTTAGTCGTTTATTTACTTTATACGCTACTCCATCGGCTACATACAATCCTTTTGAGGAATTAAATACAGCGCCAATAAAACAATTAATTTATACATATAATGAAGTTTATGTAAATATTATTCGTGATAAGGAATTTAATTTTGATCAAGTTGTAAAAGAGGATTTAAAAACTGAAATTGATGAAAGTTTTGTAGCGCTTTTTAAAGGAAAAGAATACAAGTTAATTACAACTCACCACTTAAGTACAGCGTTTTTTAAACAAATTGGAGCGTATATCAATCAATTCGATTTAGCTTATCAAGATATTTATTTAGCTGGTGTAAATTATTATCAAGAAAAACAAAGAATAGACTTTGAAGGAACAAATCTTTTAAATCTTAATATTATAGATAGTTTTTCTCCTTTGTACACTACTCTATTTCATTATCCTTTATTGTTTACATATTACCCAAATAACTTAAACGGAAATCATTTATTTAGTTCAATTTCTCAATTTTTGTATTTACATACGAATACAGATATTGCAAAACATATACATGCTTTTCATAACCATATTTTTTACGAAGAAAATCCTCGTAGAGTAAGAACTGGATGGGAATTTGAAGAAATAGAAAGAGGCATATTAATTTCACAAACATTGCATAATGCTTTAAATATTCGTCAATCTCCGATTGCTAGAACAAGACCAGATTTTTTAGTTTCTGATAATTATTTGATGAAAGAATTAAAAAATGAATCTATTCCTTTAGATGCATTTAAGGAATTAATTACAAGAACAATTGAGGAATATTACGAAATTAACCTGAATGAAGTTGTGGAAGGAAAATTAAATCATGCAGAGTTTTTACAGCTTTTAGCAATTATTTTTTACGAGACAACTGCTCATACAATGATTATAAAAGAATGGAAAACATCTCTGAAAGTAATAAAATAAAATTAGAAGAATATTTTGGTGAATTATTACCACGATTACCTTTTAAAACAATTTCATTCTACGAATCGAGTAATTCTTGGGAAGGACAAATTGAATATAATTTGAATTTAGAAACTGGTGAATTAACTTATAATACGATTGAGAATGTTCAACACACAATAGAAATTTCACCTGATCTTATGCAAAGAATAGAAAGTGAAATTATAATGATGCTTGAGAATTTATAAGGTTTCGTTGTACAATGTATAAAGTAAAAGATTGCCATTTAATCCGTCATTTCGAGTGGAATTCGGTAGAATTTTGTATCGAGAAATAAGTAAGGATTAATTGATTTTCTTATCTAAGTTCTCAATACAATTTTTCTTCATTTCTTTACGAAAAATCAATCGAACTGACAGAAAATTGTGTTGTAATTTTTTAAATAATACATTTTATCAAGTCATGTTTGTTACATTGAACTTGCCAAAATGTTCTTTCAAAATCGCATAATACTTAACCCGTCATTTCGAGTGAAATTCGGTAGAATTTTGTATCGAGAAATAAGTAAGGATTAATTGATTTTCTTATCTAAGTTCTCAATACAATTTTTCTTCATTTCATTACGAAAAATTACTCAAACTGACAGAAAATTACTAAATATGATATTGAAATAATGAATAGAAAATTAGTTTATTATATAAAAAAATCGAGATAATTCTCGATTTTTTTTATATGATTAATTTAAAAGCTGTAGTATACATATTACACTAATTGTTATTATAATTATGATAATAATAACATCTTTTAATTGAATGTTCTTTTCACCAAATTTCACATTTTGGTTAATTGACTTTTTTTTCTTAGGTAAGGACATTTGTATAGGTTTTATACAAATTTAAAAAAAAGCATTTAAAAACATTTAAAAATCGGTTAAAATTTATTTAGTTTTAAATACCAATTTCTATTTGAAAACGAGCATACCAGTTATTCTTATTATTCAAATTATAAAACTTTTGTTGTTCATAAGTAAATTCAGCCTGTAATTTGAATGCATGCTCCCAAATATATTTTGTAAGTCCAATTGTATATTGATTTGTATTTGGAGTAAAATCAAAAATTTCTTTATCTACTTTTTGTGTAGAATATCTACCTATGACTTCCCAATGTTTGGGGAATGTATATGAACCTTGAAAATCTGATCCATAGCCATTATAGACATAATTAAATTTAGAAATATCTTCTGGATTATAAAATAAAGCTTTATCAGAATCTCTACTCATATAAGAATACATAAAACTCCAACCTCTATATTTAAACATCGCGTCAAAAAATAAAGACTGAATGTTTGCTGTTCCTCCTCCAAGAATATCGTCTCCCAATCCTCCTTGTGTTCTATGAGCTCTATCATTATAACTATAAGCCCCAGAAAGCATCACTTTTGGAGTTTGTTCTCTATGCATATCTCCTTCGAAGTTGCTTCCTCCATTTGAAAAATCTCCGAATGGGAATAATTCAACCTTTCCAGTATAAGCAAGTCCAGTATCATTAAAATTTGTCCAGTTACGTCCTTCTCCAGTAGAAATTGCACCTCTTAAAATATAAGAGAACTTTTCACTTTCTCGCTTGTTATATAATACTTGAAATCCAAAGTCTCTATCAATATTAAATTTTGCATTATTAATAGAACGATCTGTTAATTGTAATGCACCAGATGAATTTACACGTTGACGGTTTCCTGGTAATTTTGTTTGTCCAAAACCTAAACTCCAATGTTTATTTGGATAATAAAATATCATGGCATCACGAATAATATTGGTATTTTTTCCTTCTTCGGCACTACCAACATCACCTGCAGCAAATGATAATTGCATAGAGTATCCAAATTTTGGATCTCCAATATATCCATCAAATCTTAGGCGTAAACGTCTTATCTGTCCATCAATTTTATCTTCATCACCATCAGAATGAATATATTCCATTCTGTTTTGCATACGAAATCGTATATTAACTTGATACAAACTATCAGGTGAAGTAATTCCTAATCCGTTTCCATAACTATAATATGGAGACATCATATTTTTGAATTCTTGAACTGTTTTTTTTGGAATTTTTGTAGAATCTTTTTCTTGAGCAAAAGTTACGAAAGTGAATACAAGAAAGAGGTAAGATAGTAATTTCTTCATAGAATTTATAAAATCATTTCGAGATACAAAAAGAACACATTTAAGTTAAATAATAGTTACTTAAATATTATCTAAAAATTAAATTAACGTTAATAAAGTTTCAAAATTCTCTATCCTGTGATTATCATCAACTTCAATAATCTGTATTTGATCAGTAAAAATTTTTTGTTGAATCTCAAAAAAATCTTTTAATTTCTCTGTATTCAGAATATCATCATGTAAAGCTAAAAACACTTTAGTATCTTCAAAACGGTTCATATCAGCCAAATATTTACTTAGCTCCTCTGGTAAATCATCAACATATTTAAAAGACTGATCTACCAAAGGATTAAGTAAAATCAATTCACTTGATTTTCCATTTTCTTTTAATTTCTTCTGAAGTTGCCATGCAAAATTTCCACCTGTGGAACTACCTATTATTACAAGGTTATTGATAATTCCTTTCAGTTTTTCATAAGTTGCCTGAATAATATCAAAAATATTATTTTCAACTGTCCATTCTACACAAATAGCTGTTGGAAAAGCTTCTTTTAGAATTTTAAATTTCTGAGAATTTACAGAACTATTTAATCCATGTATATAAACTATTTGTCTATTATCAATTTCCATATTTGTGTGAATTAGTAAATCAAAAATAGTAAGAAATCAGATACAACTTCAAGAAATTCAAAATGTTTCCTAAATTATTTCATACTTTTTTAAAGCATTCCATATACCATCTTCTTCAACAGAAGTTGTAACATAATCTGCAATTTGTTTTACATTTTCGTTTGCATTTCCCATTGCAACACCAATTGTACAACCTTTTAACATTGCTATGTCGTTACCTCCATCTCCAAAAGACATTGTTTTAGAAAGATCTATATTGTATTTATTTGCCATTCTTTCTATCCCTTTCATCTTATTAACATCTTTCGGATTAATATCCGCAAAATGTTCTATCCATCTTGTTGCAACACTATTTTTAAGAACATTTTCCATTAAATATTTCTCTTGTATTTCATCTACAAAAAGATTCATTTGCATAATGTTATCTCTTCTTAAATCTTTCGGATTTACAACATCTGGAACTTTTATATTGAAATGACTAAATGATTTAATAATACCGTCATTAACACGATTTATGCTAAATGGATTATCTGTTGTCATAAAAGAAAATGCTGTCGGATTTTGCTCATCATATTCTAATAGCGCTTCAATATCATTTGGATCAAGATATTCTACGAAAAAAGTATTTTTATTTTCATCAGAACACATTCCTCCATTGTTATTAATAAACCCATTAAATCCATAACCAAAGACATCATCTGGCATATCTACCAAATTTCTTCCTGTTGCAATATATATGTTCTTATTTTTTTGTTTTAATAATTGTAACGCTTCTAAAGTTGAATCGCTAATTGTATGATTTTCGAAACCTTGTAAAGTTCCATCAAAATCAAAGAAAAAAGATTCTATCATTTTTATTTTTTATAGTACTACAAAGTTAAAAAGCAATCTTTATTCCAATCCAACTTTTTAATTATTTTAATGATAATTTAATAATTTCTATCGTTTTATTAGCATCTTCTAAGGAAATATTAAGATGCGGGCGTAAACGAACGGATTTTTCCCCACAAGCCAATAATATTAATTTATGTTCAAAGCATCTTTTTATAAAAGAAGATCTAACATCTTCCGATTCAAAATCAAAAGCTATAAATAATCCTAATCCGCGAACGGCATTTATTTTTTTTGTTTCTTTAGCTATCTTAAAAAATTCTTCTAAAAAGTATTTACCTATTTTTTGAGCATTTTCTACTAAATTTTCTTTTTCTATAACTTCTAAAATCAATTTAAATCTCAACATATCAATATAGTTCCCTCCAAATGTAGAATTAATTCTACTCGATTCTTTGAAAACATTATTTGGAATGATATCTAATTTTTCTTTATTCGCTAAAATTCCACAAACTTGTGTCTTTTTACCAAAAGAAAGTATATCTGGAACAACATCATAATGCTGGAATGCCCACATTTTACCAGTCATTCCCATTCCTGTTTGTACTTCATCAAAAATTAGTAATATCTCTTCTTTGTTGCATATTTCTCTCAATTTTAAAAGAAAATCTTTTCTAAAATAATTATCCCCGCCTTCTCCTTGAATTGGTTCTATTATAATACATGCAATTTTATTTCTTCTTTTAGATAAAGCCTCTTCTATTTGTTGAACAGCTTTATCTTCAGCATTTATTGTTTCTTGTAAGTTATTTTCAGTTACAGGATACGATCTTTTTGGATTATCAATTCTTGGCCAATCAAATTTCGGAAAATATTGATATTTTCTTGGATCTCTTGTATTCGTTAAAGAAAGTGTATAACCAGAACGACCATGAAAAGCTTGCTTGAAATGAATAACTTCACCAGCCTCTTGTTCTATTCCTTTAGAAAAATTAAGACGAGTTTTCCAATCAAACGCAACTTTTAGAGCATTTTCAACCGCTAATGTTCCTCCATCAATAAGAAATAAATATTGCAGTTCCTTTGGCATTGCAACGCGCTCAAAAGTCTCTACAAAATCAGCATAATCTTTTGTATATATATCTGACATTGCTGGTTTATTAATAGCATTTCTACCTAGGAAATCTTTTTTACGCAATAAATCTGGATGATTATAACCAATAGATGTAGATGCAAACATGGAAAACATATCTAAATATTCTACCCCATTTTCATCTACGATATAAGAACCATGTGATTTTTCGACATCCATTACAATAGGATAACCGTCTACTAATATATGTTTTGCTAGTTTTTCGTGTGTTGTACTCATTTGTGTAGATTTTTTAAAAGTTAAATTTAATTCCTTGTGCCAATGGAACATCCGTAGAATAATTAATTGTGTTTGTCTGTCTTCTCATGTAAGCTTTCCAAGCATCAGAACCAGACTCTCTTCCTCCTCCAGTTTCTTTTTCGCCGCCAAATGCGCCACCAATTTCTGCTCCAGAAGTACCGATGTTTACATTAGCAATTCCACAATCCGATCCTTGTTGACTTAGAAATAGTTCGGCTTCTCTAAGATTATTTGTCATAATTGCAGAAGATAAACCTTGTTTTACATTGTTCTGAATTTCAATTGCATTCATTACATCTCCTTTGTATTTTATTAAATATAATATGGGAGCAAATGTTTCTTTCTGAACGATTTTATAATCATTTTCTACTTCAGCAATAACTGGTTTTACATAACAATTACTAGAATAATCTTTACCTTCTAAGACACCCGTTTCAACTAAAATTTTACCACCCTCTTTATTTATTTCATCTAATGCCAATAAATATGATTCTACAGCGTCTGTATCTATTAATGGACCTACGTGATTAGCTGAATCTAATGGATTTCCTATTTTTATTTGTTTATAAGCATTCACCAAAGCATCTTTAACTTTATCAAAAATACTTTCGTGGACAATTAATCTTCTTGTTGTTGTACAACGTTGTCCGGCAGTACCCACAGCACCAAAAACGACAGCTGTAAGCATAATTTTTAAATCTGCATCTGGTGTAACAATAATTGCATTGTTCCCTCCTAGTTCTAAAATTGTTTTACCTAAACGTGCTGCAACAACTTTATTAACTTCTATTCCCATTCTTGTTGATCCTGTAGCAGAAACCAAAGCAACTTTTTTATCATGAGAAATTAATTCACCTATTTCCTTATCTCCAATTACTAAAGAAGAAACGCCTTCTACAATATTATTTTGTTTTAGAACTTCGGCTAATATTTTTTGACAAGCAATTGCACAAAACGGTGTCTTTTCGCTAGGTTTCCAAATGACAACATTTCCGCAAACCAAAGCTAAACATGTATTCCATGCCCAAACAGCCACAGGAAAATTAAAAGCTGAGATAATACCAACAATTCCTAATGGGTGATACTGATCATACATTCTATGCATTGGTCTTTCGGAATGGATTGTTGCACCATATAATTGACGAGATAAACCTATAGCAAAGTCGCATATATCTATCATTTCTTGGACTTCACCTAAACCTTCCTGATAAGATTTTCCCATTTCATAAGAAACAAGCTTACCTAAAAACTCTTTTTTCTCTCTTAGTTTTTCTCCAAATTGTCGAATAATTTCTCCTCTTTTAGGAGCTGGTAATAATCGCCATTCTTTAAAAGCATCTTCAGAAAATTTAATTACTTTTTCATAGTCAGCTTTTGTTGAAGTTTTTACTTTTCCAATTAGCTTACCATCTACTGGTGAATGAGACAATAGTTCATTTCCATTAGCAAACCAATTTTCTCCAGCAGAAGTTCCTAAATTATCAGTTAAAATTTTCAACTCTTTTAATTCACGTTCTATCATTTTTTTGTGTTATTTTGTGGTTATATTGTTTTACCTAAAGTATATAAAAAATTCGTAAATCAAAAACATAAAACAAATAATATTCATATTATATTTACATTTAATGAACATAATTTTAGATTAATAATAAAAAACTGCATAAAATGAAATTAACAACAGACTACTATGATATAGATGATTTATTATCGACTGAACACAAATTAATCAGACAATCGGTTAGAGATTTTGTAGATAACGAAATAAAACCAGTTATTGATGATGCCGCGCAACACCATCATGATATTCCAGATTTAATGAAAAAATTAGGTTCTGTTGGTGCTTTAGGACCATATATTCCAGAAGAATATGGAGGTGCAGGATTAGATCAGATGTCTTATGGTCTAATTATGCAAGAATTAGAACGTGGAGATTCGGCAGTTCGTTCTGCAGCATCTGTACAATCTTCTTTAGTTATGTATCCTATTTATACGTATGGTTCCGAAGAACAAAAACGTCAGTTTCTTCCGAAATTAGCTTCTGGAGATTTTATTGGAAGCTTTGGGTTAACAGAACCAAATCATGGTTCTAATCCAGGCGGAATGGAAACTAAATTAACGAAAGATGGCGAAAATTACAGATTAAATGGAGCGAAAATGTGGATTACCAACTCTCCTATTTGTGACATTGCAGTTGTTTGGGCAAAAGATGAAGAAGGCAAAATTAGAGGAATTATTGTAGAAAGAGATATGCAAGGTTTCTCTACACCAGAAACATTAAACAAATGGTCTTTAAGAGCTTCTAAAACGGGAGAATTTGTTTTTGATAATGTTCTAATAAAAGAAGAAAATATTTTACCACATGTAAATAGTTTAAGAGGTCCATTGTCTTGTTTAAATTCTGCTCGATATGGAATTTCTTGGGGTGTTATAGGAGCAGCAATAGATTGTTATGAATCTGCTCTTAATTACTCATTAGAACGAAATCAATTTGGGAAACCAATTGCTTCTTATCAATTACAACAAAAAAAATTAGCCGAATTTATAACAGAAATTACAAAAGCACAATTATTATGTTGGCGTTTAGGTACATTAAAAAATGAAAATAAAGCAACGCCAGAACAGATTTCTATGGCTAAAAGAAATAATGTAAAAATGGCATTAGATATAGCAAGAGAATCTCGTCAAATAATTGGTGCTATGGGAATTGTTGGTGAATTTCCGATGATGAGACATGCAGCTAATTTAGAGTCTGTTATAACTTACGAAGGAACACATGATGTACACTTATTAATTACTGGTGCAGATATTACCGGAATTAATGCGTTTGTGTAGCATTATTATTCTTAAATCAGATATTTTTTTCATAGGTTTACAATTTATTTGTAAACCTTTTTACATTTAGCTAAAATGAATTTAAAATCAATTATCTTTTTTGTTTTCTGTTTTATAAGTGCTCAAAATTATGCACAAGAAACTTATATTATTACGTATGAAAAATTTTCTAATGATAAAAAAGTTGAAGAAAGCAATCCAATACAAGTAATAAGTAACAATAAAGAAACAATTATTGGGACACAGAATAGTTTTACTGATGATAGACAATTCCCAAATGAAATGTTTTATTTTAGTAAAGATAAATCGCCTATCATTTCATCTATAACACAGTTTGACTCTATAAAATCTATTGTTAGCAACGATTCTATTTCTTTTAACAAAGCTGTTTTTACAATTACAAGAGAAACAAAGAGAATTTTAGGTTTAAGATGTAAAAAAGCAACTACAATTATTAACTCAAATTCTATTGATTTATGGTTTGTAGATAATTTAAATATTAATGCTGCACCAACAACTTTAGGGCTTAATTTAGGTTTCGTGCTAGAAATGACACGCAATAATAATTACACCTTAAGAGCATCTAGAATAGAACGTCATAGAGAGGTAGAACCTAGTTTATTTGTAGAAAAAGAATTAGAGCAAGAGCCTTTAGACTTGTTGACTTATAAAGATATTATTTGGAAAAATAAATTTGTAAATATTCCTTTACTAGATAATCAACAAATTAACTTTACAAATTATGTAAATTCAACAGATTCACTTTATCGTTTTGCGAATGGAACAGTTGTCGTAAAGAGAGTAAAGATTCCTAAAATCAATCAAAAAAGTCAGATATTCTTAAATGTAACTCAAATGTCTAATGGAGATGCTTATGATAGAACTGGATCAGTTTTTCTAATTCCAATGCATTCTGAAATTACATTTATGAATGGTTTACAAAAAGGAATTAATGAATTACCAATTTACACAAATGGTAATAACAAAAAATACCAAGGCTATTTCTTAACAGAAAACTATTCACCTACTGTAGAATTAATGCGCTTTTTTACATCATTCGGTATCAATAAATTTAATCATATTCAGCTGAAAGATCAAACATGGCAAACCCAATCAAATTATAGACAAGAAATTTCTGAATTTCAAGGTGTTTTGTCGGATCAAGAAGTTTTAATAGGTTTTTATATCGGAAATTATGATCAAGGCGGGCATCTTATTTCTGCTAATTTAACTATTCATCCATCTGGAGAAAATACAATTCCTAACCAAAAAGTTCTTCCACTTTTTAATACAGTAAATGTAATGGAGATGGCTGGACAAGAATATTCATCTTTATTTAATGACCCTAATGGTTTACGAGTAGAATTCACATTAAAAGAAGATATGAATAATGCTAAATTACGTTTTATAACAACTGGACATGGTGGCTGGGAAAATGGAGATGAGTTTGTTCCAAAAGAAAATACTATATTTGTAGATAATCAAAAAGTTTTTAGTACAATTCCTTGGCGACAAGATTGTGGTTCTTTTAGAAGCTACAATCCGGCTTCTGGAAATTTCAACAACGGCTTATCTTCTTCAGATTATAGTCGTTCTAATTGGTGTCCTGGGACACTTACCTCTCCTTTCTTTGTTAATTTAGGAGATTTAAAAGCTGGTAAACACAGCGTGCAAGTTAAAATACCGCAAGGAAAACCAGAAGGAACTAGTTTTAGTTATTGGAACGTTTCTGGTGTTCTTTTAGGAGAATAATTTTAATATAAATTTATAATTCGAAAATCAACTTTTCAGTTAAAATATCAAATAGAAATTTGTAATTTTGTCAACATACACAGTATAAAATTTAATGGAATACAATACACTTCGTACACAATTAATTATTCCAGAATATGGTCGTCATATTCAAGAAATGGTAGATTATTGTAAAACAATCACAGACGAGACAGAACGTAACGGCTTTGCGGAAATTATAATAGAAGTAATGGGTGAATTAAATCCTCATTTACGTGATGTTCCAGATTTTCAACATAAACTTTGGGATCAACTCTTCATTATGGCAGAATTTGATCTGGATGTAAGATCTCCATATCCTATTCCAACTAAAAAAGATACTGTAAATAGTAAACCCAATAAAGTAAACTATCCACAAAGTATTTATAAATATAGATACTATGGACACAACATTAGAAAAATGATTGATGTTGCAATTACTTGGGAAGAAGGTGAAAAAAGAGAAGGATTATTTTTTGCAATTGCAAATCATATGAAAAAATGTTACCTACTTTGGAATAAAGATACAGTTGAGGATCAAGTAATTTTTGATCATTTATACGACTTATCTGATGGTAAAATTGATTTACGACAAGTTAACGATCAATTGGTTTCTTCTGATAAAATGAATAATAACAATTCTAATCATCAGAGTAATACAAATAGAAACAACCAAAATCATCGTAATAACAACAACAATAATAATCGAAACAATAACCAAAATTCGAACAACAGAAATAACAACAATCGAAATAATAATCAAAACAATAATCGTAACCAAAACGTTCGCAATAACAAAGGTTAAATCAAAACTATTTAATACAAAAAAATGGCTACATTTCAAATAAAGGGAGGGAAACCTTTAAAAGGAGAGATTACTCCACAAGGTGCTAAAAATGAGGTGCTACAAATTTTATGTGCTGTCTTACTAACCAACGAACAAGTACGTGTAAAAAATATTCCAGATATCCGTGATGTTAATCGCTTAATAGAAATTTTAGGAGATTTAGGTGTAAAAACACAAAAAAACGGAAAAGGAGATTTTACTTTTCAGGCAGACGAATTACGATTAGATTATTTAAAAGGAAAACAATTTAGAAAAGATGGAGCTGCTTTACGTGGATCTATCATGTTAATGGGGCCATTATTAGCTCGTTTTGGAGAAGCATTTATGCCAAAACCAGGAGGAGACAAAATTGGACGTCGTCGTTTAGACACGCACTTCGAAGGTTTTTTTGCTCTAGGTGCTAAATACCGTTTTAATCCAGATGAAGATTTTTACGGTGTAGAAGTTGGTGAAGAAGGATTAACAGGTTCTTATATGTTATTAGAAGAAGCTTCTGTAACTGGAACTGCTAACATTATTATGGCTGCTGTTTTAGCTAAAGGAACAACAACTATTTATAATGCAGCTTGTGAACCTTACATTCAACAATTATGTAAAATGTTGAATCGTATGGGAGCAAAAATTTCTGGTATTTCATCTAATCTTTTAACAATAGAAGGTGTTGAAGAATTAGGAGGAACAGAGCATACTTGTTTACCAGATATGATTGAAATTGGTTCTTGGATTGGTTTAGCAGCAATGACTAAATCAGAATTAACGATTAAAAACGTATCATGGGAAAACTTAGGTGTTATTCCAGATGTATTTAGAAAATTAGGAATTAAATTAGAAAAAGTAAATGATGACATTTATATTCCTGCTCAAGAGAATTACGAAATTGAGCGTTTTATAGATGGATCTATCTTAACTATTTCTGACTCTCCTTGGCCAGGATTTACACCAGATTTATTATCAATTATATTAGTTATTGCAACGCAAGCAAAAGGAAGTGTATTAATTCACCAAAAAATGTTTGAATCTCGTTTATTCTTCGTAGATAAATTAATTGAGATGGGTGCACAAATTATTTTATGTGATCCACATAGAGCAACAGTTATTGGTCTTAATCATGATACACCATTAAAAGGAGCAGAATTAACATCTCCTGATATCCGTGCCGGTATGTCATTATTAATTGCTGCACTTTCTGCAAAAGGAAAAACAATTATTCATAATATCGATCAAATTGATCGTGGTTACGAAGATATTGACACTCGTTTACGTGCTATAGGAGCTGATATAATCAGAGCATAAAACATAAACAATGCAAACAATAATTGACTTTATTACCAATTTTGTACAACGACCAGATAAGGTTTTAATGGACATTATCAATAACTATGGTTATTGGATATATGTAATCTTATTTCTTATCATTTTTGCTGAAACAGGTTTAATTGTAATGTCATTTATAATGCCTTTTTTACCTGGTGATGCTTTAATATTTGCTGTAGGAATGATTGCTGCTAATGATGAACAGAATCATTTACATATAGAATATATTATTCCATTATTAATGGTTGCTGCAATTTTAGGAGATAATGTTAATTATTTTATCGGAAGAAGATTTGGTGGTTGGGTTCTTGGACGCAAAGACTCTTTTTTTCTTAAAAAAAGTCATGTAGAAAAAGCGACTGTTTTCTTTAATGAAAATGGAAAAAAAGCAATTATTATTGCTCGTTTTATGCCAGTTGTAAGAACAATTATTCCATTTATATGTGGTGTTACCAATCTAGATTATAAAACGTTTATAACGTATAGTTTTATTGGTGCAGTACTTTGGGTTGGTGTAATCTCGTTATTAGGACACACATTAGGTCAGTTTGATATTGTAAAACATAACTTAGAGAAGTTTATATTCGGAATTATTATCGTGGCAAATTCGCCTTTAATTTTCCGATTGATAAAAGCTCAGTTTAATAAAAATAAAGAAGAATGAGACAATTTGGATTAATAGGACGAAACATCGCCTACTCTTTTTCAAAGACTTATTTTGCTGAAAAATTTAAAAATGAAAACATTGTAGACGCTGTCTACAATGTTTTTGATTTAAATACAATTAGTGAAGTAGAAAATGTATTTAAGAAAGAAGGTTTAGTAGGTTTTAATGTTACCATTCCTTACAAACAAGAAATAATACCTTTTTTAGATGAACTATCTCCAGAAGCTGAAAAAATTGGAGCTGTAAATACTGTTTTAATAAAAGATGGAAAAAAAATAGGCTATAATACAGATTCTCATGGTTTTCATCATTCTATCTTACCACTTTTAGAAGAGCACCACAAAAAAGCTTTAGTTTTAGGAAATGGAGGTGCTGCAAAAGCCGTTTTTTATATTTTAGATAAATTAAACATCGAATATAAAATTGTTTCTAGAAATTTTTTAGAAAATCATTTTACTTACAATGATATTAACGAAAGTGTAATCAAAGATTATCAAATCATTATCAATTGTTCACCTGTTGGGACTTTTCCTAATGTAGAAAATGCTCCGCTTCTTCCCTATCAGTCTATAGACAAAACACATTTGTTGTACGATTTAATCTACAATCCACCTGTAACTAAATTCTTAGAAAACGGAGATAACAACAGTGCTAAAACTAAAAATGGACACGAAATGTTAGTTCTCCAAGCAGAAAAAGCATGGGAGATATGGAATAAAGTAGACTAAATCTCTTGATTTTCTTCTTTTGTTTTAGTAGATTTGAGAAACAAAACATATTTCCTTATGAATACTGAAATGGATAACCTGCATAATGCAGACGGAGAAAATAATTCTAATGAATCTACTAAAAACGATTTAAACACAGAATCGTACAAAACAAATGAGTCGAATAATCAAGAAGAAAGTAATGAAATTACACTGAAAGATTATGATACTTTTAGTTTTGATGTTTTGATTGATGAAGCTAAAAATTTATTAAGTAAGCATGATGTTCAGGATATTCGCGAACATTTTAATCAGATTAGAGATGCTTTCAAAAATAAATTAGAAAAAGAAGAAGCTGAAAAGAAAAAAGCATTTTTAGAAGACGGAGGTAACGAAATAGATTTTAGATATGAAACTTCATATCGTGAAAAATTTAACGTAGTTTACAATGATTACAAAAATCAACTTTCTATTCATCATAAACAAAATGAAAAGAAAGAAGATGAAAATCTTGCAGAACGTTTAGCTATTATTGATGAATTAAAATCATTGTACCAAGAACAAAATGATTCTAGTTCTTCTATGTTTAAGAAATTTCGTGAATTAAAAACGAGATGGCATAACGCAGGAAGAATTCCAGCTAAAAATGCAGAAAATATCTTCAAAAATTATTTTTTCCATTTAGACAATTTCTATACTTATTTGGATATGAACAAAGAATTACAAACGCTTGATTATGCACATAATCTAGAAGTTCGTTATTCTATCATAAAACGTGCAGAAGAGCTTATAAATGAACCAAACGTACAAAAAGCTCTTAATGAACTGCAATACTTACACCGTTTATGGAAAGAAGAAGCTGTACCAGTACAAGAGGATTTACGAGAACCTACGTGGTTACACTTTAAAGAATTAACAAATAAGATTCACGACAGAAAAGGTGAATTAAACGAAAAAATAAAACAAGAACAAAAAGATAATCTTGAAAAGAAAAACGAGATTATTTCTAAAATAAAATCAATTAACGAAAGTGTTGCAAATAAATCGCATAGCGAATGGCAAAAAGCAATTACTGAAATTAATACTTTACGTGAAAGCTTTATTGGATTAGGAAGAGTTCCGAAAGATAAAAATGCAGAAACTTGGGATGCTTTTAAGAAGGAAACAAGAGAATTTAATCATATTAAAAATGATTTCTATAAAAGCTTAAAATCTGATCAGCAAATTAATCTTGAAAAGAAAACGGCTTTGTTAGAAATCGCTAAACAACATGCTGAAAGTACAGATTGGAATAATTCCGTTGCTGTAATTAAGAAAATTCAGAATGATTGGAAAAATATAGGTCATGTACCAAGAAAAAATTCTGACAAAATTTGGAAAGAATTCAAAGAAACATGTAATAAATTCTTCGACCGATACAAGAAACGTCACGAACAAGACAACGAAAAATTAGAACAAAACTTTGAGCAAAAAACAAGTTTCTTAGACAAATTTAAAGCTGCACAAATCTCTGAGGATAAAGACCAAGCATTAAAAGAACTTCAGAGTTTTAAAAGCGAATGGAATACATTAGGAAAAGTTCCTTCGGACAAATTAGCTATTAACCAAGAATTTAATAGTTTATATAATTCTAAAATTTCTGATTTAAATTTATCTAAAGCTGAGCTAAATGACTATGAGTTACAGTCGCTAGTAAACAAAGTGAAAGCTAATGGAAACAGTAGCATGCTAGATGATGAAATTAGAAAAACGCGTAAGAATATTGAAGAATTAGAAAAAGACATTAATCAATTAGATAATAATGTTAATTTCTTTTCTAACGCCAATAAAGACAGTCCACTTTTAAGAGATGTTTTTAAACAAATTGATGAAAAACGTAAGAAACTTACAGAAGAAGAAATCAAATTAAAAACATTATTCAACATTGATTTAAATGATTGATAAATTTAATCATACATTTTAAAATGACACAACAAGCAATCGATGAGATATTTATGTCTCGTTGTATACAAATAGCATCAAACGGGTTAGGAACAACATATCCTAATCCGTTTGTTGGTTCTGTAATCGTACATAATAATAAAATTATTGGAGAAGGTTTTACTTCTAAATACGGAGGTCCACATGCCGAAGTAAATGCAATTAATTCTGTAAAAGATAAAGAATTACTAAAAGAAAGTACGCTTTATGTAACATTAGAGCCATGTTCTCATTTTGGTAAAACTCCACCTTGTGCTAATTTAATCATCGAAAAAGAAATACCTAAAGTTGTCATTGGAACATTAGATCCTTTTGCAAAAGTAAATGGCCAAGGTTATTTACGTTTATTAAAAAATGGTATTGACGTTAGATTAGGTGTTTTAGAAAAAGAATGTCTTGCGCTTAATAAACGTTTTATTACTTTCCATGAAAAAAAGAGACCATATATTATCTTAAAATGGGCACAGACCGAGGATGGATACATGGGAAGAGATGATGTACAAAAATGGATTACAAACCAGTATAGTAAACAATTAGTACATAAATGGAGAACAGAAGAACAAGCTATTTTAGTTGGAAAAAACACAACATTAATAGATAATCCACAGCTTAATACAAGATTGTGGGATGGTAATAATCCTGTTCGCATTGCTATTGATAAAAATCTTGCTATACCACAAAGTTTCCATCTATACGATCAAACTCAACAAACTGTTATATTTAACTCGATAGAAAATTCGGAACAAGAAAATTTAAAATTAGTTCAGTTAGATTTTTCTACAGAAATAGTTCCTCAAATTCTTAATTATTTATACGAAGCTAATATTCAATCTTTAATTATCGAAGGTGGAAGTGCAACTATTCAGCGTTTTATAAACTTAAACCTTTGGGACGAAGCTAGAATTTTAAGTTCTGATACTATTTGGAACGATGGTATTTTAGCACCAAGATTAAAAGGAACAAGAACAGAAAAGTTTCGTTTTTTAAATGATGAATTAGTAATTTTTGAAAATAGAATTGAAGAAGAGATTTAAGATTTTAAGACATAAGATTTAAGGATATTGACAGTTATATTTTTTCCAAAATACTTGATAAACTGTCTTAGTCTTAGTTCTTGATACAAAATCCTATTGAACTTCACTTGAACTGATAGTTTTTTTAATATACAATATCTATAATATAATGTCCTCCTGAAACAATTTCAGGAGGACAAATATTTATGTTTTAATTTAAAAATCTACTCTTTCACGTTGAACTTATCGAAACCGAAATTATATATTCAAATTTGTCAAGCTTTGTCATATTGAACCTGTCGAAGTATCATTTCAGCTTTGCATCGTATAAGGAAGACATACCAGACTTAAACTAAACTTATCATTACATAATATTTAGTTTTGTCATAAAAATCAAACTGAAAGTTTTTCGACTTTATAAAAAAGATTATTATTCTCTCAAAATTTTATTCATTGCTTTTCCTTTCGCTAATTCATCTATCAGCTTATCAAGAAATCTAATTTTTTGATACAAAGGATCCTGAATCTCTTCTACTCTATATCCACAGATAACACCTTTTATTTTATCTACATTTGGATTTAAATGAGCGTGAGCAAAAAAAGATTCAAAATCAATTTTGTCTTCTATTATTTTTTCTAAATCTGTAGAATTATAACCTGTTAACCAATAAATAACTTCGTGTAATTCTTCTACTGTTCTTCCTTTACTTTCTACCTTTTTTACATAATGTGGATATACACTTGCAAAAGATATTTTAAAAACCTTTGTATTCATCTGTTATTTATTTTTTGTGATTAACAATGTTATGAATAAATGGTAGCAGATAATTTTCCTGATTCAACTTCTATAGCATCTTCATTTGGTTTAAAAATACGTGCTTTTAAAGTTCCTTTTAATTCTATTTCTCCGTTTTCTACGCGTAACCAACTCCCTTCTCTTAATCCAATAACTGATTGTGAATTAAATTTATGAAATTCATTAATGCGTGTTTCTCTTGTTTCTCCTTTATGTGTTGAATTTGGATCTGGGTCTAAATAATGAGGATTAATGTTAAATGGTAAAAACTGTAAAGCATTAAAACTAGGCGGATAAACAATTGGCATATCATTCGTTGTTCCTATTGTTAAACCAGTCATATTACTTCCTGCACTACTTCCCATGTATGGAACTCCATTTGCTACAACTTCTCTAATAACATCTACCAAACCAAGTTCGTACAATGTTTTTAATAATAAAAATGTATTTCCTCCTCCAATAAAAATAGCCTTTGCATTGCGTACGGCTTCTTTTGGATCATTGTATGTATGTAATCCTGAAACTTTAATTCCAAAAGGTTCTAAAGCATTCACCACATTTTGTGTATAATCATCGTGAGAAATACCAGAAGGACGAGCAAATGGTATAAATAATAATTCATCTGTTTTTAAGAAATCTATTACTTCTTCTCGAATATATTCTAAATATCCACTACCATAAATTGTACTTGTACTTACAACAAGTAAACGATAATTTGGATTAATCATATTTATTTAATTTTTATCAAAGTTAAGTTATTTGTATTTTTTAAGTTCTGTCTATTTCAATTTTTCAGTTAAGAATTCTAACTTTTCTGTTATTTTTTCTATTTCCCAATTCCACCATTCCATTGCGAGTAATTCATCAATTTTTTCTTGCGAAAATCTTTTCTTTATTTCTTTTGCAGGGTTTCCTCCTACAATACTGTAAGGTTCTACATCTTTTGTTACTGTAGAATTTGTTGAAATTATAGCACCATTTCCTATTTTTACACCTGGCATTATTGTTACATTATGTCCAATCCAAACATCATTTTCAATTATTGTATCGCCCTTATAAGGTAAATCCTCAGCTTTTGGAGTTGATTTCACCCAATCTTTACCAAAAATATAAAACGGATAGGCTGTTATTCCATCCATTTTATGATTTGCTCCATTCATTATAAATTTCACATCAGAAGCTATCATACAAAACTTTCCGATTATTAATTTATCACCAATAAAATCAAAATGATATTTTACATTTTTTTCAAAATTTTCTACATTATCAAAATCATCATAATAGGTATAATCACCAACTATAATATTGGGATTTTTGATGATATTTTTAAGAAAACATAACTTATTATAATGAGGCAATGGAAATATTTCGTTTTTATCTGGAATTTGCATTTTAAAAGGTTTATTAATTTATCCTAATCTCTACTTGTTATCTAAGTTTTAGTAAATATACAAACAGATATAAAATAATGGTAATTCATAAATTTTCAATATAAAAAAAGAGAGCTAAAAGCTCTCTTTTGATATTTAGAATAAAATTTAATTCTTGTAATTAATCCACTTAATAATTTCTTTTACTGTTGGTTTCTTCCCATAAATTAAAATTCCGATACGGTAAATTTTAGAAGCAACATACACCATAAAAATTGTACTAATTAGTAATAAAAATAAGGATAATGCTAACTGCCACATGGGAACATCGAACGGAATTCGGGTTATCATAGAAATGGGCGATGTTAAAGGAATCATAGATAACCAAAAAGCAACAGGACCATCGGGATTCTCAAAAGTTGTCATACTTCCGTATAAACCAATCATCATCGGCACCAATGGGAAATATGTAAACTGTTGCGTATCTGTATCATTATCTACAGCAGAACCAATTGCTGCAAAAACAGAACTATAAAATAAATAACCCAATACAAAATAAGCAATAAAAGTAAAAATGATTAATGGATAATTAAACGTTAACAAGACTTCACTTATTTCTGTTACTTTATGCATCATATCAGGATTTGTTTCTGCCATTTGTGTTTGATTCATCATTATCTGTGCTTGATCTATACGAGAAGAAGCTAATACTGGAAAAGCTAAAAGCAAACTCATTGTCATAGCAATCCATATTGCAAATTGTGTAACAGCAACTAAAGTTGTTCCTAGTATTTTCCCCATCATTAAATCGAATGGTTTTACCGAAGAAATAATGATTTCTACTACTCTATTGTTCTTTTCTTCAACCACAGAGCGCATTACTTTAACTCCGTAAATCATAACGAACATAAAAATGATATACGTTAAAAATATAGACAGCGCAATTTTTAACTCGACTCCTGTATCTTCTTTTCCGTCTTTTACGTTGTATACGTTAATATTCACTCTAGCTTTAGAAGAATCTAAATCAACTAAATTAATACCAGCTTTTAACTGTTTATGTTTCTCAATTTTATCGCTTATAGTATGCGCTAATTTTTCTCTATCTGTAATTCCAAGATTACCATTGGTAAACAATTGTGTGTTTTTCTCAATATTACTATAATTTCCATCTGTATTTTTAGGAATATATAATATCGCGTTTAAATATTCACTATCCTTTAAAGTATCTTTTATCGATTGTAATTCTTGAGGAGTATAAATACTAAACATCATTTGTTTTGACGACTTAAATGATGTTAAAAACTCAGCGCTCTCATCAACAATCGCAACATTTTTCACTTCTGAATTATTTGCAGAACTTAAAAAGAAAATAACAGCTCCAGCTCCAGCAATTAATAATGGAGAAAGAAATGTCATTATAATAAATGCCTTGTTTTTTACTTGAGAAAAGAATTCGCGTTGCGCAATCAAAAATATATTTTTCATCTATAATTTAGCTTATAAGTTAGAGTTAGAACTACGTTTTACGGCTTCCAAAAAGACATCATTCATAGATGGAATAATCTCTTTAAATTGATGTACTTGTCCAATACTCATTAATTTATTAAGTATTTCATTAGTGTGTATAGTTTTATTATACAATAAATTAAGGCTTGTTCTTTGATGTTTTACTTCAACATTAGACAAATCAAACTCATTAGATAAATTTTGTAAACCATCTGCAGATACATTTTCTAATTCTACCTGAAATTTCCCTGTTTTAAATTGATTACGAACTTCTTCTATTGTACCATCTAATACTTTATTAGACTGATTAATTAATGCTACGTGATCACACATTTCTTCAACAGACTCCATTCTATGTGTAGAAAAAATAATTGTTGTTCCTTTATCTCTCAATTCTAAAATTTCGTTGGCAATAATTTGAGCATTCACAGGATCGAATCCACTAAAAGGTTCATCAAAAATTAATAATGAAGGTTCGTGGATAACTGTAATTACAAACTGAACTTTTTGTCCCATTCCTTTCGATAATTCGCTTAGCTTTTTATTCCACCACGACATCATTCCAAGTTTCTCAAACCAATATTCTGTTCTTCTTTTAGCTTCTGCAGTCGAAAGACCTTTTAATTTTGCAAAATAAAGCGCTTGTTCACCAACTTTCATGTTTTTATACAAACCTCTTTCTTCTGGCATGTAACCAACTTGTGCTATCGATTTTTTTGTTAATGGTTCTCCATTTAGAAAAATAGTTCCACTATCTGGTGCTGTAATTTGATTAACTATGCGTATAAAAGTAGTTTTTCCTGCTCCATTTGGTCCTAAAAGCCCATAAATAGAACCTTGCGGAATATCTATACTAAAATCATTAAGCGCTACTTTATCTTTATATTTTCTTGTTAAGCCATTTGCTTGCAATAAAAAATCCATCGTCTTGTTATTTGAACTGTAAAATTAGTAAGAAGAAAGTAGATTACGTTACACTATTTCATGAGATTAATTTGGATTTAGCAATTATTGTCTTTAGCCTCCATTTTTTTTGAGTTGTTTGTTTATCTTTGCAACTATGCAAATGACAAATTTCGAAGAGCTAAAAGCTCTTTTAAAATCAACATCGAAGAAAATAGCTATTCTTCCTCACAAAAATCCTGATGGAGATGCGATAGGTTCTACTTTGGCTATGTTCCATTATTTAAAAAAATTGGGACACCAATGTAATGTTGTTGCACCAAATGATTTTCCTAAATTTCTAAAATGGATGCCTGCTGCAAAAGACATTGTTATTGCAGATTATAAGGCAAAAGTTGCAGAAGCAATTATACATCAAGCAGATTTAATCTTTATTTTAGATTTTAATACTATTACTCGTATTGATGATTTAGGAAATTGGGTAGAACGTTCTATTGCGCCTAAAATATTAATTGATCATCATCGCGAACCAGATACATTCGATTTTATGTATTCTGATATTGAAATGCCAGCAACTTGTCAAATGGTTTATAATTTTATAGAAGCCATGGGCGACTTAGATAAAATAGACAAAGGCATTGCTGAGTGTATTTACACAGGAATGATGACAGATACTGGAGGTTTCCGCTTTCGTAATACATCAGCTGATACACACAGAATTGTTGCCGAATTAATAGACAAAGGTGTAGAAGTTGACAAAGTAACTTCTTATGTCAACGACTCACAAACACAAGGACGATTAAAATTATTAGCATTAACCCTAAACAATTTAACTTTCTTACCAGAATACCGTACAGCATTTATGTTTTTAACACGTGAAGATTTGTTAGCAAATGGTTTTCAGAAAGGAGATACGGAAGGTTTTGTTAATTATGGTCTAAGTGTAGAAAATTTCATTTTTTCTATTATTTTTATCGAAGATACACATCACGATTTTATTAAAATATCACTTCGATCAAAAGGAGATTTTGATGTAAATGAGTTTTCGCGTAAACATTTTAATGGTGGTGGGCACATGAATGCTGCTGGTGGACGATCAGATGTTTCTATAGAAGAAACAATTGCTTATTTACAAAGTATTTTACCCGAATATAAAGAGAAATTGACTAATATTGTCATCTAAATGAAAAGAATTATCCTAATAGCTTTCGCATTAATTGGTTTATTAAGTTGTGAACAAAAAGTAATACAATATCCTGTTGAGTATTCTAATGATGATTTTATGAAACGCTCGCAAGAACGTGGAAAAATTTTACACCAAGAAGAATTACAATGGTTTGATGAGTATATGAAAAAATCAGATCTAAAATATGTAAAAACAAGTTCTGGTTTTTGGATTTCTAACAATGGACAGAGAACTGAGCAAACAGCTAATAAAGGAGATTACATTGAGTTTCAATATCAAGTTACAGATTTAGAAAATAATGTTATTTATTCTTATCAAGATAATGGCATTAAAAAAGTTGTACTAGGTAAAGCAGATTTAGCAAGAGGTTTACACGCCGGACTACAATATATTCCACAAGGAGAGAGTGCAAAACTATTATTACCTTCATTTTTAGGGTATGGTGGTTATGGAGATGAAGGAAAAATAGGTCCAGATGAACCAATTATTATGGATGTAAAAGTCTTAAAAATAAATAAACACTAAAACCTATAATGAAAAAATTATTATTAATCTTAACAGTTATAACTACGTTAGTTAGTTGTGGTGTTAAAATCCCAAAATCGATGAGCAAAGAAGAATTTAAAAGTTTAGAAGACGGATTGTATGCTAAAATGACAACAAATCATGGTGCAATGACAATCAAATTATACGAAGAAGAAGCTCCAATGACGGTTGCTAATTTCGTTGGATTAGCAGAAGGAAAAAAAGAGAATAAAGCAAAAGCAAAAGGAGTTCCATATTATGATGGAATTGTTTTTCACCGTGTAATTAAAGATTTCATGATCCAAGGTGGAGATCCAGACGGAATTGGAACTGGAGGTCCTGGTTATGATTTTGAAGACGAATTTGAACCAAGTTTAAAACACGATAAAAAAGGAGTTTTATCTATGGCTAATTCTGGTCCTGCAACAAACGGTTCTCAGTTTTTTATTACAGAAGTTCCTACTCCATGGTTAGACGGACGTCACACAATCTTCGGACAAGTTGTTGAAGGTTTAGAAGTTGTTGATTCTATTTCTAATGTAGAAAAAACACCAAGTGACAAACCAGTTGTTCCTGTTGTTATTGAGAAAGTAGAGATTGCTCGTAAAGGTGATAAATACGCTAAATATGACGGAGCTAAAGCATTTGATGATGCAAAAGCTAATCATGCTAAAAAACAAGCAGAAGCTGAAGCAAAAATAAAAGCTGAAAAAGATGCTGAAATTAACAGACAAAAAGATTTAGAAGCTAAAGCACAAGTTACTCCTTCTGGTTTAAAATATGTAGTTATTGAAGAAGGTAATGGAGCAAAACCAGTACAAGGAGATGCAATCCAAGTACACTACACTTTACGTTTAAATGATGGTGAGAAATTAGATTCTTCTTACGACAGAAGTCAACCATTAGATGCTACAGTTGGTGTAACAGGATTAATCCAAGGTTGGATGGAAGCTTTAACAATGTTCAACAGAGGTTCTAAAGTTTTCTTAATTATCCCTGCTGAATTAGGTTACGGATCTAGAGGAGCTGGAGGAGTTGTTCCACCAAACGCTACTTTATATTTTGATATGGAAGTTTTAGATTAATTAAAATCTACAAAACATAAATTTAAAAAGGTTGTTTCTTAATAGAAACAACCTTTTTTAGTTAGTAATAATTACTAATATTTTTTAGCTAAAATCTCCTATATGATCCATTTCGCTAGCAAATGATAAAACATTTGTTCCGTATTTCTGAATACTCTTTTGTTGAATATCTGACAAAAAGTTATTTTTAAACTGATCTAAAGTCAATTCATCCTTCACAAATAATTGCAACGAATAAGTTACTGCTCCTTTTTCTATATACGATGTAATCTTACCTAGACGAGCACCTTCAAAGCATTTCGACTTTAAATAATCATTGATATGTTCTTCTTTTAACCATAAAAACCAATCGTCATGTACTGTTTCTTCAACAATATAAGTGGTATTGTATAAAATCATCTTTATTTTTTTTGCGAAGATACAAAGGTTTTTCGGTAAATAATTTTTCTCAATAAGGAAGTTTAGTCAAGAAATTATGTTTAAATTTACCTATTATTCATAACAAAAAAGAATGAACAATACACAACAATTTATACAAGATAATAAGCAACGTTTTCTTGATGAATTAATCGAATTATTAAAAATTCCATCTGTTAGTGCAGATCCTGCTTACACACAAGATGTTAATGATGCTGCTGAATTAATTGCAAAATATTTAAACGAAGCTGGTGCAGATAATGTAGAAATATGCGAAACTGAAGGTTTTCCTATTGTTTACGGAGAAAAAATCGTAGATCCAACAAAACCTACAGTTTTAGTTTATGGACATTATGATGTACAACCTGCTGATCCTTTAGAATTATGGGAATCTGGTCCATATGAACCTGTTATTAAAAAGACAGAAATTCATCCTGATGGAGCAATTTTTGCTCGTGGAGCTGCAGACGACAAAGGTCAAATGTTTATGCATGTAAAAGCTTTTGAAGCTTTAAATAAATCGAACGAGTTACCTTGCAACGTTAAGTTTATGATTGAAGGAGAAGAAGAAGTTGGTTCTCCATCTTTAGTTAATTTTGTAAAAAATAATAAAGAAAAATTAAAAAACGACGTTATTTTAATTTCTGATACATCTATGGTATCTAACGAACAACCATCTATTTCTGTTGGTTTACGTGGATTATCTTATGTGGAAGTTGAAGTTAAAGGAGCGAATAGAGATATGCACTCTGGTGTTTATGGAGGTGCTGTTCCAAACCCTATTAATGTTTTAGCAACAATGATTGGTAAGTTAATAGATGAAAAAGGACATATTACTATTCCTGGATTCTATGAGCCTATTTTAGAATTAACTTCTGATGAAAGAGAAGATTTAGCTAAAATACCATTCTCTTTAGAAGATTATAAAAAATCTATTGGAATTGCTGATGTACAAGGAGAAGAGAATTATTCTACTATAGAAAGAGCTTCTATTCGTCCTACATTAGATGTTAATGGAATTTGGGGTGGATATTTAGGTGAAGGTGCAAAAACTGTCATTCCATCACATGCTTATGCAAAAATTTCTATGCGTTTAGTTCCTGGTCAAGATCCTGATGTTGTAACTAAGCAGTTTACAGAATATTTCCCAACGTTAGCTCCAGCATCTGTAGAAGTTAAGGTTAAACCACATCATGGAGGGAAACCATACATTTTACCAACAAATCACAAAGGTTTCTTAGCTGCTAAAAAAGCACTTGCTGAAACATTTGAGAAAGAAGCTTTAGCTGAAAGAGGTGGTGGTTCTATTCCTATTGTAGCTTTATTTGAAGAAGAATTAGGAACAAAATCTGTTTTAATGGGATTCGGATTAAATTCTGATGTTATCCACTCACCTAATGAGCATTATGGCTTGTTTAATTTCTATAAAGGAATTGAAACTATTCCATATTTCTTTAAATATTTTAATGAAGAATAATTTAGAAAAATTTATTAAAAATCATAAAATAGTCCGAGGAATTTATATTTCTCGGATTATTTATTAATAATAAATGGATAGAATAAAAGCGTATTAAAAACTTAATACGCTTTTTTCAATAAAAAAATAAAAATTTATTCCTGAAATAATAAATAATTTTCCTCGTCTAACGGTTGATATCCAACATCATACACATAATAAATTGGTGTACCCTTGGAATCATTTAAATTTGTGATGTATCTAAAATCAAATTTACTTAAATCTAATTGATTTTTAGATACAGAAATCGCTCCAACATCTAATAAACTCTTCAATATACGATTATTTTTTCTAAGTCTATTATTAACGTTTCTAACAATTTCTACTTTGTCTTTGTTAAGATTGTTATTAAATGTGTTTCTGCAAAAATCGTTGCAAAATTTTTTGTCTTTGCGACCAAAAAGCGTTTGGTTGCATTGTAGGCATGTATTCATAAGATAGATTTTAAGGTTGTTGATGCAAATGTAGTTAAAAAACAAAAAACAAAAAAAAAGTTTATAAACATTTAACAAATAAGCGTTTAAATCAATTGCTAAATAACTGTATCAAAACCTACTTCATTAAAATTCTTGAAATTTTATTCTGTAATTTCAACACTAATATTTAAAAGATATATTAACTCATATTAATTATTGATAATATTTTATCTAATTTTATAATTAATTTATAACATTTATGTTTTGTGTAAACACACTATACAAGCGGAAAAAAATAATTATAATCTCTTCAATTTTTATTGGACAAATTATTTTATTTTCGGTATTATTTTCATTTCAAGCAGTAAATAATTTTATAATTAATTACATTAATTTTCCAATTTCTAAATTAATTTCTAATATCTCAAACGTTGTAATTCTACCTTTTGGTGAATTTTTTTACGCATTTATAGGAATTATTTTTTTAACATTTTTAACATTAATTTTAAAAAGTATTTTTACAAATAGGAAGAATTTAATCAAAAGAATTTATCAATTCCTTGTCTTCTTAAATGTGATTTATTTTATTTATATGTTAAGTTGGGGAGTAATGTATAAAAAGGAAACATTAAGCTTTGATAAAAGTAAACTTGTTATAGAAACTAAGGTTCTAAAGGAAATTTATTGTTCGGATTTAGAAAAAGCTATAGAAGTTAGAAAGTTAATTTCTGAAAATGATTCTATGACAACTGTAAAATTTACTTCTAATTTGGATGATTACAATAAAGAATTTTTAAAACTTCAATATCAATTAAAAAATGAAAAGTGGTTAAAGAATTACCATTTCTTGAAAAATCCACATTATAAATTATCCTTTATATCCTCTATTCAAAATCATTTAGGTATTTTAGGGTACTATAATCCTTTTACTGTAGAAGCTAACTTAAACAAGTTTAATACGGATTTAAAGCAACCTTCTACACTATTCCATGAGTATGGACATCAAATGGGGTTTGCATCAGAAAGTGAAGCTAACTTTTTAGCTTATTATTTAGGAACTTATTCTCAGAATCCAGATGTAAGGTATTCTATTTACTATAAAAGTATTTTTTCTCTTTTGAGAGCAATCTACAGATCAGATCCATATTTTGTAAAAATGGAACTTGATAATATGTATCCACAAATAACTATAGATAGGAAAGCAGAAATTAATCATTACTCAAAATATGATGGTAAATCAAGCGAAGTTTTTTCTGAACTAAATAATCAGTTTTTGAAAGCAAATAATGATGAAGGGACTATAAGTTACAGTAATTATATTCAACTCGTTTATTATTTATATCAAACAAAAAAAGCGAAACCTAATTAGGTTTCGCTTTTTATATTATAATAAGGTTAATTAAAATGATACTGCATCTCCAATTCTTACAGCAGATTTTATTAAGTACTCTCCTTTTTCTGTATTTAATTCTTTTAAAACTAGCAAAGGATAATATTCTCCTGCAGGTGCTAACTTAGTTATGTTATCATGAAATTTAGGACTTACCAATCTTGTTCCTCCATCAATAGGATCTAATTCAAAACTAACAAAATCGTATCCATTTATCATTTTATCTTTATTTATATTTTCTTTAGATAAATAAATCATTAAGATTAATTTATTAGAATTACTTAATTTGTAATTATCTATTGAATTATTCTCTCCATCAACTGAAACTGTCATTTTTTCAAAATCAATTTCAAGTTTCCAATCTCCAGGAAGTTTAATTTCTTTATTTATATTATATAAATCTAAATTGCTTTCAGCAACTACATAAGGATTAAATTTACTAAACTCTGGTGTAGCTGTTGGGATTGGATCAAAAACATTTACATTAGATGTTGTTGTACTTGTGTTTTGAGTAGCAGAATTATCTTTTACTACAGTGTATTCAGTTTTTTTAACACCATTAATATTATTATTCAAAACCTTATAATTCAAAATACTTCCTGTCTCTCTATCTTTTAAGACTAAAACAGGGATATATTTATAAAGATTTTGCTTTTCTATATCAGTATTTTTAATGCTAACAACAACATTATTAAAACTAGTACCATTAGGTTCTAATTTACCTATTTTAGCATTAGTAGTTATTTTATTAGGTAAATTATTTAAATCTATTGATTCATTTTGTGGAACTAGGAATAAATCAAGATATAAATTTTCACTTGTTTTTGAAGAATTGTTGATTAATTTTGCTCCAGTAATTTTATAATTAGAATCTTTATCATCATAAATACCCCAGTAACCATTAAATTCGTAATTATAATTTACTGTTGTAGGGATATTAATAAATTCAACACTTTGATTCTGAGCTTCAACCGAATAACTAGCTAGGATAGTGGCCGAAATAATAGTTTTGGTAAAAATATTCATTAGGTTTGATTTGTTAGTTACTACAAAAATAATAATTTAAATAAACAAAACACATATAATTCTTTATTTTTTTATATAATCAATTATATTTTAAAAACTTAATACAAAAACAATACAGTGAAATGGAAATATTAATCCCAAAAAATACAGATCAATTTGATGACTTTGTACATAAGGATACAACTACATTTGAAGAGTTAACAACATTCGATAGAAATAACTTAGCTCCTATCTCTGTAAATAATAAATTTGGGCTAATAAATAGAAATGGTGAAGTAATTTTACCATTAGAATTTGACAAACTTGTGTTAACTACTGTTAACGCTTACAGTGCTTTAAAAAATAATAAATGGGGTTTAATCACAAAATCAAATCAAATTATTATACCGTTCGAATATGAACTAACAAGTGATTTTATTGAGAATCTATGTGCCGCGAAAAAAGATGGAAAATGGGGTTTTATAGATTTAATGAATCAAATTATTATTCCATTTCAATATGATGGATGTACAGATTTTAAAGCTGGATTAGCTGGTGTTGAATTAAATGGAAAATGGGGATTAATTGATAAAGAAAATAAATTATTAATAGATTATCAGTATGAATATCTTACTCCTGTAGATCAAAATTTTATTACATTCGGTAAAGCGACAGATTTAAAAGTTAAACGACCTGATATATTGGCTTACTTCCCTTACTTTCTTTCTAAAGATAATTATTTAATGAACTTTGGTTTAATTTCTATCAATAATGAGGTTATTCTTGAAGCAATTTCTGAATTACCTATTCTCGAAAGTTTCGATAATCAACCTGTTATCCGAAAAAATTATCATTTGGGTTATTTGAAAAACGGAACAGAATTTGTAAAATTTAATCAGTTTGAGATTGATCCCTATGAAGAAAAAATTTTAAAACAATTAGGGGTTATGAATTAATTGTTTTACAAAATAAGATTAAAATGAATTTAAAAAAATTAGCATTAGCAGCTTTAGCCATTGGTACAACTGCTTATATCGCCAAACATAATAAAAAGAATACTAAATATAAACCTGTACAAAATTTTGATTTAGATGAATTTATGGGACGTTGGTATGAAATTGCTCGTATCGAAAATAAATCTCAGCTTAAATTAACAAATGTTACTCATCGTTTTATTCTTGAGGAAGAAGATGGTAGCATAGAAATTATTGTTCGTGGTTATGATGCTAAGAAAAAAAATTGGCGAAAAATTGATGGAATAGCCAATCAAGATATTGATAATGTTGGGCTTTTTTCGACAACTTTTTTACCTCGATTAGCAAAAAAATTATACGTGATAGATTATGATAAAGACTATAATAATTTATTAATTGCAAGTGAAGATTATAAATTATTATGGATATTATCTCGTAGAAAAGAAATATCAGATGTAGTTAAAACACGATTTTTAGAATCTGCTAATAAAGTTGGATTCGATACATCAAAATTAATATGGCCTTCTCAAGTGCCAATTTCTAAATAAAAAAATAGCCTCAGAAAATTTCTGAGGCTATTTTTTTATTTATTTAATTATTTGTTTTCTTTAAATCTTGCAATTCCATCTTGCAACCATTTCAGATAAACTTCTACATCTAATTCTGCTTCTAATGGTTTAGAATAACGTTTAAGATCTTTATCCACTATAATATAATATGGTTGAGCGTTTGCATTAAAATGTTCAATTTCAAAAGCTGTCCATTTATTCCCAACTGTTCTCAAGTTTCTATCTAAAGCTTTAGAAAAAACTTTTTGATCTTCTGGTAATTCCTTAGCTTCATCTACATATAAAGAAACCAGAACTACTTCTTCTGCTAAAATTTTCTTTACTCTTTCGTCGCTCCAAACACGCTCTTCTACTTTACGACAGTTTGCACAAGCATGTCCAGTAAAATCTAACAATATTGGTTTATTCACTTTTTCAGCATAAACTACTGCTAAATCAAAATCTTTAAACGATGGTATTCCATGTGGACCAGCTGTAATATTAGGATCATCAAACTTTGCAACAGCTTGTCCTCCTCTTACACCTTCATGAAAACCACGAGGAGATTCAGAATACGTCATTGGTGGTGTTAATCCACTTAATAATTTTAATGGAGCTCCCCACATTCCTGGTGCTAAATAAACAACAAAAGTAAATGATAATATTGCAAAGAATAATCTCGGAATACCTATTGTTTGCGTTGGCGCGTCTAATTCTAATCTAAATTTACCTAAAAGATATAATCCTAAGAAGAAGAAAATTGCAATCCAAAATGCTAAGAAAATTTCTCTTGGTAACCAATTCATTTGCCATACTAAATCTGCATTTGATAAGAATTTTAATGCAAATGCTAATTCTAAAAACCCTAAAGAAACTTTAATTGTATTTAACCAACCTCCAGATTTTGGCATAGAATTTAACCAACCTGGGAACATTGCAAATAAGGTAAATGGAATTGCTAAAGCAAAAGAGAATCCGAACATTCCTACCATTAAAGAGTAATAATTAGCTTCTTGTGTTGCTTGTACCAATAAAGATCCAATGATTGGTCCAGTACAAGAAAATGATACCAATGCTAATGTAAACGCCATAAAGAAAATTCCTATTAAACCTCCTTTATCTGCTCCTTTATCTGCTGCATTAACCCATTTACTAGGTAATGTTAATTCGAATGCACCAAAGAATGAAATTGCAAATACAATAAAAATTGCAAAGAATCCTAAGTTAACCCACGGGTTAGTTGACATTTCATTTAGGAATGATGGTCCAAAAGAAACTGTTGCTATTAATCCTAAAACAACATAAATTATTATAATAGATAAACCATAAATAAAAGCTTTCCCTATTCCTTCTGTTTTAGATTTACTTTGTTTTGTAAACATACTAACAGTAAGCGGTATCATTGGAAAAATACAAGGCATTAACAATGCTGCTAATCCTCCTAAAAATCCTAAAGAAAAGATTTTTAATAATCCATTATTTTTCTTTTCGTTATCAGCTAATAAAGACTCATCAATATCTTTAGAAGTAGTTGTACTAGCGTCAATCGTAGCTGGAACACTATCTTTTACTATAGTATCTTTTGCTATTTGTTGAGCTACAGAATCTGCTTTTACAGGCTCTATAACTTTATTTTCAGCTTTTTCTTCTACTTTATCTTTTTCCTCAGCTTTCGCAGTTGGTGTTAATTTTATAGTTCCACTTGTTTCATCTGGTGGTAAACATCTTTGTGCATCACACATCTGGAACTCTATTAGATAAGTAACATTTACTGGTTTATCTCCAGAGACTTTTACTTTCTGAACAAATTTTACTTGATTTTCGAAGTATTTCTCATCCTGCTTAAAAACGTCACTATATTTATCAATTCGTTTTCCAACTTCACGCATACCTCCTACTAATTTCGCGTTAGCCGCAGGTTTAAAAGTTGCTGCTGCAGGAATTCCTACTCCACCATCTGGGTGGTTAGAAGAATAAAGGTGCCAACCTTTGTCAATTTTCCCTGTAATTTCTATTTCAAACTCATTCTGACCAACTTCCTTTACAGCGCTAGTCCATTTAGCTGGGCTAAATAATTGAGCATTTACTAAAATTGGAAACAAAAAAAGTATCCAAAGTTTCTTTAACATAACGTAATGTTTAAAAAGTTTTTACTTGTTTGCGTCGTTTTAAATCTTTCATCCAAACGGTGATTAACTATCCAAATTATTTGATCGTTTTGATCGCAAAGCAACCAAACATTTTCTTTTTCTAATTTTGATAGTTTTAAATCCTTCATAAACTTATTTACTAACTTTTTTTTCCCATTCATTCCTATCGGGTAAAAGAAGTCACCTTCTCTTACTTTTCTTAATTTTAATGGAAATAAAATTGTCGTAAAGTCTACTATTTCAGTAGCGTATTCGTTTGGATTTTTAGATTTTACGAACTTCAAATTTAGCGAATTGATTTCAATAAAATCATCTAAAATTTGAATTTCATTTTCGGTAGATTTTTCAATTATAATTAAGAGTAAATTCTCTCTATCTTTTATTAATCTATAAGTATCTGATTTAATTTCACTTCCAGTATTTGAATCTAAAAATTTAATTAATTCTTTGGTTGATAAAAAACCATACGACTCAAATAAATAATGTAAATAAGATGCTAATGGATTCAATTTTTTTAATTCATCAACATTAATTCTGATAGGGTTTTCTCCTTTAAATAAACTTGTTTTAACAAGTTGTATTTGTTGCGCTATAATTTGCTGATTATCATTAAGAAATTCTAATGTTTGCAAAAAATTCGCATTAAATTGAGGATGTATTTCTTTTAAGATAGGTGAAATATGATGACGTATTTTATTTCGTGTATAATCATCTGTTTCGTTTGTATAATCTTCTTTCCAATCTAAATTATTTTCTTGAGCATATGCAATTAATTGAGATTTTGTAAACTCTAATAATGGACGAAAAATTTTTCCATTATCTATTTGCATTCCAACTAATCCCTTTAATCCTGTTCCACGAGAAAGATTAATAATAAACGTTTCTAAATTATCATCTAAATGATGAGCAGTTACTAAATAATCTAAATTATTTACTTTCTGTACATCCTTAAACCAATCGTAACGTAGATTTCTACATGCCATTTCCACAGAGTAATTTCCTGTTTTTTGATATGCTTCTACATCAAATTTTACCGAATGAAACGGTATTGTATGCTTGGCGCAATAATCTCTTACAAATTCTTCATCGCGAATAGCATCATCTCCTCTAAGTTGAAAATTACAATGTGCAACTTGAAACTTAGCAGATGATTCTCGAAATAAATTCAGCAAAATCATACTATCAACTCCCCCACTAATTGCTAATAAATAGTAATGTTGAGGAAAATTATGTTGTAGAAGAATTTCTCTGAATCTTTCTTTTATTGATGGATGAGTCATTATAAACTAATAAGCTATAAAATTAACAAAAATGTAGCGGTTATAATTATATAATTTTATTTATAATTTATAAGATATCCTTTTTTATATATAAGAATAAAGCCTGATTTAATCAGGCTTTATTCTTGTATATTTATTTTAGACTTTCTAAAGATTTATTTTCTAAGATTTCTAATGTTGAATCTCTTAATTCAACCATTACTTTATTTAAAGTACAGACACCTTCATTAGGACAATCATCACATTTCTCGTAATAATTCTTACTAACACAAGGTAAAAGAGCAATTGGACCTTCTAATACTCTTATTAAAGAAGCTAAACTGATATCTTTTGGCTCTCTTGCCAAATAATATCCTCCTCCTTTTCCTTGCTTAGAGTTCACAAACCCTAATTTTTTTAAATCTAGCAAAATAGCTTCTAAGAATTTTTTTGGAATAACTTCTATATCAGAAATTTGACCAATCAAAACAGGCTTATTACTTTCTTGCCTGGCTAAATGAGCCATTGCTTTTAGTCCGTATTTGGTTTTTTTAGATAACAATTTTGTTGAGTTTTGAATACAAAAATAAGGTTGTAGCGTGTATTAAACAAATATTAAGAATTAATCTTAATATAATTTGTACAAATTATAAATAAGTAAGATTAGAATTAATTTGATTTTTCTTTTGTAGTGAATAAATGAGAAATAACTTCTAAACGATCATTTTCGAAAAGAGCTAATTCATCTGCAAAAAAAGGTGTAAAATGATAGGTTTCTAAATCAATTATTCCGAAATCTCTCCTTAAAGGCTCATAAGCAACAAAACCTTTTCTTAAAGATGGCTTAGATAATAGTTTATAAAGCACAATATCATTTGTATATAATCTTCTATTACGTTTGTCTAAAACTTTAAGACCAACATCAATTGTATCAAACAGTATAGGATTTTCGTGCCATGAAAACTCGTTGTAAGCTTTAAAATAAGTTGTATCATCAACTTCTTTGGCAAATCCCTCAACCTTATTATTATTTCTTAAACGATAATATTGTATAGTTTTCATAATGCAAATTTGCAATAAAAAAATAAATTATAAACGAATAAAATTAAAAATAGATGATTAAATTTATCGCTTAAAAGTGACATTAAAAATGTACAAAATATATCCTCAAAAAAGATACAATGAAACTTTATCATTGTTAAAGAAATTTGCTAAACCAACTGATAAATTACTTGATTTAGGTATTAAAAATCCATTTACAGAAGTAATGATTGAAAATGGTTTTGATGTAAAAAATACAAATGGTGATGATTTAGATTATCATTACAAGGATTTACAAAATTATGATGCTAACTTTGTTACAGCATTAGAAATTTTAGAGCATTTGGTTAATCCTATGGAAGTTTTAAGAAATTTACCTGGAGATAAATTATTAGCAACAATTCCAATGAGATTATGGTTTTCTCCTGCTTATCGTAATCAGAATGATCCTCGTGATGTACATTATCACGAATTTGAGGATTGGCAATTTGATATGTTAATGGAAAAAGCTGGTTGGAAAGTAATTCATAGACACAAATGGACGCATCCATCAAATAAAATTGGGATTAGACCTTTGCTAAGAAAATTTACACCTAGATATTATGCCATTTATGCAGAACGAAAAGAAAATTTTACTGTCTAAGTATACAATAGTAATACCAGCGCATAACGAGGAAAATTTTATTGCAATTACGCTGGATAGTATTGTTAAACAATCTATTTTGCCGCATGAGGTTATTATTGTAAATGATAATTCGACTGATAAAACACAGAAAATTGTAGAAGAATATGTGCAAAAATATCCTTTTATAAAGCTTCTAAATATTTTATCAAAAGGAGAACATCAGCCAGGAAGTAAAGTTGTTCAGGCATTTCTAAAAGGCTATAAAATAATTGATCCCAATTATGATATAATTGTAAAACTAGACGCTGATTTAGATATACCAGCTAATTATTTTGAAACAATTTTACATCATTTTAATCAGGACGAACAAATTGCAATGGTAGGCGGTTTTGCATACATTGAAAAAAATGGAAACTGGATTTTAGAAAGTTTAACAGATAAAGATCATATTCGTGGAGCTTTTAAAGCTTATCGAAAAAAGTGTTACGAAAAAATTGGTGGTTTACGTCCACATATGGGATGGGATACTGTTGATGAATTATTATGTAAATATTATGGCTGGAAAGTTATAACAGACGATTCCTTACATATTAAACATCTTAAACCAACAGGCGCAAGTTATAATAAATCTGCTTTGTACAAACAAGGCTCTGCTTATTATGCTTTAGGTTACGGATTTTGGATTACTGTAATTGCTGGAACAAAATTAGCTTTGCGTAAAAAGAAACTTTCGTATATTGTGTTTTATTTGAAAGGGTATTTTGATGCTTCTTTTAATAAAACAACAAAAATGGTTACTAAAGATCAAGAAAAATTTATAAGAAATTATCGTTGGTCTAAAATAAAACAAAAATTAAAAGGTTAATAATTATGCGAAATTGGTTTTCCTATTTCTTTATACTAAGTTCTGTCATCTCTTATGCTCAAAATAAGTTGATTACTGGTTCTGTGATTGTAGATGAAGGAAACGATTATGTAACTTCTATTGCTGGTGTAAGAGTAGAAAATTCTCGTACAGAGAGTAAAACCTACACAAGTTCTTCTGGATATTACTCTATACAAGCTGCTATTGGAGACACAATTCTTTTTGAAGCGGATTTTCTTATACCAAGAAAAATTGTTATCAATGAGAGTATTTTTTCTAAAGGATATTTACAGGCTCACCTTAATATAGAAACAATAGAATTAGGAAATGTTACAATTGGTAAAAGTCCATTACAAGCAAAATTTCAACGTGATAAAAAAACTGATTTATACGACAGAATTGGTTTAGATCAACGTTTGAGAGATTTGGAACCAAAAAGAGACATTGCTAAATTTAAACCTCTAGATGTTTTAAATCCTGTTCGTTTAATTGGTCATATGAATGGTTTTTATAGAGATGAAAGAAAAGTAAGAAATTACGAAGCTAAGTTATCTCTTATACAGGAAGTAAAACATTACTACCCTAAAGACTTTTATACGAATCAATTAAATATTCCTGAATATAAAATTGAAGAATTTTTGTACTATGTTAATGCAAGATATCCATTAAAAGATAAAGTGCTAAATAGACAATTCGGTACAATTATGATTGATTTGGAACAATATTCTAAACAGTATCTAAAAGAGTTAAATCAAAGTCAGTAATTTCTTAATAGAATTCTAAACCCTAGCTAAGTATTTGTTAATATAATTATCGTTAATTATTTTCAACATATATTCGTACAAGCAAATCAAGTATTAATAATATCCTATTGAAATCATTACTAACATTTACAGTTTTATTATTGTCGCCATTTATCTTTTCGCAACAAAAATGGGTACAAGGAAATTTAATTATTGACGATTCTGAAGAAATTGCAGAAGGAGTTTACATTACCAATTTAAGAACAAATCATACTACAATTTCTAATTTTACAGGAACTTTCTTTATTGAAGCAAAAGTGAATGATACATTACAAATTCAATCCGATTGGTACGAAAATAGACAAATTATCCTAAGACCAACTTTATTTAATAAATCAGAAATTATTATTCATTTAGCTGTAAAAACAATTCAATTAAACACAGCCTACGTTGGGCAAAAATTAACTGGTATTTTAGAAAAAGATGTAAAGAATGGTAGAAAACAAGATGTTATTACAAATCTTTATAAAAGCCTTGGTGTAAACCCAGATTTAAAACCTATAAAAGATACTTCGTCTATAAAAGCTGGGTTATTTAGTGGAGATATTACTCTAACACGATTAGATGTTGGTAGATTATATGATGTTTTCTCTGGAAAAGCTAAACAACGAAAAGCATTAATAGACTATGAAACAAAATATGATAAGATTACAAAAATCAAAAACTATTTTGGAGAAGATTATTTTACAAAAGATTTAAATATTCCAAAATTTAAAATCAGAGATTTTATAGATAATGCCTTAAATAATACTGGAAATAATATTCAGTTAAATGATGTAAATTATTTCAAATTATTACAACTTTTTAATTCTTACAGTAAAATATACTTAGACTTTTTATATAACAAAAAGCCTAATACGACAAAACCAGTAGAAAAAGATACAGTTGATTGGTAAACGATATAACAATAATTAAAAAGCTCCTTTTGGAGCTTTTTTTAATGACATATAAATTGTTATTTAATATAATCTTTGAATTGATAAGAATATTTTTCTTTGATCATCTGCAATGGAAGTAGTGTTATTATTATCAACTATTGGATAATAATAAATTCTATACCATTTATCATCTAATGATAAATCCACTGTAACTACCTCTGTATTAGCTTGACCAACAGAAGTTACTGCTGCACTAGGATTTGATGTTGTGTTATTTTCTCCATAACCGTTATAAATACCATTGTCAAGATTCACCCATCCTCCATTTGGTGACAAAACAATATTAGCAGTATTAAAATTATCAACTGTTGTCATTGCGCTAAAGAAAAATCTAACTGGACTATCTGAAACATTTACAAGTCTTGGATTAAATGAAATTGTACCAGATCCAGTAACAGGAGCACTAAAATAACCATCAAGCCTTAGCTTACCTCCTATAACTGGTAAATCACTTGCATGGAAATTCATCCAGTTAGAGCTAATAACTGCATTATTTCCTCCTCCACCTACAGATGCAGGTATAGTCGTTTTATAATAAACTAAATCACCAGGAGAAATACCATCTCCTGCTCCTATTACTGCGCTACAATTTTGCCCACCTAAAGAAATATTAAAAGTTGTAGTATTAGGTGTTGATAGTGTTGGTACACCTGATATATTATAACTTAATGCGCCAGCTCCATTTTCAAAATTACCAGCAGATAAGCTTGCAGTTAAACCATTAATTGGTCCTAATGTTTGAGCTTGGTATGTACCTCCATTTCCTCCAGTATATGGTACATTCATAGTTCCATTGTATGATACTCCAGTAGTATAATTACTAGGTATTAATGTAACTGAATTACAAGTAATCGATCCAATTGTTCCTTCAGCTAAAGATGATCCATCAATCGCTCTCCACTCTGTTTCATTCCAAAATACATAGCCTTTATAAGTAAATGTAGGTTCAGTTCCTAAATTATAAATTAATAGTCCTACAGCTGGATTTGGAATAGTAGAAATATCTACCCTCGATTTTAAAGATAACTTTGGTGCTAAAAAACCTTTTTTACTTCCATCAGCTAATTGATTTACGTTTAATTCTAAAATAGCAGAAGCATCTGGATTTGTTGTGCCAATACCTACATTGCCATTTGCACTTACTACGAAATCGTCAGACTGCTGTTCTAATGTTGGTAATCCTGTAGTGCTGTTATTGTTTTTGGCATCTACATGTAAAATACCTTGTGGCATTTGTGTATTTATCCCTACTTGTGAATAAGTGTAAACAGATAAAAACATCACATTGATTAATAAAATTTTCTTCATAAATTTTTAATTTTTTAGTTAGAGTTTATAGCGTTGAAGTTGTGGTGATTTTGTAGTAGTATTCATTTAAAAATAGAAATACTTTACAAATTAGTATAAATGTAACTCTTATTTCTGTTTAAAATGCAAAGTATAAAAACGCAATTCAGTTAAATGATGAAGATACTGTGTTGATTCTTGGACTTGTAACAGATCTAATAAGGCAAAAAGAAAAACTTAAAATTAATTAAATTAAAAATCATTAAAATAAGACCTTACTTTAAAAATAATATTGCAAATATATTGCAAATTTAAAATACATCAAATTTTCAAACACAAAAAAACCCTCTAAAATAGAGGGTTTTTGTATTATATATAGTTTAAATAAATTACTCTTTAATACGCTCTACATAAGAACCATCTTCAGTATTTATTTTTACTTTATCTCCTTCGTTAATGAATAATGGAACACGAATTTCAGCTCCAGTTTCAGTCGTTGCAGGTTTTGTAGCATTTGTAGCAGTATCACCTTTAAGACCTGGTTCTGTATAAGTAATTTCCATTATAACAGTATTTGGTAATTCTGCAGCTAAAGCAGTCTCATCAGATGCACGGAATAAGATTTTAATTTCATCACCAGCTTTCATAAACTGAGCATTATCAATTAAATCTTTATTTAAATATACTTGAGAAAAATCGTCATTGTTCATGAAATGGAAACCATTATCATCTTCGTATAAATATTGATAATTACGTGTTTCTACACGAACTTCTTCAATTTTATGTCCAGCAGAGAAAGTATTGTCTAATACTTTTCCGTTAGTTAAAGATTTTAATTTAGTACGAACGAAAGCTGGTCCTTTACCTGGCTTAACGTGTAAAAATTCGATAATTTTGTAAGTATCATTATTAAATACAATACATAGACCTTTTCTGATATCAGAAGTTGTTGCCATATTATTTTATTCTTTTTTTATTAAAATTAATTATACTCCAGAACTGTAACCTTTCATAATTCCTCTATCACTAGAGTTAATGAAATTTAAAATAACTTCGCGATAATGAGAATCAGGAAATTTTTCTAAGATTTGTTCTACAGCTTGAGATACGTTATTCTTTTGTTGATATAAAATTCTATAAATACCTTGAATTTCATAAATTTCTTCAGACGTAAATCCTTTTCTTCTTAATCCAATTGCATTAACACCAGCATAAGCTACAGGGTTTTTAGCTGCTTTTACATAAGGAGGAACATCTTTACGAATTTGTGTTGCACCAGCAACAAAGGCATGTTCTCCGATTTTTGTAAATTGGTGTACAGCACTATATCCACCAATAAAAGCAAAATCACCAACCTCAATATGTCCCGCTAAACCTACAGCATTTACAATAACAACATTATTCCCAACAACACAATCGTGTGCGATGTGAGCAGTAGCCATAATTAAACAATTATCTCCGATTTTTGTATAACCTAAGGCATTTGTTCCCTTATTTACTGTTACACATTCTCTAATTGTTGTATTATCACCAATATATGTTAAGGTTTTTTCGCCTTCGTATTTTAAATCTTGAGGTTCTCCAGAAATTACTGTACCAGGATAAATTTTACAATTTTTACCAATACGGGAACCAGACATAATTGTAACATTAGGTCCAATCCAAGTTCCATCTCCGATTTCTACATCTTCGTAAACAGAAGAAAAAGGACTAATTGTAACATTTTCTCCTATAATTGCAGTAGGATGAACATACGCCATCGGATAATTCATAACTTCCATTCTTTTTATTATTCTTTTGTAATAACTGCCATCATTTCTGCCTCTACAGCAATCTGATTATTTACATATCCAATTCCTTGCATATGTACAATTCCTCTCCTAATTGGTTCTACTAATTCTAGTTTAAACACAAGTGTATCTCCAGGAATAATTTTTCGCTTAAATTTAGCACTTTCAATTTTCATGAAATAAGTTGAATAATCCTGAGGATTTTCTAATTCTCCTAAAATTAATAACCCACCAAGTTGTGCCATTGCTTCAATTTGTAATACACCAGGCATAACAGGTTCTTTAGGAAAATGACCTACAAAGAATGGCTCATTCATTGTTACATTTTTTACACCTACTAATCCTGTTGATGTTTTAGAAATTACCTTATCAATCAACAAAAATGGAGGACGATGTGGTAACAATTTCATGATATCGTTAATATCATAAACTGGCTCTGCTGTTAAATCAAATTCTGGTGCTTTATTGCGTTGAGCTAACTTAATTTGTTTGCTTAACTTTTTAGCAAAATTTGTATTTGTATGGTGACCTGGTTTAGTTGCTATAATTTTAGCTTTTAATTTTTTACCAACTAAAGCTAAATCTCCAACAACATCTAATAATTTATGGCGAGCAGCTTCGTTTGGATAATGTAAAGTTAAATGATCTAAAATTCCATTTGGACGAATAGATACATCTTCTCTATTAAAAGCTTTACAAAGTTTTTCTTTAGTTTCTGGTGTAATCTCTTTGTCAACGTAAACAATTGCATTGTCTAAATCTCCACCTTTTACTAAACCAGCTTCTAATAATTGTTCTAATTCATGTAAAAAACAAAATGTTCTTGCTTGAGAAATATCTGTTTTAAATTTACTGATAGATGATAAAGTTGCATTTTGAGTTCCTAAAACTTTTGTTCCAAAATCTACCATTGCAGTAACTTGATAATCATCAGAAGGAATTGCAGTAATTTCAGAACCAGTTTCTGGATCTACATAAGTTACAATTTCTTTAATACGGAAATACTCTCTGTCTTTGTCTTGCTCTACAATTCCTGCAGTTTCTATTGCCTCAACAAAGAACTTAGAAGAACCATCCATAATTGGTGGTTCTGCATTATCTATCTCTATATAACAGTTGTCAATATCCATCCCCACTAAAGCAGCTAAAACGTGCTCAGTTGTATGAATTTTAACTCCTTTTTTCTCTAATGTTGTTCCTCTTGCAGTGCTTACAACATATTGTGCATCAGCTTCTACTTGAGGCTGCCCTTCTAAATCTGTTCTTACAAAAACAAATCCAGTATCAGGATCAGCTGGTTTAAATGTTAATGTAACATATTTACCTGTATGTAAACCAACTCCTTTAAGTATGGCTTCGTTCGCTAAAGTTTTTTGCTTATCAGACATTAACTTTTACTTTTGTTTGTTTTCTTTTTCTAATTTATCGATTCGTTTCACAATTTCTGGAAACTTTCTAAAATGCACATATGATTTTCTAAAGCTTGATGCATCTATTGCTGGAGAACCATATAATTGAGATTTTGATTCTACATCTGCATTAACACCACTTTGTGCCTGTATTTGTACAAAATCTCCAATTGTTAAATGTCCAACAATACCAACTTGCCCTCCAATCATACAATTTCGTCCAATTTTAGTAGAACCAGCAATACCACTTTGTGAAGCAATTACTGTATTCTCCCCTATTTGAACATTATGAGCAACTTGAATTTGATTATCCAATTTTACTCCTTTCTTGATAATTGTAGATCCCATTGTAGCTCTATCAATAGTTGAACCAGAACCTACCTCTACATTATCTTCTATAACAACATTCCCTATTTGAGGAATTTTTTCAAATGATCCATCTGCTGTTGGAGCAAATCCAAAACCATCAGAACCAATTACAACATTTGAATGGATAATACAGTTTTTACCTATTTTACATCCTTCGTAAACTTGTACACCAGAGTGTAATACAGTATTACTTTCAATTGTTACATTATCTCCTATCGAAACATTTGGATATATCTTCACGTTATCTCCTATAAAAACATTTGCTCCAATATAAGAAAAACTTCCAACATATATATCTTTACCAAGTTCTGCTGAAGAGTCAATTTTTGAATACTCTTCAATTCCAACTTTGTTATTTTTTATTGTATTATAATGCTGCAATAACTGAGTAAATGCTTGGTAAGCATCTTCTACAACAATTAATGTTGAAGAAATAGAATCTGTCGCAACAAAATCTTTACTTACAATAACAATTGACGCTTGTGTAGTGTAAATAAAGTTTTCATATTTCGGATTTGCTAAAAACGAAATAGACCCTTCTTTTCCTTCTTCTATTTTCGACAATGTCGAAACTTCTACATTTGCATCCCCTTTTACGGTTCCTTGCAATAACTGTGCAATATCAGCAGCTTTAAATTTCATAGTCTGCAAAACTAATAATTATTCTTAAATTTATAAAATGATTATTTAAGTAATTTAACTTTTTTGTCAAATTTATTAAATAGCTGATTTATATACTATGATAGTGGTATTTTGTAATATCTTGTTGTAAAAACTGTGTTAACAGACTTTTATCTGAACAAGAAATTTCTCTAACGTCTCCATTTTTAAATAAAACATTTATCGGATTGTCCGATTTATTATAAGGGAGAATTTTTATTGTTGTTTGTTCTACAAAATAACTAGCATCATCAATTTTATACTTCGACTCTACTCTTCTTCTTTCTAATAACAAATCATTTTCTGATAATTCTTTATCAAATAAAAATGATTTTGGTAATGTACGTTGAATAATATTTTTTGATAATTTACTTAAAATAAAATCATCTTCATACTGCCATTCCTTTATCGCAGATAATACATCCGAATCATCTAAGCGTGTAAAAATTTCTAATCCTTTTTTAGATAAACCCTCTTTTTCATTCTCTTCTAAAAAATATCTAAAAGCAGATGTTGCAAATATATTTTTCCCTTCACGAGTTAATTCTTTGGCTCTTCTAAGAACGCTAATTAAGAAATTTTCTGCTGTAAAAGATTTTTTATGGGTGTAAACTTGCGTATACATAAACATTCTTGCCATTAAAAATTTTTCGACAGAAGAAATTCCTTTTGCTTCTATCACCAATTCATCACCAGAAACATTCATCATAGATATTATACGTTCCGGATTAATATTTCCTTCTACAACGCCAGTATAAAAACTATCTCTTTTCAAATAATCCATACGATCACAATCTAATTGACTAGATACTAATTGAGATAAAAACTTTTTAGGATATTCTCCTTTAAAAATTTTTATTGCTAAAGTTAATTGCTGATCAAAATGATTATTTAATTCTTCCATCAATCGAAGAGAAATTTCTTCGTGATGTGAACCATTTATAATAGATTGTTCTAATGAATGAGAAAAAGGTCCATGCCCTAAATCATGTAAAAGTATAGCGATTAATGCTCCATTTTCTTCTTCTAAAGTAATGTCAACATTTTTCCTTTTTAAGGTATTTAGTGATTTTTGCATTAAATGCATACATCCTAAAGCATGATGAAATCTGGAATGACGGGCACCTGGATAAACAGATTCTGTAAGCCCTGTTTGGGAAATTCTGCGTAATCTTTGAAAGTATGGGTGCTGAATAATATGGTAGATAAGTTCGTTAGGAATTGTTATAAATCCATGAACAGGATCATTAATTATCTTTAACTTATTATTCTTTAATGAATTCAAACGTATTTATTTTCAAACAAAGATATAAAATATAGTCATTTATACACTAGTGATCAGGGAAAACATTCTTAAAATATTGTTTAAATTTTATTCTGAGCATTTTTTGGAACTATTTATGTAATTAGAATTTTAGATTTACTGTTTTAAGGTTTAACAAACTATTTTGATTTTAACATTTGACGAATCATTATATTTGATTTAATCTTTAGACTTAACAAAATATATTTTTAATAATAAAATTCAACAATGGCTATAAAAATTTTATGGATTGATGATGAAGTAGACCTACTTAAACCACATCAACTTTTTTTAGAGAAAAAAGGATACGAAACAACTATGATTAATAATGCTACAGATGCATTAGAGGTAATAGAAAAAGAGAATTTTGCAGCTGTTCTTATAGATGAAAACATGCCTGGTCTTAGCGGATTAGAAGCATTACCTAAAATTAAAGAATTGCGTCCTTCACTTCCTGTTATTATGGTAACAAAAAGTGAAGAAGAGCATATTATGGAGGATGCGATTGGTTCTCATATTGCAGATTACTTAATAAAACCTGTTAACCCAAATCAGATTTTATTAAGTTTAAAAAAAATATTAGATTCTAGTAAAATTATATCAGAAAAAACAGTTATCAATTACCAGCAAGAGTTTAGAAACATTGCAATGGAAATGATGAATGCACGTGATTACGAAGATTGGCAAGAAATCTACAAAAAACTTGTTTATTGGGAATTAGAACTAGAAAATATAGAAGATACTGCTTTAACAGAGATTATCGAAAATCAGAAAAGCGAAGCAAATGCAGCATTCTTTAAATTTATAGAAAGAAATTACGAAGATTGGTTACATGATGAAGATGATCGTCCTGTATTATCACACACAATTTTTAATCAGTTAGTTCGTCCACAATTAGGAAAAGATAAAAACGTACTATTAATTATGGTTGATAATTTACGTTACGACCAATGGAAAGTGATAGAACCAATTTTTAATCGTTATTATAATTCCGAAAACGAAAATTTATATTACAGCATTTTACCATCTGCAACACAATATGCACGTAATGCATTTTTTGCGGGGTTAATGCCGTTAGAAATAGAAAATAAATATCCTGATTATTGGTTAAATGATACCGATGAAGGAAATAAAAATATGTTTGAAAAAGATTTGTTAGGTGAACAACTTAAACGTATTGGTTTAGGCGATTTATCTTACAACTATTTCAAAATACTTAATTCTGATTTTGAGAAAAAAATTGCGGATGATTTTAATAATTATAAAAACAATAACTTAAATGTAATTGTTTATAATTTTATTGATATTCTATCGCATGCAAAAACAGATAACAGAATTGTTGGTGAAATGATTCGTGATGATAAAACGTATCGTTCGATTACAAAACATTGGTTTGAGAATTCATACTTAATGGAGATTGTAAAAAAAGCGGCAAACGAAGGAATGAAAATTATTTTAACTACTGATCACGGAACAATTTACGTAAAAGAACCTACAAAAGTTATTGGTGACAAAGAAGCAAGTACTAATCTACGTTACAAATTAGGAAAGCAATTACAATATGATCCAAAAGATGTTTTAGCTGTCGATCAGCCAGAAAAATTCTTTTTACCTAAAGTAAATGTTACATCAAAGTATATCTTTGCAAAAGAAAACTTATTTTTAACATATCCGAAAAACTACAATCATTTTGTAAATTACTACAAGAATACTTACCAGCACGGTGGTATATCTCTTGAAGAAGTAATTATACCAATGATTGTGTTAACACCAAAAAAATAAATGGAATTTATTATTCATAATTTAAACGAATTGCCTGAAGTTGCAAAAGATATTTTTGCCAATCTTCGCTATAAACTAATCACTTTCGAAGGAGAAATGGGTGCTGGAAAAACGACTTTTATCAAAGAATTTGTAAAAACTCTTGGTACAAGTGATGAAGTATCAAGCCCTACTTTTTCTATTGTTAATGAATATGATACCAATAATGGTAAAGTATATCATTTTGATTTTTATCGTTTAAATCATGAAGATGAAGCCCTAGATTTTGGAATTGAAGAATATCTTTATTCAAATCATTACTGTTTAATGGAATGGCCAAATAAAATTGCTAACTTTATACCTGAAGAGCATCACGTTATTACAATTAAAAATATTGATGGCGCTCGTCATTTAAATTTTAAGTAATCGTATGGAAGGTAAAAACATATTTACACCTTTTTCGCAAGAAGAACTAATTACTCAAACAGAGCGATTAGAGGTTCCGCATAAAAAGGAACGATTTGATATTGGAATTCCTAAAGAAACAAATAATCAAGAGAAAAGAGTTTGTCTTTCTCCAGATGCAGTAGAAATAATGGTAAATTGTGGTCACATGATTACCATAGAAACTGGTGCTGGAGAAGGTGCAAACTATACTGATAAAGAATATTCTGAAGCTGGTGCACAAATTTCATATAATACACAAGCCGTTTTTGAAAAGCCTGTTATCTTAAAAGTTGGACCATTAACTTTGGAGGAAATAGAATGGATAAAACCTAATGCATTAATTATTTCATCTGTCCCAGCAAATACATTAAAACGAGAATATTTTCAGAAATTAATCTCAAAACGTGTAGATGCTGTTGGTTTCGAATTTATTCGAGATGAACAAAATCATTTACCTGTTGTTCGTTTATTAAGTGAAATTGCAGGAACAACTGCCATCTTAGTTGCAAGTGAATTAATGAGCTCATCTAACGGTGGAAATGGAATATTAATGGGTGGTGTAACTGGAGTTAGACCAACAGAAGTTGTTATTCTTGGCGCAGGTACAGTTGCAGAAAACGCAACAAGAACAGCTCTAGGGCTTGGCGCTTCTGTAAGAGTTTTTGATAACTCTTTAACCAGATTAAGAAGATTACAACAGAATATAGGTCAACGTGTATCAACTTCTACAATAGATCCTAAAGAATTAGGAAAAGCATTACGCCGTTGCGATTTAGCAATTGGTGCATTACGTGGCGAAACAAGAACACCTTGTGTTGTGACAGAAACTATGGTAGAAAATATGAAGTCGGGTGCTGTAATTATTGATGTTAGTATAGATCAAGGAGGATGTTTTGAAACATCTGAATTAACTACACACGACAACCCAACATTTGTAAAGAATGATATCATTCATTATGCAGTTTCTAACATAACTTCTCGTGTTGCACGTACGTCTACGAAAGCGTTAAGTAATTATTTTCTATCCTATTTACAACAAATCTCAGAAGAATCTGGTTTTTCTAATGTGGTACAAACAGATAAAACTATAAGAAATGGTGTATATTTGTACAAAGGTAGAATTGTAAAAAAGAATTTATGTGATTGGTTTGATTTACCTTTTCACGATATTAATTTATTGATTATATGACGTTTTCGCAAAGATTTATGAAGTATTTGCTAGGTGTCGGAATAGGAATGGTTTTCGTAGCTATGGCTTTCGGACCACGCGCCTTTTCTTGCAACTATTTTCCAAATGCTAGAGTATTAGATGAAGCTTATTCAAAAAAGTTATCTATATCTCCTGAAGCTCAGGCTTTTTTAAAAGCTGAAAGTTTAGATTCAACATTCTTAAAAAAAGAATTATTTAAAAGAAGTAAAGTTGATTTTGATCGTTCTAAAAAAGATCAAGTTCCATGTAGAGAATACATCGCGAATTATGAAAGTAAAGATCAAACTAAAAAATACGATTTCGTATTTGATGTTTGTAGAGAAACATCAAAATTAGTTTCAATTCAAAAGAAATAAAAAAAACAAAAAGGTCGGAAAATATTTCCGACCTTTTTTTATATAAATGAACGTGTTTATTCTTTCAAATATTATATTTATTATTTAGCTAATTTTCTTTTTAAAAGGATTAAAAAAATGGTCTTTAAAGGTATACTCTTAATTATTCTTTTTGTAAATATAAGCTTCATAAGGCAAAGTCTGCCACGCTCCTTTTTCTAAATTATCTAATTTTAATTTCTTGTAAACATTTTCCTCACTAACAATTGTCATTGTAAATTGATTACGATCTAAGATATTCTTTTCAGATAAAGCATAATTAATATCAAATTTTTTCTTTGAATTTTTTTCTATTAATGGACGTAAATATGCATCAATTGCTTCAGTATTTTTAAACTGTTCGTTTTTTGGAAACTGAATTTCAAAATAACCTTCATAAGTAAAATCTGGCTCAACAATAATTAAATTGTAGGGATCACGATAAAGCGCATCTCTCTCTTTTTTATACTCTTTTTCATTTTTATATTGACGCTTTTCTTCTTTATAAATTAACGGATACTTATCTGCAAGTACTGCTAAATTATCTGCATTAAAAGAATAAGGAATTCCATCATGAAAAACATTATAAAAAGTAGGATTAGCCAACCATTGGTCTACAACTTTTTTATCTTTTACAACATAAATCATTAATCCATTCTCTTCTGCTTGTGCATTAGATGCCTGAAAACCATATTCTAATAAAGGTTTTGCAAATTGAATAGCTGCCTGATTTTCTAAAATAAAATTATACTTTTCATTCGCTTTCGTTGCATCTGTTAAAAATGCCATTCCATAAACTTTAGTAGAAGCATCAGAATTCTTGTCATTAATCATAGATGTTACTTGCGCATAAGAAAATGTAGAGAATGCAAGTGAAGCGGTTAATAAAAGTTGTTTAAACATGTATTTCTTTGTTAATTATTATTTTTTATAAAGATTTTCAAATCTAAACCTACTGCTTTACATTTCAAAATAAAATGATTTGTTTTTTAGAAGTTTATCTATTCCTGAGTTTTTAAATATCTTACTTTTCTAGAAATTATTAATACAATAATTAAAAAAGGATAAAATTTATATCGGATATGTTATTTTGAAACATATATTTAGGTATTTTAGAGTTTAGGTTAAAAAAATTAATCTCTCAACTAATTCAATAAAAAATAGTTAGAAAAAAATTATCAAAATTTGTATAAAATCACGATTTTTAGCATTCAATTTGATATTAAAACTAAAAATTTATTATTTAAAAATTGACTTATATGAATATAAAAAAACACTATTTATCAAACAATATATTATTACAAATTCTTTTTATTCTAGTAATACTTATTGTTTTTTCTTTAATCGCTAAAAACCTTCTGGGATTCTTTCCTGGCTTTTTGGGTGCTTTGTGTTTATACGTTTTATTACTAAAGCCATTAAGATGGTTAACCGATAACAAGAAATGGAAGAAGTTACCTAGTGTTATTGTATTGATGTCAATTAGTGCAATTTTAATTATTGCACCAGTTTATCTAGTGATACAAATGCTAACAAATAAAGTTCTTGTTATTTTAAACGATACAGAGAAAGTTAAAAGTGACATTAATGAAACAGTTAAAATGTTGCAAACAAAATTTAATGTCGATGTTTTTAGTGCAACAAATATTGAGAAGTTAACACAAGTTGGAGGAAGTATATTAGAAAAAACTGTAAATGCATCCATGGATATGACTTTACAACTTGGTGTAGCATTTCTTATTCTGTACTTTATGTTGATGAATCATGTAAAACTTGTAAATTGGTTTTATAAGATACTTCCGTTTAAAGTAGAAAATCTAAAGAAAATGAACAGCGACTTAAGAGATTTAATTATTTCTAATGCTGTCGGAATGCCATTAACAGCCTTTTTACAAGCTATTGTAGCCTATATTGGATATTTAATTTTTGGTGTTGATAGCTCTTTTACTTGGTTTGTTCTTACAATTTTTGCTGCAATGCTACCAGTAGTTGGGGCTGCAATAATATATGTTCCTATCGGAATATTTATGTTGACAAAAGGAGATACTGCAAATGCTATAGGTCTTTTACTATATTGTTTTATTATTGTTGGATTATCTGACAATGTAATTCGATTACTATTACAGAAAAAGATGGCAGATGTACATCCTTTAATCACTATTTTTGGAGTAATTGTTGGATTAAATTTATTCGGATTTATTGGAATTGTATTTGGTCCTATCCTATTCTCCTTTTTCTTTTGGTTAGTTAAATTGTATAAATACGAGTTTATAGACCCAAATCCAGAAGATTAAAATAACATTTAAAAAACACAAAAAATGAGTATAGAAAATTTTAAATTCTTCAAAAGCTTAGAACCAAGATGGAGCGACTACGATCCTATTGGTCATGTAAATAATGTTTACTATTTCGAATATTTTCAGATTGGTAGAGCTTATTATATGATGGCTGCTAGTAAAAAATGGCAATGGACAAGGCATATGTTTGTTATTGCACATATGGAAGCAGATTACCAGATAGAATTACGTCCAGATGCAATAGAACCACGTATTGGTGTTCGTGTATCTAAGTTAGGTAATAAGAGTTTCGATTTTGAATATATCGTAACTAGTAAAGGAAAAAACAACGAAGATATTATACATTGTATCGGAAGAAGTACACAAGTAATGTATGATATGGAAGAAAAAAAATCTATTGAATTACCAGATTGGGTAAAAAGTGATTTTAATAGTTTCGAAGGAGAAATTTAACCCCATTCTTCGAAAAAAGTAAACAGTAATTAAGTCTATTCGTTAAATAATGATTAGATTTAATTACTGTTTTTTTATTAACCAAAATCTAAACGTTATGAAAAATCTATTCTTAATGCGACACGCTAAAAGCAGATGGGATGAAAATGTTTCAGATCAATTTCGTTCGATTTCATCTACAGGAGAAACAAAAACAATAAGAGTAGCAACTTATTTAAAGGAAAAATTATCCTTACAATTCGACAAAATTTTTTCCTCTAATGCAACGAGAGCAAAAGAGACTTCAGTAATTGTAAACGAAATACTTTTCCCCTCTCAAAATGTAGAGTTAATAAAAGAGCTTTATACGTTTTCTAGTTTTATTTTAGATGATTGGATTAGGAAAATAGACAATGAATACGAAAATGTTCTTATTTTTGGTCACAATCCCGCCTTTACTGACCTTACAAATCAATTAGGAAATGATATTATATACAATCTTCCTACTTCAGGATTTGTTTGGATTCAATTTGATAATGACAATTGGAAATATATAAACAAAGGTAAAACCATAAAAATTATTGTACCGAAAGAAATTAAATGAAAAAATATATTAATAGAGAAATTAGTTGGTTATCATTCAATGCTCGTGTATTGCAAGAAGCAGCCGATGAAACCGTTCCTTTATCAGAAAGAATTCGTTTTTTAGGAATTTATTCCAATAATTTAGATGAGTTTTATTCTGTACGTTATTCAACAATTTTACGATCAATTCAGTTTAAAGATGTAGAAAAAGTTTATCATAATATTGTTGCAGATCAAACAGATGAAGAATTAATAGAAGAAATTAATGAAATTGTCTACCAACAACGTATACAATATGATGAATTACATCAAAAACTTTTTAAGGAATTAGAAGAACATCAGATTTATGTTATTGATGATAAAAGTATTCCAGACAATTATTTAGATTTTATTTCAGAATACTTTTACAGTGAATTTATTCATACAGTAGGTGTTTTTATTTTAGATGATATCAAAAAAGTACCATCTTTAAGAGATGGTTCTTTTTATCTAGCGATAAAAATGCAATTAAAAGATAAAGTACAATATGCAATTTTAATTGTCCCTTCTCACCTATTTCCTCGTTTTATTGTTCTACCTAAAAAAGACGATAAAACGTATGTCATGTACTTGGAAGATATTATACGTTTTCATTTAAAAGATATTTTCAAAATATTTGATTTCGAATCAATTGAAGCTCATTCCATTAAAATCACAAGAGATAGTGAATTAAATTTTGATAACGATTTAGAACATAGTTTATTAGAAAAAGTTGTACATAGTTTAGAGAATAGAAAAAAAGGAGTTCCAGTCCGTTTAGTTTATGACGCAGAAATTGCAGAAGATACTTTAAAATTCTTTCTAAAGAAATTACGCTTAGATGAATATGATAGTATAAATCCAGGTGGAAAATACCATAACAAAAGAGATTTAATGAGTTTTCCAACTTTTGGAATTCCTGGATTAACATACGAAAAGATAAAACCTATAGCTTTAAAAAATCCTTTAAAATACACAAGCTATTTTCAGTCATTTACTGAAAAAGAGGAAATGATCATGGCGCCTTATCATGACTATTCTCTTTTGCTTAGATTCTTACGTGAAGCCGCTATAGATCCTAAAGTAACAAAAATAAAAATTACCATTTATCGTGTTGCGAAAGATTCGCAAGTTATGCGTTCATTAATTAATGCCGCAATGAATGGAAAAGAAGTTACAGCGGTCTTAGAACTTCGTGCTCGTTTTGATGAATCTAACAATGCCATGTGGTCTAGAAAATTACAAGAAGCTGGCGTAAATGTTATTTTTGGTGTTCCTGGTTTAAAGGTTCACTCTAAAATTGGTTACATAGAACGTAAGCCAGATGGTGATTTAGCAGAAAAATATGTGTTTATAAGCACAGGAAATTTCCATGCAGGAACTGCAAGAGCATATACAGATTACACTTATTTTACAACCAATCCAGGTATAACAAAAGAAGTAGAACAAATTTTTAAATTCTTTGGAGCTAATTATCTTAACCAAAACTATTATCATTTATTAGTTTCTCCGCATGGTACACGAAAAAAGATTGTGAAGATGATTAAAAAAGAAATTAAAAATCATCAAGCAGGATTGCCAGCAGAAATCAACATGAAATTAAATAGCTTAAGCGACAAACAGATGATTGATTTGTTGTACAAAGCTTCGCAGAAAGGTGTAAAAGTTCGTTTAGTTATTAGAGGTATTAACTGTCTTATTCCAGAGGTTAAAAATCTTTCAGAAAACATACAATGTGTTAGTGTTATTGATAAGTTTTTAGAACACCCACGTATTTATTGGTTTAAGAATGCTGGCGATGATAAAGTTTATATTTCTTCTGCTGATATGATGGAACGAAATTTAGATAGCCGTGTAGAAGTTGCATGTCCAATTTACAATCCAGAGTTAAAGAAAATTATTATGGATACTTTTGACATTAGTTTTGAAGATAATGTAAAAGGTAGACAAATTACTGCAAAATCTAGCTTAGCATATAAAAGAAATGATTTACCTCCAAATAGATCTCAATACACAACTTATGATTATTTTTTAAAATTAAACAACCAAGAAGAAAATGAAGATTAGAAAATTAGCCGCGATTGATATTGGTTCTAATGCCATGAGATTATTGATTAATTACGTTTATGAAGAAGAAGGAAAAGCTCCTATTTTTAATAAAACAAGCATTGTTAGGATGCCTATCCGCTTGGGGCAAGACGTTTTTATTGATGGTGAAATTTCTGAAAAAAATACAGAACGTATTTGCGACGCGATGCTTTCTTATGCACTAATGATGAAAGTGTATGATATAGAAGTTTACAAAGCTTATGCTACTTCTGCAACACGCGAAGCAAAAAACGGAAAAGATGTTGTAAAAAAAGTCTTGAAAAAGTCTGGTATCAACATTGAAATTATTGATGGTAAAACAGAAGCTGAATTACTTTTTAATACTGAATTGGGAGATTTTATTAAAGATGAAAAAACATATTTATATGTTGATGTTGGTGGAGGTAGCACAGAATTAACGCTTTTAAAAGAAGGAAAGGTTTATTCTTCAAAATCATTTGAGGTTGGAACTGTTCGTTTATTAGAAGGTAAAGTAGATCCTACAACTTTTGTAGAAATGAAACATTGGATTGATGAAAATATTGGTAAAGAGCCAATAGAGTTAATTGGTTCTGGTGGAAACATTAATCACATTTATAAATATTCTGGTGTAAAATTAGGTTTACCTCTTAGTAGTTTATATGTTAAAAGACAGTATCAGATTTTGCAAACAATGACAGCAGAAGAAAGAATGCAAAATTATAATATGAAACCTGACCGTGCAGATGTTGTTGTGTATGCATTAGAAATTTACAACAATGTTTTAAAATGGTCTCATGCTAAAAAGATACATGTTCCTAAAATTGGTTTATCCGATGGAATTATCCGCAAGGTTTATCAGGATTTAGAAGTTAGAAGTTAGAAGTTAGAAGTTAGAAGTTAGAAGTTAGAAGTTAGAAGTTAGAAGTTAGAAGTTAGAAGTTAGAAGTTAGAAGTTAGAA
>NZ_FRBH01000011.1 GCF_900142565.1 Chishuiella changwenlii
ATATTCTTCATTAGCATTAACTCATTTTGACATTCTAATTAATACTGAACTTAAAATATATTTATCTTTACTTTTTGTCTATTTATTTTATGTTAATTGTAATAAGATTATGTTATTATTTGTAGCAAAAATTAGCCCTGCGAGATATAAAGATTCCCAAAAACTTAAACCATATAATATTAAAGAAATTTCAGAATATTTATTATCACAAGATAATCTTAAAATAATAATTTACACATTTAATTTTATTGCAATAATTTTTCTTAATGTTTATAATTTTCAAAATCTTGATTTTTGTGATAAAATTCCATTATTTGAAAAACCTATATTACAATCATTAGTATCTTTCATAGCATTTGACCGAGCAATAACTTTGTTTAAAGGATTAAAATTTAAACCTTCAGAAATGTTTGAAAAGATATTAAATGGTATTAAAAACAAAAAAGAATCACTAAAATAAAAAACATCAGCTAATAACTAAGCTTTCGTCTTGCTCGTAGAACAAAATTATGGTATAATAATAACAATAATTTATATAACCTCTCTAAATGTTTTTAGCGAGGTTTTATATTTTCACACAACAAGTTATACAATTTAGTTTTGTTTGTATATTTGGGTATAATTTCACGAAAATAGATATAGCTAATTTTTTACGAAAAATTATTTTTATTTCGTAAAAAATGATAATAGTAATTAATGAAAGAATTCTCGAATAATTCGCCAAGATATTTTGTTGTTGAAATGTCTGTAAAAATTGAGCACTACATAAATTCAATTGTTGCTCTTATACTGGGTGTTAAATTTAGAAATACCAAATCTTTCGGTAATTCAAATGAAGCATTAAGTTTTAATGCAAAAGCAAATTTACTTTTAGATTTAGAATATCTTGAAAAGAATGATCGTATCAAATTTCAAATATTTATGGAAATAAGAAACAAATTTGCTCATCTGTATGAAATTGACACTTTTGAGAAATGCTTTGAGCTGACGAGAAACTATAATAAGCTTTTAAAAATTTACGAAATTGATGAAAAAGGTAATTCGCTAGAAGAAGATATGAATTATATGTTCATTTGTCTTTCTTTAGATATAACTTCTATTTTAAAAGCAATAGAAGAAAGAATACTAAATGAAATGTCAAAAAAATTTACACAACGCAGATTTACAGAGGAAGTTTATAAAAAAAATATAGAATATTTTAAGGAACATCCAGAAAATAAAGAAAGCGTTAATCATTTCATAGAATTTATAAAAAACATCATACTTAATGAAGTTGATGAGAAAATTAAAAACAAAGAAAATCCGCACATATAGACACTATTGCTAACATCAATAAATGTTTCGCAACTCCAATTTTAGGTACAAAAACACAAAATAGTATAAATAATAACCTCTTTAAAAGCGATTTTATAGAGGTTATTTGTTTTACACAATATGGCATACCTCTTGTTTTATTATCAATATTTCTTAGTTGCATAATAGCCAGTTTCATCGGGGTTTGTTCAAGTGTCCTTCGACAATGGTTTGAGAAAAAGTATGTTTTGTAGAACAACAGTCGAACAACGGTCGAAGGATTATCGAAGAAGATACATCAAAAAATACATTTTTGTTAGTCTACTATTTTTTGCGTTAGACCTCCCCAGCTAACGCGAGCATCTTGCTCGTTATTCTAAGAAAATCTTATATGCTCCGCATCTATTTTTTTGTTTTTCCTTTCAGTTTTATGAAAATAAAATTTTCAACAACCTCAGAAAAAACAAAAAACCCAACAGATTGCTCTATTGGGTTTTCTTAGCGGAGAGTGAGGGATTCGAACCCCCGGAGGTGTGACCCTCAACAGTTTTCAAGACTGCCGCATTCGACCACTCTGCCAACTCTCCTGTAACACCGCTTATATCGGTATTGCGAGTGCAAATATAGAATGTTATTTCGAATTTCCAAACGATGATTTAAAGTTTTTTTAACTTAAAAACATAGTTTACTCATTTTCAAATATATATTTTCAATATTTTTTACATTATTATTTAAATAATAACCTCAACTCTACTTTATAACCTCTAATGCAAGCTGAATAAAGAAACCTATTGTAAAAAAGATTGCAGAAAATTTAAGTAATGTAAAACGAAAACTATCATTCAAGATTAATTTATCCATTAATGGCTTCGAAATTTTTCTATCTAAAAGTTTTTCTATTCTCTTAGAAAAAAGCATTAAAACTAACATTACAACAACTATGGCTATAAGTGCAACCGTAGACTTAATAGAATGATAAAAAACAATACCCGAAATCATTCCTGATATTCCTAAAATAACTTGCGGAAGTTTATTAATTGTATTGCGGATTAATGTTTCTGTTTTCTTTAACCAATCTGCTCCTAATACTTCTGGTGCAGCTATCCAAAAAGAGCAAAATTGTAAAATAAGACTTAGTAGTGTAAAAAATTTTATCATATAACGGTTAACTATTTTAAATCCTATTAAATATAAAAAAAACCGCTCAAAATTTGAACGGTTTACACTATATAGTTTTTTATTTTAGAATTGGAGTTTCTATTCTTCCTCCTCTTCGTCTTCTACCATTGTATGATAAACATTGTTAACATCATCATCTTCATCAAATTTTTCTAATAATTTTTCGATGTCAGCTTTTTGTTCTTCTGTTAACTCTTTTGTTGTTTGTGGTATTCTTTCAAAATCAGAAGAAATAATCTCAAATCCTCCTTCTTCTAAAGATTTAAAGATTGTTCCATAATTTTCGAAAGGTGCAATTAAAACAATTCCATCCTCATCTTCAAAAATTTCTTCAACACCAAAATCAATCATCTCAAATTCTAATTCTTCGATGTCTGCTCCTTCTGGTTTCTGAATTTTGAAATTACAAATATGATCAAACATAAACTCTACAGAACCTTGTGTACCTAATTGTCCATTAGATTTGCTAAAGTACGAACGTACATTAGCTACAGTACGGTTATTATTGTTTGTAGAAGTTTCAACTAAAATAGCAATTCCATGAGGTCCATAACCTTCAAAAATTACTTCTTTATAGTTTTCAGTATTTTTATCTGATGCTTTTTTTATTGCGCGCTCAATATTATCCTTCGGCATATTTGCCGCTTTGGCATTCTGAATTACAGCACGAAGTTGAGAATTTGAATGCGGATCTGGGCCACCGGCTTTTACAGCCATTACGATATCTTTCCCAATTTTAGTAAACGCTTTAGACATTGCTGCCCAACGTTTCATTTTACGTCCTTTTCTAAATTCAAATGCTCTTCCCATTTTTACTTGTTTTTACAGAATGCAAATTTATTCATAAAACAAAAAAAATCCAAGAACTATGCCCTTGGATTTTAATTTGATTTTATATTTTTCTGGATTTATTTTAATCCATGATATTTTAACATTGGTTCTATAGAAGGTTCCTTTCCTCTAAAGTTTTTATAAATTACATTTAAATCGTCCGAATTTCCTTGCGAAAAAACTTTATCACGAAGAATTTGTCCATTCTTACGTGTCATTCCTCCGTTTTCTAACGTCCATTGGTATGCATCATGATCTAACATTTCTGCCCAAATATATGCAAAGTAACCTGCTGCATATCCTCCACCAAAAATATGGCTAAAATAAGATGAACGGTAACGTGGTGGAACCTGTGGTAAATTTGTTTTATTATCAATTAAAGCTTGTTTCTCAAATTCATCTACAGAAGTAATATTTGCATCAACATTTACTGTATGCCAAGACAAATCTAAAGAGGCTGCAGAAAGTAATTCTGTTAAACTATATCCTTTATTAAAATTCGCTGCTTTCTTCATTTTTGCAACCAATTCATCTGGGATAACTTGATTTGTTTGATAATGTTTCGCGTAATTTTTTAAGATAGAAGGCTCTGTTGCATAATGCTCATGAAACTGAGACGGGAATTCAACAAAATCTCTCGAAACGCTTGTTCCAGATAAAGTTGGATATTTCTGATTAGCAAAAAATCCATGTAATGCATGTCCAAATTCGTGAAAAGTTGTAATTACATCATCATAAGAAATTAAAGCTGGTTGTCCATTTGCAGGTTTAGTATAATTTCCTACATTATAAATAACTGGTTTTGTTCCAAATAAATGAGACTGTTCTACAAGGTTGCTCATCCAAGCTCCTCCTTGTTTTGTATCTCTTTTAAAATAATCTGTATAAAATAATCCTAATTGAGAACCATCTTCATTAAACAGCTCATATACTTTTACATCTTCATTCCAAACAGGGATATCAGTACGTTTTTTAAATGAAATTCCGTACAATTGTTTCGCCATGTAGAAAACACCATTTTCTACAACAGAATCTAAAACAAAATATGGTTTCATTGCACTTTCGTCAATATCATATTTTTCTTTACGAACTTTCTCTGCATAAAAATTCCAATCTGCTGCAGTTAAAGTATTCGCCGAGTTTTCTTTTTTTGCTAAAGCTTCAAATTCTTTTGCATCTTTATTTGCCATTGCTGTTGCAGCAGGAATCATTTGATTTAAAAGTTTTTTTGCTGCTGTAGGATTTTGTGCCATCTGATCTTGTAAATTCCATTCAGCATAATTATTAAATCCTAACAATTTCGCTTTTTCAGCACGTTTTTTCACTAAAGTAAGAATAGTAGCACGCGTATCGTTTTCATCTTTCTTTTCTGTTCTAATCCAAGCTGCATCAAATAACTTTTTTCTAGATGCTTTACTTGTCATATTTTGTAATTCTGGCTGTTGTGTTGTATTCAACAAACTCACCAAATATGTACCATCTGCTTGTTTAAAAGATTCTAAATCAGCATCGCTTAACCCTACTAATTCTTCTTTAGAAAAAGCAACTCCACCAGCTTTTGTTCCTTTTAATAATTGATTAGAAAATTTTGTTTCCAAAGAAGCAATCTCTCCATTCAATTTCTTTAATTCTTCTTTTTGCGCTGATGATAAATTAGCTCCTGCAAGTTCAAATTTTTGATAATATACATCTAATAATCGTGCAGATTCTTTGTCTAAATTTAAAGTACTCTTAGCATCATGCAATGCTTTTACTCTTTTAAAAAGTTGATCGTTTAAATAAATAGCATCACTATGTGCAGCAAATTTTGGAGATAGCTCCTCTTCTACCGCTTGCAATGTTTCATTTGTATCTGCTCCTGTTAATAAACCAAAAACATGACTTACTCTTGCTAATAATTGACCAGATTTTTCCATCTCAACCAATGTATTTTCAAAGGTTGGTTTTGCCGAATTATTCGCTATTTTTTCAATTTCAGCCAATTGCTCTACCATTCCTTGTAATAAAGCAGGTTTAAAGTCTTCACTTTTTATTTTAGAAAAATCTGCTGTATGATAAGGTAATTTACTTTCGCTGAAAAATGGATTTTGATTATTCCACATTGGATTTGATGTTTTTTGACTACAAGAAGTTGCTAAAATAGATGAGCCAAGCAACATTCCGTAAAATAATTTATTGTTAAACATTTTGTACGTTTTTATAACTGAACGAATTTAAGGTTTAAAATCTTAAATTTCAAATAAGACTTATTTTTACTTTGGGCGTTCCCTTCGGTCGGGTCTTCCGCTATATCTTTTACTTCGCTATTCGCTTCGTAAAAGGATGCCGCTTCACCCCCTAACGCTATTATAAAAAGATAGACGAAACTTAAAAGTTTGATTTTTAAATGACGTTTAAAAATGTCATTTCGAGTGAAATTCATTTAGAATTTTGTATCGAGAAATTGGACATTTTTAATAAATTTTGTCTTACTTCTCGATACAATTTTTCTCCATTTCATTTCGAAAAATCACTCGAAATGACAAAATAAAAGACCTTAAATATTAGTTAATCAGAAATAGAAATAACATATCGACGGGCTTAATGTGACAAGCTTAAAATATATTTTTCATTTTTAGCTTTTCGGTTTTCATTTAGAAAATGGTTAACTTTGACGTTGATAAATGTGTTTGCATTTATTACAATCAATTAAATAATATACTTTGAATTTAGATTTAGAAGAACTAAAATATATTTTATCAGAAAGCGTAGAGCCACTTCCAGCATGGGATTCTCACGAAAAGCTTTCTCCTCCATACAGAGATAAATTTGATTTAGAATTGGTAAAACGTACCAATCCAAAAAGTGCCTCTGTACTTATATTATTGTATCAAAACGAAAATGGTGAAATAGAATTTCCTGTAACAATGCGTGTTTCGTATGATGGCGCACATTCTCATCAATTTTCTTTACCTGGAGGACAGTTCGAAGAGCAAGATATTAGTTTCGACGAAACAGCAATTAGAGAAACTGTGGAAGAATTAGGTGTTGAATATGAAAATATTGAGATTATAAAACAGCTAAGCGAAATTTATATTCCACCAAGTAACTTTCTTGTTTATCCATACATTGGTGTTTATAATGGTGAGCCAGAATTTATGCCAGATATGCGAGAAGTACAATATGTTGTACCATTAGATTTAGAAGCTTTTGTTAATGCAGATTACGAAGTTTTTGAACGCGAATTTTCTGGTCAAACAGTAGAAATACCTGGTTATAATATTGGTGATGACGAATATTTATGGGGTGCTACTGCAATGATTTTAGAAGAATTTAAAGATTATATAAAAATCGTCTTAAATTTGTAATACAAAATAATAAGAAAACGTGTCTCAAAAAGCTAAAAAAAAGAACGCCTTTCGCGATTCATTTGGACATTTATATTTCCTGAAAAGAACCTTAATCTTTTTATTGGGATCATTTACGTATAATCGTTACAATGGTTTTAATAAACTGAAAGTTACTGGAACTAGAAATTTAGTTCATTTACCAAAACAAAATGTGTTATTTGTATCAAATCATCAGACTTATTTTGCTGATGTTTTTGCAATGTACCATGTATTTTGTAGTGTTAAAAATGGATTCATCGATACAATCAAAAATCCTATTTACCTATTAAATCCTAAAATTGATTTTTATTACGTTGCTGCAGAAGAAACAATGAAAGATAATCTTCTAACAAAACTTTTTGCTTATACTGGTGCTGTTACTGTAAAAAGAACATGGCGAGCTAAAGGTGAAAATGTAAACAGAAGAGTCGATCTTAACGAACTTAATAATATAGATAAGGCATTACAAAGTGGTTGGGTTGTTACATTTCCACAAGGAACAACAACTGCATTTGCTCCTGGAAGAAGAGGAACTGCACATTTAATAAAAAAGAATAAACCTATTGTAATACCTGTTGTTATTGATGGTTTCCGTAGAGCATTCGATAAAAAAGGTTTACGTATAAAAAAGCGTGGAATAAACGCTACTTTAACGTTTAAAGAGCCTTTAGAAATTGATTACGAAAACGATTCGAGCGATGCTATTATGCAAAAAATAATGCATTCTATAGAACAAACACCAGAGTTTAACTTAGTTAGATCGATGGATGAAATTCTAGCAGAAAATAGCGAAAGATCATTAGACGATTATCTAAATGAAGATGATGAAGAATTTGATAACTTCGATGATATAGGATACGACGAAGAAAATAAAAAAGACTAATAAAGATTACGAATAAAAAATGAAAAAAGTTCATTTTATAGCAATTGGTGGAAGTGCTATGCACAATTTAGCAATTGCATTACATGATAAAGGATATCAAGTTTCTGGTTCTGATGATGCGATTTTTGAACCTTCTAAAACTCGTTTAGATAAACGTGGAATTTTACCAGAAGAAATGGGATGGTTTCCAGAAAAAATTACAGAAGATTTAGATGCTGTAATTTTAGGAATGCATGCACATGCTGATAATCCTGAAATGTTACGTGCACAGGAATTAGGTTTAAAAATTTATTCATATCCAGAATATTTATACGAACAGTCTAAAGATAAAACACGTGTTGTAATTGGTGGTTCTCATGGAAAAACAACTATTACATCTATGATTTTGCATGTTCTACATTACCATAATATTGATGTTGATTACATGGTTGGCGCACAGTTAGATGGTTTTGATGTAATGGTAAAATTAACGGAGGAAAACGAATTTATGATTATGGAAGGTGATGAATACTTATCTTCTGCTTTAGATCGCCGTTCTAAGTTTCTTTTATATCAACCAAATATTGCGCTTATTTCTGGTATAGCTTGGGATCATATTAATGTTTTTCCAACATTTGCAGATTATACATCTCAATTCTCAAAATTCGTAGATTCTATAGTTGCTGGTGGTGCTTTAATTTATAACGAAACAGATGAAGAAGTTGTAAAAGTTGTTGATGAAACAGAAAAAGCCATTAAAAAATTCCCTTATCATTTACCAAATCATTTTATAGATAATGGTGTTACTTTCATAGAAACTGAAGATGGACCTATTCCGTTAGAAGTTTTTGGAAATCATAATTTAATGAATTTAGAAGGTGCACGTGCTATTTGTAAGCAATTAGGTGTAATGGATGATGATTTTAACGAAGCAATACAATCTTTTAAAGGTGCTTCTAAGAGATTAGAATTAATTAATAGAACTTCTGATTTTGTTGCTTACAAAGACTTTGCACATGCTCCTAGCAAAGTAACTTCTGTTACAAATGCTGTAAAAGAGCAATACACAGAAAAAACAGTTGTAGGATGTTTAGAAATTCATACTTATTCATCTTTAAATCCTGAATTTCTTGTTCAATACAAAGGTGCTTTAGATAAGGCTGATATAAAAATTGTAATGTATAGTCCAGAGGCTTTAGAAATAAAACGAATGGAAATGATTTCACCAGATGATATTAAAAAAGCATTTGGAGATGATTCTATTTTAGTTTTTACAAATGGAACAGAATTACAAGAATATATAGAGCACTTAGATAAAAAAGATAAAATATTCTTAATGATGAGTTCTGGTAATTTCGGTGGAATTAATCTGAATGAATTATTTAAATAATTTAAAATTAGATGTGAGATTTGAGTCGTGAGAAATCTTTTATAATCTCAAAGTCTTCTATTTAATTACATAGAATATTTACAAAAAAAATGTCATGTTGGACTCGTTTTCAACATGACATTATACTTTTATATGATGAGAGCTTCGACAGGCTCAGCTTGACAATAAAATTTTATAGTTTTACCTGTTAATGACTCGAAACAAATTTCAATCCTATAATAGAGAAGATTAAAGTACTTAAAAAGAAAACTCTCCAGAAATTAACAGGTTCTTTAAAAATAAAAATCCCCACTAAAACAGTTCCCACTGCTCCTATTCCTGTCCAAACGGCATAAGCTGTACCAATAGGTAAAGTTTGTGTTGCCTTTACCAATAAAACCATACTTACAACTAAAAAGAAAAGAAAACCACCATACCATAAGTACGCTTCGTTTCCTGACGTTTCTTTTGCTTTACCTAAACAAGATGCAAAGCCTACTTCGCAAAAACCTGCAATAATTAATAAAATCCAATTCATCTTTTTTCAATAATAAAAAAGGCTACACAATTGCAGCCTTACAAAGTTATATAAAATCTATTTGTTTACTTTCCGAAACTTTCGCTAAACTCCACTTGACCTTTAATATGGACTTCACTCCATGTTTTAGAAACTCCATCAGCTCCTTTATGTAAATCTAGACAATCAGTATTTAAAGCTGTTAAAGCTTTGTTTGCATTAAAATGCATTAAATCAACATCAGCTTCAATTGTAAAAACATTATTTTCAAAAGAAGATTGTACTTCATATTCTTTAGAAGTATTGTTTAATGTTAATTTTAAAAATGTTTTACCTTCTTTAAAACGTAACTGACCTTTAATTTCTTTTGTGTTAATCATATTACCAAATAGAATGTCTTTTAACTTTTCGTCTCTAACAATCATATCAGAATTTAAAGATGAAACCAACGCTACGATATCAGCTCCTTCTAAAACTTCTTGCGGAGTCTTACCTTCTTCGTTAACGTTTTTCACCAAAACAACGTCAAAATGACCAGGAACACCAACTTTTTCTGTTGTTTTATATCCCATCCATTCAACATTAGATTTACGGATAACTCCCGTAACAATTTCTGTTGGCTCTTCTGTTGTTTCTGTTTGTTGATTTTCTACTTGCTCTTCTTTAGGTTGTTCTTCTGTTTTATTGTTACAACTATAGAATGACATTGCAGCACAAATAGCTATTAAAGTATAAGTATTTCTCATTTTCTAATTTTAAAGTGCAAACATACGCATCAAAAAAAAATGACGCAATTGATTTTTAACATATTTTATATTTATACATTTGTACCATGTTAAGAGATATTTTAAACACATTACTCATTATCATTTCTATACCTTTTATATTAATTTATGAGATTTATTGTTCTGTTTACAAATACAGAAAATAATTAGTTAACTTCGTTCTATAAATAAATGAAATGAGCGAAAAAATTATAGGGATAATGGGCGCAATTCCAGAAGAAATAAATGGAGTTGTTAGTTTATTGTCAAACAAAAAAGAACATAAATTAGGGAAAAGAACCTATTATACTGGGGAAATAAACAATCAGAAAGTTGTTGTTGTTTTTTCTCGTATTGGTAAAGTTGCTGCTGCAACTACTGTTTCTACTCTTATTTTAGAATTTAAAATTACCGAATTAATTTTTACTGGTGTTGCAGGAGCAATACATTCTTCATTAAAAATAGGTGATATTGTTTTAGGAGAAAGTTTAATTCAGCACGACATGAATGCTCATCCACTATTCCCAGCTTACGAAATTCCTTTATTAAACAAAGCTTATTTTAATAGTGATAATGAGCGAATAGATCTTGCCACTTCGACTATTCTTGAAATGTTAGAACAGCAAAATTTATACGATGTTATAACAGAAGAAGATTTAAAGAAGTTTAATATTCATTCGCCACAATTACATGTCGGATTAATTGGATCTGGAGATTTATTCTTCTCTACTAATTCGCAAAAGGAAAAATTACAAGAAAAATTACCAGAGTTATTGTGTGTAGAAATGGAAGGAGCTGCTGTTGCACAGGTTTGTTATGAATTTGGAATTCCTTACATTATTATTAGAACAATTTCTGATGAGGCTGACGATAAGTCTACAGTAGATTTTAATAGCTTTATAGAGAAAATTTCGAATGTTTATTCGATAGAAATAATTAAAAACATCATCAAATAAAAAGTCCTTGCAAAAGGGCTTTTTCTTTTTGATGTACATTAATAAAAAAATCATTCAATATTATAATTGAACTCATTCTTAAAACTAAAATTAATGGATTTATTTGTGGGGAGAGCAGGATTCGAACCTGCGAAGGTGAAACCAACGGATTTACAGTCCGTCCTCGTTGGCCGCTTGAGTATCTCCCCAACCTATAATAAAGTATTTTTAAATGAGCCGATAGAGGGACTCGAACCCACGACCTGCTGATTACAAATCAGCTGCTCTAGCCAGCTGAGCTACATCGGCTTATTATTTTTTGTTTTAAAAGTAAAAATAAAAACTTTTTATTGAGCCGATAGAGGGACTCGAACCCACGACCTGCTGATTACAAATCAGCTGCTCTAGCCAGCTGAGCTACATCGGCAATTTTGTGGGGAGAGCAGGATTCGAACCTGCGAAGGTGAAACCAACGGATTTACAGTCCGTCCTCGTTGGCCGCTTGAGTATCTCCCCAACCTTATATTTTTACTGAGCCGATAGAGGGACTCGAACCCACGACCTGCTGATTACAAATCAGCTGCTCTAGCCAGCTGAGCTACATCGGCAAAAATATTGTTATTTGATATTTCAAATTGAAAACCGAAACTTATTTCTTAAAGAGATATTGTTCCTTTTTCGTGGTGCAATATTAGGGCAGTTTTTCGAATCTCGCAAATGTTTTTCAAAAAAAAATCAGAAGTTTTTTCAAAAAAATCACTTCAATTTTGAAAATCAGAATTTTAGATTCTAAAAAAATATTTAAAAAAAATATAATTAAAGATAATGTTCTATTTACATTGAACTTATTAATTTTGTTCCTTATTAATAAATTTAATGCACCTTTTTATACAAATATTACAATTATTTGGAGCTATTGCCTTATTTATTTTTGCTATTAAATTACTGAGTGAAAATTTACAAGCTCTTTCGGGTTCTAACTTTAAAAAAACACTAAATAAGCTTACACGCAACAATTTTTCTACAATTGTTACTGGTACTTTCTTTACTACTGCAATTCAGTCCTCATCTGCAGCGAGTGTTTTTATATTAGGATTTATGAATGCTGGTTTAATTAATTTGAAAAAAGCTTTTGGATTAATATTAGGTGCAAATATTGGTACAACCCTAACATTGTGGTTGGTTTATTTTGGATTAAAGTTCGATTTGGTTTTAATTGCTCTACCATTAACACTAATTGCATTTCCATTTTATTTATCTAAGAAAAGAAACTATAGAAAATTAGGTGGTATCTTATTTTCTTTATCATTACTATTCTTAGCATTATTTTTCTTAAAGAAATTTTTACCGTCGATAGAAAACAATCAAGCTTTTCAAGAATTTATAACGCATGTTTCTAACCTTGGTTTGGCAACGAATCTTTTATTTATATTTTTTGGAATATTATTAACTGTAGTTGTTCATTTTTCTTCTGCTTCAATTACCATTGCCATCTTATTAACGAATAAAGGTTTACCATTAGAATTAGCTGCTATGATTGTTTTAGGAGCAAATATCGGAACTACATTTACAGCACATTTAGTTGCAGCAATTGGTGATAGATACACAAAAGTTGTAGCAGCATTCCATACATTTTTTAATGTTATTGTTGCTCTTATTTTTCTATTTACAACTAATTTATTGTTACAGTTTATAGGGAAATACCTATCATCTAATCTTGCCGTACAATTAATTGCATATGACACTATTACGAATGTTATTGGTGTAATTTTGTTTTTCCCTTTTATAAATCGTTTGGCTTTTTATTGCCAAAAGAAATACTTTTCGCTTAAAGAATCTAATACAAAAATTGAGTTTTTTGCAATTCCATTTGGAACAAATTCTGATTTATATCAAAATGAAGCCAATAAGAAACTATTAAAATTAGCCACAACAACCAAACAAACAATTTATACACTTGGTAGAATGATTACCGAAAGTGATGAAGAGAAAATTTTGGTTTTTAGAGAACGTATTTTAGAATTAGAAAAAGAAGGTGATCAGCTAGAAAAAGAAGTGAATCAATTCTTAAATGAAATTACTGAACTTGATTTACCAAACGAAAATACTTTAGCTACTTTACAGTTAATTACACTTTGTCATCATTTAGAAAGTGTTGGAGATATTGCAATTAAAATTTCTTCTATACATCGTCGTCGTAGAATGACAAATAGTTATTTTACACCTAAGATGCGCTCTTATTTAGTCGATTTTCAAGATAATTTAGATCAAGCGACAAGAATCTTAAATCAGAATTTAAACGAAATACAAGAAGAGGTTACAATAGACCAAGCTGAATTTATAGAAAAAACAATCAATACTATTTTTAAGGATGCTGAAGCAAATCTTATGAAAACCATAGAAAGAGAAAAATTGTTAACAACAAGTGCTCTTTTCTATAAAGATTTAATTCAGAATTATGAAGATTTAGGAGATCATCTATACAAAGCAAATAAAACAATTGTAAAGCTTAAAAATCAGTAATTTTTCTATAAATGATTTTCTGAGAGAGAAATTTAATTCTTCTACTTCTCTCCTATTTTGTAATTTTGCGGAATGTTCGATTCAAAACAAATTTTTTCTATTCAATCTGAAAAAGATTTTCAGCATGTTGCATTGGAAGTTTTCCGTTATCAAGCACAAGAAAATGAGGTATATAAAAACTTTCTTAAGTTTCTGAATATCGATTATAAAACGATAAATCATACAGATGATATTCCATTTTTACCAATTCAATTTTTCAAAAAATATGAAATTGTTTCTGGTAATCGTGCTATTGAAAAAGTTTTTACTAGTTCTGGAACAACAGGAATGACTACAAGCCAACATCTCGTTACAGATTTAGCATTGTATCATTATAGTTTAGAAAAATGTTTTGAGCAGTTTTATGGTCCTCTAAATGACTATACAATCTTTGCACTTCTTCCTTCTTATTTAGAAAGAACTGGTTCTTCGCTTATTGATATGGTAGAATATTGGATTGATAAATCTGGAAGTGATAAAAGTGGTTTCTATTTGTATAATCATGATGAATTATACAACAACCTCATCGAACACGAAAAAACAGGAAAAAAAGCGATTTTAATTGGTGTTTCTTTTGCCTTATTAGATTTTGTTGAAAATTATAAAATGAATTTACAGCATACAATTGTAATGGAAACTGGTGGAATGAAAGGTCGTAAAAAAGAGATTACAAGAGAAGAATTGCATCAAATTTTAAAAGATGGATTCGGAACAAATGAGATACATTCGGAATATGGAATGACTGAATTACTTTCTCAGGGATATTCTCGTGGAGATTTAACCTTTAAATCGCCTAATTGGATGCGAATTATAATTAGAGAGACTGAAGATCCATTTAACCATGTTTCGCAAGGAAAAGCTGGCGGAGTAAATGTGATTGATTTAGCAAATTATAACTCGATAAGCTTTATAGCGACTGATGACTTAGGTAAAAAAATTGCTCAAAATCAGTTTGAGATTCTAGGACGTTTCGATCATTCGGACGTACGAGGATGTAACTTAATGATTATGGAATAAAAAAAGCTGTTTCTAACGAAACAGCTTTTTTTGTGGTTTTTATTTCTTTTTCATTAAAACTTCTTTGTTCGATTCTTCTCTTATTTTATCAAAAAATTGTTTTAAATCGTTATACTTCTCAGCTTCATATACTCCTTCTGGTAAAATAAATTGATATGAAATTGTTAAGACATTGTCATTTAATTTTGCTTCTTGGTAATATTCCAAACCTAATTCTGATTTGTGATGAGCTTTGTATTTTTCATCTATAACAACTTCATAACCTTCTGGAATTTTACTTTTTACTTGAATATTAAAAAAGTATGGAAATTCAAATTCTACTTTACGTTGACGGTTTTTATCATCAAAAGTATATTTAGATAAGAAAGCACGTAATGGATTTGCAAAGTTATAGAAAGGTGAACCTACTTGCTTATTTACAGCTTTATATGATTTTTTGTATTTATTATCTCTATATTCTAAATCGTCTGAATTTTCAATATCAAATCGTTGATCCATCGATTCTGTAACATATCTTTTTAAAACATTTTCTTCATCTGCTTCTTGATCATAAAAATATCCATTAAAACGATCTTGACGATTTAAAATAACTTTATCTTTAAGAAATTGGTAGCTAATGATAGCTTCATATTCTGACAATTTCTGCGTTAACTTAACAAAGCTTGGTTCTCCTTTTTGTAATACAACACCATAATAATTAAAGATTTCTAAAGGTGCAAATTCAACTTGATCTTTGTTTAATTGCGCACCATCTAACAAAATCACTTGTCCTGATTTTAAGTGAACAGCTGTTATAACAGAGCTAAATTGATTTATTAATGGATAACTTAACAAAACTTGTCCATATTGACGTGTACTACCCAAGATTAAATAAGAATTAAATCCTTTAGCAGTTAAAATCTCTTGTAAAAATAAATTAAGGTCTGCAGACATTCCTACCTTATCTTTTAAAACAGATTTGTTCGTTTTTTGAGGAGCAATAGAATAAATATTATTCCATTTTACATTATTGTTTACATACTCCACAATATTTCTTAATGTTTCTATTTCTGTAGCTCCATCTGGAATAACTTTCGCTATATCTCGCATTGCAGATGGATTTCGATAAGAATCGTACTTAGAATTAATATCTCGAATTAAATCCTTCCAAGCATTCATTACACTACTTTTTGTTGTTCCTGTATGATACGAATCGTGCTGTAACTTTATTCTTTCACTCTGATCATTCTGATTATACACATATTTTAAATCATTGTAACTCTTTTGATCTGTTAAAATCCAATCTGTTGTACTGCTCGTTTTACCTTTGTATTTTGCATTAATTTCATCTCCAATTGTTATAATTGAATACCCTCCATTGGATTGATTATTTAGCTTAAATTCACTAAAAAGCGTTGGTATATCATGTTGGAAATTCCAAGCATCAATAGAAAAGTTATATTCACTAGATTTTGTATAAGTGTATTCTATTATAGAACCTACTTGTACATTAGAGAAAGTAAAACGTTTAGCATTATATAATTGGTTAATGGAAACGTCAAAAATTTCTTTCGCATCTATAGGTGTAATTTCTTCTTTTCCGTTTACAACATTTATCGTATTTCCTTTTATTCCTGAAATAGATTCATTCTTATTTTCACTATAATAACGTAATTGAATATTAGCTTCCTCTTTTCCTTTTTCTGTTAGAATTTTTATTCTTCTTTTTACAGTTAAATAGTAATTACTAAAAGATAAATTCATTTTCCCCTCTTCTGAAAGGATAACAGCATTTGCATTTTTATCGTAAGAAACTTCTTTAATATTTTTTTCTTGTTCAGTTACTTTTCCTAATTTAAAATCTCTTGTTTGTGCAAAAGAAATACCTGATAAAATAACGAATAAAAGTGTAGATTTTAATTTCATTAATTGGTTGTTAAAATTTGATGGCAAATTTACTCTTTACAATATGTTTTTAAAGTAAAATAAATAATTATTTATAAAATCTGATTTTAAATAAGTTTTGAATTTTATTAATTTACTATATTTGAAATACTTAATCGATTAAATTATGATAAAAATTTATTTGTATTTCACCCTATTGTTTTCATTTACAGCAGTAAATGCACAAAAATACGTTGAACCAGAGAAAGCAGTAAAAGATGAACAAAAAAGAAAAGCATCTGAAGTTGTAACTTTTCCTACTAGAAAATTTGATTCTATTGAGGCTAAAAAAGCTTTAGCTATGGGAAAAGGAAAAATAACTGGTACAGCTTTTACTCGTACTAAAAATGGGTATGGAATGAAGGTTGGAAAAAAAGTTTTAGCAAATAAAATTACTATTCAATTATTTCCTGTAACTCCCTACTTTGAGGAATATTATGCTTTATGGAAAGATAAAAGCAAGAATAATCCGAAAAAAAATAGATTCGTTTACATGGATAAGGATGCTTATCGTTATAGATTAGATGCTGTAACAAACAGTTCTGGAGAATTTACTTTTCCTGATATGAAACCTGGTAAATATTACTTATGGGGAAGTTTAGATTATTCTTTAAGTTATAATTACAACCAATACACAGGAAGTGGATATAATGGTTATGGAGGAAGAATTGATTACTATTCGCCAAGTTCTTACTCAAAAGGTTATAATGAATTTTTAGAGCTTTTTGTTGAAGTAAAATCAGACGGAGAAGTTGTTGAAGTAAAACTGAAATAATTCAGTTTTACTTCAATAAATTATCTAAAGCCTTTTCTAAGGTTGGATATTTAAATACAAATCCTCTTTTTTCTATCTTTTCTGAACTTAATCGAGATCCTTTTAAAATTAAATCGCTCATCTCTCCCAATACAATTCTTAATAAAGCAGAAGGTATATTAGGCATAAAAAAAGGTTTATCCATTTTACGAGCTAATGTCTTATTAAATGTTGAATGATTAATCTTCTCTGGAACAGCAGCATTAAAACTTCCATTCATTTGCTCTTGCTCAACAGCTTCTACATACATCTCTACTAAATCGTCAACATGAATCCAAGGCATCCATTGTTTTCCGTCGCCTAAATTTGCTCCTACACACATTTTAATTGGTTTTTTAAGCAAATCGAAAGCTCCACCTTCTTTTGCTAAAACTAAGGAAGTTCTCAAACAAACAACTCTCGTTTTAAAAGCTTTGAATTTATAAGCAGCATTTTCCCAATCAATACATACTTTTCCTAGAAAATCATTTCCTGGTGAATCTTCTTCTTTAAAAATAGTATCTGATGTTATTTGTCCATAATAACTACTTCCAGAAGCGGAAATAAAAAATTTTAGATTTGGAGCTAATTTCTCCGTGTATGTATAAAGTAAATTAGCTGTATTAATTCTACTTTCATAAATTTCCTTTTTATAGGACTTTGTCCAACGCTTAGAAATTGTAGCTCCAGCTAAATGGATTATGCCATCAAGATTCTCAAATGCCTTTTCATCAACTTTATTTTTATCCCAATGATAAAAAGGATGTTCTATATTCTTCTCTCTTGTTAAAATTCTAACTTCATGTCCATTTTCAATTAATCTTTTAGATAATTTAGAACCAACTAATCCACTTCCACCTGTAAGAAGAATATTCATACTCATTATTTTTTTCTAATTTAGCCATTCAAAATTGATACCAATGCTAAAAGGACGATTTTCTTTTCTAAAAAAGATGGGACCCGACGAAGAAAATAAATTAAAACAGAAAATTTTTGATGTTATTTTCGAAGCCAATACGCCGTACGGGAAACTTTTTGACATCCTTTTATTGTTACTAATTCTAACCAGTGTTGGTTTAGTAATGATGGAATCTATTCCGGCAATTAATGCTCGTTACCATTTAACACTGATTATCTTAGAATGGATTTTAACCATCTTGTTCACTTTAGAATATATTTTAAGAATTTACTGTGTAAAAAACAGATGGCGTTATATTTTTAGTTTTTATGGTTTAATTGATTTATTATCTATTTTACCATTCTACTTAGGCTTCTTCTTCGAGGCAAGTAAATATTTATCAAGCATTAGAATTTTACGTTTATTAAGAGTTTTCAGGATTTTTAATTTGACTCAATTTACACATGGTCGAAATGTTTTAATGATTGGATTAAAAGAAAGTAGAGATAAAATTATTGTATTCCTTTCTTTTGTTCTTTTAATTGTTGTGGTAATTGGATCTATTATGTACACGGTAGAACACGATCATCCGGAATCTGGTTTTACAAGTATTCCAATTAGTATTTATTGGGCAATTGTAACATTAACGACTGTTGGTTATGGAGATGTTTCTCCTGTTACTGGATTAGGACAATTTCTTGCTTCTCTTGTAATGATTATCGGTTACGGAATTATTGCTGTACCTACAGGAATTGTGACAATGGAAATGAATAAAGCATCAAAAAATGATATTCCAAAAAATACTGAAAGATGTAGAAATTGCGGAGACGATTATCATTTAGATGGTTCTATTTATTGTAAAACTTGCGGACATAAATTAGACGAATAAGTTGTGAGTTGTGAGTTGTGAGTTGTGAGTTGTGAGTTGTGAGTTGTGAGTTGTGAGCAAATTTAAAAACTTAAACTCTTAACAACCTAAACACATAACAACTTAAAAACTTACACACATAAAAACCTTACACCTTACAATCTTAAGTCTTAGTTCCTACACCTCTTCTTCTTTATCTAGATTAATATATCTATTACTATCGATATGATTTACTTGTTCATAGTATTTCGTGTAATTTATAGACATATTTAATTCATATCCTACAAGCATTAAAATAACATTGATATACACAAAAATCATCATAATCATTACTAATCCTAAAGAACCATATAACAAATCTATATTTGTAAAATAACGCAAGTAGGAATTAAAACCAATTACAGTCAATAAAAATAGAAATGATGTTAAAATAGCACCTGGTAAAACTGTACTTCTAGTTTTTTTATGATTTGGTCCGAAATAATATAACATATACATCGAAACAAAATAGAACATAAAGATTGTAACATAATTAATGATGTAAGAAAACTGTCCCAACTTGCTTAAAAAAGGAACATGAGTTAAATACTTCCAAATAACAGAGGTTGAATAAGATAAAAAAACTTGTAAAACGATGAATACTGTAAAGAATAAAGTTAATACAATTGAGATTAATCTTGATTTAGAATTTTTTCTTTTTACATATACATCTTGATAAGACACATTAAACCCATTAATTATTCCTTGTATTCCGTTTGATGACATAAAGATTGTAATCAAAATCAAAAGATAATTCACTTTTCGTTTCCCTTGCAATTTTGTTGTACTTTCTATATAAGAAACTACTTCATTACTAAGATGTTTTGGTAAAATTTTTGGCAAAAACTCTGTAAACAATAATGTTTTTATTTCTTCATAATAAAATATATGTGGCAATACTGTAAACAAGAAAAGTAAAAAAGGAAACATACTAAAAAATAATATCCAAGAAACAGCCGCAGAACGCAATGGGAAGTTACCTTTCATAACGCGAATCCAAAAAACTTTTAAAAAATCATACACTGAAATGCCTGTTTTTTTATTCATCATTTTTGTTCTCGACCATTCGCGAAAATAATTTATTCCCATATATGTTTTAAAATGTTGTAGAATGCGCATATTTTTGCCTTAAATTAATTTCTTATTAATGAATATTACAACTATTTGTATTGGTAAAACCGATGAAAAAGCAATCGAGATGCTTTTACAAAAGTATGAAAATCGATTGCCTTCGCACATCAATTATCAAAGAATTGAAATTCCTGATATCAAAAATCGTAAAAATTTATCCGAAATTCAACAAAAACAGAAAGAAGCTGAACAAATTTTAGGAAAAATTGTTAATACAGATTTTGTTATCATTCTCGACGAAAAAGGAAAACAACCAACTTCTAAGCAATTTGCAGATGATATACAAAATTACATGAATCAATCTGTAAAAAATCTTGTCTTTGTAATTGGTGGTCCTTATGGGTTTGATGAAACTGTTTATAGTAGAGGAAATAAAAAAATGTCGCTATCAAATATGACATTTACACACCAAATGGTTCGTTTATTTTTAACAGAACAAATTTATCGCGGATTTAGTATATTGCAAGGTAAACCTTATCATCATGAATAACGAGAAGAGTACCTATCAAGAACATTTAGAAATAGAAAAACAAAATAATATTCCAAAAAAATTAAGTTTTTCTGCTTTACAAGCACTCTTATTTAGCTTTGTAGCAATTGTTACTTGGCAAATTGTTGGTGGAATAATAACTGTACCAGGATTTTTTTATAAACCTTTAAATCACGTCTTATTACCTTTAGGTTTTTTAGGAGGTACTATTGCTGCTATTGTTATTTTATTAATGTTGACGCAGACAAAAGTTGCTCCTATTATTCAAGATATAAAACGAAAATTTACAATAACGCAAGTCATATTAGCAATTGCTTGCTGGGTTTGTTTTTTACCATTAGTCGAGTTTTTTACTAGCCTAATCCCTACCGATGGACCATTTGAAATCATTTATAAGCTTTTTGAAGAATCTTTTAAAATGATGCTCGACTATAAAATTGCAGGTTTTATAATGGTGTGTATTTTAGCTCCAATTTTCGAAGAAATTATTTTTCGTGGAATTATTTTAAAAGGAATGCTAAACTTTAAAGTTAATCCAATAACAGCAATTCTTATAAATGGTTTTATTTTTGGTTGTGCCCACATGAATCCTTGGCAATTTATTGGTGCAGGATTTCTTGGTGTTATATTTGGATATATCTATTACCGCACAAGATCGCTATTTTTACCAATGCTATTACATTTTTTAAATAATGCGCTTTCTTTCTCTTTTATGATGATTTATGGTGAAGTTGAGGAAGAAGTTTTTCAACCGAGCATCTTTCTTATCGGAGGAATGACAGTTCTAGGAATTGTTGCCATTTATCTATTTTATAAAAACACCAATAAAAACGAACAACTAGAATGGAATTAATTTTTGCTACACATAATCAGAATAAAGTAAAAGAGGTTGCTAAAATGTTGCCTTCTTACTTATCGATGAAATCTTTAACTGATATCAGTTTTCATGATGAGATAGAAGAAACAGGAACTACTTTTGAAGAAAATGCACAATTAAAAGCACAAACAATATTCGAAAAAACTGGTAAAAATATTTTTGCCGATGATTCTGGATTAGTCATAGAAGCTCTTGACGGTGCTCCTGGTGTTTATTCTCATCGATATGCCGGAACTGGACTTGATAAAGATAACATTGCCAAAGCTTTAAAAGAATTAGAAGGAAAAACTAACCGAAATGCTTATTTTATTTCAATTTTCTGTTTAATTTTGAATGAAAAGGAATATTTTTTTGAAGGACGTGTATACGGAACCATTTCTACAGAAGTTTTAGGAGATAATGGATTTGGATACGATCCTATTTTTATTCCAAATGGTTTTTCTAAATCTTTTGCGCAGATGAGCGCCGAAGAAAAAAATGCAATTAGTCATAGAGGAAAAGCTGTACAAGAACTAAATATTTTTTTAACAAACCTGACTAAAGTTTGAGCATAAAATTAACAATATTAGGATTTAATTCAGCATTACCAACTGCTTTCACTCATCCTACCGCACAATTATTAAACATCGCTGAGCGTCATTTTTTGATTGACTGTGGCGAAGGGACACAAGTGCAATTGCGTAAAGCAAAAGCAAAATTTAACCGAATTAATCATATTTTTATTTCTCATTTACATGGTGATCATGTTTTTGGGTTAATTGGTTTAATTTCTACTTTTCAATTATTAGGAAGAGATACAGCTCTGCATATTCATGGACCAAAAGGAATTGAAGAATTTATTACAACACAATTACGTTTAACAGAATCTAATAATTCTTTTGATATTGTTTTTAATGAATTACATACCAAAGAATCTGTTTTAGTTTTTGAAGACGATAAAGTAGAAATTTTTTCTATTCCACTTAATCATCGTGTTTATACAAATGGTTATTTATTTAGAGAAAAAGAAAAGCCTCGAAAATTAAACATGGATACTATCACAGCATTCAATGAGATTGAAGTTTGTGATTATCAAAATTTAAAAAATGGAAAAGATTTCATTTTAAAATCTGGCGAAATTATTTCAAATGATTACTTAACTTTTGATGCTCCAAAATCGTTGAGTTATGCTTTTTGTTCAGACACAAAATATAAACCAGATATTGTTCCTATTATAAAAGATGTTGATGTACTTTATCACGAATCTACATTTCTACATGAACTGAAAGATTTGGCAATTTACACTGGTCATTCTACAGCAAAAGAAGCGGCATTAATTGCAAAAGCTGCAAATGCTAAGAAATTAATTTTAGGACATTTTTCTAATCGTTACCACGATTATAAACCTTTGTTATTAGAAGCACAAGAAGAGTTTCCTAATACTATTTTACCAGAAGTTTTAAAAGAAATTAAGATAAAAGAATAAGCTTAAACGAATTTCGTATTTCGAAATTCGTTTTTTTATTCAAGTAAAATATAATTCTATAAATTATTTAGAGTAACATCTCCAAACTTATAATCATTTTCTATCAAATGCTATTTCTATACTATCTTTATATTTTAGTATATCTCTTTTATTTATCTGCATATAAAGTTCATTATATGGATCTTTATATGAATAATTCTTATTATATAATTCTAAAGAAGTACTTATAAGAAGTTTTGCCTCTTTATATTCTTTAAGTTTAAATAAAAGGGTTGCTTTATAATAATGATGATCTGCTCTTAACGAATCTAATTCTACAGCTTTTGAGTAGCTATTCAGCGCTTCATTATATTTATTACTATTCTCAAGTGCTTTCCCATAGAACATGAAAAATTCTCCTGTATATTGTTTTTTATCGGTTGTATTCAAATATTTCTCATATTCCATTAGAGCATTTTTATAATCCTTATTTGCTGCATAAGAATTACCTAATAATTGATAGATATTAACTCCCCATGGATGATCAATAAAATTAGGAGTTAAACTGTCTAAAGTTTTAAAATCTTTTATAGCTCCATTATAATCTCTTAAATATTCATATTTCAACCAGCCTCTATATCCTAAATACTCTACAGGAGTTAACTCTACTGCTTTATCTAAAAATAAAAAACCTTCATGAAATTTACCTATTTTATTAAAAGCTACGGATCTTTCCATAAAAGCTTTTGAATAAGATGGATATTGTTTATTCAAAATACTAAACAGAAAATCTGAAAAATACATTCCTTGAAAATCTCCTGCTATTTCAAATCTTTCTTCTTTATCTGTAAAAAACAATCCATATACTATAATTGTATTCAAACCTGTAAATACAATTAATAATAAGATTTTAAAAAACATCAATAACTTTCCCATCTTTCACTTTTATTCTTATCAAAAACAGAGCATTAATTTTCTCATTATCTACAGTACCTATTGGCATACGTTTAATTTCTTTCATTGTTGAAAAAATAGTCGTTTTTACAATTTCATCAAGTTTTCTTTTATTAAGATTCTCATCAAAAGCTTCGTAAGTAAAACCATCCATCTCTCCTCTACAATTAATAATAAATCTTACAGAAATAGTTTCAACATTTGGTATAGATACACTTTTTAAATCATTTATAATTTTATCTTTAAAGATGGATGAATCTGTTAAGTAGATGTCAGAAGAATAGTATTTATAAACAGGAGTATCACATAAAAAGCTTTTTTTCTCAATTTTAGAAATGCTTTCATCTCCTAAAAATTTTCATTAAAATTAATTAAAGCAACTTATAAATATTAATAAAAAACATTCACAATAGACTGATATTAAACGTTTAAGTTTAAAATAAGATAAAAACTACATTTAAACGGCTCAAATATCTATATCTTAAAAATCTCATAATAGATATACTCTTTCTAAAACATATAAAACAAAAAAATCCGTTCGAATAATCGAACGGATTTTATTATTTCTTCTAAAAAAAGATTTTTTAGTAAGCAGCGTCTTTAATACGAGCTTTCTTACCACGTAATGCTCTGAAGTAGAAGATACGAGCTCTACGAACTTTACCTTTCTTGTTAACTTCAACTTTTTGTAAAGCTGGCATGTTTACTGGGAAGATACGCTCTACACCAACATCTCCAGACATTTTACGGATTGTGAAAGTTTCTGTAGTTCCTTGTCCTCTTCTTTGGATAACAACACCTTTAAAGAACTGAACACGAGTTTTTCCACCCTCTGTAATTTCTTGGTAAACTGTAATAGTATCACCTGCAGCAAAAGCTGGGAATTCTTTCTTAGCTACGTATTTTTCTTGTACGTATTTTACTAAATTTTCCATTTTAATAATTTCAATTTATTTTTACTGAGCAACTTACACGTCTATCGTCAGAGGTTGAACAATGTGGGTGCAAAATTAATCATTTTTATTAATATTGCAAATCATTATCAGAAAAATCTTAATTTTCTGTAGATATAATTAAAGTTGATCTGACAGCTCAGCCGTAATTGCTTTTAATGCTTTTATACGAGCTTCTTTTTTGTCATCTGTTACAATTTCTATCCATGGAGAACTTTCTGTACTGGTTTTCTCCAACATTGTTGCAATGTAATCGGAATAAACATCCCATAACTCTTGTGCTTTTTCATCCAAAGAACCCAATTTCCATTGTTTTAATTCGTCCTCTTTTCTTTCTTGTAATCGTTGAGCTTGTTCTTCTTTAGAAATTGTAAGAAATAACTTTACTATAATTATTCCATCTTCTTGTAATAATTTTTCTACCTCAACAACTTGCTTCATAAACTTGTCGTACTGTTCTTTTGTACAAAAGTCAAAAACAGGTTCTACTACAGCTCTGTTGTACCAGCTTCTGTCAAAAAAGACAAGTTCTCCTTTATTCGGAAGTCTTTCAAAATAACGTTGAAAATACCACTGTCCTTGCTCTAATTCTGTTGGTTTAGACAAAGCTTCTACTCTATATTTTTTTGGATTAAGATATTCTATTGCTCTAGAAATAGTTCCTCCTTTACCAGCAGCATCTCTCCCTTCGAAAATAATTAATACACGTTTGTTTTGTTTAATTACTTTCAGCTGCAAGTCTAATAACTCTTCTTGTAACTCCTTAAGCTCTTTTTCGTAAGCTAATTGCTCTCTAAACTTTTTCTCTTTTATAATATCATGTTCAACAAGAAAATCAATAATTTCTTGTCTACTACTTATTTTTTCTAAATCATTCAAATCAAATTCAGCCATATTTATTGTTTATTTAGTTTGTACGTTATCATAATGATAATTCCTACTTCGTAATTCTATCTCTATCTTAACCGCAAAGGCGCAAAGCTTACGCAGAGAGAAAAAGAATTTTACTTTATTGAAAAATGAAAAAACTTACATCTTAAAATCTTAAGTCTTACACCTAAATAGTTAATCGTAATTCTTACATCATCTTACATTGCCACAAGTAGTACTATTAATTTTCCTCTTCTAAATTTTGAGGTTTTAAAATTTGATTATCTTTTTCATCATATGGAATCTTATCTAAAATATATTCCATAGCTTCTACTCTAGCTTTATATTTTTTGTTCGCATCTATAATTTTCCAAGGAGCCCAAGTGGTATTTGTTCTTTCAAACATTTTATTTTTATACTCGGAATACACATCAAATAAATCTTGTGCTTTTCTATCTACCGAACTATATTTCCATCTTTTAATAGGAGAATTTATAATATCGTTAAAACGTTTTGCTTGCTGTTCTTTTGTAATAGAGAAGTAAATTTTAATGAGATAAATTCCAGAATTTACCCACATTCTTTCAATATCATTTACTTCATTCATAAACAATTCATACTCATCTTGCGTACAAAAACCATTAACGGGTTCTACAACAGCTCTATTATACCAACTCCTATCAAAAAAAACCATTTCTCCTTCTTGAGGTAATTGATGTACATAACGCTGAAAATACCATTGTCCGCTTTCTGTATCTGTTGGTTTAGGAAGTGCAACAATTTTATATTCTCTCGGATTTAGATGTTCTACAATTCTTCTTATTGCACCACCTTTTCCTGCCGCATCTCTTCCTTCGAAAATAACAACTACTTTTTGTTTATTTTCGGAAATCCAAGCTTGTAATTTTATTAATTCTTCTTGAAGCTCTTCTATTCTCTTCTCGTATTTTACAGTTCTTAATGCTTTTGCAAAGTTTAACTGGTTGTTATCTGAATGCAAAAGACTAATAAGACCTTTTTTAGTTTCGATTAGTTTTAAATCTTTTGGCTTTAATTCCATTTTTTAATCTACTTCAAATTAATGATTATTTTTTTTGACCATACGATAATAACGCTGAATGATATTTGGATCGACCATTAAATCAATATCAGATTCAAATTTTCCTTCATAATTAAACAAAGACAAAACATAACGAATAGACTCTAAACGTGCCAAGTTTTTATCATTTGCATCTACTATTATCCATGGAGAAAAAGAATTGTGCGTTCTAGAAAACATTTGATTGATGTATAATGAAAACTCATCCCAAAGTTCTTGTCCTTTAGCATCCACAGGACTATATTTCCATTTTTTTAATGGATTATTCAATCTCGATTCAAATCTATTTTGTTGTTCTTCTTTCGAAACTGAAAACCAAAGTTTAATAATTTGAGTTCCAGATTCGTATAACATATGTTCAAATTCTGATACTTGTACCATAAATTGCTCATATTGTTTTTCTGTACAAAATCCCATAACAGGCTCTACAACCGCTCTGTTATACCAGCTTCTATCAAAAAAAACAATTTCACCTGCATTTGGTAACTCTTTTATATAACGATTAAAATACCATTGATCTTGCTCTACTACCGTTGGCTTATTAAGCGCTACTACACGCATAGATCGGGGATTAAGATGTTCTCTAAAACGGCGAATAGTACCTCCTTTTCCAGACGCATCTCTTCCTTCGAAAATAATAGCAACTTTCTTTTTTTCTGTAGAAATCCAATTCTGAAGATTCACTAATTGAGATTGTAATTTCAATAATTCAGTTTCATATTCAAATTTCTTTAATACTTTACTGTAAAGTGGATTTTCTTCTTGATTTTCTAGCAAGAAATTATATAATTCTTCTGTGGTTGTAAATGTTGGTATTACTTGTTTTTTCATCTTTATTTCCTAGATTCTAAATCTTTTCTCAAGGTAGAGATTTCCAAAGATAAAGCCAAGATTAATCGTAAAAATTATAATTTTAATCATAAGACAGCTAAATTAGTTTCTGTATTTTTGTAGGATCAATTATTTCATCACATTTTGAAAATCACTTTTCTTATAACGCTTATTCTTTTTGTTGCATTAAGACCATTAATGCCACTTATTGATTATGCTTTAAATTATAAGAAAATAACGACTGAATTATGTGAGAATCTGAACAAACCAGAATTACTTTGTAATGGTTTTTGCTACATAAAAAAAGAAGTTCGTAACGACGATGCTAACTCATCTAAAAATAAGGTTATCAAAAATTTTGTAAAAATTTATGAAGCTATTATTTCTAAAGATCTTGGAACAGAAAATAGTTCTCCGTTTAAAGATTTTATACAATCTTTAAATGATTCTTATCAAAATATTTATAAAAATCAATTCATAAAAATAATTTTTCACCCACCGATTTCTTAAATTAACTGACAGAAAAAAAATAATTAAGTAAAAAAGAATCAAAATGAAAAATTTAAAATATATCGCATCTTTTTCTATTTTAGGATTGATGCTCGTTTCTTGTAATAAAGAAGAAACTAAACAAAAAGATTTTGAAGTAAAACACATTTCTCATGAAGAAATGAAAGCTTCTACAAAATTAAATGTAGCAGTTGTTAACGATTTAGATCCTATTTGTGGGATGAAAACTGCCGATCATTTAAGTGATACAGCAACATACAACGGTAAAGTTTATGGATTCTGCTCTGTAATGTGTAAAGAAGAATTTTTGAAAAATCCTGAAAAACATATTCATGAATAAACAATTAATTGCTGTAGTTGTTATTATAATTGGTGTCATAGGATCTGTTTTTTGGTTAAAAATCAAACCAAAAAATGATTTATATACTGTAATGAAAGTTCCTAGTTTTTCTATGACTAATCAAAACAATGTTACAATTACAGATCGTGATATGCTTGGAAAAGTATATGTTGTTGAATTTTTCTTTACAAGTTGCCCAACTATTTGTCCTATTATGAGTCAGAATTTGCGTGCAGTAGAAGATGAAATTAACAATAATAATCTTGGTTTTATTTCTATAACTATTGATCCTAAAAGAGATACTCATGAAAGATTATTAGAATATGCGAATAAAATTGGTGTAAAAACACCAAATTGGCATCATTTAACTTCTGATAGAGCGTCTATTGAAAAACTTGCAGATCAGTTTAATATCTATGTTGGCAAAGACGAAACAACTGCAGAAGGATTAAACCATAGTGGAAAGTTGGCATTAGTAGATAAAGAAGGAAATATTCGTAGTCGATATGATAAGGCAGGAATACCAATTCTTTTTTACTCTGGATTAAATTACAAAGATCCAGAAGGAAAAGAGCCTTCATTAAATGGAAAGTATCATCCAGAAATTGAACTTCTAAAAGAAGATATAAAAAAGCTATTAGCTGAATAAAAAAATGCTCCTTTATAAAGGAGCATTTTTTTTAACCCGTTTAAAAAGAAAAATAGCTAAATAATTAAAATACAATATTTAAAAGTTTAAACAAGTTCATATTGTGTTTAGTTAAGCTAATTTTTTTATTCTATAATTTCTAATATAGTCACTCATTTTTACAATGTTTTATACTTATTAAACTTGTCGAAACATGATATAAAAGTTGTCGTCATATAAAACTGTTTCATCATCACTTCATCAACTATTTTTATAGAATACTAAATTCTAATCAATTAAATTGATATCATCTTATTTTAAAATTTTCTATATTCCATTAATTAATAAATTAAATAACAACTACTTAAACAAAAAAAAATAATTTAAAAAGAATTAAAACTAATTTATAAAATAGTTAATCAAAAAAGTTATTAACAATATTATTCACATTTATAATCTTTCTCTACATTTGCATAGGTTATAATACGTAAAGAATAATGTCACAAACTGGAATACCATCAGTTAATCTTGCTGATTTTTTATCAGAAGATTTATCAAGAAAACAAAAATTCGTAAACGAAATCGGTAAAGCTTACGAAGAAATTGGATTTGTAGCTTTAAAAGGTCATTTCTTATCCGACGATTTAGTTGAAAATTTATATAAAAGTGTAAGAGAATTTTATTCTTTACCAACAGAAACAAAACAAAATTACATTGTTGAGGGAATTGGTGGACAAAGAGGTTACACTGCATTTGGAAACGAGCATGCAAAAGGAAGAACAGTTGGAGATTTAAAGGAGTTTTGGCATTTTGGTCAATACCTTAGTCAAGAAGACAAAGAAAAATTTAATTATCCTGAAAATGTAAATGTTGAAGAAATTCCAGATTTTAATATTTATGGAGAAGAAACTTTTAAACAATTAGAAAAAACAGGAATTTATGTTTTAAGAGCTTTAGCATTATATTTAGGTTTAGACGAACTTTATTTTGATGACAAAGTAACAAACGGAAATTCTATTTTAAGAGCAATCCATTACCCTCCAATTACAGAAGAACCAAAAGACGCAGTACGTGCAGGAGCTCATGGAGACATTAATTTAATTACATTATTAATGGGAGCTCAAGGAAAAGGTTTACAAGTACAAAAACACGATGGTACTTGGGTAGATGCTATTGCAGAAGAAGACGAATTAGTTATTAATGTTGGAGATATGTTATCTCGTCACACAAATAACAAATTAAAATCTACAATTCACCAAGTTGTTAATCCTGAAAAAGAATTATGGGGAACTTCTCGTTTTTCTATTCCATTCTTTATGCATCCAGTTTCTAATATGGATTTATCTGTTTTAGAAAACTGTATTTCAGAAGAAAATCCAAAACAATTTGAAGATATAACTGCTGGAGATTTTTTAACACAGCGTTTAAGAGAAATCGGTTTAATAAAATAAGCCAATTCTAAATTTAATCTATTATTTCAATAAATAAGAGCCAACTAAGTTGGCTCTTTTATTTTATATTTTACTTAATGACTTTTTATCGAATTTTAAAACCTCGAAGTTTTCATCGAACCAAAATTGATAAAAAATCATATCTTCTTGCATTTTCTTTTTCTCAATCCATACTTTTCGAATTGGTAATATTACCTGAAATTGAAATGTTTTATTTTTTTCAAAATGCTTTACTGCGGCATAATAAATTAAATTATACCACGAGTCAGATGGAGAATAAACACCATAAAAGACTGGAAAAACACTTTCCTTCCCTTCTTTATATACATCTGAAATTTTATAACTATCAATTTCAAATTTCGAAACACATTTATATGGAGTTACTTTTGTGCAAATACTTTTATCATTTACATATTTTACAGAATCTAACTTTAAACCAAACTCATTTAATTCATATGAATTAAATTTATTCACAGTTGGATCTATTACCAATTGCACTTCTTTCTCCTTAGAAATATCATTATAAATAATCTCATATAATTTTCCTCTAATTATATTCGGATTAACTTCCTGAGCTTCAGTAAACAGGGATATTGAAATGAAAAATAAATAAAAAACACACTTCATTTTGGTTATTTTGGTTTAAAATTTGATTATTAACTAACAGAATTTGATTTCTTGTTCAAATTTAATTTTTATCAATTAGATATTCAACTTTTATTTTTTAATGAAAGTAGATTATCAAATTGTTAAAAAATAGTTAAATATAGACTTTATAACATCTACTATAAAGTATTATTGAATTAATGCAATCGGTTGTATTTCAAATACATAACCGACAAATATCTTTATTGATAATTTTTATCTATTGTAGTCATAAATAAAATCTTTTCATATCCTTTTTCAAAACCTAAAAAAAGGTGACATTTGCAGTGTCAAATAATTTATTCATAGATAGTAAGACAAAGAGTAACACGAGTAAAAATGAAATTGAAAAATGAAGTTGAAATCACTCGAACTCTTTTTACTTTTTAGAGTTTTTTATAGTAGTTTAGGTTGGTTAGTAATCCGTTCTTTTAGAACGGATTATTTTTTTTTATACAAAACCTTACAAATAAACACTTTACGTCAAGTTAAATATGTTTTAGTTAAAATTTGCAAACATAATGCAATCGTTATCTTATATCATTAGAAGATATTGTATTTATAAAATCTCTTAAAAGACTAAAGACTTTAGACGAGTAGTCTAAATTAAGATTATTTCTTGTATCGTCTGGTTCATGATAAAAACCTTTTCCTCCTAAAGTATATATAAAAAAAGATGGAACTCCTTTTAAATAAAAAGGACAATGATCGGAATTACACGACTCTCCTCTAATTTTAACTTCCGCTAAATAGTTCTTATTAGCATTTATAGCTGTCAATTTATCAAATTCTTTTTTAAAAACTTTTCCATTAACAACTTGAATCCCTTTTTCTCCTGCTCCCATGATATCTAAATTTACTAAGAATTTAATTTTAGATAATTCAAACAATGGATTCTTCACAAAATAATCTGCACCCAAAAGACCTGCCTCTTCCCCTGCAAAAGCAATAAATACAGTTTTATATTGAGGTCGATGTTTGGAATAGTATTTTGCAAAAGCCAACATCATTGCTACACCACTTGCATTATCACTCGCTCCAGGAAAAACCGTTTCTCCCACTTTTCCTAAATGATCATAATGCGCAGTAATAACAACAATACTATCATTATTTTTTCCGTCTACATACCCAATAAGGTTCTTAGCTTCAAAATTTTCAATAAATTCACTCTTTATCATAAATGAATTAATTTTTAATTGATCAGAATAAAACTTATCTGATATAATAAACTCTGAAGTATTAGCTTGTCGTTGACTTAGACTAGATGTCAATTTCTCTTTTGTGAATCTAAAAATACCTCTATTTATATTTTGTTCTCTTTCATAAATACTAGACCATTGTTTATAATATTGTTTAATAGAATCTACAGTATTTTCTAAAGGAGGTAGAATAATATTTTTTTCAAAATTAAGTTGATGATCGTTTACAATAAAATCTCTTGTTTTATTTTTAGATTGAAAAGATTCTGTATAAGCAGTAGTATCAAAAAAAGAATAGTCCAAACCAACATCTGAAACCGATTGCGCATTCGGTTTAACAATATAATCAATTCCATATTTTAATTCTAGTCCATTTATTTTTAATTCAGCATTTTGAATAACATTAATTGGATAAGTAAATTTCTGTTCATAATCGGTAGAAAAAGATTGTAGTTTATTTTTCTTGAATTCTTTTTGCAAATACAAGGCAGATTTACTCATTCCATTGTCAACATATCCTCTACCAGCATAGTAATCAGAAGTTAATGAGTTTATTATTCTTTCAAAATACTTTTGTTTAAACTTCTGTGCTTTTACAACAAATAAACAGCTACTAAAAATTACTAAAAAGGATAATAATTTTACCTTCAACATTTTTGAATCGTTTTAGTTTTTAAAAATCATCATTTCAAATATAATTATCATTTTATTAATAAAAACTATATTTCATAATAAAATATCTAAAATAAGCCCCTAACCATTGAATATTAATAGAAATTAATTCCGGAATAAAATTCCTATCTTGCAGTAAGTCATTAATAAAAAACAAATCACAAAATAAATGAAAGAAGTAGTTATCGTTTCGGCTGTACGCACAGCAATGGGATCATTTTTGGGTAGTTTATCTACTATACCAGCAACTGATTTAGGTGCTACAGCGATAAAAGGAGCTTTGGAAAAAATTAACCTAGATGGATCTTTAGTAGATGAGGTTTATATGGGAAATGTTTTACAAGCCGGAGAAGGACAAGCTCCAGCTAAACAAGCTATGTTAAAAGCTGGTTTACCACAAACTATTCCTGCAACAACAGTAAACAAAGTATGTGCTTCTGGTATGAAGGCTGTTATGTTTGCAACACAAGCTATCCGCCTAGGCGATGCTGAAGTTGTAATAGCAGGTGGAATGGAAAATATGTCAATGGTTCCTTTTTATTCTCCAAATGCAAGAACAGGAAATAAATATGGAAACACAGTATTACTAGATGGAATTGTAAATGATGGTTTACAAGATTATTATAGTAAAGAAATGATGGGAACATTTGGTGATAGTTGTGCAACAGAATTCAATATATCTCGTGAAGAACAAGATGAATTCGCAATTAATTCTTATAAAAAATCTGCTGCTGCTTGGCAAGCTGGAAAATTTAATAATGAAGTTGTTCCTGTTGAAATTCCTCAAAGAAAAGGTGATCCAGTTATCTTTAAAGAAGACGAAGAATATAAAAATGTAAGCTTTGATAAAGTTCCTACTTTAAGAGCTGTTTTTACAAAAGATGGTACTGTAACAGCTGCAAATGCTTCTACAATAAATGATGGTGCTTCTGCATTAGTTTTAATGTCATTAGATAAAGCAAATGAATTAGGATTAAAACCTTTAGCTAAAATTACAGCGTATGCGGATGCTTCACAAGAGCCTTCTAAATTTACAACGACACCATCTAAAGCTGTTGAAAAATTATTAAAGAAAGCAAATAAAACGACTGCTGATGTTGATTTTTGGGAATTTAACGAAGCATTCTCTGTTGTTGGAATTGCTAATACAAAATTATTAAACTTAAATCCAGAGAAAGTTAATGTAAATGGTGGAGCCGTTTCTATTGGACATCCACTAGGAAATTCTGGATCTAGAATTTTAGTAACATTACTTAATGTTTTAGAGCAAAACAATGGTAAAATTGGTTGTGCTGCTATATGTAATGGTGGTGGTGGAGCATCTGCAATGTTAATTGAGAAATTATAAGCAGATTAAGTTTAAAAGTAATAAAATCGTAATCCATTAAATTACAAATTATTATTTAATTAATTTTAAAAAAATAGCAAAACATTCTACAAATATAATTATCGGCTAAAAAACCTTTTTTATATTTGTAGGATTGAACAAACACTTTTGTATGGAATATTTAGAATTTGAGCAACCTATCAAGGATTTAGAAGAACAGTTACAAAGCTGTCAAATCGTTGGAGAAGGTAGCGGAGTGAATATCAAACAAGCTTGCGTTGAAATTGAAATTGCAATAGAAAATAAAAAGAAGGAAATCTATGGAAAATTAACTCCATGGCAACGTGTACAATTATCTCGTCACCCTTCTCGTCCTTATACTTTAGATTATGCTTACGCGATAACAGATAATACTTTTATCGAAATTCATGGTGATAGAACTTATGCTGATGATAAAGCAATGGTTGGTGGTATGGGAAAAATCAACGGTCAAACTTTTATGATTATTGGTCAACAAAAAGGAAAAAACACAAAAGAAAGACAATATCGTCGTTTCGGAATGTCTAATCCAGATGGTTACCGCAAAGCATTACGTTTGATGAAATTAGCAGAAAAATTCAACATTCCTGTACTTACATTAGTTGACACTCCTGGTGCATATCCTGGTTTAGAAGCTGAAGAACGTGGACAAGGAGAAGCAATTGCTAAAAACATTTACGAAATGTTGAAATTAACTGTTCCTATCATTACAGTTGTAATTGGTGAAGGAGCTTCTGGTGGAGCTTTAGGAATTGGTGTTGGAAACAAAGTATTCATGTTAGAAAATACTTGGTATTCTGTAATTTCTCCAGAAAACTGTTCTACAATTTTATGGAGAAGCTGGGATTATAAAGAACAAGCTGCATCTCAAATGAAATTAACTGGTCCTGATATGTTAGAATTAGGATTAATTGAAGACATTATCCAAGAACCTCTTGGTGGAGCTCATTATAAACCTGAAGTAGCTTACACAAATTTGAAAAATAAAGTGTTAGAAACTTACAATGAATTAAAACAATTATCTGCTCAAGAATTACAAACACAACGACAAGATCGTTTTATAAAATTCGGAGAGTTTTCAGGATAATCGAAATACAATATCAGTTTAATATAAACAAAATTACGAGATATAAAATTAGTTATATCTCGTTTTTTTATGTAATTTTGAACCTCTTATGGAACAAGCAAATTACAATCCAGAAAATTCAGCTAACAAGCACGGTATCATAGGTTTAGAGAAAGGAAAACTTCCTCCACAAGCCGTTGATTTAGAGCAAGCTGTACTTGGTGCGATGATGATTGACAAAAAGGGTTTAGATGAAGTAATTGACATCTTAACTCCTCAAGTTTTTTATCGTCCAGAGCACCAAGCGATTTATGCTGTCATCCAAAAACTATTTAACGATTCAGAACCAATTGATTTACTAACGGTTTCTAATGAATTAAAAAGTGATGGGAAGTTAGATCGTGTTGGAGGTGATTATTACTTGATCCAATTAACTCAAAAAGTTTCCTCTTCTGCTCATATTGAATATTATGCGCGTGTAATACAAGAAAAATATATTTTACGTCGATTAATCGAAATTTCGAACCAAGTTATCGAAAAATCATACGATGATACAGCCGATGTTTTTGATTTATTAGATTATTCAGAAAGTAAATTATTCGAAATTACAGAAGGAGGTATAAAACGTAGTTATTCTGAAGCAAAAGATTTAGTTACAGAAGCTATTGATAAGATTAAAGCTCAATCTACAAAAGAAGGAATGTCTGGACTTTCGTCTGGATTTACCGAAATTGATAAAATTACTTCTGGTTGGCAAGAGTCCGATTTAATTATCTTAGCAGCACGTCCTGGTATGGGAAAAACAGCTTTTATTCTTTCTATGGCAAAGAATATGACGGTTAATAAAAATATTCCTGTTGCTGTTTTCTCATTAGAGATGTCTTCTGTACAGTTAATTACACGTATGATTTCGGGTGAAACTGGAATTTCGGGTGAAAAATTACGTAAAGCTAAATTAGCCGATCACGAATGGAAGCAATTGTATACAAAAGTAAAAGGATTAGAAAATGCTCCTCTTTACATTGATGATACGCCTGCCCTATCTATTTTTGATTTAAGAGCTAAAGCTCGTCGTTTAGTTTCTCAGCATGGTGTAAAAATGATTTTAATTGACTATTTGCAATTAATGACTGCTGGTGGAAAAGCAAATGGAAACCGTGAGCAAGAAATCTCTATGATTTCGCGTTCCTTAAAAGCAATTGCAAAAGAATTAAGTATTCCTGTTATTGCCTTATCTCAGTTATCTCGTTCTGTAGAAACACGTGGAGGAAGTAAACGTCCTTTACTTTCCGATTTACGTGAATCTGGAGCGATTGAGCAGGATGCCGATATTGTATCGTTTATTTATCGACCAGAATATTATAAGTTAGAATATTGGGACGATGAAAGTGAACCATGTGCAGGGCAAGCAGAATTTATTATTGCAAAACACCGTAATGGTGCTTTAGAAAATGTTCGTTTACGCTTTATTAATGAGCAAGCTAAATTTACCGATTTAGAAACTTCTTATGGTAGTGATTTCGAAATTCAGAGTTCTATGAATGATGGACAATCTCAGGAAATGGGAAGCTCTATGAATTTAGAAGCAATTAATCCTGCTGATGCTTTTGGAGATTTCGGTAGCGAGTTTACAAGTTCTATGAACAATGATGACGATAGTCTACCTTTCTAAAAAGTTATAAGACGTAGGATTATAAGGATTAAGCATTTAACTTGTGTTTAAGTTTTTAGGTTAATTCTTCATGCTTTTTCTTTTCAGTTAAAAACAGATACTAATCTCTAATTGACAGAACAACTAAAAAACTTTATCACTTAAACACATTACCACTTAATAACAATCCTTGTGTCTTAGGTCATAAAATCTTATCCCTCACATCTAAAAAACTAAATAATATCATCTCAATTATCAGTTTTTTTTATGCTAAATACTTTTTTAGGAACAAGAATTGCTTCAAATTTGTATACACAAACAAAAGAGTAAAATGGCAAGTTCAATCAGAACATTAAATCCTGCTACAGGAAAAATAGAAAAAGAGTTTGACGCTTACTCAAGCGAACAAATCAATCAATATATAGACGACGCAAACGAATTATATAAAACTTGGCGTTTCGAATCTTTCGAAGAACGTAAAGCAATTATGAAACGTGTTGCTGATGAAATGCGTAAACAAAAACCTCGTTTAGCAGCATTAATCACTACAGAGATGGGAAAACCATTAAAAGAAAGTGAAATAGAAATAGACTACAGTGCTAACATTATAGAGTACTATGCAGATAATGCTGAAAAATTCTTAGCAAATACACCTTTAGAAACAGAGAAAGGAACAGCTTATATTGTTTCTGAGCCTATAGGAGTTTTATTAGGCGTTATGCCTTGGAATTTTCCTTTTTCTCAGATAGCGCGTTTTGCGGGACCACATATTATGGCAGGTAACACAGTTGTATTAAAAACAGCTTCTAACATTCCACAATGTGGAATTGCTTTTGAAGAAATGTTTACTGCTGCAGGAGCTCCTAAAGGTTTATATAAAAACCTTTTAATGTCTGGAAAAGATACGGATAAAATTATTGAGAATCCTAAAATTGTAGGTGTTTCATTAACTGGTTCAGAAGCTGCTGGTGCACAAGTTGCAAGCATTGCAGGTAAACATGTTAAACCGTCTGTTTTAGAATTGGGAGGATCTGATCCTATGATTGTTTTAGATGATGCTGATATTGAAAAAGTAATGAGCGGAACAATTAACGGACGATTACGTAATGCTGGACAAGCTTGTACTTCTTCTAAGAGAATAATTGTACAAGAAGGAATTTACGATGAGTATTTAAAAAAGATTACAGATCATGTGAACAAAATGGTTGTAGGAGATCCTACACAACCAGAAACTGAAATGGGACCTGTTAGCTCTGAAAATGCTTTAGAAGGATTATTAGAACAAATTAGTGATTCAAGTAAAAAAGGTGCTACAGTTGTAACTGGAGGTAAGCGTTTAGAGAAAGATGGTTTCTTTTTAGCGCCAACTATTTTAACTGATTTAAAACCTGGAATGAAAGGTTATGATGAAGAAATTTTTGGTCCAGTTGTTTGTATTTGGAAAGTGAAAGATATTGAAGAAGCTTTACAAATTGCCAACGATACGCCTTATGGTTTAGGTGCTTCTATTTATACAGAGAATGTTGCAAATGCAGAAAAAATTGCTAGAAGAATAGATTCTGGAATGGTTTACGTTAATAAACAAGTTTCATCTAGTCCAGAATTACCATTTGGAGGAGTGAAACACTCTGGATATGGACGCGAACTTTCTAAAGCTGGAATTTTAGAATTTGTAAATAAAAAATTAATTATGATTGCGAAGTAATTCGTTATTATAATTCTAGATATAAAAAAAGGCTATTTCATTTAGATGAAATAGCTTTTTTTATGAGTTGTGAGAAATTTAATCGTAAAAATCTAAAAAAAAAAATCGACAAGCTCAATTTGACAAGTTTGAAATTTATTGTTGATTTAGAAAAACGAAAAACGAAATTCGAGTTTCGAAGCTCGTTAAACGTTAAGCGTTAAGCGTTAAGCGTTAAGCGTTAAGCAAAATTAACACTCCTTATATCCAAATTAAAACACCTAACCCAAAATCTCTTTCAATAAGTTTTTCAACTCATCATTTGGTTCTTGATTTCCGTTTTTAGATTTAAAATAATCAGTAAATAAATCTTGTATATTTTGATCCAAATTAATTGTTTTAGCATGTGCTTCAATCAATTCGTTATTCTTTACTTTTGGAATAAGATGAATAATTCCATTATGAGATTGATAAAGTAATTTACGTTCGTCAGCTTTCAAGAAGGTTTCACTTTCTATGGTTAATTCAACTAAAACATCTTGGTTTTCATTTAACCATTGTATTGCATGATCAAAATTATTAAACACTTTTCTAACCAAAGGTTTTCCATTGATTAATTCTACTTTTTCGAACTGTGCAGTTTTATTAGGTTCAAGTGTTACAATAGAAACATATTTTGTTTGTCCTGCTTCACTAAAACTATAGCAAATTGGAGAAGAAGAATAAACGACTGGTTTATCTTCTGTTCCTATATTTCTAAAACCATGAATATGACCTAATGCTGTATATTGTATTTGAGAAGGAATTGCATCTGAAAAAATCATATCTGCATTTCCTATTTTAATTGGCTTCTCTCCTTCTGGCTCTTCTATTAGCTCACCTCCTCTTTTATTCATGTATAAATGAGCAGTCAGAATATTTACACCGTTATCATCACAAAATTGATCTGCAATATTTTTCCAATTCTTTGCTAAAACTTCATTTAAAGCATCTTCTTTTTGCTCTCCCAAATATTGTTTCAAACGAATTTCGTTCGCATATGGCGTATGTAAAATTCGAACAGGAAAATCGCACGTTGATAATTGTAATTCGATAAAACCTTCTTCTGAATTAATTACAGAAAAATGATCTAACTGAAAAGGTGAAATTTTTGCATTAGGATAACCAATAAGAATTATCCCACATTCTCTTGCCAAAGGATCTGGTGCATCTATTAAACTTGGAGAATCGTGATTTCCAGCTATTGCAACAACTGGACGCTTCCCATTATTAGAAAGACGTTTTAAGGTTTTATAAAACAATTCTACAGCTTCTACAGATGGGTTAAAATTATCAAACAAGTCTCCAGCAATAATAACCAAATCAACTTGTTCTTTATCTGCAATTTCAATAATCTCGTTCATGACCAAAACTTGTTCATCAAAACGAGAAAAATTGTCTAAGCGTTTTCCCAAATGCCAATCAGCTGTATGTAGAATTTTCATGTTTTATTCTTCTGTTTTTTTCTCTTTCTCATTCATTTGCTGAATGATTTCTTTTAAACGCGCTTTTCTTCCAGCTTCATGGTCTTTTTCCTTTTTGCGTTTCTGTGCCTTTTTTGCTTTTACTCTTTTTTTATTTGCTTCCGTATTTCTACTCATTTTCTATGAATTTAAATCATTCTTTACAAAATTAATCTATTTCTTAAAATTATGTCAATATTTTGCTGTTGTAATTTGAAATGTTTAACTTGTATGGAGTTATCGAATTTATTAATTTTAAAACATTTCTAATGGGAAAAGGTGATAAAAAATCGAGAAGAGGAAAAATTGTTAATGGCTCTTATGGTGTAAAACGTCCACGACACAGGTATTATTATGAAGATGATACAGTGGAAGAAAAAGCAACAAAAAAAGCAAAATAATAATTTTTTAAAGCTGAAAATCAATTTGATTTTCAGCTTTTTTTATTTATTACACTTTTCTAATTTCTTCCAATCCTTTTTACTTATTTGTAGGTTTTTATTATACATAGGATCAGCCATACTTTCTTCGAAAGCTTCTTTAGTATTTAAATCTATTGTAAACCAATTTGCATTATAATCTCTGTCTGGATAATGTTGTACCAATACAAGTTTATAAATATCTTTTTCTTCTCCATAAAACTGAATTCCATATCCCGTTCCTCCATTTTCTTTAATTAACCTATCCCAATCTTTGGTTAATTCTTTCACGTGAGGTGTATCCGAGAGTATATTTGCTGCTATTAATTCACATTTCTCGTTATTCTGAGCATTTAGAGCAATTAAGCCAAAAAATGTCAATCCAAAAATTAATATTTTTTTCATGTTTAAATAATATTTTTCTCTTTTATATCTTTTAAAATCTGTAAGGCTTTATTCTGAGTTTTAGTTGGTAATAAATTAAAATTATGATCTTTTTCTATTCTATATTTATCTTCTTCTTGAAATGGAATCCAAGCTGTAATTTTTGATTTTGTAAATGTTTTTCCATTTCTAGTATAAATAATAACTTTTAAGGGCTTTGCATCTAATCCATCAGAATCCATAAAGTACGTTAAGTAAAACGTTGGGTTGCCGTTATCATCTTCAATCAAACAATAATCTAATAAATAGTTAGGTTGAGATAAGCCTCCCGCAAAATCCTTAAATACAACTTTTTCTAATAATCCGCCATGATCTTCTAAATAAATGCCAGCATGCAAATCATAAGGTTTATCTGTTAAAGCTCCTTGTAAAGAAGATTCACTCTCATTAAGAAACCATAAATAACTTCCTACTTTGGGTGAAAAATAATTTATTAATAGAACTGTTTTACCTTTTAATGGACTCTGATAATCATTTAAAATATTCTTTAGCTCTTTCGTATTCTTGTTATATCGGTTTATCTTATTTTGACTAAAACAAACCGTTGAAAAAGACACGGTAATTAGTAAGATGAATAACTTTAAGCACTTCATAGACAAAAAATTTGAAATTTAAATTTAATTAAATATTGCTTTCAAAAGTGAATTTACTCTATAAATACATCTAAATTTTTATACTACAAAATATGATTTTCAGGAATTATGTTTTAGTTTTGAAACCCTTAAAAAATGGGTTTTGATGATGATGAAATATAATGATTTGGAAATAAGTCGCTTAATTGATAGATTAGAAAAACTAGGAATTGTGGTAACTGATATCAAGAGTTCTGGTTTTGGTAATATGCTAAATTTTGAAATGACTTATCAATTACCAAATAACGATACGAGCCTTATCATTAACTTTAGAAGATTTGATATACAAGATATTTATCTCCATTTTAAGCAAATTATAAAAGAAAAAGTTTAACTATACTAAAAAAGGTTGCTCATTAAGAGCAACCTTTTTTTTATCTATTTTTAGAAGTTAGATTTTTATTTTAAAATAAGTTATATCCTATTATAAAAGATATATTGTTGTAACTGTTTCCTATATCATCTTTTCTTTTAATATCAGAAATGTATCTTACTTCTCCTGTAAATTTATTAAAAGTATATCCTATTCCAGCTCCGTAGTTAAATCCTTTTCCTATTTCTATTTCAGTCGTTGTGTTATTTCTTTCGAATGTCAATGCTGAATTAAAAGCAAAAGTTGGAACAAACATTCCGTTAATAAATATTTTTGATTGAGAATTTAAAAAGAAATAATGTCTAATACCAACTACAACATCTATTGCTTTGTAATCTACAGACCATTTAGATTTTATATCTGTAACTGGAGCAATTCTCTCTGAATCTGCTTTATAACTTACAAAATTTGGTTCTACTATTGCGCTCCATTTATCGTTGTTAAATGGTAAAGTTAATTCTAACTCTAGACCAATTCCAAAGCTTGCCGCTCTATCGAATTTAGTCGATTGAAAATCGAAATTATTTTTGTCAATTGTTAACTGATTTAAATTTACTCTTGGTCTTACATTTAAATGGAATTTGACATTATTTTTTTTCGCTTTATCCACAAACTCAACATTAGAATTATTACAATTGTTTATTGTCTCAAATAATTCCGTTAAATTTTTATCGTTATATTCTACTTTTCCTAATAAGTTTTTTGTAATTGAGGCACATTTAAAGTTAGTAAGGATTTGAGTTCTGTAAAACTTATTATAATCAATTCTATTTACATAGGGTTGATACATTTTATATACCAATTGTTCTATCTCTGGATGGTCTGTACTATTAAAAAAGTAGCGAATTCTTTCTCCTTTTCTATATTTATACAAATTAGCCTCTCCTTTTACTAATTGTTTTAAGAATAAGGTTTCTTCTCTAAATTCTGGATTTATATCTCCACTTAAGTTTTTAATATCTTCACTAGAATAATCAATTAAAACAGTAGAACTTACATAAATTGATTTACCAATTACACCAAATTCTTTTACATTATTTACGGTTTCTGTTTCTATTTTAGAATTCTCATCTAATTTATATTCAAAAGATTGTGGATTATTTAACCAATCTACATTTTTGATTAATACTTCTTTTCTTTCATTTTTATTATTGATGATATAACCTTCTTCAAATCTCGTTTGCGCGAAAGAAATTATACCAAAACATACTAAAAATATAGTGTGTAAAATTTTTGTCATTTATTGTTAATTTTTAATCGTGCGAAGATAAAAAAAAGAATAATATTTTAAATAATTTCACCTTATTGTCTATTTTTTTTACATCATATAATATGTAAAACTGTTTGATATTCTTTATTTTGGCGTTAAATTAATAAAAAATTAAATTTTACTTATGAAAAAACAATTATTATTTTTCGCTACCATTTTTCCTATTCTTTCCTTCTCACAGGATAGAAAAAACCAATTTCATCTCAACTCTAATTCCGATGATTATTCAATTTATGTTAAACTAAAATCTGAAAATTCTGCAAACAATAAACTAAAACAAGAAGCTCAAGCATCTAATTTTTTTAAAAAGAATGAAGTTGAAGTTATAGGAAGTTTATACGACAAATATGACCTTAGTAAATTAAAGAAAAAAAATTCCTCTATTGTTGATGATAAACAATCTTTAGAGATATTAAATAATATTTATGAGATAAAAGCTAATAAACAGTCAAAAGAAGAATTACTACAACTCGCTAAAAAATTAGAGTCGTTTGAAGAAGTAGAATATGTTAACTTTATTGGAAATGCGCCTATTGAACCGCCTTATTTAAAAACTAACAATACTCCAAATTTAGAAGATGATCAAAGCTATTTAAATAGTAATCCTGGAGTAAATGCTAAATACGCTTGGTCTATTGGAGTAACAGGAGAACATATTAATATAATTAATATTGAATATGGTTTTAATAGGAATCATGAAATGTTGGTTAATTTACCTCATGTTCAATTTGAGAAAAAAGTAAAAATAAATCCCGAATTATTAAATCCAAACGATAAATATATTATATTTCTAGAACATGGTACTGCTACCGCAGGAACCATTGTCCCTTCGAGAAACAATATTGGATTAACAGGTATTTCTTTTGGGATTAATAGTTTTACAAATTTTTTAGAGTGGACTACAAAAGGAAATAATAGAATTGATGCAATTACAAGAGCATTATCTACTGCTAAAGTTGGCGACATTATAATTTACGAAATGCAAGGAATAGGTGAAAACAACAAACGTATTCCTGCTGAGTTTGACAATGTTATTTGGGATTTAACAAAAGCAGCAACTGATGCTGGTATTATCGTTATTGCTGCCGCAGGAAATGGAGGCCAAAATCTAGATTCTTCTTATTATAGATCTTACATTAACAGAGGTGATAGCGGAGCTTTAATTATTGGTGCAGGAAGTGATGATACTAAACACTCTATATTATCATTTTCTAGCTATGGCTCTCGTGTTAATTTACAAGCTTGGGGAGATAATGTTTTAACAGCTGGTTATGGTTATTGGAATGAATATGATAATGACAATAATAGAAATTATGTTCTTTTTGGTGGTACAAGTTCTGCTACTGCTATTATAGGAGGTGTTGCCGCATTGATTCAATCCTATTATTTTCAACAAACAGGGAAATATTTAACGCCAAAAGAATTAAAAGAATTATTAATTGAAACTGCAGTTCCACAAGGTGGAGATTTGACGAAAAATATTGGTCCACATCCAGATATAAAATCAGCAATAGAAAAATTAGATGTTGAATATTTACATACTAAAGATCCTATTAAACCATTAGAAATTAAAACCTATCCAAATCCTACAAAAGATATTTTTTATATAACAAACAGTGAAAATTCTAATTTAGATTACACTATTTTCGATCTTAAAGGGAATATTTTATTTAAAGGTAAAACTAAAAACACTGTAAATATTTCTTCTTTAACAAATGGTGTTTATATGCTTAAAGTAACAGATGGAAAAAGAATTGCTATTGAAAAAATTATAAAAAATTAAATCATATAACAATAAATTTTAAGACAATAAAAAAACCACTCAAAATTTGAGTGGTTTTTTTTTATATTAGAATATATATCCAAACAATAGTTAAGGATTATTATTTCTTTTTAATTATTATTTCTTAAGTTCTTGCATACGCTTATTATACAATTCTTTGAATTTGTTGTACTCCTCTTTACTTAGAGTTGATTTAGATTGTTCTACTTTTTCTCCAAAGAGTTTATAATACTTAGACGCATTTTTGATATCTTTTTTATTAAAATACAACTCACCTAAACTATCGTACAAATTAACATCATTCGGGTATTTTTTTATACCAATTAGAAGTACACTAATACCTTCATCAATTTTATCATTATAAAATAAATTATAAGCTATTTGATTAATTTTAGAAGAATTTATCCAGTTATTTACCTCAATATAATCAATAATTTTATGAATTGAATTATTATTATCATAGTATTCTCTTAACCCTTGAAGCATCCCGTTTGGAAAAGATGAAAAGTGACTTTCTTTTGGATAAGCTTCGTGTTTAAAAACCAGATTCGTACTATTTTTAGTTGACAAAACGTTTATAATATTTGTAAAAGCTAAATCCCAACCTTTAAAATTAGTTGCTTCACTTTCATTTGCCTGACTAATAAAAATAAATTTCTTTGATTTCAGTTGATCAAAATTGAAATTTTTAAACTCTGTTACAAAGCGTTCTTTATCAAAAGCAAAATTTGGAGAAACAGCAATATAATCTGTAAATAATGTAGGTTTTTTTAGCAAAGAATATAAGATTAATGTTCCTCCATTTGAATGCCCAATCGCTAGTCTATTTTTAGTTAAGGCATATTTTTTTTCTAAATTTGGAAATAATTCTTTGTCCATAAACTCAGTTACCTTATCCGCATTTCCTATATAAGGACTTCTATTTTTTAACTCTACTTTATCGTTTGGCATTGGTAACAAATCGTTATTCCTGTTGTACTGATTCTCTATATATGGTGATACAATTCCTACAATAATACTTTGTCTGTAATTTAATCCGTCTCGAAAAGGAATTGATGACTGCACAAGATCCAAGAACGTTTGGTATTGAGCGTCAAAAACAACTATGACATCATATTTTTCGTTTGCGTCCATTTCCTCAGGAGTATATAGCCATATTTCCCTATCCTGATTAAGTATAGTTGAGCGAATCGATATTTTTTCTTTATTTTGAGAGAATAAAAAATTCGAGACAAGCATAATTAAAAGCAATACGTAGTTTTTCATCTTTTTTTCTCAAATTTATTCTCTTCTAAGCTAGAATAATTGGGAATTTGGGACATTATACTTTAAAATTCCAATAAACATCTTCTCCGCTTAATTTTTCAATATTCTTGAATAATTTTTTGGGAGAAGTTCCTGTAATAGATTTAAAGTGATGAATGTATTCAGATTGATCATAATAATGATGAAAATATGATAAATCAGTAAAATTAATTGCTTTGTTTTCTTGCATATAGTGATTAAAAGCACGTCTAAATTTCACTACTTTCAAATATTGTTTAGCTGTTACTGCAAAATTTTTCTGAAATTTTCGTTGTAAAGTCTTCGTTGATAAACCAAATTTCTGCGATAATTGATTGATGTTTGTTTCATCTAAACCATCAATAACTTCATCTATAATCTGAATAAATTTATTATCCTCAAACTCATGAAAAAGTTCTGAAAATAATTGATCCAAACCTTCAACTCTTTTTTCAATATTCTCATCAAATAATTTATCTAAATCGGTTTTTAATAAATTCTGAAAATATTCGGAACGTTTATTCTCTGTTAACTTTAAGATAAAATCAACAGAATCTTTTATAAAATATTGCAATCCTAAAGGTTTAAAAACGATTCCTATTTTATCATACGGCGCAGTTAAATTTACCAGAAAATAATCTTTAATGACACCTGAATAAAGAAAGTAAAATTGTTTATCACAAGGATAAGTTGTGGACAATTTTTCTCTAGGAAAATCAACTATAGAATTCTTATAAATAGTTAAAGCGTTTTCTACATTTGAATAATAGATAAATCGGTCTTCATCTCCAGAAATTGTATTTTGATGAAAATAATAATATGAAATATACTTTTTTAGCCAAGATTTCTTGGGCTGATGTGTTATAAAAATTTTTGACATAAAAAAAATTCCAACAATATGTTGGAATTAAAGTTATAATAAATTTTATATCTGCTGATACATAAAATTCTCTCCAAGATAAACACGACGAACATCTTCATCATTTGCTAATTCTTCTGGCGAACCTTCTTTTAAGATTTTCCCTTCAAACATAATATATGTTTTGTCTGTAATAGCTAATGTTTGCGACACATTGTGATCGGTAATTAAGATTCCGATGTTTTTATCTTTAAGCGAACGTACAATCTTCTGAATATCTTCTACTGCAATTGGATCTACCCCAGCAAAAGGCTCATCTAATAAGATAAAATTTGGTTCTGTAGCTAAACAACGTGCTATTTCACAACGACGACGTTCTCCTCCAGAAAGTAAATCTCCTCTATTTTTACGTACATGTTCTAAAGAAAATTCTTCTATTAAAGCATCTGTACGCATTTGTTGTTCTTTCTTAGAATATTTTGTGAATTGTAAAACAGACTGAATGTTATCTTCTACTGATAATTTTCGAAAAACTGAAGCCTCTTGTGCTAAATAACCAATACCCTTTTGTGCACGTTTATACATTGCATCATTGGTAATGTCTTGTTTATCTAAAAATACTTTTCCTTGTGTTGCCTTTACTAAACCAACAATCATATAAAAAGATGTTGTTTTTCCAGCCCCATTCGGTCCTAGTAAACCAATAATTTCTCCTTGTTCTACTTGGAAAGATACATTTTTAACTACGTGTTTTTTCCCGTAATCTTTAACTAAATTCTGTCCTCTTAATACAATTCCCATAGTGCATCAAAGATACGTTATTTGTTATTTAATAGAGTTAATAATATCATATTTTGTAATAATATGATAATTACCGTTTTCTAATTCTATTAAAACAGCTTGATTATCTTTTGTTATTAATTTTGATACTTGATCAATAGAAGTTCCTGCTTTTACAATTGGAAATGGCGCTCCCATTATTTCTCTAATTGGTTTATCTGCTACATTTCTGTCTTCTAAAAATGCTTGAAATAAATCTGATTCATCTAAAGATCCTACAAAACCGTTAATATCCATTACTGGAATTTGAGAAATTTTGTAACGACGCATTCTATCAATTGCATGAGAAGCTAATTCTTCTGTACGAACTGTTAATAATGGTTTATCTACATGTTCCTCGATTAAATCTAAAGCAGTTTTTACTTCTTCTTCTAAATATCCTCTGTCTCTCATCCAATCGTCGTTAAAGATTTTTCCTACATAACGAGAACCAGAATCATGGAACAATACAACAACTACATCGTCTGGACCAAATTCGTCTTTCATTTGTAATAATCCTTTGATTGCAGAACCAGAAGACATACCTACAAATAGACCTTCTTCTAATGCTAAACGACGTGTGTAAACAGCTGCATCTTTATCTGTAACTTTTGTAAAACCATCAATTAAATCAAAGTTTACATTTTTTGGTAAGATATCTTCTCCAATACCTTCTGTTACATAAGAATAAACTTCATTTTCATCAAAAACACCAGTTTCCTTGTATTTTTTGAAAACAGAACCGTACGTATCTACTCCCCAAATTTTAATGTTAGGGTTTTTCTCTTTTAAATATTTTGCAACACCAGAAATTGTTCCTCCTGTTCCTACACCAACTACAAAGTGTGTAACTTTTCCTTCTGTTTGTTCCCAAATTTCTGGACCAGTTTGTTCGTAATTAGCTTGTGTATTAGCTGGATTATCATATTGGTTAACATACCAACCATTTGGTGTTTCTTCTGCTAATCTTTTAGAAACTGAATAATAAGAACGTGCATCGTCTGGCTCAACATCTGTAGGACATACAACTACTTTTGCTCCTACTGCACGTAGAATATCCATCTTTTCTTTTGATTGTTTATCTGTAATTACACAAATTAATTTGTAACCTTTTACAATCGCAGCTAAAGCCAATCCCATTCCTGTATTACCAGAAGTTCCTTCTATAATTGTACCTCCAGGAACTAAACGACCATCTTTTTCTGCTTCTTCAACCATTTTTAAAGCCATACGATCTTTACAAGAATGACCTGGATTGAAGTATTCTACTTTTGCTAAAACAGTTGCTGGAATATCCTTTGTAATATGATTGATTTTCACCAAAGGTGTATTTCCTATTGTTTCTAAAATATTATTTGCGTATTTCATTTTTTTCTAATTTATAGTTTAAATAACGAATTTTTATCTAAAATTAATCGCTTTCGCTGGTGTAATTTTAGAAATCATATACGATGGCAAAAGTAATACAATTGCACAAACTAATAAAGCTCCCACGTTTAATAAAATAATAGATGTTACATCAAAATAGACTGGAGCCGTAGATAAATAATAATTCTCGGCAGGAAGTTTAATTATCTCAAAATATTTCTGAATGAATAATATTCCTAATCCTATTACATTTCCAACAATTAGTCCTGGCAACATAATAAATAATGCATAATTGATGAATAATTTTCTAATTCTCCAATTTGTAGCTCCAAAAGCTTTTAAGATTCCTATGGAATGAGTTCTTTCTAAAATTAAAATTAATAAAACCATTACCATGTTAATTATTACCACAAAAAGCATGATAAAGAGAATAATTACAATGTTTTTATCAAATACTTTTATCCAATCATTAATTTGAGCAAAAGAAGCTGTTGCAGATTCTGCATATAAATTATAAGGAATTAAAGTTTGAACTTTCTCATTAATTGGATCAATTTTTTCAACATCATTTACAAATAGTTCAAAACTACCAACTGTCTTATCATCCCATTTGTTTAATCGTTGAACATGCTTTATGTCTCCCAACATAATTTGATCGTCGAAATTTTTAATATCAGTTTTAAATATTCCCGAAATATTAAAACGACGATAAATAGGTTTGCTATCGTCCTGAATAAAATACATTACAAATGAACTGTCGACATCTAGTTTCATCTCATTTGCAATTTTCTGAGAAAGTAAAACCTCATCAACAATAGAATCTTTATTTACGCTAGGGAAATGTCCTTTTACTAAAAACTTTTCGAATCGAACTGAGTCATAATCTGTACCAACACCTTTAAAAACAACGCCACTAAAATTTTCTTTTGTACGAATAACACCGCTTTTATTCGCTATTGCTTGTACATGAACAATTTCTGGAATTTCTTTAAATTTTGGATAAAATTTCTGATTCAGCGAAAGAGAATCAGAGTTAATAGATGTATTACTGTTGTAATTACGAACAGTAATATGCCCATTAAAATCGGCTAATTTTTCTTTAATTGCCTTTCTTGCTCCAACACCCGTAGATAAAGTAACCAAGGAAACTATTAACCCAAGAACAACTGAAACTTGACAAATGCGAATAACGATACTTGATAAGTTATTTTTCGTATTTTTACCAAGCGCTATTTTTTTTGAAAACCACCAAGAAAAATTCAAATTATATTATTTTTATAAGATTAAGGCATAATGCCTATTTATTAATTTTTGTATTTACTTGTTTCTTATTTTTTACAGATTTTAAATTCTTTCAAATACTTAAACTAACTAAATAGGATAAATTTTTCCAAAATCATATCATTAAAAAAAAGAAATGAAAAACTTCTTCAAATATACATCAATTGCTTTACTTAGCTCGGGTATTTTTTTCGGCTTTGTATCAACTACATCTGCACAAGTAAAATCAAATTTAAATCAGCATTCTTCAACAGATATTATTGTTGGAGCAGAAAACACAAAAGCTTATTTAAAATTACTAAAAAATAAAAAAGTTGGATTGATTTCTAATCAAACTGGAATTGTAAAAGAGGGAAATAAAACCATTCATACATTAGACTTATTACTTCAAAATGATATAAATGTGGTTAAACTTTTTTCTCCTGAACATGGTTTTCGTGGAAATGCTGATGCAGGTGCAAAAGTAAAATCTGGTGTTGATGATAAAACAGGATTACCTATTATTTCTTTATATGGCGACAACAAGAAACCTAAAACAAATCAAATTGCTGATTTAGATATTCTTGTTTTTGATATGCAAGATGTTGGTGCAAGATTTTACACGTATATCTCTACTCTACATTATGTATTAGAAGCCGCAGCAGAGAATAATAAACAAGTTATTGTGCTAGATAGACCAAATCCAAATGCACATTATGTTGATGGTCCTGTAATGAAAAATGAATTTAAATCTTTTGTTGGAATGCATAATGTTCCCATTGTTTATGGAATGACAATTGGTGAATATGCAAATATGATTAATGGTGAAGGATGGCTAGAAAAGGGAATAAAAGCTAATTTAGAAGTTATTCCTTTACTAAACTACTCACACCAATCTAAATATGATTTACCTGTAAAACCTTCTCCTAACTTACCAAATGTACATGCTATAAACTTATATCCAAGTACATGTTTATTTGAAGGTACAAATGTGAATGAAGGTAGAGGAACAGATTTACAATTTCAGGTGTATGGTTCTCCTTACTTAAAAAATATGCCTTATCAATATACACCTATTTCTAAAGCTGGTGCAACTAGTCCTAAATTTAAGGATGAGGTTTGTTTTGGAGAAGACTTATCTAAAGTTGCTTATCAAAATGAAATTAACTTAGAATGGCTAATAAAGGCTTATAAAAATAATACGAAACAACCTTTCTGGACTAAAAATGGTTCAAAATTATGGATTGATCAATTAGCTGGTACAGATGAATTGAGAAAACAAATAGAACAAGGTTGGACTGAAAAGCAAATAAAAGAAACTTGGAAAAATGATTTAGATAATTTCAAGTACATAAGAGCAAAATATTTGATATATAAATAAACATTTCAAACATAAAAAGCTGACATAAACGTCAGCTTTTATTTTATTTAATAGTTTTATTATTCTTCGATAGGTTCAATGACATACAAGACTTAAACTAAATTTATCATTACATAATATTTAGTTTTGTCACACAACTCATAACTCATAACTCATAACTCAAAACTCATAACTCAAAACTCCCCTACATACTTATAACAGGAAGTGGACACTCACCAATTGTGTATTTATTATTTTCATCATCTTGTAAATAATCAACCTCTTTGGTTTTTCCTTTATAGATTAACTTGAATTTTTGACTTTGAAATTGATCTGACTTATCTGGAATAATAGTCAAAATATTTTTATCTATTTTATACTTTCCATTAATATATTGAGCCGTTTCATTCCAAACCAAACTATATCCTTTTTCTTGCGCTTCTTTTTCTTTTATAGGATCATATTCTTTGCGCTCTATTATCATTCGCGCATTCTCACCTGACCAACCATATTCTACATAGGTTTTTGTTTGATTAATTAAAGCATCTTTTGTTTTTTCGGAATTATAAATATAACACTGCTCTTTATACATATCCGGTACTTTTGTTATTGGTGGAGGTGGAATTACTTTTGGAGCAGGTTTTATTTTTGGTGGTGGAGTTTTTGTCTTATTAGACTTCTTTTGTTGTGCAAAAGCGATACTACTGCAACTTAACAATGCAGTTATAATAATTAAACTCTTCATATTTTTATCTTTTTAAAGTTATTAAATCATATTCTTTTATGGTTATCACTTTCTCTAACAAATTAGAAACTCTAATTTATTACTCTTATATTCTACCTTGTTCTTTTAATTTCCAGTAACGTAAAAGTCCATTTACAGACATCCAAGTTGGATTCGCATATTCATAAACCTGAATTTCATCTGCTGATAAACCTTGGTCTTTGTATTTTTTTATAATATAATCTACAAAAATTGGTGTTATCTCTTCTGGTGATAATTTATCATCATACATAGGTTTCATGTAATTTGCCCAATCATCTAGTTCATTTTCCAATTGTGTAAAATGTTCTTCTACATTTTCATGTAAACCATAATGAGTTGGATAAATTCCTTTTGCATTTACTTTTCTTAGTTTATTTATTGATTGTTTCCACAATTCTATATTAATATCTGGCGGTGGACATGGTGGTGCTACAGGTCCATTATTTATCTTAACACCTGCTACATCTCCTGTAAATATAACATCGTCTAATACATAAGCATTGTGATGCACTGCATGTCCTGGTGTATAAATTGTTTGAAAAACAGTATCTCCAAATTCTACAGTTTGCCCATCTCCTAAAGGAACTAAATACTCCTCATCTATAGGTTTCATTTTTCCCCATAAACGATCCATACTATCACCGTAAATCATTTTTGCAGATTCCCATAATTTTTCTGGATTTTTTAGATGAGGTAAACCTACAGGGTGAACAAAGATTGTAGCACCATGTTCTGTAAATTTCCATGCAGCACCAGCATGATCAAAATGAATATGGGTAATTAAAATATTCTCAACATCAATTAAGTTAAAACCTAAATTTTCAATTCCTTTTTTTAAATTCTCAAAAGTAGAATATGGTCCTGGATCTACAAGAACTGGTCCTTGTTCTGTTTCGATAAGATACGTTGCAATGGATTCATTTCCATTCTGAAAATTAAGGTCAATTGTATGAATTTTTGGCATTTTTATCGTTTTTAATTGATTAAATATACAAAATCTAAAATCAAATTATATCACAAAAATACAATGTCTTAAATTAATCAATATACCATTAAAGTTATTTTTCGTACATTTGGAGTAAGTACTATAAATATTAACCTCTAAAAAGTAAATGAATGACACTAAATCATACTTTTTTTTACCATCCACCAACATTTGAAGACAATGAAGAAGTTATTACAGAATTCCAGAATAAAGGGATTTCTATGCAAAAAATTCAGAATTCATTGGGACGAAGCCGTCGATATTTAATTTCTGATTCAGTTAAAGAAAATACGCTAACAATGGCTATTAATGCCGCCAGAGAAGTTTTAGAAAATAGTAAAATAACTATTTCAGAAATTGACATGATTGTTTTTGTTTCTGCTACGCCAGAGTATAATATGCCAACAAATGCTATAAAAATACATGAAGCATTAGGAGCAAAAACAGAAACATTATGTTATGATATGAATGCGAATTGCATTGGTGGTTTTGTGGCTATAGACCAAGTATCAAAATATTTAAATGGTTCCGCTTTTGCGAAAAAAGCTTTGGTTATTTGTACAGAAAAATTCTCCGATAAATCGGGTAAAGAAAATCCTATTATTACTTTTTGTTTTTCCGATTCTGCTTTAGCACTTATAATAGAAAAAGATGATTCTACTTCTGGTTTAGTAGATGTTATGTATCATACAGATTCTAGTTTTACAGATACAATTGTTTTTCCTCCACAAGGACATTCGTGCAGAACTGTAGAAGAAAAAATGTTTTGGGATTCTGATTTTGATGGAAGTGGAAGTGTAAATTTTGCTTTAAATACTATTGATACTTTTTTAAATCGAAATAAATTAAAAGTTGAAGATATAGATTTGTTTTTATTCTCTCAATTATCAATAAAAAATATCAATACAATTGTTAATCATTACAATTTACCCGAAGAAAAAGCGCCTTTTTATGGAAGAGAATATGCTTACACGGGTTCTTCTAGCCCTTTAATGGCATTTGATCAGTATAAGAAAAAGGTAAGACAACTAGAAAAAGGTGAAAATATACTTTTATGGACTTTGGGTGCAGGATACCAAGCAGGTTTAATGTTGTGGAAATATTAGGTTTACTAATTGTTCTAATGTTATAATTAATAAAAAAGCGTATAAAATATATTTTATACGCTTTCATTTTATTTATAAAGTATTCGTTATTCAGATAACTCTAACCAACGAAATTCTTTTTCTTCTATTTCATCAACAACTTTTTGTAACTCATCTCCAATAGAAGCTATTTTGTCATAAGCTAAATCTGGAGCAGAAAGTAAGTTGGTTAATTCTTGTTTCTTTGCTTCTAAAAGTGGTAAGTTTTTATTGATTTCTTCTAACTCTCTTTTTTCATTAAAAGTAAGTTTACGAGATTTTACTTCTATCGGCTTTTCTTTCACCTCAACTTTCTCTTCAATTTTTACTTCTTTCTCAACTTTTTTCTCTTCTTGTGTTTCAGGACGATTTTTATTCTCGATATAATACTCAGTATACGTTCCCATATAACGAGAAATTTTTCCTTCTCCCTCAAAAATCATTAATTCATTCACCACTTTATCCATAAAGTAACGGTCGTGAGATACAACTAATAAACAACCTTGATAATCTTCTAAAAAGTTCTCTAAAACTGTTAAAGTAGGTAAATCTAAATCGTTTGTAGGCTCATCTAAAATTAAAAAGTTAGGGTTCTTATATAAAATTGCTAATAATTGTAAACGCTTCTTTTCTCCCCCACTTAATCTAGATATAAAAGTGTGTTGTTGTTCTGGTGTAAATAAAAACATTTCTAAGAATTGCTCTGCACGCATTTCTTTACCACTAGCAAGTGGAAAATAATCTGCAATGTCTTTTACAAATTCTATTACACGTTCGTCTTCTTTAAAGTTGATACCATCTTGTTTAAAATGACCAATATTTAATGTTTCACCACGTTCTATGTTTCCAGAATCTGCTTCTTCAATTCCTTCTAGCATTTTTAGAAAAGTTGTTTTACCAACTCCATTTTTTCCAACTAATCCTATTTTTCCACCACGTGCAAAAATATAAGAGAAGTCATCTAGAATTTTCTTTTGTCCAAAAGCTTTCGAAACATTTTCCATTTCAATAATCTTTTGTCCTAAACGCGTCATCACCATTTCCAACTTTACTTGTTGGTCAACAATTTTATGTTTTGCTACTTTCTCTGTATCATAAAAATCATCTATACGCGATTTAGATTTAGTTGTTCTCGCTTTTGGTTGACGTCGCATCCACTCTATCTCCTTTCTGTATAGATTTTTTGCTTTATCTATTGTCGCATTTTGATTTTCTATACGTAATGCTTTATTGGTAATATAAGTTTCGTAATTACCAGAATGTACGTATAACATTTTGTCCTCCATTTCTAAAATTTTGGTACAAATAGCATCTAAGAAATAACGGTCGTGCGTAACAAGAATTAAAGTTTTATTTTCTTTGTTTAAGAAATACTCCAACCATTCTACCATTTCTATATCTAAATGGTTTGTAGGCTCATCTAAGATTAATAGAACATATCCATTCTCAAAACTTAAATCGATTAAGAATTTAGCTAATGAAATTCGCTTTCTTTGTCCTCCAGATAGTTTACCAATTTTTTGATGAAGAAAATCTATTTTTAATTTAGATAGAATTTCTTTAATTGTTGGTTCTACTTTCCAAGCATCTAAAAGATCCATCTTTCCCATTAAATCTATTAATTCTGGATTTGTAGGATCATTTTCTATCATATTATCATATTGATGAACAATATCTAATACTTCGTTAGAATGATTAAAAATGTATTCTTCTCCTTTCAAATTATCGTCAAAATCATCACTTTGATCTAGCATTAAGATTTTTACACCTTTTCCTATTCTGACATCTCCAGAATCTGGTGTTTCTAATCCTGCTAATATTTTAAGTAAAGTAGATTTACCACTTCCGTTTTTTGCTACGAATGCAATTTGATCACCCTCGTTAACATGAAAATTAACTTCATTAAAAAGTGTTCGGATTCCGTATGATTTGGTAAGATTTTCGACTGTAAGGAAATTCATTGTCTTTTTTCTGCTTCTATTGTTAGAACAGCCCCAAAGATAATATAAAAAATCCTGATTCTTTGTAGAGTCAGGACTTCCAAAAAAATGCCAAATAAATTTGGCGCATAGTTCAATGTTTATTTTTAATATTTTTTATCGATTATCTCTAAAGTTTCGTTGACAGATTCTTTAATTAATTTCGATAAATTATCAGGAGTTAAGTTTTTAATTTCTTGATCGATATACTTTGTTCCTCCTATAGTTTCGTTGTATTTTAATACTTTGTTCTTTAAATCTAAAATTGATAGATAAATATATGTTTTCGCGATATACTCTTTTTTGTTATCTGGATTATAATCTAAACCAGACTTTACATTAATTACCAATAAATCGTTTTGAGTTATTTGCTTTTTTAATTCGTCGAATTTAATTTCTTTCAGGTGTTTTTCTTCTATTAAATCTGTAGGAAGTTTTATTTGCTTCAACTCCTTCATCATTTCAAAATCGTACTTATTATCTTTTAAAATTTTGGCTGACTTATCTTTTACAGCTTGACAAACATCAAACTTCGAATTAACTTGTTTAAGCTCTTTTTCTATTGTGGCAGATGGAATTTCTGTTTCTAAATTTTGAGAATTGTGATTAAAGAAGCCTAAAGAGTCTATATTAACAACAACTGCTAATTTTTCTACAGGGACATCAAGAACATTTTCGTAAGTAGCAGTATTATTTTCTGCTAAGTTTTCTTTTGTTTCTTTTTTTGATTCACACGATTGTAAAATAAAAACAAATAATGCGATAATTAGATAATAAGTATTTTTCATGGCGCAAGTACTTTATTTACTCAAAGTTAACTATTTATATGAGACTATATTAAAATATTTTAGAAAAAATTTCTTCCAATAAATTACAATATTCATGCCTATAATTTGAGAATAAAAAAAGGCTTAGAATATCTAAGCCTTTCTTATAAAACAATAGTACAAAAGTTTAATTTTTAATTAAAACTTTTTTTGACAATTTTGATCCATTTACTAATTCAATCTGTACAATTAATACTTGTGCATTAAGATTTGTATTAATTGTTTTTTGAAGAGTATTTATATCAGTTACATTCTTGATAAGCTCTCCATTTAAATTGTAAATTTTAATTGTTTTTAATTTCTCTTTATTAGATTTTACAACAATAGAATTTCTTTCATTGTAAACTATAACATCTTTAAATTTCGTTAAATCTGAAGTATTTAAAGATTCATCATCAAATAAGATTTCGAAACGATTCTGATTATTTCCTTCATTAGCAACAAAATTATAATCTTGTTTAGTTAAATCTACACCAGAATTAGTTTCACGATCTAATAAATAAACAGATTGTCCTGAAGCAAATAAACCACTTGTTTTAGATAACTTAATTGTGTAATTACCCATAGATGGTAATTGTACAGCTAAATTAAAGCGATCGTTAGCATCAAATACATCACCTCTACCTTGGATAGACATTATTTTATCATCAAGAACAGAGAATATTCCGTAATCTGCCATAAAAGGTTCTGTATCAAAATCAGCATCTAATTCTTTAGTAGAACCATTTTTATAACCTACTAATGTAGAATTAATTGTGTTTGTATCACTTTCTAATGTTAACCAGAATTTATCATCATCTACTGCAGATTCTTTTACTAGTGGCATAACTGCTGCTCTTACAAAATTATTTATAAATAGAGGAGTAACTTGCAATTCATTTTTAACAATAAAACCTTGACCTACACCAATTAATGTATTATCAACAGAAGGATCATTCCAACCTAAGTTTCTATTATATGAATTCCAATTACCAGAAACATATTTACCATTTACATTTGCTTGATTAGTTGACCAAGTAAACACATTAGAAACCGTGTTGTTATTTAACTGCATTAATTTAGTTAAATCGATTGGTGAAGGATATGGATTACCTACTGCATTATAACCTTTATTACTTTTAATTAATATTTGTGCATAAACTTTGTTTAAAGGTGTTCCTTTAAATATAGCTTCAAATACTCTTGCTTCTCCTTGCCCATACGTATTAAAATTATTTGGTGCAGCAAAAGAAATTGCTTCCATTGGATTAAATACATCTGTAGGTGTAACATTGTTTACCCAGTTGTTTTGAGCTTCAACAAATCGAGAAAATGTTGAAGGTAATGTATCTGGAGAAAGTGCTAAAATATTTTGGTTAGATACTGGTGAAGACCAATCCATTATATCTGATTTATAAATAGGTTTAGAATTAACCTTAAATGTTATATCCCCAATATTTGTTGCGGTATTATCATCTATTTGTACAAGATATGCTTCGTTCTCGAAAGTAACTTGATTTGAGTTATTAATTACGGCACCATAAATTGTATAAGTTGTACCAGTTTTAACAACAATATCAGTTTCAAATGTTAATTTATTTGCTAATATATCGCCTTCGTAAGGTTCTCTTAAAATAGCATCTTTTGAGAAGTCTGGCATACCATTACTCCAAGTTCCATTTTCCCAAACAGTTGTACTTGATGTATTAATCACAATTGATTTATTATATCCTAAAGACCCTACTTCTCCTGGAATTGGTAATAATAAATCTGCCGCTACATTATTAGTTGTAGATGTTATAGAACCTTCTGAAAGAGCATTAGAAGAAGTATAATCTAAATCTGCTGAGACATCTCCTACTTCAACAGTATATTCAAATCTTACTATATTATTTTCAACTCCTTTATAAATAGCATTTCTCTTTACATCACCTGTTTCTAATTCTAGAACTGGAGAACCTGTTACTAAAACATCTTGGTTAAAGCCTACATTAATTTGGATAACTTCACCTACTCCATATGTTCCATCATTATTAGAAGAAGTTACTTCTATAACTCTTGGTGCAGGAGTATTTGAGATAGGAAGTGTTATTGTATCTTCTTTTGCTCCACCATCACCCGTATTTCCTAAATCGTTTACAACAATTACCAATTCATCTTCTGATGGATAATTAGAAGTTAAATTATAAGTTAATCCATTTAAAGCTGTATTGATAGCTTGTATTGTTCCTTCTGCTACAATTGTACTATCATCTATTCCACCTCCTGTTGTAAAAGTAAGACCTGTTACTGTAGATAATGTTAGTTTTGATAATGAATTTACACTTAATGATATTTTTACATTATTTGATCCTGCATCAACATCACTAATTGAAATACCATTACTATTAACAGTAGCAAAAACATACGAGTAATCCGTATTATCTACACTTGTTAATGAAGTCGTAATTGTAGGTGCATTATTTGTTGCAATTACAGAAAGTATTTTTGTGATCACATTCGTTTGATAATCTTGTCCTATTAACTGAAAAGAAACTGTTCTGTTATCAGTAGTTGGATTAGAAGAAGTATTTAAATAACCAACCGAACGTAAGGCAGCTTGCCATTGTTGTACAGTCGAACTAGAAGAAGTTAATTCTAATTCTCCTAATGTTCCATCATATATACCAGACATATTTCCATATAAAGTTACATTTCCTATAAAAGAAAGCATATCTTCATCTGTTACTAAATTATCTGAAATCTTTATTTTTGCAGAAGTTATTGTTGGCGCATTGTCATAAACAATTCTAATAGAAGGATCTATTACAACTGGTGTAGGATTTCCTGTTTCTGATTCTACAAAAGATGGTAACTCATCATCTGTTTCTAATGTTGGTGGTAAATTAAGTCGTGTTAATTTCATTAATTTTCCTCCATCTATTCCATTATCTCCATCTAAATAATAAATGGTATTGTTATCCGTAACAATACCCCATGGATATACAAAATCAGAAGATTTTGCTTTAGTATCATTTTCTACACTTAAAGCTGTTCCTGTTCCTACTCCGTTTGTATACTTAAAAATTCTATAATCAGAATTTGATCCATTACCTTCTAATGCAAATAAATTATTTTGAGCATCAAAAGTTAAAGCTGTCGTATATTTTTCTGATGAAATAGCAAGTGTTGTTGTTCCAGATGTTATTTTAGTGACACCTCCTTTATTAGTATTAGTACCATCATTGCTCATTGGTTCTGTAAAATGAACTTCTCCATTATTAGACACAACTAAACCTGTTGGGTAAGTTAATCCTTCTTGCGAATTTATTCCTGTGTATAAAACAGTTGGCGATGTAGTAGCTAACTGATTATAACGTACAACTTCGTATTTAGTTGAAGTCGCATTATATTGTAATGTATACAGATTATCATTAGCATCAATTGCTAAACCTGTATAATAATTATTTGCTGTTAAAAAATCTGATGCTACATAATTAGTTGCTTTAGTAAGTTTTATTACTTTGCTAATATTATCATCAAAACTTTTTGACACATAAATATCTCCTAAAGAAGATATCGCTAATCCCCAAGGATAAGTAAACGCATCTCGTGTTAATCCATTATAAATAACTTGTTCCGTTGTTGTTCCTTTTGCATATTTTACAACAGCTGCTGTTGTTCCAGATGTTGCTTTTATCGCATAAATATTTCCATCTCTGTCTTTTGTTAATGCTGAAAATGGACCATTGCTTGCTATAACGCTTGCGCTATAATCTTGTCCATAAAGCGACGTAACAAAAAAGAAAAGTAAAAATATTGTACGAATAAAATGAGTAAATATTCTTTTCATAAAAACTATTTTTATTAATTAAATAGAAAAATAAGGGTTTAAAAAACCACTTTCTGTTTCTTCGAAAACAGACGTTGTATCGAATCCTATTGCTGTATCTTGTTCTAGAATTGTATTTGTTATCTTCTGATGATTGGTTTTTACTTTATAAATATCAATCATCGGACAAATTCCTTCTGTAAAACCTTCTATTGCAATTCTTCCTCTAGGTCCTTCTATTGTTGATTGTTTAATTTTTTGGATAACTGTTTTTGTATCTCCTTTTACTAAATCTTGATAAGCTTGTCCCAATGTTAATCCTAGTTCATAACCTAACATACTAAATACAGAAACTGGTTGATGGTGCATTTGTTCAAACGATTGTACAAATTTCTGATTTGTTACAAGCTGATTTTCTCTTTTCCAGCTTGCAGCTGAGTAAAAATTTAAATCTAAATGCTGTACATCTTGTAAAATATCTTCGTATGCCATATTTTCTACCACTATAAGCGGAATATGATTATAAAATTTACTTTGTTTCCATTGGTTAAAAAATTGGGTCCCTAAACTTCCATTAAAAATGGCATGTACATAATTAGGTTCATCTTCTTCTATCGCTTCAAAAAAAGGTGTAAGATTTAAATGTTCTTTCGTTGCATATTCTTGTGGTAAAACCATTTGATGCAATGCTTCCGAACCTCCTTTTCCTGCTCCTTGTAAAAAAGTATAATGCAAATTATATCCTGCTTCAAATAATGGTAATACAACTTGCCCATCTGACCCAAACTCTTTTGCTGCCCATTGTCCCAAAACATATTCACTTTGCCAATAGTTCATAGAAAGACAACCTATGTTTGTTCCAAAATTAGTAGTAGGATGTACAAGTTCTCCAAAATCTATAAATAACCCCAGCTTATTATATGTTTCTAGAATGGCACTAATTTCTGGTAAGCTTTTTATGTTTACCATCCCTATTACCACATCAACTCCATCAAAAAAAACTAATTTTTGGACTGCTTCAGTTATAAGTTTATGCTGTCCTTGTGCTATAAAAGCTGGAACAATTTCTACATCCTTTTGCTGTACGCCAAAATATTGGAATGCCGTAAATATTCCTGCTGTAAGATGTAAACCATAATGAGGATATACAGCAGAAAATGGCATTAGAAATCCTATTTTTAGTTTTTTATTCATTCTTATGATCTTGCAGGGAATATTCCATACAATGCAATTATAAAATTAATTCCCAAATAAGGTTGCATAATAGAAAATGGGTAACCAAGTCCTGCTTGAGTTGTTGGTGCCATTTGTTTTAAAGTTGTTCCTGGAACAGGAACTGGCGCGAAACTTTTTAGCTGAGTAGCATTAGGTCCCGATCCTACAGTTGGTGAAACCGTTAATAAATTACCAACAGGTGTAGACTCAGTAGGCTTAGCCTCACTAACACTTATTCCGTGATTATGAGCAGGTAAATTAGTAACTGTCAAAGTTGTATTTTGAACTCCAGATACTTCTCCTAAAGTAATATTTGGTGCTCCACCAATTCCTGGACCAAATCCTACAGGAACTCTTCCTCTTAAATCTGGTAAACCAAACGTTGTTTGTCCGTTTCCTCCGTAAGTTGTTCCCACCAAAGAAAACAGTGCGGTATTTTGCATAATAGCCATTATCTGTCCATGACAAAATGCAAAACTATTTGGAGCAAAATTACCTGCAAACATTCTTATAACTGCAATATATTCTTCCATATCTTTATTTTTTTAGTGTTAATTATCCTATAAATTGTTTTGTTTTTACTTCATGTATTATTTGTTTTGGCAAATAATAATCATTTGATAAATCGGCTTGATAATAACCTATTTCTCTTTTACTTTTTGTTCCGTAAATTAATGTTACTTCTTGTGCTAATGCATTACGAGAAATAAAATTTCCTCCTTTGGTATTTGGTATTTCTGGCGTCCAGAACAAGTCTATATTTTCACTTTTTCTCAACAAACTATGCGCTGTTTTCTTTTGTATATTATTTGCAATAAGGCAAACTATAATTCCACAGTTCTGTTTGTTCCTCAAGGTATTTGCAAGTTCATTTATCTTTTTTAAATCTCTACTCGATTTAAATCCAGAAGAAATACTTAAAACACCAACTTTCTTTTCTACTAAATCTATTATCTGAAAAGGTTTTACCAATTTCGATAATACTTTATTCTCAAAATTAATATGACTATTAACCAATGCAAACTCTGATTTTTGGGCTAATTGTATTAATTTTTCTTCTCCTAAGGCAAGTTCGTTCTTACCCAAAGCAGCAACTTGGTAACCCAAGAAATTCATTTTCTTTATTTGATTTTCTATTTCAGAGGAAGAAGAAATAAAATTCCCTGCATCAAACAACAAAGAAGAAGTGTCTTTTATCTGACCCAATTCTGATAGATTTCCCTTTAAATTTCCTGTGAAGAAAAGATTGAGGTTATTTAAATCTAATTTGAGATTGAATCGACTAAATTGAGACAAGGAATTAACAACTTCTTGTTGACTAACTAGGAAAAGACCTCCTAGTATTCCACAATGTTTCAAAAATTCACGACGATCGCTCATATATATGTTTTTTAAACGTTCTTTTTATCACCTAGATAGTTTAATAGAAACATAAGTAGGGAATACAACAAATCTAAATATAAAAATTTAACATTTCTATAAGAATAGGGTGGACAAATAGGTGGACAAATACACCTACTTATTAAAAAGTAAATTTCAATTAATTCACTTATTATCAATATTTTAAATTTCATTATTTCGGAAATAAAAAAACCTCAGCATTCCAAAATCATTATTTTAGAATACTGAGGTAAGTTTTAAGAAGAATTAATTATTTACTACTCTCCGTTATTTTTCATTGCTGTTAACAGGTTATAAGCTCCTTTTGTTACATAAACTTTTCCTGAATTTGATGGCGATTTAATCTCAATCATTTTATTAGCAGAAATCCCTATTTCTGCGGGAATTAATTTAAAACGATTTTTATTTTCTCGTTCAAAAACATAGTTTTTACCTTCAAACTCTACAACAGCTTCTTCTGGCAAAACATTTGTGTGAAGTTGATTAACACTTAACTCTATATTAAAATACATATTTGCAGTTAATCTCATTCCATTTAGATTTGTAACTCTTGCATACACTTCAACTGTTCCGTCTGCATTAACATCATTAGAAATAGATGATACAACAGCATCTAACTTCTGATTGGTATTTGCATTTGTAAAGGCTTGTAAAGTTTGACCAACTTGAATGTTGCCTAAATCTTTTTCAAAAACTTTTACATTTAATAAAGAACTCGAAGAATTAATAATCTTTAACATAGCATCTGCTGGTGAAACATATTGTCCTGTATTTACAAAAACTTCATTTACTGTTCCACTAATTGGTGCATAAACATTAATTGTTCTACGAATATTATTTAAAGTAACAGAACTTGGACTAATATTCATTAAACGTAATTTTTCTTCTAACGCTCTCTTTTTAACCAACAATGTTTGTTGTGTTGCTTTTGCTTGTTGCATTGTTTTATCACTTGCAGCTTGCGAAGCATTTAAATCTCTTTGACGATTATAATCTGCATTTGCCTGATCTAACAAAGCCTTAGTTGTTAAATAGTCTTCCTGCATTTGGATATACTGCGGATCTTCTAAAACCACAACAACTGCTCCCTTTTTTACATAATTACCAGGAATAAGTGCAATTCTTTTCACGTAACCTCCAAACGCATTTGTTATAGAAACAGTGTTTTGTGGAGTTACCTCTGTTTTCGCATTTAAACGAATTACTGTTGGTAAATTTTTATTCTGAAAAGAAGCCGTATCTACTGGGATACTTTTTAATTGACTATCCGTTAAAGTTAAAACAGACGCAGAAGCCTTTACTTCTTTTTCTTTCTCTTCGGTTTTATTTTCTTTTGCACAGCTTCCTAAAAATAATGCAGCGCTAAGTATTATGATATAATTTTTCATTTTATTATAATGTATAGTAAGACATTTCGGCAAAGATTAATTCCAATTTATTTTTTGTATCTAAATAATTCGTTTTCACTTCAATTATTTGATTATTAAGAATTACCCAATCCAAAAAATTAATTTCACCTTCTAACAATTGGTTATTAATTGTTTTCTGTAAATCTTCCGAAGCTGGAAGTTGAGTTTGTTCAAAATCAGTAATAATTTCGTTATAATTCATTACTTGATTTCTTAACACATCTAAATCTTGTTGCAATCTAGCTTCTTGTAAAGCAAAGCTTTGCTTTGCCATATCAACTTTTACTTTTGATGCTTCTATGTTCGATTTTATTCCTTTTGTAAACAATGGTAAACCTATTCCCACTTGAAAAGAATTATATCTATTTTGATCTAAATCAGAAAAACTTTGATTAGAATAACCAACCGTAAGAACTGGTGCTCTTTTCGATTTTTCTATTTCAGCTTCTAACGTAGATGTTTCGATATTCTCTTCTGCCAACTTCATTAATGGATGTGCATTAGAAATAATTAAATCATTTGATTGAAACCAATTGATAGGTTCTTTTGTTGGATAAATCTTCGCTTTAGAATTCGTTAAAAACTGAATTTGTCGTGAAAAGTTCTCTAATTCTGTTTTCACTAATTTCAATTGATTCTCGATTGATTTTAATTGAATAGTTGCAGTAGAAACCTCACTTTTATTCGCCTCTCCTTTCTTTAAACGCAAAGCAGATTTATCTAAAAACTGTTGATAAATCAACTGGTTTTCTTTCAATAAACTTTCTTGAGCTTCCAAATTTTGCATCGAAGTATAAATTCGAGCCAAGCGCTGTTTAATTTCTATTTTGGTAAGTGTTTCATTTGCTTTAGATGCATTAATTAATTGTTCATTTAATGCCTTTTGACGTTTATAAACAATAGGAAACTGAAAAGACTGAGCTACTGTAAATTTAGTATCAAAATTTCCTGTATTTACTTGTCCAAATTCTGATGAAATATCTGTAGGTCCAATAGAACGATTAGAAAACACATTTTTTTCATGATAAACTGTTGTTAACTCAGCTTGTTTAACTTCTAAATTATTTGATTCGGCTAATTTCATTACCTCATCAAAATTCATTCTTTCTTGTGCATGACCTATCGATCCAACTAAAGCCAAACCTATAAATAATAAAGTTGGTAATGCTTTAGATTTTTTGTGTTTCTTTTTGATTTTAAAATGTGAAAACATAACATATAAAATTGGTAAAACAAATAAAGTTAATAGTGTTGCTCCCATTAAACCTCCAATAACAACTGTTGCTAATGGACGCTGAACTTCCGCACCAGAACCATTACTTAAAGCCATTGGTAAAAATCCTAGAGAGGCAACTGCTGCCGTCATTAAAACAGGACGAAGTCTTGTCCTAGTTCCCATCACAACAATGCGCGTCATATTTTTTATTCCATAATCTCTTAAACGATTGTACTCTGAGATTAATACGATTCCATTTAACACGGCAATACCAAATAGCGCAATAAATCCTACTCCAGCACTAATACTAAATGGCATATCACGAGCTGCTAAGAATAATATTCCTCCAATAGATGAAAGTGGAATTGCTGTATAAATTAATAAACTTTCTTTGATTGATTTAAAAGCAAAGTATAATAAAACTAGAATTAAAATTAATGCTACTGGAACTGCTATACCTAAACGAGATTTGGCTTCATTTAAATTTTCAAATGCGCCACCGTATGTTGTATAATAACCTGTTGGTAATTTAATCTGAGCATCTACTTTTTGTTGTAATTCTGTTACAACACTTTCTACATCTCTTCCTTTTACATTAAACCCAACAACAATTCTACGTTTTGCGTCTTCTCTCTGAATTTGGTTTGGTGTATTTTTATAATCAACCTTAGCCAATTGTCTCAGTGGAATTTGATTTCCAGAAGCTAGAGGAATTAATAGGTTTCGAATATCTTCTATATTTTCTCTTTTATGCTCAGCTAAACGAACAACCAAATCAAATCTTTTTTCACCTTCGAAAACCATACCTGTAGATTGACCTGCAAATGCCATATTAATAATTTTATTTGCTTCACCAATTGATAAACCATATTGTGCTAATAATGCACGATCGAACTCGATGACAACTTGTGGAATTCCATTAATTGGTTCTATGTATAAATCTTGTGCTCCTTTTACGGTATGAATAATTTTTCCTAATTTTTGAGCATTATCAGCTAAAATATTTAAATCTTCTCCGAATATCTTCACCACAACATCTTGACGCGCACCAGTCATTAATTCGTTAAAACGCATTTGTACTGGAAATTGGAATCCAGTCGAAAGACCAGGAACATCTTCTAGAGCTTTACTCATTTTGTCCGATAACTCGGGGAAAGTTTTTGCCGAAGTCCATTCTTTCTTGGGTTTAAGAACGATAATCATATCTCCAGCATCCATTGGCATTGGTTCTGTCGGAATTTCTCCACTACCAATTTTAGTTACCACCATCTGCACTTCTGGAAAACGATCTTTTAAGATTTTAGCTGCTTTACTCGTATATTCAATGGTTGTTGAGATATTACTTCCTGTTAATATACGGGCTTCTACTGCAAAATCTCCTTCTTCTAATGCGGGTATAAACTCTCCTCCTAATCTTGTCATTACAAATACTGAAAAAGCAAATAAAGACAACACAACTGCTAAAATTATTTTTCGTCCTTTTAATGCTTTAATAAGGTATTTCTGATGAAAAATTTCTACTTTTTCCATCACACGGTCAGATAGATTTGGTCGTAATTTTTTCTTTTTACTAAGAAATAAACTACTCATCATTGGAATATAAGTTAATGATAAAATAAATGCTCCAACTAAAGCAAAAGCCACAGTTTGTGCCATTGGTTTAAACATCTTTCCTTCTATTCCTTGTAATGTAAAAATTGGTAAGTAAACAATTAGAATAATTATCTGTCCAAAAACAGCAGAATTCACCATTTTCTTAGCAGAAGAACCTACTGTTTCATCCATATCGGATTGAGCTAGTTTATTATTTAACCCGAATTTTTTACTATGAACCAGTTGATGCATTACTGCTTCTACAATAATTACAGCTCCATCTACAATCAATCCGAAATCTAATGCTCCTAAACTCATTAAATTACCTCCTACTCCGAAGATATTCATCATAATAATGGCAAATAATAAAGAAAGAGGAATTACTGATGCTACAATAAAACCTGCACGTAAATTTCCTAAAAATAGAACCAATATAAAGACAACAATCAATGCACCTTCTAAAAGATTTACTTGAACTGTATGGATGGTATTATCAACCATTTTTTTACGATCTAAAAATGGTTCTATTACTACACCTTCTGGTAATGTCTTTTTTATTTCTTCTATACGAGCTTGTACGTTTTTTACAACCTCATTACTGTTTGCTCCTTTCAGCATCATTACAATTGCTCCAGAAACTTCTCCTTTATCATTATAAGTCATTGCTCCATATCTGGTCGCAAATCCTGTTTTAATTTCGGCAACATCCTTCATTAAAATTGGCGTACCACTATCAGAATGTTTTACAGTGATATTCTCAATATCTTCTATTTTACCAATTAAACCTTCGGAACGAATGAATAATGATGTAGAACCTTTTTCTATATAAGCTCCTCCCGTATTTTGATTGTTCTGACTTAATGCATCAAACAAATCATTTATTGTTAAATTAAATGCTTGTAGGCGCTGAGGATCTATTCCTATTTCATATTGTTTTAATTTCCCTCCAAAACTACTCACATCTGCAACACCAGGAACTCCTAATAATTGACGGCGAACAACCCAATCTTGTATCGTGCGTAATTCAGTTTCATCGTACTGATCTTCGTATCCTTCTGCCGGACGAACTACATATTGATAGATTTCTCCTAAACCTGTAGAAATTGGTCCTAGACTTGGTTGTCCAATTCCTTCTGGGATCTCACTCTGAATTTGTAATAATCTTTCACTTACTTGTTGGCGAGCCCAATAAACGTCGGTATCATCATCAAAAACAATGGTTACTAATGATAAACCGAAACGAGAAAAACTTCTAATTCCTGTTATTCCTCCAATATTAGAATTGGCTTGCTCTATAGGAAAAGTAACTAAACGCTCTATATCTTCTGCACTAAAAGATGGCGCTACAGTTATAATTTGTACCTGATTAGATGTAATATCAGGTTGTGCATCTATGGGTAATTTTGTTGCTTCGTAAACTCCAAACAGTAACAAAGCGAACGTAAATAATCCCACGATAAATTTATTTTTGATTGAAAAATCAATAATCTTATTTAACATCGTAAAATTTTAAAATTGAAATTTGTGCTAAAGAAATTTTCAATAGCTATAAATGTAAATAATGCGTAGCGTATATCTACAGCATTAAGAGCTTGTTTAAATTTATATTATGAAATTGTTTATAGTTTATTTTTGAGAAATAAATAGACAAATTTTGCAAGGATAGCTGAAGTTATCATGAAAAATTTAACGCTTTTTATAGCCAAAAAGAGACATAGACAAATTATTAGATGAATATTTTAAACAGGCTCTTAGTAAAACTAAAAAATTACGCTTGTTTAGGCGGTTGCCAAATAGAATCTAGATAATCTGAAGAAAATTGTTCTTCATAGAATTGTAAAGTATGTTCTTGATGAACTTCTTTATTTAATTGTGGAACTTCAAAAGTAATAATAGGAAGATAACTGTGATCGACATGTGAAATTTCGATTTTAATAAATGGTAATTTCTGGTCTGTTTGCCAATCTTCATCTTGTTCATGCCCACCATAATGGTGTTCTATAAAAAATACCATTTCTTCGGAAATACTTCCTAATTTATCTTTTTGAACATGTTCTATAAAATGCGAAACGAATATTGGCAACTTATACAGTTGAGAAAACTGTGTTGAAGTTGTAATATATAAAAAGATTAATATTTTTGTTACCAAAAGTTTCACGGAAACAAAAGTAACGTTTTTTATTTTTTCTAAAAGAATTATATCGAATTAAATAATTAAACTTGCTTTAAAATCTCTAAAAATTTTTGCATCGCCATTGTTTTATATGCTTCTTTTTGAGAAATAATAACAGCTTCTCTTTCCATATTTTTTCCTTTTATTGGAATACTCTTCAAATCTGTATCAGAAGAAATAGTTGTTTTTGCTAAAATCGTATACCATTGTCCTGTTTTTACCATTTCTATTAAAGTTGGAATGTCATTTATTTCTATAGAAAAATTTGGTTTGATATTTTCTTTTCGTAATGCATCTATAATAAAATGTGTTGTACTATATTCCATAGAAGGCATAATAAGAGGATAGTTTACAACTTCCGCCAATTTAATGTCTTCCCTATTTAAATTATTCTCCTTTGTTGTTACAAAAGACATTTTTGAAGAAAACAATGGCGTATACTCTAAATTTGTATAATAAAAATCGTCTTTAAAAGTGAGTATAAAATCTAATTTAGATTCCTCTAATAAGTGAATTAATGTTTGCGTTGTATTAAAAGTAATTTTAATCTGAATAGATGGAAACTTAGATGTAAAACTTTTTAATGCAGCTAACAATGTTAAACGTAAACCATAAGAAACGCCTATTTCTAATTTTCCACTCTTTAATTCTTTCAAATCTTGCATAGCTAGAAAACCTTCTTTCGATTTATCTAAGCTTTTTTTAGCATAAATTGCAAATTCTTCACCTGCTTGTGTAAGAACAATTCGTTTCCCAATACGATCAAACAATGGTACTCCCAACTCTATTTCTAACTGTTTTATTTGCTGTGATAGTGTACTTTGACTAATATATAACTCATCTGCAGCAGCTGTAAAGTTGAGTAATTCTTTTGCTTTTAAAAAATATTTTAATTGTCTTAGCTCCATTTTTATTAATCGGTTTTATCGATTGATCTAATCGAAATAAAGTGTTTTACAAATTTATAAAAATAACAGAAATTTGTTTTACAATATGATAATGAAATTCTTAAATCAAAACTATTTTCAATATATCGAGAGTTTTTTTCTTGGTATAGCCCAAATATTACTTTGGGGATGTTCTTATTTTGTCCTTTCTATCTTAGCTGATCCTATTATGAAAGAAACAAATTGGTCTCCTCAATTTATTTATGGATGTCTGTCTATTTCAATCTTAATTTCTGGGCTAATTTCTCCAAAAATTGGAAAAATAATTAATAATTCACAGAAAAATTATATTCTATTCTTATCTGGAATTATTATGGCATTAGGTCTTATAACCATTTCATTTTCTTCTGGAAAAATAGTTTACTTAATAGGATGGATTTTATTGGGAGTTGCAATGGGTTTTGGGCTTTATGATGCTTTATTTGCTTCTTTAGGAAAAAAATATGGTAAAAAAGCTTCTGGATCTATAATACAGATTACATTAATTTCTGGATTTGCAACAACTGTTGCTTGGCCAATTTTATCTTATTGTAGCACAAATTATGGATGGAGAAATTCTTTATTAATTTTTGCCATTTTATTAATCATATTTACTCTTCCAATACACTTTTTTAGTTTTGCTTACCAGCAAGATCACAAAGAAATAAATGAGAAGAAAGAAAATAAAATAATTATTCAGAAAACAAACGTTGTTCCTGATCTTAAATTATCATTCTATTTATTACTCATCAATTTTTCTATTGGCTCATTTCTTATGACTGGTTTATATGTTTACATTATCGAAATTCTTAAAGATAAAGGGATTGGATTAAAAGAAGCTATAGCAATTGGAGCTTTATTAGGCCCAAGCCAAGTTGGTGTACGTTTATTAGATCTTCTATTTCCTAAAAAAACACCTATTATTACAGCGTTAATCTCTTCTTTTGCAATTTTTATATCATTTGTTTTGCTATTACTTTCTTATAAAATAGCGTTTATAGGAGTTATTATATTTGGATTAGGAAATGGTATGCGCTCTATTTTAAGAGGAACATTGCCTTTGTGGATATTTAGTCCAAAAATATATGCAAAAATAATAGGGAATTTAGCATTATTACCATTAGTTGCACAAGCTGCTACTCCATTTTTAGGAGGATTGATTATACAATATTTAGGAATAAAATCGTTTGTTTACTGTTTATGTTTTCTAGCAGCTTTTAACTTGGTTCCGTTATTTATTTTACAAAAAGTATTGAAAGGTTATAGAATTAATCTTAAACGATACAAAACAATATTATTATCAAAAATACATTTATGAATATATTTCCTTTAATTGATGGTCATTTTAATGTAGATAAAGAGAAGAATTTTTCTTTATTAAATGAAGAAAATGAAGGATTAAAAATGGCTGTACAACCATTTCTGATACAAATTGATAACGAAAATATTTTATTGGATGCTGGATTAGGATGGCTAGAAAATAATGAACCAAAAATTATTCAGAATTTAGAGCATTTAAATCTTAACCCTTCTACTATATCTAAAATCTTACTTTCTCATTTACACAAAGATCATGTAGATGGTTTAGTGAAAAAAGTAAATGGAAATATGGAATTAATTTTTCCGAATGCTTCTCTTTATATTCAGAAACGTGAATATGAATTTGCGATTACTCAAACAGAAAGTTTGTCTTATGATTTATCTGTCTTAGATTTTATTATAAAAAATAGTGAAATCATTTGGTTGAATGATGACAAAGGAAACATAACAGATAAAATTAGATTTGAAGTTACTGGAGGACACACTCCTTTTCTACAAGTTTTTTGGATAGAAGAACAAAATGAAATTGCTTTTTTTGGCTCTGATAATTTACCTTTAAGAGCTTATCTTAAACATCGTATCGCATATAAAAGTGATTTTGATGGAAAGAAAGCCATGCAAGATAGATTAAACTGGGAAGAATTAGCAATAGAAAATCATTGGAAAGTTTTATTCTATCATGATTTGAAGAATCCTACATTTCAATTTTAAATTTAGTGGTTATGTTTTTAAAGTTTTAGATGAACAAAGCTATTGTATTGTTTTTCTAAATTATAAACTTAATAACTTAAAAACATTATAACTTAGAAACCTTCTTCAACTCTATAAATTTCTTAAAAGCTCTTTCAAACTCATCTAAGGTTACTAGATGTGTCATTTCTGCATCAAAAAATTGTTCAATATTTCCGTTTTGTTTTTGTAAATTTTCAACAAACTCTATTTGAAGCTGAGGTTCTATTACATCGTCTTTTAAACCTGTAAAAACAGTATTTTTTTTAGATGGAACACTATTTAGTAAAACTTCTGGTAGAAATGGTTTTAAACGCTCTATTGCAATTACAGCAGGATTAAACATTAAAACTGGAATATTTAACATCATTCCCAAATAATAACTTATCATTCCTCCTAAACTAGTTCCTGCAATAAAGTCTATAGGTTCTTCTTTAAACTTTACCAACAGTTCTTGTATAATTGTATTATCTGTATCGTAATCAATTAAAGGTGCATAACACTCTCCTAAAGAATCTAAATAAATTCTTTTTTCATCTGTTACAAATCCTTGATAACCGTGTAAATAAGCAAATTTCATTATATTCTTATTTATATAATTCGAAAACTAAATTAATTTATTAAAATTTATTAAACTATGATATTTATAGAGTTTAGAACCCTAATATCATTTTTGCGATAGAAAAATAAATAAGTAATCCAAAAATATCATTACTTGTGGTAATAAATGGCCCTGTAGCAATTGCAGGGTCTACACCATATTTATGTAACATAATCGGAATAAATGTTCCGATTAAACTTGCCAAAATCATTACAATAACCAATGCCAATACAATTGTTGATGAGATTTCATAACTCGTACTCATGATAAAATGAGTTGCTAATAAAAGTAACATAGCTAAAACAACACTATTTAGCATGGCTAAAAGCATTTCCTTTCCTAATCTTTTCCAAATAGAACCTGTAATATTATTATTCGCTAAACCTTGTACAATAATGGCTGAGGATTGTACACCAACATTTCCTGCCATGGCAGCAACAAGAGGTGTAAAAAAGAATAACTGAGGAAATAAATTCATTGCATCGCTAAAACTTTGCGAAACATTTACAGCGATAAAACTACCTACCAATGCCAGTAATAACCATGGTAAACGTGCTTTTGTTAATTTCCAAATACTATCATCAGAATCTACATTTTGCGTAATACCGGCTGCTAATTGATAATTTTCTTCTGCATCTTCACGGATTACATCAATCACATCATCAACCGTAATTACGCCAACTAAACGCATTAATTCATCTACAACAGGTACTTCGTATAAATCATATTTTTCAATAACTTTTGCTACTTCAGCATCTTTCGCATATGTTTTTACGTATTGTATTTTTTCGTTGTAAACATCTGCAACTTTAGCATTCGCAGATGTTGTCAATAAACGCTTTAAACTTAAAGTTCCTAATAATTTATCGTCTTCATCTACCACATAAATAGAAAAAACTTCTTCTAAATCTTCTGCCTGCTTACGCATTTGTTTAACAGCAGTAATTACAGACCAATCTTTGTTCACTTTTACGAGCTCCTTTCCCATTAAACCTCCAGCGGTTTCTTCATCATAGCGTAAAAGGTCTACAATTTCTTTGGCATGTTCTTGATCTTCTAACTGTGCAATTACCTCATCTTTTTTCTCTTCAGAAAGCTCGTTAATAACATCAACAGCATCGTCGGTATCCATTTCGGTAATTACATCTTCAGCAATTTCTTTGGCTGTTAATGTTTTTAGAAATTTCTTTCTATCATCTTCTTCTAATTCAAGTAAGATGTCAGCAGAAATCTCATTATCAAGTAAATCAATTACAAAAGATTGTTCTTTGGTCGAAAGTTCATCAAACAATTCGGCAATATCTGCTGGGTGAAGATCTTGCAACATCTCCTTAACTTCTTTTGCATTTTGTTCGTTTATTCTTTCTACTAAAATTTCTATAAACTCTTTTGTAATTTTTACCTCCATAATTTATTTCATTCTTTTCGTTAACTCAATAAAATCTTCTACAGACAATTGCTCTGCACGCATGTTTAGGAACTCATGTTCCATTAAATCTTCTGGAATACCTAAAGATTTTAAAGCATTTCTTAATGTTTTTCTTCTTTGACCGAAACCGGCTTTTACAACCTGAAAAAATCTTTTTCTTTCTACTCCTTCTATTTCTGTTCTGTAACGACGCATAATAATTACACCTGATTTCACTTTTGGTGGTGGTGTAAAAACATGCTCTGGAACAGTAAATAAATACTCGCAATGGTAATATGCTTGTGCTAACACAGAAAGTATACCATAATCCTTTGTTCCTTTTTTTGATGCAATTCTTTCTGCAACTTCTTTTTGAAACATTCCACAAACTTCTGGCACATTTTCTCTTTCTTCTAACGCTTTAAAAATAATTTGAGAAGAAATGTTATAAGGGAAATTTCCTAAGATTGCGATTTGCTCGTCAAATTTAGAAGAGAAATCCATTTTTAAGAAATCTTCGGAATGAATTTTAAATCCTGGATAAAAAGGTTGATAATATTCTTTTAGATATTCTACAGATTCTGCATCAATCTCTACAACCTCTATATTTTTCTTTGCTTGCAAAATATATTTTGTCAACACTCCCATTCCTGGACCAATTTCCAATACACGATCATATCCCTCCCAAGTTAAACCTTCGGCGATATCTCGAGCAATATTTTCATCATTCAAAAAATGCTGACCTAAATGTTTTTTAGCTTTTACTTTCAAAAATTATAAATTTTAAGTTTTCTTTAACCCACTTATCTTATAATATCTATTAGAATATCTTTCTTTCAAGATAAGTTTTTTTTATATTAGCCCCAAAATTAACCCAAATGTCAAAAACGAACGATAAATTTGAGAAAAAAAGACTGCGTTCTTCTAATATTACTGTAATAATTAGTATTTCGCTTGTTTTATTTCTATTAGGTATTTTCGGCTTAATTGTCATTAATGCACAAAGTTACGCAGAACATCTAAAAAGAGAATTAAAAATTGAAGCTTATTTTAAAGATGTCGAAGATCCAAAATTAAAAGATAAAGAGCTTGATTTGCAAAAATCTTATATCGATTCGTTGAAGGTGAAGTATTCTTTTGTTGAAGCTACAAAGTATATTAGCAAAGAAGAAGCTGGTAAAATTGCTAAAAAAGATTTAGGAACTGATGGAAGTGATTTCTTTGAAGAAAGTATTTTCCCTGCCTCTGTACAAATTACTTTAAATCCAAACACCATACAATCTGTTGAGCAAATAGATTCTATCAATAAAGTTTTAGCAAAAAATACAATTATAGATGAAGTAAAAAGTGATAAAGAAGCAATGGTAACTATTTACCAAAGCATTAATAAAATTACTTTTTGGTTAATGATTTTTGCTGTAATATTCTTGGTAATTGTTGTTATCTTAATCAACAACTCTATCCGATTAAAAATATACGCAAAACGTTTCAGCATAAAAACAATGCAATTGGTTGGTGCTCGCAGACGTTTTATTATGAAGCCTTTCCTTATAGAAGGAGCTATTTTAGGATTTTTTGCTGCGACAATAGCAATTATTGGACTAAGTGCTTTATGGTACACATTAGCAACAAAAGTAGGTTTACTATTATGGAATCCTAATTACACAGCATTAATTCTTATTTTAATTGCAATTGGTGTTATTATCGCTATTTTTAGTACATTATTTGCTGCATGGCGTTACTTAAGATTAAAAACTGATCAACTTTATTAATGAAAACAAATTCAATAAATACAACTAAAGAATCAGCATCAACTAATGGTGCTGGTTTTACTTTTTTATTCGGGAAAAGAAATTATATTTTCATGGCAATTGGATTAGCATTAATTGGACTTGGATTTTTATTAATGACAGGACATGATGCGAATACAAGACCAGACGGAACTTGGGATGCGAATTATTGGAATGATGATATTTACTCATTTCGTAGAATTCGTTTAGCTCCATTTTTAGTTGTTGCTGGTTTTATTGTCGAAATTTATGCTATTTTAATCAATCCGAATAAGGAAAAATAATGAATACTTTACAAGCAATTATTATTGCAATTGTTGAGGGATTGACAGAATATTTGCCTATCTCTTCTACTGCTCACATGGGATTTACTGCCGCTTTAATGGGACTTCCTGAAAGCGAATTTTTAAAAATGTTTCAGGTTTCTATACAATTTGGAGCCATTTTAGCAGTTGTCGTTTTATACTGGAAAAAGTTTTTCAACTTCCAGGATTTTAATTTTAACTTTTACATCAAATTAGCATGCGCTGTTGTGCCTGCTTTAATTTTAGGAAAATTATTTGATGATAAAATAGAAGCTGTCTTAGGAAATCAAGTCGCTATTTCTGGAATGTTAGTTTTTGGTGGATTTATTTTATTATTTGTAGACAAATGGTTTAAAAATCCTAAAATTGATAACGAAAAAGATATCACAATAAAGAAAGCTGTTACAATTGGTTTTTGGCAATGTTTAGCTATGATGCCTGGTACTTCTCGTTCTGCAGCATCTATTATTGGAGGTATGACAGAAGGTTTATCTCGTAAAGCAGCAGCAGAATTTTCTTTCTTTTTAGCTGTTCCTACAATGTTAGCAGTAACTGTTTATTCAGTTTTTGTAAAAACATGGGGAGAAGATACTGTAACTCCTATGAAAGGTTACGAAATGATTTTACAAGATCAAGAACATATTACGTTATTTATTCTTGGAAATGTTATTGCATTTGTAGTAGCATTAATCGCTGTAAAATCTTTTATTTCTGTTTTAACTAAATATGGATTTAAATTTTGGGGTTGGTACAGAATTATAATAGGAATTGTACTATTAATTTACTTTTGGAATAATCCACAATCTTCTACAGAAAATAATACTTCTGTAGAAACAACAATGATTCAGCATAAATAGAATGAATGTAGAGAAAATACAAGAAGGACATGTTTTTCTGATTGATAAACCGTTAGATTGGACTTCTTTTGATGTTGTAAATAAAATTCGTTGGAACATTAGAAAATCTTACGATTTAAAGAAGATAAAAGTTGGACATGCAGGAACGTTAGATCCTAAAGCTACTGGTCTTTTATTAGTTTGTACTGGAAAATTAACTAAAAAAATAGATGAATTTCAGGCGCAAGAAAAAACATATACAGGTACTATAAAATTAGGTGTTACTACACCTACTTATGATTTAGAATCTGAAGAAGATCAAACTTTTCCTACAGATCATTTAACAGAAGAAATAATTTACGAAGCTACAGAACAGTTTATTGGAGAAATAGAACAGTTTCCTCCTATGCATTCTGCTATAAAAGTAGATGGTAAACGTTTGTATGAGTTAGCAAGAGAAGGACAAGAAATAGAAAGAAAAGCTAGAAAAATTACAATTCACGATTTTAAAATTACTAAAATAGATTTGCCTTTTGTAGATTTTGAAGTAAATTGTAGTAAAGGAACATACATTAGAAGTTTAGCGTACGATTTTGGTAAAGCTGTAAATTCTGGTGGTTATTTAACTGCTCTACGTCGAACTAAAATTGGAGATTTTGATGTAATAAATGCTGAAAATTTAGCTTTAGAAAAAAGTTATTTCGAAACAGAAAACAAATTAGAACTTTAAAATAGTATAAAACTTAATGGAAACATTAAGTTTTTTTTATTCATCATTTAGCAATTTACTTTTTTTGAAAGGAATTCCTTTTCTAATAAGATTTGCATGATAAGAGCTTGGAATATCATTTTGCCATTTTGGTAATAATAGAATAATTAAAATGACATCTAACTGAGAGATTATTCCCCAATAAATAGTTAATTGTAAAAGAATACCTCCGTATCCAAATCCTATTATAGATACAAAGCTAGAAAATAGAAAGAGTCCCCATATTTTTGAAAGAAATGCATGTGTACAAGTTTCTTTAGAAAACCGAATAAAACTAATCGCATAACATAAAAATTCCATGAAGAGTAAAAGAAATAATCCTACTTTATTTTATTGTAGTATTTCCGCGTTTAATATGTAGCATGCAATCATTACAGTAATCCAAAAAACTAAATCTACTTGACTGTCTAATCTTCTCAATTTTACAGAACTTACTTTTAATTTTCTTGCGATAATTCCATCAAAAATATCTGAAATTAACCCTAAGAAAATTAAAGTAACTAAAATACCTCTAGATTCTTCCTTTAAATAATAAGCTAATGCTATTATAATTGGAGCTAATAAAAGTCTAAAAAAAATAAGAAGTAAAGGAATTCTTTTTTTCATTTAAAGTAAATTAAGAACCTTGTTTATTTCTTCGCTAATAATTTTTGGTTTTTGCATTACCATAATATGTGTTCCCCCTTCTACTCTAATCGCATTTTGAATATTATTGATAGGGAAAACAATATCTTTCGTACCATGTATATGTGTTACATTTTCTTCTTGATAAGCAGTAGAATGTTCCCAGTTTACGATTTTATGAATAGACCAACTTAGGTAATCTTTATCTTTAAACTCAAAGATATCATCAATATTAGACTTGTCTTTCTCTGTGTAATATAACTTTCTTAACATCATATAAGAGAAAGCCCTATCTGATGTAAGAAAACTCATAGGAATTGCTTTATGAGCATTTGTTGAGGCAGAAAACTTAAGTAGATTAGGAAGTTCTCTTCTATTCTTTACTGTTGATATAAGAAAGGTATGTTTAGGATGAATAAACCGATTCATTTCCTGCACAATTATTCCTCCAAAAGATAATCCCATCAAAAGAAAATCTTCTGTGGGATTTATAGTATTAATTAATCTTTCTGTGTAATGAGCTAATGTTTCATTCTTTTCTGGTTTTAACCAAGGAATATAAACTTGTTCAAATCCATCTGCTAAGCGCAAATTTCTAAACGCATTTCCATTTGCTCCTAAACCACTTACTTGATAAATTTTCATTCTTTATAATATATCTTTCTTTTTAGAATAATCTGTTGGTCGAACACCAATTACTTTCTGAAAAGTGTTACTAAAAGTTGGTAAACTATTATATCCAACCATGTTAGATATTTCACTAATAGAATAAGTACCATCAATTAACAATTGTAAAGCTCTTAACATTCTTAAGATTGTAAAATATTGAACAAATGTCATATTTAAATCTTTCTGAAATAATCTTGACAAAGAACGTTCCGAAAACCCAAACTCAGCAGTGATTTTTTTCATTGTAATAGATGAATCCATGTTATCATCTAAGAATTGTACAATTTTTTTAAGACGTTCGTCATGAGGAAGTGGTAAAGCTAATCTCAAGCTATTTTTACTTACTTTAGGTAAGATTTCTTTGAATGCTTGTGCTATAATAAATTCGCTTTTATCATCTGGAAGTATATCTCCTTTCCATTGATTAGAAAACAATAAAAGTTCAAGTAATAATCCATCTGTCGGATAAATTCCTACTTTTTTGTAAAAAGAATCATCGCCTTCATTAATCGGAAAATATAAATTTCTCATGATTACCTCTGGTGTATTTGGGTGTATACTATGTTCTACATGAGGAGGTATCCACATATAGTGTCTAGCAGGCAAATAAAATGTATCTTTTCCTATTTTTACATAAACAATTCCACCTTCACAATATAGAAATTGAGCTTTATTATGTTTATGTTCAACCACGTATGCTTCCGAAATCTCTTTGTGGTAACAGAAAATTGATGTTGGATATTTATCAATCTCGGTTAAATAATATCGTGTCTCAAATTTATTATCTAAGTGTATATTCATTGTTTGTTTATATAGACAACTAAGATACAGATATTTTTTATATAATGTATAATGTACACAAATTAAGTGGCTGTTTTGAATAATTATTTGACCTTTTTTAATATTAACAATTTTTCAAATTATCTAATATTTGTAATTCCCTCTGTACAAAGAGGATAAATATTTTAAGAAAAGAGACAAAAATAAAAGTTGCATATGTTGGAAAGAATAAAATTAACTGACTTACATTCAAAAATAATGACAGCGGATGAATCTGCTAAGTTTTTTGAAGATGGAATGACTGTAGGTTCAAGTGGTTTTACAAGAGGTGGAGATACAAAAGTTGTATTAAAAGCTGTTGCAGAACGTGCTAAAACAGAAGATTTAAAATTAACTTTAGTTACAGGAGCTTCATTAGGACATGGTACCGATGCTGCTTTAGTTGAAAGTGGAGCATTAAAAAAGCGTTTACCATTTCAGGTAGATACTGTAATGAGAAAAAATATTAATGCTGGTAATCTACTTTTTATAGACCAACACTTAGGTGAAAGTGCTGAACATATATTAAATGGTCAATTTAAAATTGATTTAGGAATTTTAGAAGTTGCTGAAATATTAGAAGATGGTTCTTTAGTCCCAACAACATCTATTGGTAATAATGTTGAAATTGTAAAAAGTGCTGAGAAATTAATCATAGAGATTAATACGACTATTCCTACAAATATTAAAGGAATTCATGATATATACAATGTAGAAGAATACGGAAAACGTACACCTATTAATATTACAACAATTGATACTAAGATAGGAACTGAAACTATAAAAGTTGACCCTTCTAAAATTGTTGGTATTGTTTTTCATGATATTCAAGATATGCCTGGTGATATTCAGCCGGCTGATGATGCTACGATTGCAATCGCTCAAAACATTGTAAAATTCTTTGAAAAAGAAGTTGAAGAAGGTCGCTTAACAAAATCTTTAATGCCTTTACAATGTGGTATTGGTAAAGTTGCAAATGCTGTTTTAGGTGGATTAGAAAATTCTGATTTCGAGGATTTAGTAATGTATTCTGAGGTCTTACAAGATTCTACTTTTGATTTAATAGATTCTGGAAAAATGAAATTTGCTTCTGCATCTTCTATGACAGTCTCTCAAGAGTGTTATGACCGTGTAATTAATAATATCGAGAATTATAAAGACAAAATCGTTTTACGTCCACAATCTATCTCTAACTCTGCAGAAGTTATCCGCCGTTTAGGAATTATCGGAATTAATACTTCTTTAGAATGTGATATTTATGGAAATGTAAATTCTACACACGTTTCTGGTACTCATATGATGAATGGTATCGGAGGATCTGGAGATTTCGCACGTAATGCCTACATTTCTATTTTTGTAACATCATCTATTGCAAAAGGAGGAAATATTTCTTCTATTGTTCCAATGGTTTCTCATACAGACCATACAGAACATGATGTAGATATTATTGTTACTGAACAAGGTTTGGCAGATTTAAGAGGATTAGCTCCAAGAGAAAGAGCAATTGAAATTATTAATAATTGTGTTCATGCTGATTATCAAGGTGAATTATTATCTTATTTTGAGAGAGCATGCGCAGAAAGAGGTGGACAAACACCACATATATTAGAAGAAGCTTTTTCTTGGCATACAAGATTAAAAGAAACTGGTTCTATGAAAAAAGAGAGCCTATTTGCTTTGAAATAACTAAATAATAAAACTATACTTTTTTTTAAAAGCATGATTCAGATCAACTCTGAATTGTGCTTTTTTTTATGAAATAATGTAACTTTGTGACTATCTCATAAAAGACAATGAAAAGAAAATTACTTATAATTTCTGTTTTCACTTTATTTTATTCTTGTCAATCTAATCAGGGAAATAGTGAAAATTTAGAACAAATTGATAAAAAATCTGCTCGTGAAGTAGTTTTAACAACAAAAACTGTTGGTGACTCTGTTTTTCATATTACAAAACAAAAAATCTGGGCAAATGATGTCGTTATTAATGAAAAAATTGATACACTAATTACATCAAAAAAATCTACTCCAACAGATTCTGCTTCTGTTCCAATTTATGTTACAATACAATAAAAATGAATAATAAAGATAAAAAAGCAAGTAAACTTGTTACATTGGTTTTAATTTCTTCTGTTCTTAGTTCTTGTGTTAATAAAGAAGAAGCTGTTGCTACAAATCCTCAAAAAGTATTTATGCGTGCAGATTCTACAGCACCATATACAGATGTAACACAAAATTATTCTCAGAATAACCAATCTCATAATGGAGGAATGGGAAATTCTTTACTTTGGTTTATGGCATTTCGTAGTTTAACTGGAGGAATGGGATATTCGAGCCCAGGTATACATCAAAAATCTAATATTGGAACAAATACAATGAAAGATAAAGCTATGAGAGACCAAGCAGTACGTGGTGGTTTCGGAAGTTCGTCTTCATCTGCTTCATCTTAAAAAATAATCAATGGAAATTAAACAATTAAAAAAAGATTCTAATTGGCAAGAACGATTAGAGAACATTGGTTTTGGTTATCATACAGATGAGAAAGGTATACCTTATTGGATAGAAGATTACTATTATTCTATTTCTGAAAAAGAAGCTGACCAAATTTTTGATGCGACAAAAACATTGTGGGATATGTGCCTACATGCAGTGGAACATGTTATAGAAAATAATATGCTCGATTTGTTTAAAATTCCAAAATTTATTCAACCTTATCTTATTGAAACATGGGAAAATGATGTACCAAGTATTTATGGGAGATTCGATTTTTCTTATGATGAGAAAAATAATCAGATAAAATTATTAGAGTTTAATGCTGATACACCTACTTCTTTGTTTGAGTGTGGCGTTGTGCAATGGCTTTGGATGGAAAATTATTTTGGAGACACTAAAGATCAATTTAATTCTGTTCATGATAAACTTATTGATACATGGAAAATTTTAAAACCCTATCTTAAAGGAGATACGTTACATTTTTCTTGTGTAAAAGAATCATTAGAAGATTTAACAAATGCAGAATATCTACGCGATACTGCAATACAAGCTGGTATAAACACTAAATTAATTTTTATTGATGATATTGGTTGGAATAATATAAATTTTGTTGATTTAGAAGATGAAATAATTACTGATATTTTTAAACTCTATCCTTGGGAATGGATGACGAATGAGCTTTTTGCATACAATATCAAAAATGATGAAGCAAAAGCAAATTGGATAGAGCCTGCTTGGAAAATGATTCTTTCTAATAAAGCTATACTTCCTGTTTTATGGCAACTATATCCAAATCATCCTCTACTTTTAGAGGCTTATTTTGATTCTCCTAAAGAGATGAAAAATTATGTAAAAAAACCTCTTTTATCTCGTGAAGGTGCAAATATAGAAGTTGTAAAAGAAGGTCGTATTACAGAGCAGACTTTGGGTGAATATGGTGAAGAAGGATTTATATACCAAGAGTTAGCAAATCTGCGAAAAGAAGAAACGGGTTATTCTATTATTGGTAGTTGGATAATTGGTCAAGAATCTGCAGGAATTACTTTCAGAGAAAGTAACCAATTTATTACAACAGATAAAAGTAGATTTATTCCTCATATTATAGAATAACAATTAGAATTGAATTAACAACATCTAGTTTCTAAATTCCTACTCCGAATTTCAAATCTCGGATTTCAATTAAAAAAAATAATGAGCATAATTTGAATAAACTTCATATTATGCTCATCTTTTTTAAATCTAACCAAATTACCTTATTTCATTTTTTCATCTTGTTTTTTAAACTTTTTTTTCATAAATTAAACAGAAGATTGATGACTATTTTCAATTTATTTTAAATAATTAATAATTAGACAATTAAAAAAAATGAGAAAGCAACAGTCAATAAAATTTAGCATAACAACAACCTAAATATAGCTTTATATGGATTTTTTAGATGATTTATTTAATTCTTTTTCAGTTCCAGCAGAACCAATTTCGGGAATGCTCGAAGAAGATTTATTTTGGCAAATTATAGAAAATTCTTTACAAGAAGCTAGTAATTTGAACGAACAAAGACAGTCTTTAGCATTAGAATTAGAAAGACTTACTGCCGAAGATATTATTGGATTTCAAATAAGATTAGAAAATTTATTATTTTCTTTACATTCACCAGAAATATGGTGTGCTGCTTGTATAATGAATGATGAAACTGATCCAAAACATTTTTTTTATTTTAAAAATTGGATTGTTTCTCAAGGTAGAGAATTATTCGAAAAAGCTTTATCGCATCCTGATAGGCTTTCTTATTATTTTAAAGAGGGCTTTAACGAAGATGATTTGTACGAATTTGAGAATTTTCATTCTATTACCAATGAACTCTTCATGGTAAAAGTTGGTCTACCTATTGCCAACTACATAGAGAAAAAACAATTAGAAAATTTCACAGAGAATTTTCCTAAACCAGATTTTGATTGGGACGATGAAAATTTCACCAATTTACAAATCTTCTGTCCCAAACTATATAAAATATTTGTCGAAGACTATTTTGTAGACGAGGAAGATGAAGAAGAAGATGAGGATGATATATTATAAATTCTTTTCATGTTAAAAGTTTTTATATAGAATTTTTAATACTAAGAATATAGTTTTATTTTCATTTTTTATTCATGAACTTTTAATTGTTTTCATATGAATTCATATGCCGTTCGGGGAATCTTGATAAAAAAACGAAACAATACTTCGAGAGCCTCAGTACAAGATCCATCAAGGTCGTAAATCTTTGACTAAAAATTATCAACGCTACGGAATGATTTAAAAATTCACATACGTTCATTAAATCATTTGTATCCTACGCTCTTTCAATTTTATTAACGTCAAACATTTAAATACCATTTTTTTTAATCCGTTTAAAAAAGAAAATTAGCTAAATAATTAAAATATAATATTTAAAACTCTAAACAGGTTAAATAGAAGAAAAAATTAACCATTAAAAAAAGGAACTCTAATTTAGAGTTCCTTTTATATTTTACTAGATATTGTAATTTTATTATCCTAAAACTTTTGCAACAGTAGCACCAATATCAGCAGGAGAAGCAACAACGTGGATTCCACATTCTTCCATAATTGCCATTTTAGCTTGAGCAGTATCATCTGCACCACCAACGATAGCACCTGCATGTCCCATTGTACGTCCTTTTGGAGCAGTTTGACCTGCGATGAAACCTACAACTGGTTTAGTTCCATTAGCTTTAATCCAACGAGCAGCTTCTGCTTCTAATTGTCCACCAATTTCACCAATCATTACGATACATTCTGTTTCTGGATCATTCATAAATAATTCTACAGCTTCTTTAGTTGTAGTTCCAATAATTGGATCTCCACCAATACCAATTGCAGTAGAAATACCGTAACCAGCTTTTACTACTTGATCAGCAGCTTCGTAAGTTAAAGTTCCTGATTTAGAAACGATTCCTACTTTACCTTTTTTGAAGATAAATCCTGGCATAATACCAACTTTAGCTTCTTCAGATGTAATAACACCTGGACAGTTAGGTCCAATTAATGTAACATCTCTTTGATCAACATAAGCCTGAACTTTTACCATGTCTTCTACAGGAATACCTTCAGTAATACAAATAATTACTTTAATTCCAGCTTCTGCAGCTTCCATAACAGCGTCACCTGCGAATGCTGGCGGAACGAAAATAATAGAAACATCTGCTCCAGCTTGATCTACAGCATCCTTTACAGTGTTAAAAATTGGTAATCCTAAGTGAGTTTGTCCTCCTTTACCTGGTGTAACCCCTCCAACTACTTGAGTTCCATACTCAATCATTTGCTCGGCATGAAAAGTTCCTTCTTTTCCTGTGAAACCTTGAACGATTATCTTTGAATCTTTGTTTACTAATACAGACATTGTGATTTTTTTAGTTAGACAAATATAAAAGGTCTTTCTCTTTTTAAAAAATATTCACCCTAAAAAATATACCATAATTTTATTCAAAAGGGTCAAATTATCAAATAAAATTTAAAAAAAATGGCTTATAATCGAGCTAAGTATTTATAATTATTTAATTGTTATTTTTTTCGATATTCTCTAACCATAATTTCTGTAATTGCCATTTTTTTGTAAAGGCCTCTCGCTTCTTCCGCAGGATAACCAAAATAAGTTTTTCCTCCTTCTAGCGATTTACTTACACCCGCTTGCGCTAAAAGTACAGCTTTACTACCAATTGTTGCTCCACTAGTAATTCCCACTTGTCCCCAAATAGAAACTTCATCTTCTACATTTACACAACCAGCAATACCGACTTGAGAAGCTATTAAACATTTTCTACCAATTATTGTATCGTGACCAATTTGAATTAAGTTATCCATAATTGTTCCTTCCTTAATAATAGTAGAAGCAGAAACTCCTCTATCTATTGTACAATTTGCACCGATTTCTACATTATCTTCAATAATAACATTTCCAACAGATTTTAATCTATCAAATCCTGTTTCTCTATTCTTATAATAAAATGCATCAGCTCCTAAAACTGTTCCTGAACGAATAATCACATTATCACCAATAATTGAATGGTCATTAATAGATACGTTAGAATGGATAACACAGTTTTTACCGATCTTTACATGATTACCTATAAAAACACCTGGTTGCAAAATTGTACTCTCTCCTATTTCGGCAGAATCAGAAATTTGTTTAGTGCTTGCTTCAAAAGCAAGAAAATGTTGTCCAATTTTTACAAAGTCTCTAAATGGATCATCAGAGATTAATAAAGCTTTCCCTTCTGGACAATCTACTTCTTTATTAATTAAAATAATTGTTGCGTTAGATTCTAACGCTTTATCATAATATTTTGGGTGATCAACAAAAACAATGTCTCCTGCCTCTACTCTGTGAATTTCATTTATTCCTTCAATTGGAAAATTTTCGTCACCAATATACTTAGCATCAATTATTGACGCTATTTCTTTTAATTTATGTACGTGTGGAAATTTCATATTCTTACTTAAAAAACGTAGCACAAATATAAAAAAAAGCTAACTCAGAAAGTTAGCTTTTAAAAAATTATAATAAATAGTTATTTTATTTTTTCTTGAAAACCATAGTTTTAATATCATTCGCAAATAATACTAATTTATCATCTTTCATTTCAAATTTATTTACGTTGTTAAAACGATCCATAAAAGCGGCATCATCTACTCCTTCACAAAACATTCTTGTTGAAGCTACATTTTTCATTGTTAAAGAATTTCCGACAGCAATATAAGCACCGTTTAGACTATTACATCCGTCATTACCAGAAACCATATTATTTTGGAAAGTTAACATTGGTTTTTTATTTGGAAAGCGATCATTTAAAGTTTTTGCACTTTTATCTTTTCCAATAAATTCTTCTAATTCCCATGTTCCTGCTAAAGTAGATGGACGGGCAAAAGTCATAATAACAATATCGCCTTGTATTAATAATAATTTATCATCTACAATAGAATATTTTAATTTACCCTTTAATTTAGAAGTAAAATTGTTGTCTTCTACATTTGCACAAGCTTTCATAGTAGACATCATATCACCAAAAGTAACCTCACCATCAGCAACTGTTACACCTCCATTTAATGAGTTACAACCATCAGAAGCACTTAACATTTTAGTAGAAATAAAATTAAGCACAGGCGCCCCACCAGGATAAGCCTCTGAAATGCTAGTTGCTTTCATTTGATTAATTTGTACAAGCTCCCATTTTCCTAAAATGGATTGTTTGTCTGAGTTTCCAGATGTTGAATTATTCATTGTAGTACAGGATGTAATAACAATAATTAAACTAAGAACTAATGTTAGTCTAAAAATTACTGATTTCATAAATTAAAATTTTATATTGATTAGCATTAAGCGAATATCATACCATATTTTTTACCTTTTTTAAATAAATCATTTAAGTAGAAAAAGATTGATGTGAAGAATTTGTCTTAATTTTGAATTTAATTAATTTTCTATTAAAATTTAATCAGTTTGATTTCTCAAAGAACAATCGATATTATTTTTGAAACTGCTCGTGTAGAAGAAGTAGTTGGAGATTTTGTAAATCTTAAACGCGCAGGTTCTAGCTTAAAAGGTCTTTCACCTTTTGGAAATGAAAAGACGCCTTCTTTTGTCGTTTCACCAGCCAAACAAATCTGGAAAGATTTTTCTTCTGGACGTGGAGGAAATGTGGTTACATTTTTAATGGAAGTTGAGCAATTTACTTATCCAGAAGCTTTACGTTGGTTAGCTAAACGCTATAATATAGAGATTGAAGAAGATGTAGAATATAATTTTGAGCAACAGCAAGAAGAAAAAGAAAGAGAAAGTCTTTATATCTTGACAGATTTTGCTAAAAAATATTTTACAAATCAATTACATAATTCAGAAGAAGGTAATTTAATTGGGTTAAGTTATTTTAGAGAAAGAGGATTCACCAAAGAAATCATTGATAAGTTTGAGTTAGGATATTCTCCTAAGCAATGGGATGCTTTTGCAGAACATGCTTTAAAAAGTGGTTATTCTAAAGAATTAATAGAAGAAGCTGGTTTAGCAACTTTTAAAGAAGACGACAAAAAATATGATAAATTTCGCGAACGTGTAATTTTTCCTATTTACAGTTTCTCTGGTAGAACATTAGGTTTTGGTGGTCGTATTTTACGTAATGATGTAAAAGCTGCAAAATATTTAAACTCTCCCGAAAATAAAATTTATCATAAAAGTAAAACGCTTTATGGTTTATTTCAAGCCAAACAACAAATTATAAAAGCTGATCAGTGTTTCTTAGTTGAAGGGTATACAGATGTTTTAGCACTACATCAAGCAGGATTACAAAATACAGTTGCCAGTTCTGGTACAGCACTTACCAATGAACAAATTAGATTAATAAAAAGATTAACTGAAAATATTACCGTTATGTACGACGGTGATAATGCAGGAATAAAAGCATCTTTTCGTGGAATTGATATGATTCTTGAACAAGAGATGAATGTAAAAGTTCTTCTTTTACCAGAAGGCGAGGATCCAGATTCTTTTGCTAAAAAACATTCTTCTTCAGAAATTGAAAATTATATAAAAGAGAATGCTACAGATTTTATTCGATTTAAAGTAAATGTTCTTTTAGAAGAAGCAAATAACGACCCTATAAAGAAAGCAGAACTTATTCGCGAAATTGTAAAATCTATTTCATTAATTCCAAATATCATAAAACAGGAAGTATATATTGCAGAGACTTCTAAAATTATGGGAATTAGAGAAGAAGTTCTTTTTAAAGAATTAGCTCAATTACAAAAATCTGGAAATAAAAGTTCTGAAAGTAATTCTCATATAACAGATAAGGCTAGACAAAAACAGCCTAATATTTCTATTGTTACTGGTAATAAAGAAGTAATTAATGTTCAACAGACTGTTGAAACAGAAATTATTAAACTAATTATGCAAAATGGTGATTTAGAAGTTGAACTTAAAAATGAAAACAACGAACTATATAAAACTACAGTTAACGAAGAAATCATCTCTCAGTTCGATGAAAATGAATTAAAATTATCTAATCCACTTTATCAACTTATTTTAGAAGATGTAAAAAATGGATTGGAAAAAGATGAATTAAGAACAGGTATTTTCTTTTCTCGTTCTATAAATCCTGAAGTTGTGAATTTAGCTTCGGAAATGATGATTGAAAAATATAACTTAAGTGAAAACTGGACAACAAAACAAGGTATTCACATTAAGAAGAAAGAAGAATTTGTTCATAAAGATTTGTTTGATGTCTTATTACGATTTAAAATTATTTACATTGATAATTTTATAAAGGATTTAATGAATAAGACTAAAAATACAGAATTACCTCCAGAAGAAATAAGACAAGCTTTGCAACAAATTATTCATTTTACAGGATTAAAGAATATTTTGAATGAACACTTAAATCGAGTTATTTAATAAACAATTAATTATCAATAACTTAAATATTAAATCATTCTAATTCTTAATTTTTTTAGCAAACACTATTTTTTTTAACTTTTCATTAACTTTTAAGTATAGTAATACTATACATAAGGTTTTACACGTGCATAAACTATTCATTTTCATTGTAAAAAAACAGCTGGTGGTCGAGCGAGTGTTTTATTTTTTATTTTAGTATACTGATTTTGAAAAAATGAATAAAGCAGCGAAAAAAATTTTAACGTTTTTTATTTTAATAGCAACTATTTCGGTAGCTAAAGCTAAAGAGCAAAAAATGTTATCTATAGAGAAGCCTTTACCAGCTTTACTAACAAAGAAGTTAATTTTAAATTCTGACTTATTAAACAAAGTTGCTAATGAAATAACTGCAAAAGATATTGTAGAAAAGGCTAGTAAAAAAATTAGCGGAATCGTTTCTTGGTATGCAGATAAATTTCACGGTAAAAAAACTTCAAGTGGTGAGTTATATGATAAAGAAGGATTAACTGCAGCACACAAAACTTTACCATTTGGTACAAAGGTTAAAGTTACCAATACAAGAAACGGGAAATCTGTAATTGTAAAAGTAAATGACAGAGGACCACATACAAAATCAAGATTAATGGATTTAAGCAGAGCAGCGTTTTCATCTATCGGCTCTACAAGTTCTGGAACATTAAATGTAGAGATGGAAATAATAGATTAAAACAAATTTTAGATATTTAGATAAAAAAAGGATTAAACATTGTTTTAATCCTTTTTTTATGTCCAAAATTTAAGTAACCAAAATATAGTGGAATAATATTTGTTTTTAATTATTTAAACAACAGATCATGAAAGAAAGAATCCAATACCGCTATAAAACAGTTAGTGAGGCTCTAGAAGAGCTAAAAAAAGATGGTTATACGATTGATTATAATATTGAGAAAGATCAATTAAAATCTGATCCAGAGAGTTTTGATATTACTTTCATTTATCGATACGAAGGAATGACAGATCCAGATGACCAATCATCTGTTTATGGAATTGTCAATAGTAATAACAATGAAAAAGGTGTATATGTTGTTGGTAATTTATCTTTAGATGATGAAGTAGATCAGTTCTTAGTTGAATTAGAAATCAAGCGAAGAAAAGACAGTTAGAAAAATAAATTTAATCTAATAGCCTATTTAAATCAAAAGGTTATAAAAAAAGCTCGATGCAAATTGCATCGAGCTTTTTAGTTTATTGTGAAACTTTCAATTAGAAAGGATATTCATAAATTTTAGACTCGTGGAAGTAAGGATGTCCTTTAGCTTCTAAGTTTAATTTAGATACTGCATTCATTACAACAAATGTAAATAATCCAGAAATCGAAACTAATGCACCAATCTCCATAAATCCGAAGTTGTGGAATGGACCAACTGCTGCTGGCATAATTTGGTTATAGAAATCCCAATAGTGACCTACTATAATTACAAATCCCATTACAAAAACGATTTGGAATCTACGTTTCATACTTGATGAAATTAAAATCAAGAATGGAGCTACTAAGTTTACAATCAACATCCAGAAGTATAAAGGATATTGAGCCATACGTTGTTGGAAGTATTGTACCTCCTCAGGAATGTTTGCATACCATTGTAACATAAACTGACAGAACCATAAGTATGACCATAATAATGAGAAACCGAACATGAATTTAGTTAAATCATGTAAGTGGTTATCATTAAATAATGGTAAAGAACCTTTCTTTTTTAAGTAGATAGACATAATAGCCATAATAGCAACCGCAGAAACTAAGTATGAAACCATTCCGTACCACATAAATAAAGAAGAGAACCAGTGTGGATCTAATGACATAATAAAATCCCATGAAAACGCTGCAGAACAAATTGCAAAGATTACAAGGTAAATTACAGATTTAGTGTATAATTTAGAATATAACTTTAAATCTCCATTAGCTTCATCTAATTTTCTAGTTGCATTCTTAATTACAAATACCATGAATGATAAAACAACTAAATAGATAATTATACGAATTGTCCAGAATGGTGTATTTAACCATAAATCTGCTTTATTCGCCATAAAAATATCATATTTAGGGCTATTTGGATCAATTAAATCTGGATCCATCCAGTGGTATAAGTGAGTTAAACCTCCTGCAGATGCTAAAGCTACGATACCAACTAAAAGAGATCCAATTGGTAAAAATGTTGCGATAGCTTCCATAACACGAGAAACAACCATAGACCAACCTGCATTAGCCACAAATTGAATACATAAGAAAAACAATGCAGAAGCTGCAATACCAAAAGATAAGTAAGCTGGCACATAAAATGCAGCCCATGGTCTGTTTTTCAATAAGTTTTCTAAATGGTGCATGTGCGCATCATGATCAGTATTTAAAGACGCATAAGAATCTGAAATATAATCACCGAAAAATTCAGTTGGATGAGCTTCTATTAAACCGTTTATATATTCATGTGAATTTGCCACATCTTGTTGATGTAAGAAAAATCCTATCCCGTAAAGTACAACTCCTATCACAATCATGATAAAAGATGCATTTTTTAATCTTGGGGAAAATGTATATTGCATAATAATTAACTTATTTTATTATTTATTTAGTTGCTGCTTCTTCAGTTTTTTCAGTTGTTGTTTCTGCGGCGGCTGCAGGTGCAGCTTCAGCAGTAGAACCACCTTTTAAACTCATTACATATTCAGCAACTCTCCAACGGTCTGCAGGAGTTAATTGAGAGGCATAAGAACCCATCGCATTTTTTCCATACATAATTACATGATAAACAGATCCTACAGTAACATCTCTTTCGCTATAATTAGGAACTCCTGAATAAGCTTTAGATTTTACGATTGAACCTTGTCCATCACCCGATTCACCGTGACAAACAGCACAGTTTTGTCCGAACAATAATTTACCTCTTTCTAAGTCTGCAGCTTTATTAGCAGCATTTAAAGGAGATGTTGTTACAGCTTTTGCTTGTGCATAACCTGCGTTATTGTTCTTAAAAGTCCAAGGTAAGATATTTCCATCTGTTCTTGCCACAGCACCTTCTACAGATTCTAATGCAGACATGTTGTGATTTTTACTAAATACAGGAACATCAGAATTTTCTTCATCGTCAGGGTATCCCATAGTTGCTTTCTGATATGGATCATATGCTGTTGCATAATACATATCTGGCATATATACGATACTTGAGTGACGTTTTTTATCAGAACAAGAAGTGATAATAATACTTCCTAATCCTATAAGTAATGCTATCTTTTTCATTATGCTTCTTGTACTAAATTATTATCATTTGATTGAACAAAATCACCTTTTACAGTTACTTCTTCAGCACCAGTTTCAACAAAAACATTTTTGATTTTCTCTACATCAGAAGTAGCAATTTCAATTAAGAATTTGTCATCTGTTGTACGAGGATCTGGATTTTTTGCTTTAGCTCCTGGATACATTTTGTTACGTACTAAATATGTTAATGACATAAAGTGCGCAGCACAAAATACTGTCAACTCGAACATAATCGGAACGAAAGCTGGCATATTTTGTCCCCAAGAAAATGATGGTTTACCACCGATATCTTGTGCCCAGTCATGATTCATAATAAACCATGTCATTAAAGATGCTAAAGTTGTTCCAAATGCACCATAGAAAAATGCTAAGTCAGAAATACGAGTTTTCTTTAATCCTAACGCTTTATCTAAACCGTGTACAGGGAAAGGTGTATATACTTCATCTATTGTAATACCTTGTTTACGAATAGATTTTACCGCTTTTAATAAATCATCGTCGTCTCCGTAAAGACCGTAAACGATTTTAGTGTTCGTGATGCTCATCTTCAGTATGATGTTTTTTATAGCTTTCGCCTGATGATTTCAAAATAGTTTTTAATTCAGATTGTGAAATAACTGGGAATGTACGTGCGTACAATAGATATAACACAGAAAAGAATCCCATAGTACCTAAGAAGATACCTACGTCTACCCATGAAGGCATAAACATTGTCCAGCTTGATGGTAAATAGTCACGAGATAAGTTGATAACGATAATATCAAAACGCTCGAACCACATACCGATGTTAACTACAATAGAGATAACGAATGTCCAGAAGAAAGAACGTCTAATAGGACGAATCCATAATAATCCTGGTACTAAAACGTTACAGATAATTAACGCCCAGAATGCCCACCAATAAGGTCCTGTTGCAGCTCCTGGAGAGAAGTATGTGAAATCCTCATAACGAGAACCTGAATACCAAGCAATCCATAACTCAGTTAAATATGCTACTGCAACCATACCACCTGTAACAACAATTACGATGTTCATGTATTCGATATGCTTACGAGTAATATAATCTTCGTAATGTAAAATCTTACGCATAACACTCAATAATGTTTGTACCATCGCGAATCCTGAGAAAATTGCCCCAGCAACGAAATATGGTGGATATACAGTTGAGTGCCATCCTTTAATAACCGATGTAGCAAAGTCAAAAGATACAATTGTATGTACCGAGAATACTAACGGTGTACATAAACCAGCTAATACCAAAGATAACTCTTCGAAACGTTGCCAGTGTTTTGCTCCACCACCCCATCCGAATGCTAAAATTCCATAGATTTTTTTAGCAAATGGTTTAGTTGCACGGTCACGTACCATAGCGAAATCAGGAATTAATCCCATCAACCAGAAAACTGTTGATACAGAGAAATAAGTAGAAATCGCGAATACATCCCATAATAATGGAGAGTTAAAGTTAGGCCATAAAGATCCAAATTGATTAGGAATTGGGAATACCCAATACATTAACCATGGACGACCCATGTGAATTACAGGGAATAACGCTGCCTGTACAACGGCGAAGATAGTCATAGCTTCCGCAGAACGGTTTACCGACATTCTCCATTTTTGACGGAATAATAATAAAACGGCTGAGATAAGTGTACCGGCGTGACCAATACCTACCCACCATACGAAATTGGTGATATCCCATCCCCAGTTAATCGTTCTATTTAATCCCCAAACACCAATACCAGTTCCAATAGTGTATGCGATAGCTCCTAATCCGAAGATGAAAGCTACCATTGCAATACTGAAACATGTCCACCACAACTTACTTGCTGGCGTCTCTATTGGACGAGCAATGTCTTCTGTGATATCGTGGTAGGTTTTATGTCCTAAAATAAGGGGTTCTCTTACCTGTGATTCGTAATGTGACATATTTGTTTACCTTATTAATTCTTTATAATTTAATTAAGCTTGTTCTTTTCTGTTTCTAACTTTTACTTGATAGATAACGTTTGGTTTTGTACCAATTTCTTCTAATAACACATAAGAACGTTTATCTTTAGATACTTGTCTTACTTGTGATTTTTCGTCATTGATATCTCCAAATTTCATTGCCCCTGTTCCACAAGCTGCAGCACAAGCACAAGCATCCATAAACTCTTCGTCTCTAACAGCTCTGTTTTCTTTCTTCGCTCTTAAAATTGTTGCTTGAGTTTCTTGGATACAGAATGAACATTTCTCAATTACTCCTCGTGTACGTACAACAACATCTGGATTAAGTACCATACGACCTAAATCATTATTCATGTGGAAGTCATATTTATCGTTATTCGCCCAGTTAAACCAGTTGAAACGACGTACTTTATAAGGACAGTTATTTGCACAGTAACGAGTACCAACACAACGGTTATATGCCATCATGTTTTGACCTTGACGACCATGAGATGTTGCACCTACTGGACACACAGTCTCACAAGGAGCGTGGTTACAGTGTTGACACATCATTGGTTGGAAAATCACATCTGGATTTTCAGCCTCTGGCTTAATTAAACGTGTATATTGTTGTGGTTCGTTATCTGGATCAGATTCTATCGCGATCTTTTGAGTTAATTTACCTTCTGGATCTTGGTAAGTTACATCAGAGTAGTAACGGTCAATTCTTAACCAGTACATATCTCTAGACATACGCATTTGCTCTTTACCAACAGTTGGCGTATTATTCTCTGCTTGACATGCTATAACACAAGCTCCACATCCAGTACAAGAGTTCATATCAATTGTTAAATTGAAATGAGGTCCTGTAGAACGATCAAAACTAGCCCATAAATCAACCTCACCCATTGGAGAATCTCCTCTCCAAGTTGGTAATTTTGCAGTTGGATTCCATTCTTCACGGTCTGTGTTAATAAAATCTGCTAAAGAAACTTCTCTTGCGATTTCATAACGTCCCATTAAAGTTGGTTGTTGTTGCATGTTAGCAAACTCGTGCTTATCTGTACGAGAAGATTTTTCAATCTTAACATTAGAAGCTCCTACGTTTCCTGAGTATAATGCAAATGCGTTAACACCTACATTGTTTGCAACTTTACCAGCTTTAGTACGTCCGTAACCAAATGCTAAACCTACTGTACCAATTGCTTGACCTGGTTGAATGAATACTGGAACATTTTCTAAAACAGTTCCATTAACAGTTAAGTTTACAAACTCACCGTCAAATTGCATTCTTCCGTTATGTACGTTATAGTTATCTTGAATTTTGATTCCTAATTTCGTAGCATCATTTGGATTAACTGTTAAATAGTTATCCCATGAGTTTCTAGAAATTGGATCTGGTAATTCTTGTAACCAAGGGTTATTTGCTTGAGTACCATCTCCTAATCCTGATTTTGAATAGAATTGAATTTCCCATTCTGTTGCTTTAGCAGAAGCTAATTTAGAAGCAGCTGCTCCAGCAACACCAGTATTAGCTACAAAAGAAGTAGTTTCTGGTGACTCATTATAACCGTTGTATAATGCTTTATTAAAATCTACACCTACTTTAGGTAAAATAACTGTTTCCCAGTTTTGTTTTACATATAAATAGAATGGAGAAACTTTTTGTCTTGTTGCAGAAGTTGCCATCACCATAATTGGATCATTTGGATCTTCTACTTCTGTTACTTTAGTAACACCAGTTAACCAAGCGATTAATGAATCTTGAAATTGACGAGAATCAAAAATACGAGGAATTGTTGGTTGTTGTAATGAATATACACCTGTTACTGGGCTGAAATCATTCCAAGACTCTAAACCATGAGTAACCGGAGCAATAACATCCATTGCAGATGCAGTTTCGTCTAATTTTTCAACTAAACCAACTTTTAATCCGATGTTTTTAAATGCAGCTTCAATTTCTTTTGCATTTTTAGCATTGTAAATTGGATTAGTTTGGAAGTTTAATAAAACTCCTACTTGTCCAGCTTTAGCTTCAGCAACAAATTGTTTGAAAGTAGCATCGTTAGATTCTTTTAATAATACAGCTTTTCCGTTTAATGCAGCAGAACCTAAAACTTGGTTAATTGCATAAGAAATAGCAATAGCTTCTTTAGAACCGTCTGCCATTACAACAGCTTTAGATCCTTTCGCTTTTAATTCAGCAACAATTGCTTTAGCTTCTTTCGTAGAAACTGCACCTCCTGTTAATCCGTTATAAACTTCCGCTAAAACTTTTTCTGTATCAGTTGGTTTTAATGGATAACGAGTATCAGCATTAGCACCAGTTAAAGATAAAACAGACTCAACTTGAATGTGACGTAACATGTTTGGACCTGGCTTACGAACTACTCCGTAATCACCTTCCATACCACCACCATTAAAATCTCCTAAGAAATCAGCGTTGAAAGCAACAACTAATTCAGTATTCTTAAGATCGTAAAATGGTAATTCTCTTTTTCCGTATACTTCTTGAGCAGCGTCTAATGCGTTAGAATAAGAAACAGCATCATATACTACGTGTTGAGTTGTTGGATATTTTGTAGCAAATTCTGCAATCAAATTTTTAGTTGTTGGAGATGGTAAAGATGGTGTTAAAATAACCACTTTTTTCCCTCCTACTGATGCTAATGCTTTTGTAACACGTGCATCAATTTCTTTCCAAGATGTTGCTTTGAATTTATCTCCTCCATTTACTAATGGAGATTTTATTTTATCTGAATCGTATAATGATAATACAGATGCTTGAACTCTTGCATTTGTAGAACCAAAATATTGCGCTCCTTTATTTGCATCAATACGGATAGGACGACCTTCTCTCGTTCTTACTAAAACGTTAGCATAATCGTATCCATCAAAAACTGTAGATGCATAATAAGTAGGTACACCAGGCATAATATTCTCTGGTTTTACTACGTAAGGAACAGATTTTACGATTGGAGCTTCACAGGCTGCTAATGTAACAGCAGCTGTACTGAACCCTAAAATCTTCAAAAAGTCACGTCGTGAAGTTTGACTATTCTCCATGGCGTTAGTATTCCCTAAGAAATTATCTACAGGAATCTCTTCTGCAAATTCATTGGTAGTTAACTTTTCATTTAATGTATTGTCAGTTAACTCCTCAAAACTTTTCCAGTAATTTTTCTTCGAAGCCATTTATACTCCTCTCTTTTTTATATTAATAATGACATTTACCACACTCTAAACCACCGATAGCATCAACTGTAATCTTAGTTGCATCACCATACTGTTTTTTAAGTTTTTCGTGTAATTCTGCGTAATATTCTTTGTTATACTCGTTGTCCATATCTACTTCTGTAGTTCTGTGACACTCTATACACCATCCCATTGTGAAATCATTCGCCATTTTAACCTCGTTCATTTCATCTACACGTCCGTGACATGCGAAACAAACTTGATCTCCTGAACCAATGTTTAACTCTTTAGAGTTTGGAATAGTTCCGTCTTTTATTGCTTTTTTGATTGCTTTCTCTCCTGCTACAACGTGTTGAGCATGGCTAAAGAATACGAAATCTGGCATATTGTGAATACGAACCCATTCGATTGGTTTTTGTGGACCATCGTATTTATTCGTTTCTGGATTCCATCCAATCGCTTTATACATTTTTTGGATTTCTCCTGTATAGAACGTTTTAACAGCATCTTCATCAGCAAATTTACCTGAAGTAATTAATTCTTCTTCGAAATAATCTCCTTTGTATTCTTTGATTGTTTTGTGACAGTTCATACAAACATTTGGAGAAGGAATACCTGAAACCTTACCATATTTTGCAGAGCTATGACAATACTGACAATCGATACCTTGTACACCTGCGTGAACTTTATGAGAGAAATAAATTGGTTGTTCTGGCTCGTAACCTTTATCAACTCCAATTCCCATTAATCCCCAATAAACATTGTACAATGCAAAGAATGCCAAAATAGCTACAGCTATAGTACCAACTTTTTTGTATTTTTCAAATACTTCTGAGAATGAAAAAGCAGCTTTTTCTTCAGCAGTATTTAAATCTTCTGTTGCTGTTGCTTTAACTAATGCATTAACGCGAACCAAGATCCACAATAATAATGCAGCTAAAACTACAAATCCAACAGCTATTACACCTGAATTAGCTCCTCCACCTTGTGCAGCTTCAGCAGCTTTTTTATCAGCAGCTTCTTTCTTTTTAGCAGCTTTTGCTTCTTCAAATGCTTTTAGACCTCCGTCTGGGTCTGCAGTATATGCTAAGATATTATCAATATCACCATCAGATAAGTTAGGGAATGCTAACATCTCAGTGTTATTGTACTCAGCAAAAATTTTGTTTGCGTACGCATCTCCAGATTCGCGTAAAGCTTTGTTGTCCTTAATCCAAGCGTGTAACCACTCTTTTCCAAGTCCAGCTTCTTCTTGTACGCGTTTCTCAACATTACGTAATTCCGGCCCTATTAACTTACCATCAATCTGGTGACAAGTCGTACAGTTGGCTTCGAATAACTCGTAACCTTTACCTGCATCTTGGGCATTTGCTAAGGAGAATGCCGACATAACTATCGCGCAGCTCCATAAACGTATTCTTTTTAGAAATCTTGCCTTCATTTACTTAAATAATCTCAGTTCGTTGTTTCTTTTAATTCGTTTTTATTTGAACACTTAACTAGAAGCAAAAATAACCTCATTACTTAATAAAATCATAAAGTTTGCATACTGAACTTTGTCATTCAGCTTAATTTAAAACGTTTCTAAATTAATTGTTAAAAAAAATACATCCATAAAAATAATTTATTGGTTTAATAATTTACTCAACAATCTGCTTCAAAAACATTGATGTAAAAATACATAATACCACTCTTTTTATTAATAATAGTCAATTTTTATTCGCATTAATTAATCCTTATTATATATAAATGAGTAAATAATTATTTGATTAACATTAATAACTAAATAGGAAAAAGTATATTTGTACAAATTAATTCATCCCATGAAAAAATTTATTGCAGTTTTTTTTATAATACTTTCTTCTTCAATTTTTGCTCAAGAGAAAATTGATACTATTCAAATTATTAATAATGGAACATTAAATATGGAAATTGATTCTTCTATATATAATGTAATAAAAGCAAAAGAAGATGCAACATGTGTTTACACACCTAAAAAAAGTGTGGAAAAGAAACCAACTATAAAATCTAGTGATCCTTGTGCAGGAAATGCTCAAGTGAATGGTTTTAAAATTCAGATTTATTATTCTAAAAACAGACAAGAAGCGAACAAAGTAAAAGATGAGTTTAGCAAATTATATCCTGATATGTCTGTTCAAGTAACATATTATACACCTGATTATCGTGTTTTAGTTGGGGATTATTTTTCTAAAAACTCTGCTTCTAAAGATATTAGAAGATTAAGATCAAAATATAATAGCTCATTCTCTATTCCTTTTAAGGTTTTATGTAGAAAAGCTCAATAAATCTGATGAGTGATGAGTTTTTAATTATTAATTAAAATTGCTCACTTATATTTTTTTCATTTTAACTACCAAATAACAAAATAATGATTTTAGATAAACTAAATAATAAAGAAGCAAAATTTAATGATGTTATTCAATACATCGAAGATAATTACACTTATACAGCTTCTGCTTTTACAAACGGAAATCAAGAAAATGCATCAGATCAAAATCAGGGAAGTGCTAAAGTTTTCGCTTTTGCAAAACTAAATAACTTTTCTAAAGATGATACTTTAAAATTATTTGCAGAACATTATGCAGCTGTTTTAGAAAATCCGAATGGAACTGACCATAATAATATTAGACAGTTTATGGAAAACGGTTGGGAAGGTATAAAATTTGAAAATGAAGTTTTAGTTGCTAAAAACTAGAATTAAAAATATATAATAAAAAAAGAGCTATCTTAATTAGATAGCTCTTTTTTTATTTATCGTTCTAACGTAAAATTCTTAATAACTGTCGGACGATCTTTTTCGTTGGCTACTTTCCAAGAAGTTCGGTACATCCATTCTGTCATCTTATATAATTTTTTAAAATTGATATTTTCTGACTCGTCTTGTGGTGTGTGGTACTGATCGTGTAAAACACTTGTAAAGAAGATTGCTGGAATTCCTTGTAATGCATAAGGAAGATGATCGCTTCTAAAATAAAAGTATTCTGAATGATTTGGAGAATCCCAATCCTTTAAATACGTAAACTTAGTACTTTCATTATTTGCATCTTCAGCCATTTTAACTAACTCTTCAGAATTCTTATGAGGTGCATTTCCTCCTAAAAGAGCTGCTTCATTATTATCATTTCTTCCAATCATATCACCATTTAAAACAGCAACTATTTTTTCTTTTGGAACAACTGGATGAGTCGCATGCCATCTAGAACCTAAAAGACCTCTTTCTTCCGCTCCATGAAATACAAATAAGATACTTCTTTTTGATGGTTGAGCTTTATAAGATCTCGCCATTGCTAACATCGCTACACACGTACTTGCATTATCATCTGCACCATTATATATGGTATCGTTTTTAACAGGGTGTCTTATTCCATCGTGATCTTGATGACCACTAATTAAAACATATTCATCTTTTAATTTTGGATCTGTTCCTTCTATTTTACCAATAATGTTAACAGATGGATACTTGTAAGATTCTGTAATAAGGTTTAAAGAAATTTTTGGATTATTCTTTACCCAATTTACATTTTCTCTTTTCAACCAAAGTACAGGAATATTGTTCGTGATTTTTTCTCTTAATCCTTCTCCTCCATAAGTTCCTCTTGTCATTTGATGCCAAACCTCAATCCAACTTTTTTCAGAAATATCATCTGTTATAAAAATAATTCCTTTTGCTCCAAGACTAACAGCAGTTTCATAATATTTTGCACGTACAAAACCAGGGTATCTTCTTACAAAAAGCGTCATATCTTTTGATATATTTTTATCAGAAGCATTTACAGCTAAAACTTTTCCTTTTAAATTTAATTTTGCTAAATCTTCTGGCTCTGCATTTCCTGCATAAACCACATCTCCTTCTATTTGGGCATTTACTGGTTCAGCAACTAAAAAGTCGTCCCAAATTTTTAAAGATTGATTTCCTAATTTCAATGTACTTTGTGGAATAATTTGATGACGGTACATATCAAAAAACTGAAAGTAAGTTCCGTTATCTCCCGCAGGTTGCATACCAGCTTCTTTTGCTTTATTTGCTAACCACATAGAAACTTTTAGTTCATCTAATGTTCCTGCTTCTCTTCCCCAAAATTCGTCTGCTGCAAGTTCGTACATATCTTGTTTAAGATCTTTCTCTTTAATTGCAGAAACTAATGGCTTTTTATACGATTGTGCAGATACTGCTCCAATCATTAAAAAACTAAAGGCAAATACTATATATTGCTTCATTTTATAATTAATTAATAAGTGTAAAAATAAGTAGAAATCTGCATTTTTCTTATAGAAAGAAAACATTACTACAATTAAATAATATTTTAGATATTAATCAATAAAAAGTAGGTTTTAGTGTTTTTTATTTATCATTTATAGAGATGTAAAAGAATTTTATCTACACAAAAAATATAAATAATAGGAAAAGAAAAACCTCATAACATTTAATTATGAGGATTTATATTCAAATTAAAAAGGCGCCATAAAACTAATTACATAATGATCTACAACTCTTCCTTTTTCATCTTTTATTTCTAAATCGATTGGTACTTTATAGGATGTTAATTTACTTTTTGGAATTTTTATTTTAACTAAACCTTGTTTTAATTTTCCTTCATCAATAGAAATAAATTGATTTGATTCACTTAAAATTTCTGCTCTACCTTCTTTGAATGTTTTTACATCTACCGTTAATTTATATTTATGGTTTGTTTTATTCATTAAATTATACTGTAGAGTATTCGTTATATATTGTCCTTCTACCGAAAAGTCTCGTCCAGGAACTTGTAAAAACTTCACCTCAACATCACTTCTATTTGTCATAAAAGAAGTCATTGCAACTAACATTATAATTAATATAGATGTAAAAGCAATTAACCTTACATTAATTTTAAATTTACTTCCTTCTGCTATGTTTTCTTCCGAAGCATATTTTATTAATCCAGTTGGTAAGTTAATTTTAGTCATTATGTCATCGCAAGCATCTACACAAGCCGTACAATTAACACATTCTAATTGAGAACCATTTCTAATATCTATTCCTGTTGGGCAAACAGCAACACATTGTCCACAATCTATACAATCTCCTTTTCCTTCTGCATTTCTATCTTCTCCTTTTCTAAATTTTGCACGCCCTTTTGTTTTTTCTCCTCTAACAAAGTCATAAGAGATTTGTATTGTTTTTTTATCAATTAAAACACCCTGAAAACGTCCATAAGGACAAACCAAAGTACAAGCCTGCTCTCTAAACCAAGCAAAAACAAAATAGAAGAATAAACTAAATATATTTATCCCAATAAACATCCCAATATGTTCCGCTGGTCCTTCTTTTATAAATTGAATTAAAACATCCGAACCTAACAAATAAGCCATAAATATATTGGTAAAAAAGAATGAGAGAAGATAATAGGTTATCCATTTTGAACCTCTTTTCAGTATTTTTTCTTCATCCCATTCTTGCTTATCTAAACGTATTTGCTTTCCGCGATCTCCTTCTATTAAAAATTCTATTTTTCTAAAAACAAATTCTAAAAAAATAGTTTGTGGACAAAGCCATCCACAAAATAGTCGACCATAAACTGTTGTAAACAATATAATAAATACAACACTCACAATCATTCCTATTGCTAAAAGAAAGAAATCTGTTGTAAAAAATGGATAACCAAAAAGTATAAATACCGTATTAAAAACATCGAACTTAAAAATTGGATTACCATTTGGTAATTTTATAAAAGGTAAAACGATTAATGCTGTTAAGAGAATTGTAGAAACAATTGCTCTATAGTTGGTATATTTTCCTGAACTTTTCTTTGCATAAACCCATTTCCGTGTACCTTTTTTATCCATTGTGGCAACTTCGGTTCTAAACTTTTCATTCTCCTCCGCAACTAAAATTTCATTAAAATTATTCATATCTCTCTATGTAAATTGTCTACACAAAGCTAGAGTCTAACACTGATTTTCTCTTGGCACTATTCCTTATTTCTATGGTAATAATTATGCAGTGATATCTATCATAAATGAAACCTGCATTGTTTTATTTATGATAAAAAAATGCAGACTATTTTTAAAATAATAAAATTTTAGTAATTAACTGTAAAACCTAAAGTATAATATCGTCCATTTCCTCTGGCATATTCATTATTTCTTGCCATTAACATAGAAGAGCTTGTATAATAAGTTTTATTAAATAGATTTTCTATTCCTAAACTTATTCTCATATTGTTCATTTTATAATTAGATGATAAATTAAATAAATCTATTGGAGATACTTTTCCCTCTCCTTCTTTGTAAACAAGATTTCCACTATTATTAAGCACTGGATGAAATCTATTTCTTTCTTGGGTATGTGTATACATTAAATTAACAGTAAAATTATCTACAGGAGTGATTGTTGTAAATAAGGTAAGTTTAGGAGCTGGTATACTTAATCCTGACATATAATCATCATATGTTGACGAACCTTCGGATTTCAACTTTCCTTCTAAATAAGAATAACTTCCTCCAACAAAAACATATTTATTGATTTTGGTATCTGCTTGAACTTCTAATCCTTGTATTAACTGTGGGTTTCTAACTACTTTCCAAAAGCCATCATCACCAGCAGCTAAATCGCTTCCTAATTTAGAGTGTGACCAATAATAGGCAAATTTTAAATTAATTTTTTTAGCAATCTTACTCGTAAAACCAACTTCGTAATTAGTTGTTGCTACTGGATCAGTTTCTATTTTAGAAACAACATCCGCATTGGCTGTTCTAAGAACTCTACCCAAATCGAAAATAGCAAAACCTTGTGAAAAAGAAACATAAGGATTAAACTCTTTTGCTACATGATATTGTAATAACGTATTAAATGTTGGTTTTTCATAACTAAGATTTCCTCCTTCTATCGAAACCCATTCTTGATTTGCTCTAGTTGGTATGGTTTTATAATTTGGTACTTTAACCAAAATATTATCATATCTAACCCCTGCTTTCAAACTGAATTTATGATAGAAATTAGTTACTGTTTGTAAAAATACGGCTGAATTATATGCTTTTAATTTTGGTACCCATAGACGACCATCTACAAGAGGTTGACTTGTTTCATCTAACATAAAATCTCCTCCATATAAAACAGACATTTTAATGTCTTTAGATAGATTTAGTGCTGATAAAAAATTTAATCTAGCTCCATACTTTTCTGCTTTTATAGCAGCTTGACCTCCTGTTTCTTCCCATCTTGGACTTCTAGGATTATTTGCTCTATAATCAAAAATAGTGTATAAGTTTTGTGTGTATAAAGACAAATCTAAATTGGTATTTTTAAAAATATCTTTACTAATAAACTTTACATATGCATTATGATTATATCTTGTACCTTCATTAACTGCTCTAACATCTTTTTCTCCAACTATTCCGATTCTTGGTGATTGAAGGTACTTACCTTCTGCAGCAATTAAATCAGTATCTTGTTCACTAGAAAAATAATTGTACATAGCTTCTATACGTGTGTTAGTTGAAAAGTTATAACCAACTTTTGCCATAATACTTTTCGCCATTACATCGCTTAAACCATATCTTGGTGAAATAAATTTTCTTTCACCATCTACTCCTCTTCCTGTTGTAACAATTCCTCCATTTACTAAATAATCAAACTTATTCACTTTTCCATAAAATTGCTGATTAAGTTTATATCCAAATGCATGGTCACCTTGTTTAAATCTTGCATCTGTAATTCCTATAGATGTTTCTCCATTAAATAATCTGTCTGTATTATTTTTTTTAGTTACAAAATTTACAACTCCTCCAATAGCTCCGGAACCATAAAGCGAACTTGCTCCTTCTATAACTTCTATACGTTCTATTGCGAAAGGACTTATAGAACGTATATCTCTATCTGTATTTCTTAATGGTGTTGATTGGGGAATACCATCTATCATAATCAACATTTGTCGACCACGCATTGTTTGAGACCTATTACTTGTCGTGTTAGAACTTAATCCTATTGATGGAACTGCTAAGCCCAATATAACAGACATATCTGGATTTGACATAGCTAAAGATTCTATTGTTTCCTTGGAAACTACAATAACAGAGCTAGAAGAGTTTTTTACAATTTCTGGAATTCTAGTTGTTTCAACTACTGTTTCATTTAACTCTAAGTTTTCTGATTCTTGTGCATGAATTTGAGATGTAATTTGTAGTAATAATAGTAAAATTAGTTTTTTCTTCATTGTATGCTTTAAATTATAATTTTAAAGCAAATATACCACTATTTAGATTTAATCTAAATTTTAAACATTTAAGTTATAAAACATAAGAAAAATCACACAGTTTTACGAATGCATAACATAATATTGCTTGCGAAATTGCTCTGGAGTTAAATTGGTATATTTTTTAAAGAATTTTACAAAGTATGATACATCTTGAAAATTTAATAGATATGATATCTCTTTTATCGATACATCTTTATTTACAAGTAGACGTTTAGCCTCTAAAATTATTCTACTTCTAATCCATTCGCCCGCAGAAATCCCAGAAATTTCTTTAGATAAAACATTTAAATGATTAGGTGTTATATGAAGTAATTCGGCGTATTCTTTTGGTAGTTTTTTTGTTTTAAAGTTTTCTTCTATCAAAGATTGAAAGTGATTAAATATTAAAGATTGACTCTTTAAATGAGATTGATTTTCTTGTTCTAAACTTCTATTAATTTCAATAAACATATTCATTAAAGAAAATGCTATTTTCAAATTAGAGAAATGATCATTCAATTGATTTTCCTTTATCATCAATTCGAAATAATTGGCTACTCCTTTCTGAATATGCTCTTCGAGTGTAACAACATGATCATCTACTTTTATAGATTGTAGAAATTTGAATTCTAATAATAAGTTTGAATTGATACCTACCCAATCTAAAAAATTAGTCGAAAAATTTACCACATAGCCATCATATCTTTCTTTAAAATACCATTGATGTACTTGTCCAGGTTTCATAAAATACATGGTACCTGCTTTTGCTTCAAATTTTTCAAAATCAATTAAATGTTCTCCACTCCCCTCTGTAAAAAAAACCAAATGGTAATAATTATGGTTATGTACTTGCTGTAAATGGGGATTACTGTCTACATATCCTCTAAAACGATCAACGGAAAACAATTCATTTGTATTTTTATCTGCATTAAGGTTACAAATATCAAAAGTGGGAAACAATCGCTTATCCATGGAAATCAAAATTAATAAAAGGTAAAAATATAGAGAATTTAGTACTTATTGAAATGAAAAATTTTACCTTTAAGGTGCTAGGATAAAAAAAATGGATTTAAAAGAAAAGAAAATCATCTTACTTTCTCTTGATGGTGGAGGAATTAGAGGAATTATTTCGTGTGTAATTTTAAAATACATCGAAGATAAATTGAAAGAATTACACGATGAAGACGCAAAAATAGGTGATTATGTAGATTTTATTGCTGGTACAAGTACTGGTGCTCTTATTGCTTCTTTACTTTTAATGCCATCAGATGATCATCCAAAAAGATCTAAACATTCTATTACAGATGCTTTAAATATTTATCTTGGAGAAGGAAAAAATATTTTTACTAAAACATTCTGGACTATTATTAATAATCCATTATCTATCTTAAAAGATAATTTTGCAACAGTTGTATTGGAACAGCAATTGAATTTAGTTTTTGGACAAACAGAATTAAAAGATTTAACTCGTCCATGTGCTATTGTTGCTTATGACACTGAACATCAAAAGCCAAAAATATTTAATTCGATAGATGGAATATCTCCTTTTAGAAATTTTTATGTAAAAGATATTTGTAGAGCTTCTTCTGCTGCTCCTACCTATTTTGAGCCAGCTAAAATAAGTTCTTTTGCCGAACAAGAGTTTTGTTGTATTGATGGTGGTGTGTTTGCAAATAACCCAACATTTGTAGGTTTTATAGAAACACATAAAATTAATTTCAGAAAGTATTTTAAAGACGATTTAAAATTTGATGGAATAGCTCCATTACAAGAGTTTGTTGTTATATCTATAGGAAATGGATCTCGTGCGAAATCTTATAAACATGAAGATTTGAATGGTATCTCTAAATCCAAATGGACAGATCCTTTGGTTGACATTTTTATTTCTACTGGTGTTGATATGATTGATACAGAAATGAAAGCAATGTTTTCTTTACTGAAACCAAAACATCATCAAAACTATTATCGTTTTAATCCAGAAATTCCAGAATCTGCGATGGATTTAGATAATATTTCTAATAACAACATTAAAACTTTATTAGATGTTGCGAATGATTATGTTTTAAAGAATAAAGAATATTTAGATGAATTAGTTCAAAAACTAATTTTTAATAAAAGTGAGATTTTGTAAGTTACTTTTTGTAAAAAGTACCAAGTAAAAAGTATTATGATTTTAAGCCTACTTATATCATACAATTACCTTAACCGCAATTAAGAAAAGATTGCGCAGAGAATAAAGATTAGCTGAAAATTTAAAATTATAGATCATCAACATAATTGGATGAGAAATTTAAATACAATTGTACTTTTTACAAAAAAAACTTACATCTTATAATCTTAAGTCTTAAGTCTTAAGTCTTAAATCTTAAATCTTAAATCTAACTGTAAAACTATGGATTCACTTTAGATCTAACGTAAATAAAAATCTCTAATTTTCTATCAAAATTATAATAATCAATAATGCTTTCGATACAAGCCTGAGGAGTTTTCACCTCATCATCTTTATGAAAGTCTTTATAATTCCCGTTCGTTAAAGGAATTACATGTTCATTTAACTTTTCTTCCGTTAAATTCTTACGTTCACCCATTAAATTGTAAACGTACTCCCTTCCCATTTCATCTGTAAAATTATCTACTTTATAAACTTGGTCTAATTCTGATTCATCATCAATTAGCAAAAATAAATAATCTTTGTGGCTGTCTTTTTCAAAAAAAATTCTTCTCATAGCATTCATTGTTTGTATAAAAATAATGAAAAGATTTATTGTTACAACAACTAAAAAGGAAAGATTTAAGTTAATTTAAAAAAAATTAAAGATTGATTCGTATTTTTTATCAATAAAATAAATCCTTAATTATCTTTATGATAATTAAGGATTTATTCGTTTGTAATTGATTAATATTTCTAAACTTTACCTTCTTGTATTGTTTTTACAACATCTGGATCTAATAATGTTGATGTATCGCCAAAGTCAGTTTCGTTACTTGCAATTTTTCTCAAAATTCTTCTCATAATTTTACCACTACGAGTTTTTGGTAAACCTGGTACAAATTGTATTTTATCTGGTTTTGCAATTGCTCCAATTAAACGAGCTACACCGTTTTTTATTTCAGCTTCTAAATCTGCAGAAGCTTCAAAACCATCTTGTAAAATTACATAAGCGTAAAGAGCATTTCCTTTCACATCATGAGGAAAACCAACTACAGCACTTTCTGCAACAGCATCATGCTCATTAATGGCATTTTCTATTGGAGCCGTTCCTAAGTTATGTCCAGATACAATAACAACATCATCTACACGACCTGTAATTCTATAATTATCCATTGCATCACGATAAGCACCATCTCCTGTAAAATAATAACCTGGGAAAGTTGAAAAATAAGTTTCGATGTAACGTTTATGATCTCCATAGATTGTTCTTGCCATAGATGGCCATGGAAATTTGATTGCTAGGCGTCCTTCTGCCTTTTCATTTACTGTTTCTACTTCTTCTCCTTTTTCATCCATTAAAACGGGCTGAATTCCTGGAAGCGGTAAAGTTGCAAATGTTGGTCTTAATGGTGTAATACCAGCCAAAGGAGATATCATAATAGATCCCGTTTCTGTTTGCCACCAAGTATCAACAATTGGACATTTTCCTTTTCCTACATAATCATTTAACCAGTGCCAAGCTTCTTCGTTAATTGGTTCCCCAACAGATCCTAAAACTTTTAAACTAGATAAGTCATATTTTTCAACATAATCTAACGATTCACGTGCTAACGATCTAACAGCTGTTGGCGCAGTATAAAAATGTGTTATTCTTAATTTTTCTACAATTTCCCAAAAACGTCCAAAATCTGGATAACTAGGAATTCCTTCAAACATTACAGAAGTAACACCACATAATAATGGACCATATATAATATAACTATGCCCTGTAATCCAACCTATATCTGCTGTACACCAATAGATATCATGAGATTTCATCTGAAAAATATTATCAAAAGAATAGGCTGTTTCTACCATATAACCTCCACAAGTATGCACCATTCCTTTTGGCTTTCCAGTAGAACCAGATGTATATAAAATGAATAATGGATCTTCTGCATCCATAATTTCAGCAGGACAATCATCATTTACTTTATACATTTCATCTATCCAAAATTTATCTCTTCCTCCAACCATAGATGTAGGCTCAATTGCTCTTCTGTAAACGATACACGTTTGTACAGAAGGACAATCTTTTAAAGCTTCATCACAAATAGCTTTTAGATTGATAGATTTTGTTCCACGAAAAACTTCATTTGCTGTAATTAATATTTTACATTGAGCATCATTAATACGAGAAGCAATTGCAGCTGAAGAAAAACCAGCAAAAACAATAGAATGCACTGCTCCTATTCTAGCACAAGCAAGCATTGCTATAGCCAATTCAGGAATCATTGGCATATAGATACAAACTCTATCACCTTTCTGAATTCCATTATTCTTTAAAACATTTGCAAATTGACAAACTTTTGAATGTAATTGGCGATAAGTGATACTACGTGTTTCTTCTAAAGGATTGTTAGGTTCCCAAATTAATGCTCTTTTATTTCCTTTTTTTTCTAAGTGACGATCTAAAATATTTTCGGTGATATTTAATTTACCTCCTTGAAACCATTTAAAATCTGCCTCTTCAAAATTATATTCTAATGTTTTATTCCATTTCTCTTTCCAAATAAAATTATCTGCAATTTTATTCCAAAATTTCTCTGGATCCTTTACACTCTTTTTATACTCCTTTTTATATTCAGAAAAAGAATTAATTCTAAAATCATTACTCATTATTGTTAATTTTATGGTTTTGAATACACAATATAAAAAAAGCGCATTAATTTATCAAATTAACACGCTTATATTTTCAAAATAAATAAATTCCTTTATTATTTTCCTTTATAAGGACTAGCATTGTAATATGCTAATGCAGTAGGAAGAGCTTCTCTAATTTTTGCAATACGAGTTGCGTCTGAAGGGTGAGTACTAAAAAAATCATTATTATTTCCAGCACCTCCACTATTAGCAGACATTCTTTCCCAGAAAGAAGTTGCTTGAGATGGATCATAACCAGCCATTGCCATTAAATATAAACCTGTAATATCTGCATCTAGCTCCATTTTACGAGAATAGTTTAATAAGACACCTTGACCAGTAACATTATAAACTTGTCCAATAGCATTCGCCCATTGAGAGTTAGAAGTTGCTCCACCAAGTATTTGACCTCCATATTGTGCCATTACTGTTTGAGATACTTTTTCTGCTCCATGTCCTGCTAATGCGTGACCAATTTCGTGTCCTAAAACTACTGCTAATCCAGTTGCATCTTTTGTTACTGGTAAAATACCAGAATAAACTGCAACTTTACCACCTGGCATACACCAAGCATTTACTTCATTAGCTTGTAACAATGTAAATTGCCATTGATAACCATCTAACTGAGAAGATATTCCTTTTTGTTTGTAATATTCTTTTGCTGCATATTCTAAACGCGTACCTACAGTCTGAATCATTTTAGCATCATTTGTTCCTGTTACTACTTTTCCTTCTTTAAGAACTTTAGAATATTCTGTAAAAGACGAAGGAAACAATTCTGCATTTGAAACCAATGCTAACGACTTGCGTCCAGTTACTGGATTGGTTGCACAAGAAGCTAAAACCAATACTCCAGCTAGTGTTAAAAATAATTTTTTCATATTAATTTAAGTTTATAAGTTTAATTACCTAGTTTCTTTTTTATCTCGTTTAATTTCATCAATGCTTCAACAGGTGTTAAAGTATCAATGTTAGTGTTCATTATTTCTTCTCTAATTGATTCTAAAATTGGATCATCTAACTGGAAAAAACTTAACTGCATATTATCTTGCGTAATTTTTTCTGTTTTATTTGAGATTGCTTCATCTGTTTTTGAAGCTTCTAACACTTTTAAAACATCATTTGCTCTGTTTACAACATTTACTGGCATTCCCGCCATTTTTGCAACATGAATACCAAAACTATGCTCACTTCCTCCTGGAACTAATTTTCTTAGAAACAAAATAGTATCTTTTGTTTCTTTGATACTTACATTAAAATTTTTAATGCGTTCCATTGATTTTGACATTTCATTTAATTCATGATAATGCGTAGCAAACAATGTTTTTGGTTTCAATTTACTTTGATGTAAAAACTCTGCAATTGCCCAAGCAATAGAAATCCCATCATATGTTGATGTTCCACGACCAATTTCATCAAGCAGAATCAAACTTCGTTCCGAAATATTATTTAAAATACTAGCCGTCTCATTCATCTCGACCATAAACGTAGATTCACCAGAAGAAATATTATCTGAAGCGCCTACACGCGTAAAAACTTTATCTATAATTCCTAACTCAGCAGCTTTCGCAGGAACAAAACTTCCCATTTGTGCCATTAAAGTAATTAATGCTGTTTGACGAAGTAATGCAGATTTACCGGACATGTTTGGCCCTGTTATCATAATAATCTGTTGATTATCTTGATTTAACTCTACATGATTCGAAACATATTCTTCACCAATTGGCAATTGTTGTTCGATAACAGCATGTCGTCCATCCTGAATTTTTAAATCAAAACCATCATTTAAAATTGGTTTGATATAAGAATTCTTCTCTGCAATTTCTGCAAAATTGGATAAAACGTCTAAAAAAGCAATTGCTTTCGCTGTTTGTTGAATAGCTAATAGTTTGGTAATTATTTCTTGTAATAACTCAATAAACAATTGATTTTCGATGGCTAGAATTTTCTCTTCTGCACCTAAAATCTGTGTTTCGTATTCTTTTAATTCCTCTGTAATGTATCGTTCCGCATTTACCAATGTTTGCTTACGAATCCATTCTGTAGGAACTTTATCTTTATGTGTATTTCTTACTTCTATGTAATAACCAAAAACATTATTAAAAGCAATTTTTAGAGAAGATATTCCTGTTCGTTCAGTTTCTCTTTGACACATTTGTTCCAGATAATCTTTCCCAGAAAATTGAATGCTTCTTAATTTATCTAACTCTTCTGAAACTCCTTCTCTTATTACATTTCCTTTTACAATTTGATGTGGTGGTTCGTCGGATAGTGTATCAAAAATATTTTGTGTTAAGCCTTCTATATCCTCAATTTTAGAAAATAAATCTTGAACTTCTTTTATATTGGAATTTTCAGCTATTGTTTTAATTTCTTTAGACAGTTGCAAACTCTGTCCTAATTGCAACAATTGTCTTGGTGTAATTTTTCCTGTTGAAACTTTACCTGCTAAACGTTCTAAATCGGTTAATTGACCTAATTTCTCACGTAAATCGTAACGAATATCACTTTTATCAAAAAAATATTCTACAATAGTCTGACGACGCTGAATGGATTTTAAATCTTTTAATACCATCACCATCCAACGGTTAAGTAAACGTGCTCCCATTGGAGTTTTAGTCTCATCTAAAACATTAAGTAATGTTACACCTTTTGGATGTGGAGAATAAACCAATTCGAGATTTCTAATCGTAAAAGGATCCATCCAAACAAAAAGATCTTGATTTAATCGTTGAATAGACGTTATATGTCTAATTTCGAAATGATGTGTATCGTCTAAATAAGCTAAAATTGCTCCAGCAGAAATAATCCCTTCTTTTAAATCCTCTATTCCAAAACCTTTTAGATTTTTAGTTTTAAATAAATTAGTTAATTTATCTACTGCAAAATCGTATTGAAAAGCCCAATCATCTAACAAAAATTTACTTTTAACATCAGAAAAATTGTATTTTACTCTTTTCTGATAAATAACTTCGCTTGGACGAAATGATTGGATAATTTTAGCAACTTGATCTTCTTGACCTTCTGAAACTAAAAATTCTCCAGTTGAAACATCTAATAATGCTATTCCGAACGATTTATTTCCTTCGTGAACAGCCATTAAAAAGTTATTTGATTTTGATGATAAAACCTCATCTTGTAAAGCAACTCCTGGTGTTACTAATTCTGTTACACCACGTTTTACAATTCCTTTTACAGTTTTTGGATCTTCTAACTGATCACAAATTGCAACGCGTAAACCTGCTTTTACTAATTTTGGTAAATAGGTATTTAATGAGTGATGAGGAAAACCTGCCAATGCACTGTTATCAGAACCATTTGCACGTTTTGTAAGTACTATATCTAAAATGCGAGAACATCGCACAGCATCTTCTCCAAATGTTTCGTAAAAATCTCCTACTCGGAACAACAACATCGCATCAGGATATTTCGTCTTGATTTGATTATATTGCTTCATGAGAGGAGTTTCCTTATTCTTTACTACTTTTGTCAAATTATTAATCTTTTAGAACAGCTAAGTTAGGTAAAAACGAAGTGATGAGAAAACTAAAATTAGACGAATTAGGTCGCGTGTCGGCTGACGAATATAAAGCAATTGAAAAACATCCGATTGTAGTTGTTTTAGACAATGTAAGAAGTATGCATAATGTTGGTGCTGTATTTAGAACATCTGATGCTTTTTTAATTGATAAAATTTATTTGTGTGGAATTACAGCAACTCCACCTCATAAGGAAATACATAAAACAGCAATTGGAGCTGAGAACTCTGTTAATTGGGAATATGTAAAAGATTCTGATGAATTAATTACAAAATTAAAAGAAGATAATTACCAAATTGTAACGATTGAACAAACTGAGGGTTCCGTTTTATTAAATGAATTTGAGGTTGACAAGTCTAAAAAATATGCCATCGTAATGGGAAATGAAGTTGATGGCGTTCAACAATCTATTATCGACAAGTGTGATACTTGTATAGAAATTCCACAATCGGGAACAAAGCATTCTTTAAATGTTTCTGTATGTACAGGAATTATTTTATGGAAATGGTACGAAGGTTTTATGTAATAAAATTTCAAAAATAAAACCCAATAGAACTTTTAACTATTGGGTTTTGTTTTTTTTTAATTAGCTCCTTCTACTGAAACATTTAATCTAAATAGACTATTAGAACCTGTAATGTAAACTACATTCTTATTTTTATACTTTCCGAAAGTTAAATTTGCTACATTATTAGGAAAAACAAGACTACCTATTCTCTTTCCGTTACGAGATAGGATATGAACAATTTTACCCGAAGTTACCCAAATATTATCTTTATTATCTACTGCAATTCCATCTGGAATTCCAGTTTCAAATTGATGAAAAATTCTACCATTACGTAAATTTTTATTTTCATCAATATCATAAGCAACCACATTTCTTGTATTGTAAGGCTTAGGTGTATGTTCTATTTGAGAATCTGCTACATATAATGTTTTCTGATCTTTACTAAGTCCAATACCGTTTGGTGTAACAATTTCTTTCGTATCTAATCTCACTATCTTTTTAGTTGATGGATTAAATCTATAAACAAACTCTCCTCCTTGAACAGGATTTCCACCATACCCTTCATTTTCTTTAACTATTCCGAATAAAGGATCCGTAAACCAAATTTCTTCCTGTTTATCTATCACCAAATCATTTGGACTATTTAGTTTCTTATCACCGTATAAATCTACAAGAACTATCCAATTTCCATCTTTTTCAAGGCGTTCTATCGCTCTTTTTCCATGAGAAGCAGCAACAATTCGTCCTTCATGGTCTATTGCATGCCCGTTATGATATTGTGAAGGAGACAACCATACTTTTGCTCCATCTTTTTCATTCCATTTAAAAACTCTATTTCCTACAACATCACTCCAAATTACTTCTTCATTTGGTAAAACAAGAGGTCCTTCTGCCCAAGTACTCTCCTCAGAAAGAATTTCCACTTCCGTATTTTTCGGAATCAAATTATAAATTGTTGCATCTGAAGAAACAACTTCAATTTTCATTGTTTTATTAACTTTTTGAGCAAACACTCCACCTGAAAATAGGATAGACATTCCTAAAATAATCTTCCTATTTAATTTATTCTTTTTCATTATTTGTATTAAAAATTAACCGATACATTTATCCATTCACTGTCAAAATCGGCTTTGTATTTTTTATAGAAATTAATTGCTGGCTCATTCCAATCTAAAACTTGCCAAACCATTCCATTATATTTATTTTCTTTTGCATAAACAATCAACTCGTCTAATAGTAATTTTCCAATTCCTGTACCACGCATTTTTTCCGTTACAATTAAATCTTCTAAATACAAACGACGACCTTTCCAAGTTGAATAACGATCATAATGTAATGCTATTCCTACTATTTCATTATCTATTTCTGCTACTAACGATCCCCAAACAGGCTTATCTCCAAAACCACACTCCTCCATTTCTGCTAAAGTAACTGTAACTTGTTCTGGTGCTTTTTCGTATAATGCTAATTCTTTTATTAATTCTAAAATTCGGCTACAATCCTCTTTTCTTGCCTCTCTAATTACTAAATTTTCCATTTTATATTGTCATTCCTATTTCAATTCCTTTTATACGACGATATAATTCTGTTGCATAATTATCTGTCATACCAGAAACATAATCTAAAATCCCCATTACTTTTTGATATTTTGTTCCTTTCTCGTATAAAAATTGTGCAGGAACTAATCGTAAAGCCTTTTTTTCGAATGTCTTTCTATGTGCTTCATCTTTTAAAATAGGAGGAATAAATTGCGACAACAATTCGGACATTACATTATAACCTGCATTTTCTATTTCTAGAACAGAACGATGATTATAAATATTTTCTCTAGAGAAACGCTGGATCTCCGTTAAAACTTTTTTAGTTTCGTTAACTGTTTCATCTTTAATAATATCTAACAAAGCCGTATTAAATTCACCTTTTGCTATTTTTTCGAAATTATTTTGATAAACCTCAACAGATTTCTGTGTTAATAAATTAATTGATTTTGCTCTTAAATAGGCAATTCTATCATTTTTATCAGAAATAGCTCTTAAGTTAGACTTTGTTTTTTCTATTTGATTTGGGTCTAAAGACTCGACAAGATTTAAAAATAATTTTCGACATTTATCATGATCTATAATCCCTAAACGTTGCGAATCTTCCACATCGATGATAGAATAGCAAATATCGTCGGCTGCTTCTACTAACCAAACAAATGGATGACGTTTATAAATAATTGGAGAATCTTGCTCTAAAATCATATTTGTTTTTTCGGCAATTGTTTGAAAAGCTTCTTTTTGTGCTTGAAAAAAACCAAACTTCTTACGATGAAGTTGAGATTTATCTTTTGCTACAGACTCACACGGATATTTTGCAATTGCAGCTAGTGTAGAATACGTTAAACGCAAGCCACCTTCTGACTTTCCATTTTGTTGTTGCGTTAAAATTCGAATGGCATTTGCATTTCCTTCAAAATTAATTAAATCTGCCCACTCAGCTTCTGTAAAAAAAGATTTTAATTCATCTTCATGTCTATCAAAATAAGAAGCTATCGCATCTTCTCCAGAATGCCCAAATGCTGGATTTCCAATATCATGACATAAACAAGCAGCAGATATAACATCGTGAATACTATAATTATAGAATTCGTAAGATTCTTTTGTTAAATCGTAATTTTCTGCAATGAATTTTCCTATCAAATTTCCCATTGATCGTCCAACAGAAGAAACTTCTAATGAATGTGTTAATCTATTATGTACAAAAACACTTCCTGGTAATGGAAAAACTTGCGTCTTATTTTGAAGACGTCGAAATGCTGAGGAAAAAATTATACGGTCATAATCTCGCTGATATTCAGATCTAGCATCTGTTGTGTCATTACTATTACTACGTTGATTGGTGTAAATCTTATTTAAGAGTTCCATAGATGAATTTAGATAAAACGAATTTAATGAATTTACGATGAATGGAAAAACTCAAAAATTAAGTCTGTTACATAAGTCTCTTTTCAGCTTTATACAATACTATATTTTCAAAAATAAAAATACAACCTATAGTTAAGCATTTAATATGACACTAAAGTCATATTGGAATATTTATTTTTCAGTTGTAAAGGTCGTAATTTTGCATTACAAACCAATCAACTATGAACATAATCAATCATTTACAATCTATATCACCTATTCTTCTTATTAAAAATACTATAGAAATTTCTACACAAAATTAGATTCAGCACTCTATATTTTTCAAACTAAAATTATACAACTTCTAAAGCAGTGGTTATAATTATTTACACATAAAAAATAAAATAATATACAATGAAAAAAATTTACTTAATCTTAAGCTTACTACCAAGCTTATCATTGGCACAACAGGAATTTTCTGAATTAAAAGTGAAAGCATATTCTCCAAGAATTTATTTACAAAGAGATACTAATATTGGAGGTTTTATTCAGGGAATCCAAACTCAACTTCAAAACGGAACGGATAACTGGTTTTTTGGATCATTAGGAACACAAAATTGGATTGTTTCTAAAGGAGATTACACGGGTGTAAAATTTTCTATTAACGAAAATGGAAATGTTGGGGTTGGAACGGAAAACCCTTCTGAAAAATTAGAAGTAAGGGGTAATCTAAAAGTAAACTCACACGGGACTCACACGGGACTTCATTTAGGAAATGAGCAAAATGATGCCATTATAACGGATGGAACAGACAATAAGCATTATGGTGGAGGATACTTTTTTAGAGTGCATAATGATAACATTCCTCATAAATACATAGATGCTATGATGTTAGCCGACAATGGTAATATAGGAATTGGTAGTCATAATCCTACTGAAAAATTAGACGTACAAGGAAATGCTAAAATAAGGAGTTGGTCTCCAAGAATTTATTTACAAAGAGATACTGATCAAGGAGGATTTATTCAAGGGATTCAAACTCAACTTCTAGACGGGAAAGACAATTGGTTTTTTGGAAATTTACATCATGATCAATGGATTGTTTCCAAAGGAGATTATACAGGTGTAAAATTTTCTATTAATGAAAATGGAAATGTTGGTATTGGAACGGAAAATCCTTCTGAAAAATTAGAAGTAAGGGGTAATCTAAAAGTAAACTCACAAGGTACTCACACTGGACTCCATTTAGGAAAGGAACATAATGATGCCATTATAACGGATGGAACGGATAATAAATATTATGGTGGAGGTTACTTTTTTAGAGTACACAATGATCATCTACCACATAAATATATTGATGCGATGATGTTAACCGACAATGGAAATATTGGGATTGGTGTCTTAAACCCAAAATCTAAATTAGATGTTGATGGATTTGTAACTCTTGCTGGAAATGCAGCAAATTTAGACCGTCATTTTGACCCTGATAAACTAAAAAATGCAATTAGTAATTCGGGAAAAGTAGCTATTGGATGGAATTTATCTGGAGGAAAAGGTGAAACTGATTTTATTTCTAATAGAGGTTTAGGAAGTACCGGAGGTTTTAGTTTTTATGATATTGACAACAATGGAGCTATTAATCATATTCTTAATCTACATAATAATGGAAACGCTGCTTTATATGGAAAATTTGAAGCAAAAGAAATTAAAGTAACAGAAACTCCTACTGCAGATTTTGTTTTCGAAGAAAATTATAAACTTCCTACTCTACAAGAAGTGGAAAAACATATTAAAGAGAAAAAGCATTTACCAGAAATTGCCTCTGCCAAAGAAATGGAAAAAGAAGGTGTTAATGTTGGAGAATTTCAAATTCAATTATTGCAAAAAATAGAAGAGTTAACGCTTTATATGATTGAGCAGAATAAGGAAACAAATAAACTTCATACAACTGTACTTGAGCAGCAAAAACAAATTGAAAATCTAACTAACAAACTTGAACAAATTTCTCATGAAAAATAAATTATACTTTATTATTGGATTATTTTTTATAATATCCTTTACTAATGCACAAAATTATAAGCAAAAAACTCTTGAAGTTGAATTTCCAAATGGTGTTGCAAACCAATCAGTCGATATTTTATTAGGAAATCGTTCTATCAGTGGCTGGATTGAAGTAACTATTTCAGGATTTTATAATTATGAAAATAGTGTTGGAATTATTCGAAAAATAATTCATGTAGGTGCTCACCATAATAATTGGATATGGTATCAACCCACTTCTAGAATCGTTGAAGCAGATGGATTACTTATAGATAATATTTTTATAGGAGACTTTGTTTGGGATAGCTCAATTAATCAGTACAAAATTCCAATTTACCATACAAAAGCTTCTGGTAATTCTTATAATATTCACATTACTCAACACTCTCGTACAAACGCTATTGTTGATAATGCAACTTTAAGTAATTTTTATACAAAAGCTCCTCAAGGTAATAATAAGCATCAGGTTTACTACAATCATAATGTTGGTATTGGAACGAATGATCCTCAACACAAATTAGATGTTAATGGTAGTTTTAGAGCTGGAAACGAAGATAATCAGTTTACTTACAATGGGCATGCAGATGTTATTTTAAAATTTAAAGATAGAGGAAATGGAGGAAGAGCAATCGTACATGACGCATTTAACACTTTAACTCTTAATTATGATGAGGATTTTGATGGAGGTACAAGAATAGGAAGATCATTTTTAGTTAGAGGCAATAGTTTTACGGCTGGAAACGCAGATAATCAATTTATCTATAATGGGCATGCTGATGTTGTTCTAAAGGCTAGCGATAGAGGAAATGGAGGAAGAGCAATCGTACATGACGCATTTAACACTTTAACTCTTAATTATGATGAGGATTTTAATGGTGGAATAAGATTAGGAAGGTCATTTTTAGTTAAAGGAAATAGTGCAAGTTTACAAGGAAAACTAGAAGCTAAAGAAATAAAAGTGACAGAAACTCCTACTGCAGATTTTGTTTTTGAAGAAGATTATAAACTTCCTACTCTACAAGAAGTTGAACAACATATTAAAGAGAAAAAGCATTTACCAGAAATTGCCTCTGCCAAAGAAATGGAAAAAGAAGGTGTTAATGTTGGTGAATTCCAAATTCAATTACTGCAAAAAATAGAAGAATTAACACTTTATATGATTGAGCAGAATAAAAGAATTGAAAAATTAGAAAAAAATAAAACTAACTAATATGAGAAAAATACTCTCTCTTCTTTTAATTATAACATGTTTTATTTGTTATTCACAAACATTTAAAGCTACTGTAAATTCTGGAGATCATTTAATTGGTCAAATAGATTGGTTAAGATATAACACTGATAATCTTTTAGTTGAAACTATAAATAAATCTATTAGAAAATATTACATAGCTGATAATGCTAGGAATTATAATAGCAATGCTTTACATGTTAATAATATATCACATGATTTTCCTCAAAACACCGAAGTAATTGTTACTATTATTCGACCAAGAAATTATTGGGGATATTCAGACGCATTACTAGCTAAAGTAAATAGCGGAGCTCATTTAATAAAAGCTACTGATTGGTCTATTTTTAACAGTAAAGATATTATTGTGGAAGAACTAGACGGAACAAATCAAAACTATTTTGCAACAGAGAATGCAAGGATGTCAAATCCAAATGCCATGTTTGTAAGCGGATTAGACGAAAAATTTAATCAAGATACGTGGGTTTTTGTTTATGCTAAAAATGCTGATATTGATGAAGCTGGAAATCTAAATTTAACAAATACAAAAAATCTTATTGGAGCTGGTAATAGTATTAACTTCTCAAGTTTTTCACAAACAGAATTTGGGCCAAGAATTAGAAGTTCATTAGATTATGCTGAAGGACAAAATTCTAAAATGGCTCTTGTTATGGGCTCTTATTATAATGGTTTTAAAGAAGAATTAACGCTTAAAAATGGTCGAATAGGAATAAATAATTTAAATCCTATATCTTATTTTAATTTGTTTATTCCTTACAGTAATGAAAAAATTGAAGGGATTTCTGTTGATGTTCAAGGTTTTGGCACTATACAAAACAAGAATGAAAGTACATATTTTCAAGTAAGGGATTTAGGTGCTCTATCTAAATTTCCTTTTATTATAAAAGGAAATGGAAATGTAGGTATTGGAGTTGGAGCTCCTAAAAATAAATTAGATGTTAATGGTGTAATTCATTCTAAAGAAGTAAAAGTTGACATGGATGGTTGGGCTGATTATGTTTTCAAAGAAAACTATGCTTTACCTACACTAAAAGAAGTGGAACAACACATTAAAGAAAAAGGTCATTTACCAAATATTCCTTCTGAAAAAGAAGTAGTAGAGAACGGACTTTCTGTTGGCGAAAACCAAAAATTATTACTGCAAAAAATTGAAGAGTTAACGCTTTATATGATTGAGCAGAATAAAAGAATTGAAGAATTAGAAAAAAATAAAACGAACTAATATGAGAATAAAATTACTTTCTGTATGTTCTCTCTTTTTAATGATTTCCCTTTCTGCACAAGAAGTCGTGTGGGAAAAATCTATTGGTGGAGAACATGCTGAATATTTATATAATGCCATTCCTACTCCAGATTATGGTTTCCTTATTCTTGGGAGTTCAGCTTCTGATGCTACGGGTGATATCAAAAAAAATAACCAAGGAAGTTTAGACTATTTTCTATGGAAAATGGACGAAAATGGAAAACAAGAATGGCAAAATTCTTTTGGTGGAAGTGGAACAGATTTTCTGTATGCGGCTAAACCTACTCCAGATGGTGGTTACATCTTAGCTGGCGCTTCTACTTCTGGTAAATCTGGTGATAAAACTAGCGAAAATCAAGGTGCTGAAGATATTTGGATTATTAAAATTGACGCCAATGGAAACTTACAATGGCAACAAACTTTTGGTGGAAATGGAAATGATATTCCAACAGATATTTTAGTTACAGAAGATGGTGGCTATCTTATTGCTGCCAATTCTAATTCTACTCCATCTGAATTAAAGAAAAGTGAAAACTTCGGAGGAAACGATTATTATATGATTAAGCTCGATAAAAAAGGTCAACTTATTTGGGAGAAAACCTTTGGTGGTGCTTATGATGATAAAGTAAAATCTATTCTACAAACAAAAGATGGTTTTATTCTCGTAGGAAATTCTAATTCTCCTGCAAGTGGAAATAAAACGGTTGAACAAACTGGAAATAAAACATGGATTGTTGAAATTGACAATGAAGGAAACATTCGTTCTGAAAATAGTCTTGGTTTAAGCAATGAAAATTATTTAATTTCTGCTGAGCAAAAAGAAGATCAGTATCTGTTTGCCATTAATGAAAAAAATGGAAACAAAGTAACTTCTAAAGTTATTGAAACAGATTTAAGTCTTCAATCAATTAAAACGACTGAATTAAAGGTTGAAAATAATTTATCGATTACTGAAATTAAAAATGTAAATGATAGTTTTCTTTTAACTGCTAATAAAATTTCAAGTTTACAAGAAGCCTCAAATGGAGCTATTGAAAGTTACTACATCACTAAATCATTTGATAAGAACGGAACTTCTATTTGGGAAAAGAAGTTTGGTGAAAAAGGATTTAATTATTTAGAGAAAGCAATTACAACACGAGATGGTTCTACTATTTTATTTGGAAATTCTACTCAACAAGCAAAAGGAAATAAAGGACAATCGGACTTCTATTTAGTGAAATTAGGAAAAGAAGGTGACGATGTAAAACGTGTTTCACTGGAAGTTTATCCTAATCCTACTTCGGATATTGTGAATGTAATTATCAACAAAGAGTTTACGACTTCTTCTATCGAAGTTTATAACCTTGCTGGACAGCATCTACAAAACAAAGATGTAAAATACCGTTCTACTCCAATTTCTTTAGGAGGTTACCCTGGTGGTGTTTACATCTTAAAAATTAAAACAGATAACAAATCTGAATCTATTAAAATTATTAAAAAGTAATTATGAAGAAGAATATATTTTTATTATCACTTATTATTTTAAATACAACTAGTTTGTGTGCTCAACAACAAAATCAAACTAGTTATAAAAGAAATTCATTTGATGTTTCTTCAAATTTATTTACAACACCTGAAGTTACACAATTTCAGAAAGCTACTTTTTTCGAATCAAATAACTACACAGGAAAAATTGATTTGAAAATCCCTATATATGATATAAAATATGGTGAAATATCAGTACCTGTATATTTAACATACAATTCTGGAGGAATAAAAGTTGATGATATAGCAAGTGATGTTGGTCTTGGTTGGTCATTGGTTGCTGGTGGAAGTATCATTAGAAATATAAAAGATATAAAAGATGATACTTTTACTTCTGCGAGATATGGAAGAGAGGATTGGGATATTGGTTGGGAACCTTTCCAATTCGCCTCTGAAGTTGGATATTTTCGAAAAATAGAAGATATATATAAAAGCCATGTTTCGCTAGGTCATGTTGAAGGAGGTTTTGAAGAATTAGCTAAAGTAGATTCTTCTCCAGATTTATTTTATATATCTGCTCCTAATGTAAGTTCAAGTTTTTATTTAAAAAATAATGAAGATCTAACTCAGTTTACTCCAATACAGTTATCAGGTAAAGAACTACTTTTTAGCTCAACTTCTACGGGTAGTTTAAATGTTGATCAAATAGGATTTGATAACAGAACTATTAGAGGAATAGAAGGTTTGCACTTAATACTTAGTTATGGAGGTAATCCTATGGGAACACCAATACAAATCAAAGATCATTACCAATATGGAAAGCATGATTTTAAGCAGTTTGAATTTAAAAATACGAATGGTAGTTATTATAAGTTTGATCAAGTTGATATTATTGAAAGTATTCCGAATGTTTTAAACTTAGGAAAAACAGTCTTTGGTCTTCCATCAATTTATTCAGAAACTAGATTTGGCTATAAATCATATCCAACTACATGGCATTTATCCGAAATAAAAGATTTTAATAACAAAAAAGTTGAATTTAAATATGATACATATGCTAATTCTTATATAAAAACGACAAGAGAGAAATCAAATGATGTATACAGAGGAGCTTATAATCCATATGGTAGTAGAAACTGGAATGAAGGTTGTTCATTTGGTTTATATCCTACTTTTAAATACAAAGATAAAAATGGTTTTACTTGGGGAGAAGTAGATGAACAACATTACAAAGCCCAAGAATTTTATTCTGTTCAGAGGCAAAGAAACAAAATTAAACAAATAAAGTGGGAAAATAATACCATAGATTTTGTTTATTCTACTAATAGAAAAGATGATCCAAATGAAAAAAGTCTTGATGAAATAATTGTAAAAAGTGGAAATGAAATTATAAAAAAGATAAAATTAAATCATAGTTACTTTAATTCATCAACAAATTGTACTGATTGGGAATGTTATCGTCTAAAACTTGAAGGAGTAGAAGTTTTAAATTCTTCTGGAAATAAAGTTGAAAAATATAATTTTGATTACTACTATGATGAACCTTTACCTCGAGTGCATTCTGCTCAACAAGATTATCTTGGTTACTATAATGGTAATGGTGTTGAGCAAGCGAATGATTTAGATAACAAAATACCTACACTTTATTTTCATAGAAATCAGGGACGTTTATCTATTCTGCCTTTTCAGCGAAAAGATGGAACATTTACAAAATTAATTCCAGGAAATTTTAGTTTAGAACCTAATTCAAAATCACTTACTGGAATATTAAAGAAAGTAACTCTTCCTACTGGAGGAACAACTGAATTTGAATATGAAAATAACCGATTTCTTTTAAACGGTATAGAATATTTAGCTGGAGGAGCAAGAATTAAAAAACAAACGATAAATGATGATAATGGACAATCTAGAATATTACATTATGAATATCGTGATAATGGAAGACCATCAGGTACTATAAATAATATCCCTGTTTATGGTCAAATTTGGGGATTTAATACATCGAATACAAACAACATGGCATTTGTATCCTTTGATAAACCAAAAAATGAGATAGAGTTAACAGAAGGTGCCTTTGTAGGATACTCAAAAGTAAAAGTTTTCGAGCAAGGTAATGGTTATACAGACTATAGTTTTACTTCTTCAAAAGATTTTCCAAATGAAGAAATAATAAATAAAACTATACCTAATAATAGAGATGTTTGTACAAATATACTCCATCAAAACAGCTCGTTTCCAAATGTTGCATACATAGACAATGACTTAAAAAGAGGAAAATTAATTTCTAAAAATGTTTATAATTCTTCTAACGTGCTTTTACAAAGTCAAAGTAATGAATATAATCATACTGTGTTTAATGAAGAAATTATCCCATTCCAAAGATTTATAAATAATTACCATGATGACCCTCATTACACTAGACCAGAAGGTTTAGCAACTAATTATGAAAATAAAATTCGTGTAGAAAGAAATTTACTATCTAAGGAAGAAACAAAAGAATATTTAAATGGAGGAGTTATAACGAATAAGAAAGAAATTATTTATGATCCTATTTACCCTTTTGTAAAAGAAGAGATAATTTACAATTCTAAAGATGAAGCCTTGATAACAGAATATAAATATCCTTATGATTTTAAAGGAAGTACAACAGCTAATATTTTAATTTCCAATAATAGGATTAATCAACCTTTATCAATTATTAATAAAATAAACAATCAGTATGTATCAAGTACATACATTGAATATAATGAATTTAATAATATATTACAGAAATCTCGTATTTTAAAAAGGAAAGGAAATGATAATTATACAGAAAATGATGTCATAATTTATTTTGATAATTACGATATTAAGGGAAATATTACTCAATATAGAGTTGGTCAATATAACATTCCTGTGATTATAATATACGGATATAATAATACATTACCCATAGCTAAAATTGAAGGTTTAACACTTTCTCAGATTAATTCGGCAACAATATCATCTATTAATAACCAAACTAATGATAATGTGTTAACAGAATTTATATCAAATCTTCAAAAAACTTATAAAGAAGCTACAATTACAGGATACTTGCATAAGCCATTAGTTGGAATTAAACAAATTATTAAACCTAATGGTGAAATAGAAAAATATAATTATGATAATTCAAATCGTTTGGAGGAAATTAAAAATGATAAAGGTGAAATTTTAGAAACCTTTGAATACAACTATAAAAACTAATCTTTATGAAAAAATTCTCTACCCTAGTTTTTATTCATTTTTTTATGTGCATTTTTGCACAACAAGTAGTGAATACAACTACATCGAATAATATAAGAATTACAGATAAGGTTTCTATTTCTATGCAACCAGGTTTTCACGTAAAAGCCGGCAATAATACAAAATTTAGAGCATTTATAGACACCAGAGGAAATGGTATACCCGATTATTTAGAAGCACATCTTCCATCTCATGAAGAAAATTACATTAAAACTTCCGAATGTTTAGATTCTGCATGTAAAAAGAAAAAAGAAACAGTTATTTATTTTGATGGTTTAGGACGCGAAAAACAAGGTCTGCAAGTTGCTGCTTCTACAACAGGAAAAAATATTGTTACTCCTTTTGAGTATGATGAATTTGGAAGACAAGCAAAAGAATTTTTACCTTTCCCAACTCAATCTACTAGTAACAAGATTAGTAAAGAAACAGATGGAACCTCTTTTTATACTAATTTAACAGGAGATACAACACCTTATTCAGAAAAAACATTTGAGAATTCCCCTCTTAATCGTGTAGTATCTCAAGCTGCTCCTGGAGAATCGTGGAAAAAGAGTTCTGGACATGAAATAGGTTTTTCATATGAAAGTAATTCAGCTTCTGATGTTCTTCTTTATAATGTTGCTCTTTCAGATACTTATATTCCTAGTTTAGTACACAATGGTACAAATTATCCAGCTGGAACCTTATACAAAACAATTACCACAGATGAAAATGGTCAGCCTATACAAGAATTTAAAGACAAAGAGGGAAGAGTAATTCTTAAACGAATTGAGATTACCCATAAACAAAATGCTCCTTTAAATTCATCTGGTAGACATGATACTTACTATGTATATGATGTTTATGGAAATTTAACCTACGTATTACCACCAAAGTTAATTGAAGTAGGAATTAATGCTACTAGTTTAGCTGAATTAGGTTATCAATACCAATATGATGAGAAAAATAGATTAGTCGAAAAACAACTTCCTGGGAAAGGAAGAGAATACATGGTTTATGATAAACAAGATCGTTTAGTAGCTGCTCAGGATGCTTTACAAAGAGAAAGAGGAGGTTTTTATACTTTTATGCAATATGATAAATTTGGTAGATTAGCTGTACAAGGACAACATCCTGAGCCTGATGTAAGCAGAGAAACTTTGCAAAATTACGTGAATGGTTTAGGTTCAAACAATGTGAAACGTGTAACAAGTTCATACCATCATTCAGGAATTGACATCTTTTATACAAGAGCTTATGGAGGAGATCAATATGTTTCTGTAGTCACTACTGTTAATTATTATGACAATTATGATAATCTAGATATAGAAACTCCTACTATTACTAATCAAAAAGTAATAGGAAAAAATGATTTAAAAACTAAAGGTTTAGCTGTTTCAACATTTTCAAATGTATTAGGTTCAGCAAATTGGAACAAATCATTTACATTTTATGATAAAGATTATATAAGACCAATTTATTATCATATGGAAAATCATTTAAAAGGTTATAGTAAAACAGTTTTTAATTATAACTTCAGAGGAAAAGTTACTAGTAAATTAACAAAACAGAAAGGAACACCACTTAGTGAAGAAATTATAATAAATGAGGTTTTTGATTATTACGATAATGAATTACTGAAACTGCATACTCATCAAGTAAATAGCGAACCTATTGAGTATCTTGTTCAAAATACTTACAATGAAATCAATCAATTAATCTCTAAAAAAGTTGGAAATGACAATGCTTCTACTCCACTACAAAATGTCGATTATAAATACAACATTCGCGGATGGATGACTGACATTAATGATATTGATTTTAAAGGAGGAAACACACATAAAGATTTATTTAGTTTTAGAATAAATTATACTAATAATTATTTTAATGGTAATATTTCAAGTATATCATGGAAAACCTACAATGATACTGATGAATATAAAACATATATATATAATTATGATGGTTTGAATAGATTATTAAATGCTGATTTTGGAACAGTTGATAATATTACTAAACACGAAAATTTTGTAAGTACATATAATGAGAAAATAAAAGGATATGATAAAAATGGAAATATACTAGGAATAGAAAGGAATGGAAATACTCTAAATTCCAATATTTATTCCATAGATAATTTGATTTATGATTATAATAGTAATTCAAATAAATTATTGAATGTTACTGATGATAAAACTGAAGACGGTTTTAATGACAAAAATAAATATCGTGGTGTAAATTTAAATGATTCACATAACGATTATGCTTATGATGTTAATGGTAACCTAATAAAAGATTTAAATAAAGGAATTACAAAAATTAGTTATAATGAATTAAACTTGCCTACAGAAATTTTTTGGAATACTTCAAATAAAATTAATTATATATATGATTCAAATGGTATAAAATTAAAAAAAATAGTTACAAATGAAACAAAGATTGTTACTACAGATTATATAAATGGTTTTCAATATAAAAATAATGTCTTACAATTTTTCCCAACTTCAGAAGGGTATGTAAATGTATCAGATGGTGTAAAATTTAATTATGTTTATAATTATAAGGATCATTTAGGAAATGTACGTTTAAGCTATCAAAAAGAAAGTAGTGGTTCTTTAAAAATATTAGAAGAAAATAATTATTATCCATATGGATTAAAACATGAGGGGTATAATGAAGGAAAAACAGGTAATCAGAATTACAATTATAAATACAATGGTAAAGAATGGCAAGGTAAAGATGACTTATATATTAATTTATACGATTATGGTGCAAGAAACTATGACCCAGCTATTGGTCGTTGGATAAATGTAGATCCATTAGCTGAAAAAATGAGACGTCATTCAACTTATGCCTATGCATTTAATAATCCTATATTGTTTATAGATCCAGATGGTATGAGACCAGAGATTACTATTTATAATACAGGAGAAGGAATTGGTATAAGTTTTGAAGATGGGATGGTTACATTTAGCGCAGGTTTAACCATAGAAAAAGGAGGGCCTAACAAAGAAGTTAAATTTAGACAAAAATTTGTCCCTACAAATTTATCTCATACTAGAGGGATAGATACTATTGTATTTGAAATTATAGTAAGAAATTCTGATGGATACACAATAAGTCATTATGTTGAAACTGTAATATTAAATGAAAGTGGACAAAAAGATCTTGAAGAAACAAAATCAATGATATATGAAAACGGAAAAGAAATTTCTAGAGAAGAGAGACCAGAAGTATTTCATCTTAAAGAATACATTGAAAAAATTAGTAATATAAAAAATGAACATGGTAGTATAGTGCAAATTTTCGCTATGGCTAATAAAAATTATCAAAATTCTGAAAAAGGTCAAAGAGAAATAATGTTTTTCAATACAGCTAAAACAATTGTATCTGGGGCTTTAGGAGCTTTAGAATTTGTAGGACCTGCTTTATCTTACGCCTTTGATAAATTAGTAAATTATGAAAATTTCATATATGATAATTCAACAGGTTTTATAATTAATGATCCTACTGAAGAAATGAAAATAGAATATAATAAAATTATTGATCCAAATGAACATCTATAAATTTTTAGTAATAGCAGTTTTTTTAATTTCAACTAATTCATTTAGTCAAGAAAAAGCAGTTATTAAATTTTACGGTCTTAATAATATCTTACCCTTAGGTAAAGATACAATCTATTCAAAATATTCTAAAAATATTGAAAAGGTTTCTGATAAAGTTTATCTTTTTGATAAAAATATAAAAATTGAATCTCTATTTCCTATCATTAAAGGACAACCATTTTATTTTAAAAAAATAGTTGAAAATAAATTATTTAATATTGATGACCTATTAAATATAGAAAAGGAGGAAACTATAGATAACATATTTATTACTGATATTGGCTCTTTTGGAACTAGAAAAAATAAGAGATATTTTAATCTTAGTATGAATGTGAATATTAGAAAAAAAAATAAAACAGGAATTTATACTAATAGTTTAGACATTATAATAGGAATATCTAATAAAAATAGCTCCCCTTCAGATGAAAACTCATTTTTTGAAAATGCTGAAATAACATTTTTTTACTGTGTAAGTTGTGATGACAATATTATGCATTTAAGATTATTATAAAATAACTTAATATTCAAAAAATTACCCTGCATCGCAAGCATCCTACTCGTAACTAAGTAAGAAAATATTAATATTAAATAATCAAAAGCCAGCATATTGCTGGCTTTTGTAATTTATTATATTATCCGATAAAAACCGATTAACGAAGATTTATTATATAATTTTACTTGCAAAATATCTAATATATACAATATAAAAGTTTGACAGAAAGAGAAAAATTTTGATAAAAAATGATAGTATTTGATTTTGTAGCCTATAAAGTATATAAGATGGCAAAGAAAGGAAAGCAATACCAAGGTGCTGAGTTTTTATTTACTGCATGTGCCCTAGGTATGCCAGTAACACTTTTACTAACAATTCTAGTAAGTGCAATAGAAAAACAATATAATTCTAATTTTGTTAGTTATATTGCAAGTATAGGCAAGATTCCATATTTATTATTATTTACATTACCTATTATTATTGTAATTTATATATATCTTAAAAAAAACTTATATAAGGTAGAGCAAAGAATTTCTTCATCTAAAATTTTAAGAACTTTGGATAAATTACCTAATTTTTTAGTTTTTGTGATTTTTTGGATTATCATATTTTTCACAGGTATACTTATAAAAGAAACTATTGGATGATTATACTAATATTAAAAATGTAGAATAGTAATATTTATACAAATAACAAAAGCCAGCCATATGCTGGCTTTTGTTATTTATTATAATATCCGATAAAAACCGATTAACGAAGATTAATGATATAATTTTACTTTTAAAAACCCTAAAAATCAAAAGGAAGTAAAAAAATGAAAAGAATAATATATTACCATGTGTATAATGTTTTTCAATTTTCTTATAGTGGAGATTATGAAAAAACTAAAGAAAAATCTAAAGAAACTTTTTCTTCTCATGTATACAATCTAATTATATTTTTTATAATTTACCCACTATGGTTTATTTTTGATGGAAATAGTTATCTAAAACAATATGTTGGAACTGATGAAAACCAGATAAAGATTTATGCAATAATTATCATTTCATCATTGATATTAATAGGGTATACTAGACTTAATTTTATTAAACGACTTATTGATAATTTGTATACAGATGATTTAATAAATAACAGTATAAAAATGTATAAGAATAGTCCTAAAATTTTAAATTATCCGTATAGATTTTTATTTGTTTTTTTCAACTTCTTAGGATTATTGATCATCTTTGTTATACAAGTTAAAATTTTTCAACTCTTAAAAAATTTGTTTATATAATTACTATAAAATTTATTTTCTAGAAAATAAAAACTTAAAAATGAAGAATCCATTAGCTTGTGCGAACATCCTGCTCGTGACTAAATAAGAAAAGATTAATTTTAAATAAACAAAAGCCAGCTATATGCCGGCTTTTGTGTTTTATAATATTATCCGATAAAAACCGATTGAAGAAGATTTATGATATAAATTTACTCGCAAAATATCTAGGTATTATGAATAAACTCATTTTTATATATTACCATGGAGTATAAAATAATTAGAAAGATGAAAAAAATATATTACTTTATTTTTTATGTATTATTCATTTTTTGGGAAAAAGTATCTGTTCCCAAATTCTTTTCAGCTTTTAAAGCTGGATTATCTCTTAATATCTTAGAAATGTTTGTCTATTATTCTATTTTATATATTTACTGTATTATTAATGACGTAAAAATAAATTTTAGCTTAGAAAATCCCATCATATTTATCCCATGTGGAATTATATTTCTACTAAATACAATTCTTTTTGATTTTTCAAATGAATGGAAAATTTATATTGATAAATATGAAACTTTACCTTATAGAATTAAATTCTTTTATTTTTCTGTAGTATGGGTAATTATTATAGTTATAATAATAAGTTTCTTTACTTTAGATAGCATTAAAAATTCACAACTATACCCTTAGCAAGTGCGAGTATCTGTAACTAAATCATATACATTTTCTATAATACAGGAAAATTATACAAACCTTAATTATGAAAAATATTATTATTTTCAGCATAGTTTATTTTTTAAATTCATGTAAAATGGATATTACAAATGGACAAGAACAATTCGAATTAGATTACTCTGTTAATATTATTTCTAATAAAAGTTATAAAGAAGATAAAATAAAGTCTGCTTTTTTCACTATTAAAGGAAAAAATCCTGAAACAGATAAAATTGATACATTTGACGCTGGTAGGTGGTTTTCTAATGTTAGTGATTCAATTGAAAAAGGGGATACTCTTTATAAAATAAAAGGAGAAAAATTTTTCTTAATTAAAAAGGAAAAGTATATTTTGAAAGTAAATTCTAAAGTTAATACAAATGGAGAAATTATAGAGATTATAAAAAGGTTTTAGTCTTTATTATTACATCTTAAAAGTCCCCTCCAGCACGAGCATCCTGCTCGTGAATAACTAAGAAAATATTAATTTCACAAATGATATCAAAAAAAAGAGTAATATTGAGACCTATTGAATACTTTTTCCATTATTCAGTATGTTTTTTTATCTTAAATGGCTTATTAGGAATTATATATTTAGATTTTATGAAGAATAGTGAATTTGTTTTAAAGCAATATTATTATATTCTTTTCATTTTAATTATAATAATGTTTTATATCCAAAGAAGAAGATTGAAATTTAAAATTTTCAAAACCAATCTATCAAAAAAAGAAATTAAAGACGCTATTAAAGAAACCTCAATAGAATTAAATTGGATTATAGATTATCAAAGCAATCAAATAACGAAAGCTCACAGAGAATTTGATATTTCTACTGGAGGAAGTTGGGGCGAAATGATAACTATTATATATAAGGATAATCATATATATGTTAACAGTATATGTAATCCTAATGGTTTATATCCTTCAGTATTATCATATGGATGGAATAAAAAAAATATTAATACATTTATAAGCAATCTTAAACAATCTCTAAAGTAGATTTTAAATATATTATTCCAAAATATTAATTCAAAACACAAACCTATCACCAGCATTCTGCTCGTGATAACAAAAAAATAATTTTAAATAAACAAAGCCAGCTATATGCTGGCTTTGTTTATTTTATAAGTCTCAGTAAAACTTTAATTTCTTTATTAGAAATAGAATCTTTTTCACTTTTATCATAAAGAGAAAGCAAGAAAACTGTTTCATTATCAATAATAATGTGGGTTATAATTCTTGCTTCACCACTTTTACCTTTTCCTTTAGATTTTATTGCCAAACGTACTTTGTAACAATTATCTCCCAAAGCAGTTCCCAACGTAGGATTCTGTTCTAATTCTACGAATAAAATAGAAAGGTCCTCTTTCAATGATGGATATTTCTTTCCAAGTTTTTTAGCTTCTTTAAGAAACTCAGGTGTAACAATAATATTATAATTCATCCAATAAATCTTTCGTAGAAATCCCTTTCAGTTTCCCTTCTTTTATTAGATTCAATTCAGTTACAGATTTTTTCAAACTTGTTTTCACATCCTCTACAGAATCTGTATTCTCAATATTTTGTCGTGTAATTTTAATTTTCAATGCTTTCGCAAAAGCTTTCAATGCTTTCGCTTCTTCCGATGTAGATGGCTCTACGATATAGATTTCTTGCGTTGTCATTACTTCTGTTTTTAAATATTAAACAGCTAATTTATTAAAAAAATAGTTTACCAACTTCCTGATGCTCCACCGCCTCCGAAACTTCCGCCTCCGAAACCGCCAAAGCCTCCTCCTCCACCCGAAGATGATCCAGAACCAAATCCGCCACCTCCGAAGATTGTGCTACCTGTATTCATAATAATAATATCATCTAAAATACTTCTTCGTCTACCTCCGTTTCCTCCATTACCATTATTACCTCCACTTCCTTTTGAAGCAACATAAAAGATAAAAATGAAAAAGGCTATTACAAAAAATATGACTAAAATATCAACATTATTACTCTTTGGTTGATCGTTTTTATATTGACCTGCAAATGCCTTAAAAATATTATCTACTCCAGCATTTATTCCTCCCGCAAAATCTCCTTGTTTAAAATAAGGTATAATAACGTTATCTATTATTGATTTATTGACACTTGGTGGAAAATAAATCTGAGCAGCATATCCTGTTCGGATTGTAATCTTACGATCCTTTTCGCTTAAGACAATTACAATTCCATTATCTTTTCCTTTTGTCCCTACACCCCATTTTTCTCCAATATCATTTGCAAACATTTCTAATGGATAACCATCTAATGATTTTACAGTTAATACTAGAATCTGTGTTGAAGTAGAATCGTCATAAGCAACCAATTTATTTTCTAAATCATTTAATTGCTTTGCATCAAAAATTTGTGCATAATCTTGCACTAACTTTTTAGGGGGATTCTCCATCTTAACCAACTCATCTGGAGTTTGTCCAAATGCGATTAAAATAGAAAAGAAAAAAGTTAAGAAAAAATATCTAGCTGTAGCTAATTTCATCTGGTAATTCGTTTACATCATCTTCCTTATATGGAAAATATTTTTTTAGAGCTTTTCCGGATTTTTTAATTCCCTTACAAAGCCCTTTTACATAATGTTCTTTTTTGAAGTGTTTAATCACTTCTTCTTTTATATCGTCCCAAAAATCTTCTGGAGTAACTTCGTGAATCCCTTCGTCACCAACAATTGTAAAATTATGATCTGTTGGACAAAGATGAAACAAAACACCATTACGATCTTTGGTTTTGTGCATTTCTAAACGTTCGAAAACTTCTAAAGCTTTCGTAAAATGATCAGAAGAGGATTCGAATTCTATATGAATTCGAATCTCTCCACTTGTATTTTTCTCCGCTTTTTGTATTGCTTCGATTATTTTTTTCTCATCTTTTGAAGAAAGAAATGTTTGTTTCTTTTTTCCCATAATGATGATTCTTTTTATTTAGAAAAATCTATTGTTGGTGCATTTTCAGTTCCAGCAGTAGCTTTAAAATATCCTTTTTCTTTAAATCCTACCATATTAGCAAATAGAACTACAGGGAATTTTTTAATTCTTGCATTAAAACCTTGTGCAACTTCGTTGTATTTTTTTCTTTCGAATAAAATTTCTTGCTCCATGCTCTCTATAGATGCTTGTAAGTTTGTAAAATTACCTACAGCTTTTAATTCTGGATATCTTTCTACAGAAACCAATAATCTGCTTAAAGAAGATCCTAATTGATCTTGAGCAGCTTGGAATTTTGCAATATTTTCTTCTGTTAATTGAGAAGCATCATCAATTTTTAATTGAGTTGAAGTTGCTTTTGCACGAGCATCAATAACAGCTGTTAATGTTTCTTTTTCATAGTTTGAAGCACCTTTTACCGTACTTACTAATTGGTTTACTAAATCTGAACGTTTTTGGTATGTATTTTCAACATTTGACCATTGAGCTGATACGCTTTCTTGCATTGGAACTAAACCATTGTAAGCAGACATTAACCAAAGTCCGAAAATGATAATAATTCCTATAAATCCAGCACCTCCTATTAGACATCCTTTGTTTTTCATAGTGTTATTTTATAATTTATTCTTAAGTAAAAATAGTGTTTTTTTATGAGAATAATATCATAGATATGAGATACTATTTTAGTAATGAGAATTATTTAGTATGTGAAGAGCAAACTGTGAAATTTGATAGAATTTTGTATCGAGAAGTTAAGATAGTTTCTTAAAATTCTTGTCAAAGACTTTTATACTTCTTTTCAAAAAACACTTCATCTGACAAAATATTAGTAAGATAAGAAGCTAAAAATATGCTTCGACAGGCACAGAGTGACAATTTAAATTAATTAAAATTATATCTCTTAAAAAAGCTTAACAACTTTTATACAAGAAAATTAATAATTTATCTTATTACTTATTACTTATTACTTATTACTTATTACTTATTACTTATTACTTATTACTTATTACTTATTACTTATTACTTATTACTTATTACTTATTACTTA
>NZ_FRBH01000013.1 GCF_900142565.1 Chishuiella changwenlii
TAGGTAATGATGCTTCGACAGTCATGACAAAACAAGCCTTATATCTTATAGTCTTACATCTTAAAACTAAAATCTAACTTCTATATTATTTAATCTCAAAGGACACAAAGATTACGCAGAGAACAAAAGTAAAGATTAGGGAAAAACCTTATTTCTTATAATCTTATATCTTAAAACCAGCTTCAAGTTTCCAACTTCTAGCATCGGGATAAAAGGACATGATTATTTTGTAATGGCAACTTCCCCAAAAAAGTTGGCTTCACAAAATACTTTGAGGTTAACGATTCGGGAAGAAAGCAACACATAGTGTTGCGTATTATTCAAAAATAAAAAAAAGACCTCATCTATATAGATAAGGTCTTTATAATTTTATGCTTTATTTTATTAGCCACATTTTATCAAATGTACCATCAGAGCCGTTATATTGTCTCTGAATTGCTTGTAAATAATTTTCTGAGTTATATGTTATTTCTCCTTGTGGATACATCCAACGAAGTGGTATTTTGTTTGTTGCTGTTCCTATACCAACACCACCTTCTTCAAATTTTGGAAAACCTGTTCTTCTCCAGTTATAAAAAGCCTCGAATCCTGAATTACAGAAAAAAGCGATATACTTCTGTTGAATAATCTGTTCTAATCCTTGGCTATTATTCCCTTTGTAAGCTACATTTTTATGATTTAGGAATTGATCAACATTTATTTTTACTTCTCCTAAATCTCCTCCTGTACGATCACCTATTGAAAATGATTGTCCATCTTTTAAACCAAATAACTCTAAAGATTCTTTAATTCCATTTAAATACCATTGATTTGCATCTCCTGAAATCCAACCTCTGTTGATTGCTTCTGCAATATTGAAACATAATTCTGAGTAACCTATAACTGTATAGGGTTCTGAATTTGATCCGTCTTGAGAAGAAAGATATCTTTTATAATTCATATAAGAATATGGCCCTCTATCATTTGTTGCAATACCTTCTGTATCTGTTGTTGCAAAAATTTCTGCTTGTCCTGTATTTGTACTTACTCCTACATAGGCTTTAAAATCTGCAACATCTAAACCTTCTGTATTGTACTTAGCTGGAGCTGGTGTAGCAAAAGCATACGTTCTTGGGTCTAATGAAGATGTTGTTAAATCTAATATTGTTTTACTAATGTTAGCACCATATGTATAAGCCCTTTTTCTAAAGATAGGATTTGGGTTATGGTCTTGATTAAAAACATACGACATGTTGTCTTTGTTTGAACTTTGTAATGGATAATCTTGTGGATTATTTATAATCTTAGCAAATGTTTCCTTTACTTTAAGCTCTGGCGTATCATCTGCTCTTTTACTCAAACTAATTAATGTTCTTAAATGAAAAGAGTTAATTACTTTTTGCCATTGTAAATAAGTTAAATGAAAAATATCTCCTGATGCATCTGCAACTCTGTTTTGAATTTCAACTGGAAGATTATTTAATAATTCATTTGCTTCCTCTAACAATTGTAAACTATGAACATATACTTCTTCTTGTGTATCGTATTTTGGTCTTAAGTTTTTAGAATCTCCTGCTTCTTTCATTGGTATATCACCAACTCTTTGAGATAACCAAATGAAACTATATGCTTTGAAAAATTTTGATAACGCAGCATAGTATGCTTTATCGTTAGCATTTGTAGATTTTTCGTTTTGCTCTTCTAATCTATTAGCATATAACAAAAGACTGTATTGATCCTTTGAATTTGTCCAGTTATAGAAATTTGTTCCCCAATAGTAAGAATAGTTACTTACAAAGTATTGATTCTGTCTGTGAGCTTGGTCGAAAAAGAATTCTTCTGGCATTACTAAATGCGATGTAATACGATTTAGAATTAAAGTTGGTGGAACAATTCCACTTTCTGGTATAGAGTTAGGATTATTTAATAAATCGTCGTTGTTAATACAAGACATTGGTAATAGAATAATACTTCCTAAAGCTATAAGTTTAGAATAAAATGATTTTTTCATAATTAAAGTTTAGAATTTTAAATTCAGGCTAAATCCTATATTTCTTGTTGAACTTGACTGTAGACCAACATTACCTTTTGTACCTCCTGCTGTACGATCTGTAGCATTAAATCCTGAAGGGAATGTATCTAAATCCATATCTCTTCTCTGTGCAAAGTATAATAAGTTACGTCCTACAAGAGAAAAACTTACCGCTTGTAAGCCTGATTTTTCTAGGAATTTTGCTGGAAGATTATATGTTAAACTTGCTTCTCTTAATTTTACATAAGTTCTATCAATCATAAAATATTCTTCATTTCCATATAAACCGTTATTTCCTGTGATGTAACTTTGTAATGCTACTGGAGTTGTGTTTTGAGCGAATGTTAGTTCATCTAAGTTGGTAATCTGTCCATTTTGAAATCTTGGAGTTCCAGAAACAATTACAACTCCATTTCCTACATAAGAAGGCGTTATAGTTCCATTTGCTTTCATAGATTCCCACTCTCTTCTACGTGCATCTCCAAACTCTCCTGTTGTTGTTTCTATACCTGTTCCCCCATTCATTGTCTGAGAATACATAAAGTCATAAATTTTCCCTCCAACTCTTGCATCCCATTGGAAATTAAGTTCGAAGTTTTTGTATGAGAAATTATTTGTAATCCCAATAGAGAAATCTGGATTTAAGTTTCCTAAAAATCCGTTTTGCTCATTTCCTGATGGTGCTTGATAAATTAACCCTGCTGCATTATGAACAATGTTCCCACTACCATCGCGTACAAATTTTTTCCCATAATAAGCATCTAAACGATCTCCTCTTCTGTAATTGTTTCCATTTAACCAGATTTCATCGTAACCAGGTGCGATATCTTTTAAGGTTTCTTTATATGTACTCCAGTTAGCATTAACTCGCCAGTTGAATCCATTACCTGTATGTTTGATAATGTGTGCATTTAAACTAATTTCAAAACCTTGGTTTAAGGTTGTTAAACCATTAATATTGTGTTTTGTTTGACCAACAGATGGAGCGTTTTCAATTTCAAAAATTTGAGGACCATTAATTGTTCTGAAATAAGTAAAATCTAATCCTATTCTATTTCTTAAAAATTTAGCATCAAAACCTGTTTCGTATGATATTCTCTGAAATGGTTGAAGGTCTCTGTTAGCAGATGTTTGACTAAAATCTAAAGAAGGTAAACCGCCGTAATAAGTGTTTGAAGTATAGGAGTTTTGATTAGAATAAGTTGGTCCATCATAAGATGTACGTATTTCTGCACCATATCCTAATAATCCTCTTCCTCCAATTCTTGATCCAGCTCCAGTACTTAAACCAGTAGTTGCTTCATAAGCAGAACCTATTGTAGGAGATGTTAATGCTCCTTTTACATTAGCAAAAGACGCTCTTAATTTTAAATAAGAAATTCCTTTTCCAAATTTTATATAGTCTGTTAATACAGTACTTAGGGATGCTGAAGAATAAAAGAATGTATTATTTCCTTTTCTTAATGTAGATAAATTATCTACCCTTCCTGTTGTATTAATATTAAAATACTTTTTATAACCAAAATCTACAGAGTAGAAAGCACTATAAACTTTCATTTCTGATCCCCAACTGTAATTTAACCCAGGAGCTTTTGTATTAGATAATGTATATAAATTTGGAATTGCTAAACCTTTAGTAGTCGCCCAACTAGAATTATATTGAAATAAACGCATGTTTACTCCTCCTAAAGTTGATATATCAAAACCTCCTATTTTTTGATTATAATTTGCAATTAAGTCGGTATTATTTTCTAAAAGTTCTCTTTTATCTTCTCTGTAATCTCCGTACCAACCAAATGTGTACCATGGCACATAATCATTTAAGTTCGTTGAAGCAGGAACACTTTCTGTTCTTGTTTGGTTCCAAGTAGAAACTTGTGATCTTAAACTTACACTAAGACGGTCTGATACTTTATAATTTGCTCTTAAATATCCGTAAACATCTGTCTTTTGGTGACCTCTTAACCACTTGTCTGCCATAAACCATGCACTATTTAATCGTCCATATTCTGGTGAATATTGCATAAGGTCTTGTACTCCTTGTGGTCCCTTGTAAATATCTCTAAGATCGTTTACATCATAATGTGCAGATCCATATACTTTGAACATATACATGTAACTATTTGGTCCATAGTTTACATCTGGAATGTTTGGTGTATATTGTAAATTGAAGTTTAAGCTACCATCTACAGTAAGCCTATCACTTAAATTATAATTTACATTGATGTTAAAATTATCTGCATTAAGTTTTGTGTTAGGAAACATTCCTTGTTGGAATAAGTGATTATAAGAAGCTCTTAAATTATAATCTTTCCCAGAAGCAGAAATTGAGATGTTATTTGTACTAACAACTCCTACTCGAGTAAAATTTTCGAAGTTTCTTTTTCCTCTAGCAGTCCATGGAGTTGCTTCTCTAAAATTGTTAACTGGATCCCAAGGACTATCGTATTGTTTGATTAATTGTCCTTCGAATCTTGGTCCCCAAGTTGGTAGTCTTTGTCCCGTATCGTACAGAACATCTCCATAGCTGTATCTGTAACCTGTCCCCATTCCGTATTCGGTTTGGGTTTCTGGAATTGCAGTAAAACCAAAATCGTACATTGTAGTATTACTATATTCTACAGACCATCCTTTTTTATCTTTGGTTCCCTTTTTAGTTGTAATAACGATTGCTCCGTTAATACCTCTTGATCCGTAAAGGGCTGCCGCATTAGGCCCTTTTAATATAGAGTAACTTTCTATATCATTTGGGTTTAAATTCCATGTGTCAGAACTAATAGGAACTCCGTCTATCACATATAACAAGTCTTTACTACCTCGTAGTACAATTTCTGGTTTACCAAGCATTTCTGTACTTGCTCCAATATTTAAACCTGCTACTTTTCCAGATAAAGCTTCTAAAGGATTAGAGGCTCTCACTTTACTTACGTCATCTCCTTTTATTTCTGTTACACCATACCCAAGTTTTTTTACTTCCTTCTTTATACCTAAAGCTGTAACAACAACTTCTGGAATGGCAAAAACTTCTTCAAAATTTTCAGTTGAAGTAGAGTCTTTTTTGGTAGTTTCTTGAGAGTAGGATTGTAAAGAAAATGATAGAAACGTTAATAAAGCTATTTTAAAAACATTCTTTTTCACTTTTTTTATTTTGCGGTAAAATTAATTGTTATAAATGCCTTATACGTTAACTAAATGTTATGAAAACATTAACAAAACAACTTAAGTATTTAATAATCAATAATATAGTTGTGGTATTTAAAAATAGATAACTAACTATAAAAAAACAAAATACCCGTTTAACACACCTTATTTTAAATTTATTTAGAATAATTTAAAAATACATTACTACATTTGCAAAAAATTCTAAGAAATGAAAAAGTCATTTGTAATAGCTTCAGTCTTACTATCTGGGGTCATATTTGCACAAGAAAAAAAAGACTCAATTACTACAAATAATCTTGATGAAGTTATTATTAACACATTCATCAAAAAAGATACTGACTCATCAAATAAAATGCCTTTAAAGTTTATTGAAAACCCACAGGTATTTTCTAGTGTTGACAAATCTGTATTAGAAAATCAGGTCTTATTTACTATTGACGATGCCTATAGAAACGTTACTGGATTACAAAAACTATGGAACTCTACAGGAAGATCTGGAGATGGTGGAGCGTTTGTAACAATGAGAGGTTTCCAAACAAATAATGCATTACGTAACGGATTAGTAGCTCCTGTTACAACTACTATAGATGCTGTTAACTTAGAAAGATTGGAAGTGTTAAAAGGACCTTCTGCTACTATGTTTGGTAGTAATGTTGGAAGTTATGGTGGTATTATTAATCGAGTAACGAAAAAACCTTACGAAAATTTTGGAGGAAACGTTTCTATAGCTGGAGGTAGTTATAATTTTTATCGTGCACAAGCAGATATCAACGCTCCTATTACAAATGATAAATCTTTAATGTTTAGATTAAATACTGCTTATACAAATACAGGAACTTTTCAGAAAAAGAATGTAGGAAATGAGTTTTATGCATTTACTCCATCTTTACGTTATAAACTAAATGATAAATTAGATATTAACGTAGACCTAGAAATGTTTGAAAACAAAGCAATGGCAGAGCAAATGTTCTTTTACTTGCCTAGCTTAGGTTTAAGAAGTATCAAAGAGGTTGAAAAAACTTATGGACTAGATTATAAGCAATCTTATGTTGGAGATGATTTAAAAACAAAATCTAGCGTTAGAAATGTATTTGGACAAGTAAACTATAAGATTACTGATCATATCCAATCATCAACTAATTTAAGTTCTGCTTTTTCTAAATCGAATGGCTTCAGCCCTTACTTTGCTATTGGTGCAAATCCAACTAACCCAACAGAATTTGGAGTTGTAAGAGCAGATCAATCAACAAGAGATAGTAAGAAAACAACTTTCCAAATCCAACAAAATTTCAACTTTGATTATCAGTTTGGAAACATGCGTAACAGAACTGTTGTAGGAGCTGATTACATGAGAACGAAAAATAATCAAATGTTTATTTCTGCAAATTTTGATTGGGTTCCATTTAAAGGAGGTGATTACTCTAATATGAATGGTAATACATTACAGGATTTTTATAATAATTCAACACCAACAGAATATCCAATTTTAGGTACTTTAGATACTTACAGTGCTTACATTTCAAATGTTTTTACACCTACAACAGGATTAAACATTATGGCTGCTGTTCGTTATGAAAGTAATGATTCTAAAGACGGAAAATTATACAGTAATGATACAAAAGCTTACAATCAAGCTGCTTGGTCACCAAAATTTGGTTTTACTTATGAAATTATCCCTACTAAATTCTCTGTATTTGGTAATTACCAAAACAGCTTTAAAAGTAATGGGTATTATGCGACTGACATAAATGGAAACATTGCACTTTCTGATCCAGAAACTGCAAATCAATTTGAAGGAGGTTTAAAAATGAACATTGTTCATAATAAAATTAATGCAACATTAAGTTACTACAATATCACTGTAAAAAACTCACTTCTTTATACAGGAGAGTTTTTTAATAATATTTCTGTACAAACAGAAGGAGGAAAAATAAAAAGTGAAGGTGTAGAATTAGAAGTTAATGCTTATTTAGTGAAAGGATTCTCTGTAATTGGAGGTGTATCATATAATGATGCTATAATTAAAGAAGATGTTAACGAAGCGAACGTAGGAACAAGACCAGCAACAGCAGGTTCTAAATGGTTAGCGAATTTTAATGCAACTTATCAATTCTTAAATGGTAATTTAAAAGGATTTGGTATTGGTGTTGGTGGTAACTATTCAAGCGATAACTACATAACTCCTACATTCTACTTACCAGAATATTTTATATTAAATGCAAATGCATTTTACGATACTAAAAAATTTAGAATTGGTGTAAAAGTAGACAACTTAACAAACCAAAAATATTGGATTGGTTACTCGACTGCTAATGCGCAACAATTAGTAAACGCTGTTGGAAGCTTGACATACAAATTCTAATGAAAACACAGAGAGCAAAAAAGAAAGAAAATAAACTAAAGAAGTTAATTGGTAAACTGCACCTTTGGTTCGGTTTACTAATTGGTTCTATCGTTTTATTTATTTCATTAACTGGAGCCTTATACGTTTTTAAAGACGAAATAGAAGGACTTGAACGTAATAAATATTTATATCACAACGAGCCTAATATTGAGAGCAAAGAAAAGTTAAAGCTTAAAGTTTTAGAAAAATTAGTTAACGAACAAGTAAAAGAAGAATACCCAATACATTGGGTAAACATCCCTATTGATCGTGCAATGACTTATCAATTTTATTGGTATGAACATGATCCGAAAGGATGGAATTACTTTAAGGAATATCCTGTATATAAATCTGCATACGTTAACCCATATAATGGAAAAGTATTAAAAGTATACGACGAGAAGAATGCATTTTTTAATATCGTAAAATCTTTACATTGGGGATTTCTTTTAAATTCTGAATGGGGTAAATGGCTTACAGGAATTCCAGTCACTATTTTTGTTTTTATGCTTATTTCTGGTATTATCCTTTGGTGGCCAAAAAATAAAGCTGCACGAAAGCAACGTTTTTGGTTTAAATGGAAAAATATTAAAAATTGGAAAAGAAAGAATTATGATTTACATAATGTCTTAGGGTTCTATTCATCTATATTCTCTTTAATTTTTGCTGTAACAGGTCTTTTCTATGCCTTTTTTATTGTACAAGCAATGATTTATGTAGTTTTCTCGGGAGGAAATACAACGTATCCAGATTTTTCTCATATTACAACAACTGCTCCTCTTGAGATGAGAAATGATACAACTTTAGATAAAGTAGCTGCAAAAGTAGAAGAGTTAAATCCAGATGCATATGCATTCTCTGTAGATTTAGGTCACGAACACATGGATGATCACGAGCATCCGAACTTTAGTATATATGTAAGACAACTTTCTTACTCTTACCACAAGAATAGTAATCTTATTTTTGATGAAAATTCTGGTGAACTTTTACACGTAAGAAATCATGAAGATAAAGACTTTGGAGAAAAAGTAGTTAATGCTAATTATGATTTACATGTTGGTTCTATCTTAGGGTTACCAACAAAAATTATTGCATTTATTGTGAGTTTAATGTGTGCTAGCTTACCCGTAACAGGTTTTTTAATTTGGTGGGGAAGACGCAAAAAGAAAAAAACACAAACAAAATAATAGAAAATCTGTTTCAGTAATGAAGCAGATTTTTTTTATAATAAGGTTTAAGTGAATTGAAGAATGGGTATTGAGAATATCTTTATATAATATGCAGTACAGTTGATTATTTATATTTACTTAAAAACATAAACACTTATAAACTTAATAACCTCCTAAAATCTAAAAAAGCGTTAGGGGTTGAAACGTCATCCTTTTACGAAGAGATAGCGAAGTAAAAGATAGAGTGGAAAACCCGACCGAAGGGAACGCCCAAAAAATTTTAAGCTAAATCTTTTAAAATCTCTTTTAAAGCATCTAATTCTACAAGAAAGCCATCATGTCCATAACTTGAATTTATTTCATGATATGAGGCATTAGGAATGTGATCTGCTATAAATTTTTGTTCTTTTGCGGGAAACAAAATATCAGAAGAAATAGCAATAACCTTTGTTTTTGCTTTAATCGAATTTAATGTTTCTTCTAAACACGCTCTGTTTCTTGCTATGTTCTGAGAATCCATTGTTTTGGTAAGTAACCAATATGAATAGGCATTAAAACGATTGGCTAATTTTTGTCCTTGATATTTCTGATAAGATGATGCTTTAAAACTCTCATAAACATTATTCAAGTCCTTTTGCTTTTCTTCATAGATTTCATATGTTCTGTAAGAAAGCATTGCAATTGTTCTTGCTGCAATTAATCCGTTCTGTCCTCTATTCTCTTTATTTGCATAAAAAGACTCATCTGCTTCTATTGCTAAACGCTGTGTTTCGTTAAAAGCAATTCCCCAAGGAGAATGCACAGCATTTGTTGCTAATAAAACTAGGTTTTCTATTTTTGTTTGATTGAGCAATGTAAATTCTAAAGCTTGCTGTCCACCTAGCGATCCTCCAATTAAAATTTTTATTTGATTTATTCCTAAACTCTCAGCTAAAAGTTGATGTGCATTCGCCATATCTTTTATAGTTACTGTAGGAAAATCGCTAAAATATGGTGTATTAGTTTTTGGATTAATAGACAATGGATTCGTTGTCCCATAATGAGAACCTATAACATTTGCACAAATAATAAAGTGATCTTTTGGATTAAATAAATCATCTTCTCCAAACAAACCTTTCCACCAATCAAATACATCCGAATTAGCAGTTAACGCATGACAAACCCAAATTACATTATCTTTTTGCTCATTCAATTTTCCAGCAGTGTGATAAGTAATTGTTAGTTTTTCTAACGTTTTGCCATTCTCTAATTCAAATGGTTTTGGATAATTAAATTGGTGAAGATTCATTATTTTATTAAATATCAAACAAAAATAGAATAATTTTCTAATAATAAGATTAAATTATTCTGATTTAGGAATTAAATTTTTTATTACTTTATTAAGCAGAATATTTTACAATATTTTCAGCTAAAAACAATATTTTTGAACCAAATGTAATAAACGAGTAAACAAAATGTATACAAATAAACCCATTCTTTCTTTTCTTTTAGGTGATTGGACAATTTATAGAGAAATTTATTCGGATGAATTACTTTCTGGTCAAGCTGAAGGTTACGTTACTTTTGAAGAGAGTGAATCAAACTCTTTGAGCTATACAGAAAAAGGTGAAACATATTTTTTTGATATAAAAAAATTGATTCCATTTCAGAAAAAATTTTTATACGAATTTTCTCTTGATACTTTAACTGTTTATTTTGCTGATGGAGTAGATAATGGTAAGATTTACCAACATTATGCGTTAGAAGATTTTCAGAACAAAAAAGTTGAAAGCTCAGAAAAACACTTCTGTGGAAATGATATTTACCAAAGTTATTATGTTATTAAAAGTGACGAAGAGTTTTTTATGAAAACGATAATTAATGGTCCTAAAAAGAATTTTATAATTGATACTCTCTTTGAAAAAGTGATATAAAAAAGAAACCGCCATTAAACTTTTGTTAATGGCGGTTTTATAAGTTATAATTAATTTTTATTGAATTCCAGGAACAATGGAAAAACTAAATGCCTCATTACCATATTTAAATAGTGTATAGTTATTACGAGTTTTTTTAACAATTACAGGATCGTAAAAATTTAATTTAATATTTTTTGCTAATACGAAATCATCATCACTGTAATTTCTAGAAAATACATTTTGTGTTATTGTTTCTTCAGAAAAAATTTCTTGTCCTCCTAATTGACTACTTACTTTTGATCCGATTCCTAATTTGTAACCTTTATTAAATTTTCCTGAAGCAATAGTTGTTACAGATTTTGAAAATGTTTCTCTAAGCAATCCTGTTGAATTTCCTTCAGAAATACTAATAAAACGGTTTAATGATTGATTTCTAATATTCCACTTTTCTAGACTAATCCTACTTTTAACATGATAAACTTTTGATGTGAATTCTTTAGGGTCAATCCTATATGTATGCTTTGATCTTCTCCAAAAAGAGCCATGTCTTCTGTCGTATTTAATATTAAAATTCCAGATTTCAGATGGTTTTATTGGTATAATAACAGAAGTTGCGTGACCTGGATCTGAAAAAATTTCAAATTTAAATTCATAAGCTCCTTTTGTCCACATTCTATCGATTAATTGCTCTGTTGTTAATGGTCTTCTTCTATTAACAATTGTACTATGCTGAATTGTTGGCTTGTTCTTCGTATCATGATTTTCATTCAACATAAAATAAAATGAAGGATTAACAGAAATGTAATCAATATACTCTCTTACGTCAGGGTTTAATCGACCAAAAGAATTTTTATTTGTTATTCCATAATAAATATAATCTCTTTGGTAAGAGATTTCTTTTGGATTATTTTTATTTAATGTACTCTCGTTAAAGTAATCAAAAGATTCTATCACTCTATTATGTAATTGTCTTTGAGATACAGAATTGGTATTTAGTGACGTTCTTTGTTGCTTACTTCCATCAAAATATGATGATAAAAACCTTACATTATTTTGTACAGAATTAGTACTAAATTGCTTATTACTTCTAGTACTATATTTAATAGAATTAACATCAACTCTATCATTTTCATTTACAACAAACGTGTGGAAATCTGGAACTTCATCTTTTTTAAATTCGAAATCAATTTTTCCATTTAAGTATAAATTAGTCTTCTCATCATTTGAATAAATTACTGGAGTTTCATTATCGTTAACATCCAAATTCTCCGCAGAAACACCAAAGAAACTAATTTCTGGAATTAGAATATTTAATAATGGAACATTTCTTTCTATATCCGTTATTTCTTCTTCTGACGAATAATTAACTAAAATATCTCTAAATGTTTCATTACTTATCATATTATCTTTTACCAAATAATATAAGACGTCATAATCATTATCAAATTGTTTTAATGCTTCAGCTTTTAAAAATTCTCTTACGTCTTGTCTTTCATAAACTGCTTTAGATAAGATTTCAGAAAATTTCTGCATTTTTTTGTCTTTCATTCTATTTTCTAATGCTACATTTTCATTAGAATTATTATTTCTTACATCGTCTTCATTACAAGAAGTAAATAAAATTGAAAGAACTACAAATGGTAGTAGTAGTTTTCTTTTCATAGTTATAGGTTGTTATTTTTAAACAAAAATATAACTAACTATAAAACAACAGATTACAATATAATATAAATCATATATACTTTAGAGAAAGAATTTCTTCTAAAATAATATTGTTAGAAACTGATTATTTAAAACATATTCATTTATTAAGTACTTAATAAACTTAGATGAGTTAGAAAAGTTTAACATTGTTTAGATTTTATTAACAATAAAAAAAGGAGATCATATAGATCTCCTTAAAAATATTTTTGATAAGAATGATTAGTTCGCTAAAACAATCACTTTATTATTGTTCATTTCGATTGTTCCTCCTTTAATGTCTAACAATAATGTTTTCTCATTAGATGGAGATGAATAAACTTTTCCTGATTGATTATCAAAATCTTCAAAAGTCTTTGTGTGAACTTTTATTTTAACTGTTCCCTCACCTAAAGTTGCAACGATAGGAGCGTGGTTATTTAGAATCTGAAACTCACCATCTTTACCTGGTAATGTTACAGCATCTACTTCAGCATCGAAAACTACGTGTTCTGGAGTGATAATTTGTAAGTGCATAATCCTATTGTTTTAAAAAAAAGAGTACTTAGCAACTTTTAAAGAAAAAGAAACATAAGCACTCTTTATATGGTTAAAATATATTATTTAACTTCTGCTAACATTTTTTCTCCCGCTTCAATCGCTTCTTCGATTGTTCCACGTAAGTTGAATGCTGCTTCAGGATATTGATCAACTTCTCCGTTTAAGATCATGTTGAATCCTTTAATTGTATCTTTGATATCTACTAAAACTCCTGGGATACCAGTAAACTGTTCTGCAACGTGGAATGGTTGAGATAAGAAACGTTGAATACGACGTGCGCGGTGTACAACTAATTTATCATCTTCTGATAACTCTTCCATACCTAAAATTGCGATAATATCTTGTAAAGCATTGTAACGTTGTAAAATTTCTTTTACTCGTTGAGCTGTTTCGTAATGTTCTTTACCAATAATTGCTGGTGTTAAGATACGAGATGTAGAGTTCAATGGATCTACCGCTGGGTAAATACCTAATGAAGCAATTTTACGATCTAATACCGTTGTAGCATCTAAATGCGCGAATGTTGTAGCTGGCGCAGGGTCAGTTAAATCATCGGCAGGTACATATACTGCTTGTACAGATGTAATAGATCCGTTTTTAGTAGATGTAATACGTTCTTGCATAGCACCCATTTCTGTTGCTAATGTTGGTTGATAACCTACGGCAGATGGCATACGTCCTAATAAGGCAGAAACCTCAGAACCAGCTTGTGTAAAACGGAAGATATTATCTACGAAAAATAATACGTCACGTCCTTGTCCTTGTCCATCACCGTCACGGTAATACTCAGCTAAAGTTAAACCTGATAAAGCAACACGAGCACGTGCACCTGGAGGTTCATTCATTTGTCCGAATACGAAAGCTGCTTTCGATTCTTTCATTAATTCTTTATCTGCTTTCGAGATATCCCATCCTCCATTTTCCATAGAGTGCATAAACTCGTCACCGTATTTGATAATTCCAGATTCGATCATCTCACGAATTAAATCGTTTCCTTCACGAGTACGCTCACCAACACCTGCGAATACAGATAAACCTCCGTGTCCTTTTGCGATGTTATTGATTAACTCTTGAATTAATACTGTTTTACCTACTCCGGCACCACCAAATAAACCAATTTTACCTCCTTTTGCGTAAGGCTCAATTAAGTCGATTACTTTAATACCTGTAAATAATACTTCCGTTGCAGTTGATAAATCCTCAAATTTTGGAGCTGGACGGTGGATAGGTAAACCATTTTGTTTATCTAAATTCCCTAAACCATCAATAGCATCTCCTACTACATTGAATACACGACCGTTGATTTCTTCTCCAATAGGAACCATAATTGGTTGTCCTACAGCGATAACTTCTTGTCCTCTTTGTAATCCATCAGAACTATCCATTGCAATACAACGAACTGTATCTTCACCGATATGTTGCTCAACCTCAAGAATTAATGTTTCTTTTCCTGCGCGTGGAACTTCTAATGCATCATAAATATTTGGAAGGCCTTCTGCGTTATCAAAAATAACATCAATTACAGGTCCAATAACCTGTGCAATCTTACCTTTCTTCTGATTTGCCATTATATGTAATGATTTAGTTTATTTTATTTGGGTGCAAATGTAATGTAAATCAATATTATTTACTCTATACTTTTCAAGATTTTTGTCATAAAAATAAAATCCTACTTTAATCTCTTGACATTTTTGTAACCTGTTGAAAAATAATCAATACCGAATTTACGATTATTTTTCTAATCTTTTTATAGTATCCTCTAAAGAATATTATGTTTTTAAAACCTATTCTCAGTTTTTATTTATTGTTTTTAATTGACTGCTTTTAGGATACAACTCTAACGCATAATCAATTATTCTTTTCGCATTTTCTTGCTGATTTACTCTTTGTGTATACTTTATTAATTCGATTAATAAAGATTCCTCTGGTACAAAAAGATGATTCATTTTTTTAGAGAAAGAAGAATATGTATTTTTAAGTAATTCTGGATTTTGAGGAATTTCTTTCACTGGTAATTCTATTCCTTTAAAAATTGCTCCCATTGCATCGTAACTTGAAGATACGGGAACTGAACCATGGTCATAATCTGGATAATATTTCCAAGACGAATATAAATTACTCGTTGGCATTACTTCTTCACAAAACTTTTTTATTGTGCTACCATGTTCTAAACGGTCAGTAGATGAACCCATTTCTTCATGTGCCAATGCTACATACAGTGATTTATTTTTAAAGTCTTTTATTTTAAATTCTTTTTTAGCTTGCTCGTAAACCACTTTATTGTCCCACCAAAGACTAGGATCTATAGCAATATAAGCATCAAATAAATTGGTATGATTTATTAATGTATGAATAGCAAATAACCCTCCAAATGAATGTCCGTGTAATACATTAAATCCATTTGTTCTAAATTTTTTATTAATGTAGGGTTGTAATTCCTTTTCTATAAAACTAGCAAACAAATCTGCTCCGCCACTGGTTTCATACATCAATTTATTATCTGGTGTTTTTTCTTTACTCTTAGTCGGTGTGTAATCTTTTGCTCTATCGGTATTTCGAATACCAACAACAATCATCTCGGGTTGTGGTCGATATAAAAACTTTGTACTAAATCTTTCTAAAGATGCGAGTAAAGCAAAATTAAAGTCGCCATCTAAAACATACACAACTGGATATTTTCCCTTGGAAAAATTTTCATTAGAATAATTTTTCGGTAATTGAATATCAATAATTCTGTCTTGATTTAAGATAGAAGAGTGTAGTGTATGTGTTTCACCAATTGTATATGGAGTCTGTGCTTTTAAAAGAGAAAAAGAACAGATTAAAAATAGTGTGAATATATATTTCATTTTTTTTGAAATGAAGGTTTTGTTATTATTTAATAGGCAAACATATAAAAGCTTTTATTTTAAACCAATTTATTTTGAACTATTCTAAATAATATGAACAAATATCATATTCCTCAAAAAAACCATTTACTTTTTTTATACCAAAATACGTTTAACTTTGTAAAAAAAATACGTGAATATATATAATTCCATAGAAGATTGTCTCCATTTGGAGAATGCTGTTGTAACTTTAGGAATGTATGATGGAGTACATATAGGTCACCAAACAATTATTAGACAGTTAAACGATACGGCTAATAAAGTTGGTGGAGAAAGTGTATTGTTAACTTTTTCTCCTCATCCAAGAAAAGTTATTCAGCCCGATTTTCAAATGGAACTATTGTCTACATTAGATGAGAAAGAGAATATTTTAGAAGAATATGGTTTAGATAATTTTATTGTTCATCCATTTACAAAAGAGTTTTCTCAAATTTCATCAATAGATTTTGTTGTAGAATATCTTATCAAAAAATTAAATCTACATACACTTATTATTGGTCACGATCATCATTTTGGTAAAAATAGAGAAGGTAATTTTGAGCAATTAAAAGTCTTATCTAAAGAATATGGTTTTAATCTGATTCAATTACAAGCTGTTGAAGAAGGTGATATTGCAATAAGTTCTACTAAAATAAGAAATGCCTTAAAAGAAGGAAATATTGAATTTGCTAATAAAGCATTAAACTATAACTATCCTATTACAGGAAAAGTTGTACATGGAGACAAAATAGGAAGAACACTAGGTTTTCCTACTGCAAATTTAGAGGTTGATTCTAATAAATTAATTCCGAAAGATGGTGTTTATGCTGTTGATGTTTTCGTTGACAACAAAAAGTATTTAGGATTATTGAGTATTGGTTATCGTGAAACAGTTACTAATTCTCGTGAGCATAGAGTAGAAGTGAATATCTTAAATTTTAATAAAGATATTTATGGAGAAACTATTCGATTAGAATTTAGAGGAAGATTACGAGATGAAAAAAAGTTTAATTCTTTGGATGATTTAATTTCAGCAATGAATCAAGATAAAGAAAACGCTATTAAAAAATATAGTTCATAAAAAAGGTTCGCTAAGCGAACCTTTTTTATTTATTATTTCTTAATTATTTTTTCTGTAAACAGATTTCCTTTATCATCTATTACTTTAATTAAATAAACTCCACTTTTTAAATGGTTAGTTTTAATAATATTCGTATTAGAAGAGTTGGCTATTTTCTGTCCAACAAGATTATAAATTTCAATTTGTTTAATTTGATTACTCGTTTCAACTTTCACTTCATTTGTAAAAGGATTTGGATAAACTTTAAGTTTGTTAACCTGTATTTTTACATCATTAATGCTTAATAATTCTTGTGAAGCTCTATAGAAATCTGGAACGCCATATCCTAATCTATCAGATGGATTGTTAAATAAATTCCCTGATTCTTGAACTTTGTTTTTTATAGTTTCTAAAGGTGTCGTTGGCAGTTTCTGAATAAGTAAAGCCATTGCTCCTGCAATAATTGGTGATGAAAATGATGTTCCACTTGATATTCGAAATCCTCCAGATGGCACATAAGTTAAGATTTGATGACCTAATGAAGAGATATTTGGTTTTAAAGATCCATTATAATTAGGTCCATAAGATGTAAATGAAGCGGGTTGATTATTTCTATCTGTTGCTCCAATAGTAAAAACATTCTCTACATCCGCTGGTGCAGAAATATATTTCCAATCACTACTTCCTTCATTTCCTGCGCTATTTACAACTAATATCCCTCTTGTTACTGCAATTTCTGCTCCTTGAGAAATTAAAGATGTTTTACCATCCATATCTCTGTATGTAAAATCGTAACGAGGATCATCAAATTTATTATAACCTAACGAGGTATTAATGACATCTACTCCAACACTATCAGCTCTTTCTGCTGCTTGTATCCAATAAAGTAATTCTTTAGGAGTTTCTGAAAGAAAATCCTCAGAACGGTAAAGCAGGTAATTAGCTTTTGGAGCAGAACCAATATACTCTCCATCAATTTCTGCTGCCATTGTTGATAAAACATTTGTTCCATGAGAGTTTGCATCATAAACATCTGCTTTATTTTCAACGAAATCATAAGTATCTACTATTCTGTTCTCATTTCGTAAATTTTTAAATGCATCTATTGTATCAACACCTGGAAATCCAGCATCAATTACACCTATATAAACACCTTCACCAGAAAAACCTTCAGTATGTAGTGGTTCTAAATTAATTTGATTGATAAAAATTTCTGAGTCTCCATAATTATAGTTGTTCACTATAACTATTAAATCGTTCGATTTTGATTGTTTTCTTACATTTGTTTTTTGAGCATTTCTAACCAATGAAGTAACAGAATCTACGAAAGGAAGATTTTCTAATTGAGAAATAACAGTATTATCAAATACTTCAACCATAATTGTATTTAACCATTTGGTTTCACCAATATAGCTTAGATCAAGTTGTTTTACTTGTTTTATTCTCTCTAAAGAAATAGGAACGTCCTTTTCATCTAAATCAACCTTGTATTTCATTCTTCTATCTAAAGAACGTTGACTTAGCATTTGTAAAGGATTTGCTATATAATTTGAAATGTTTTCTTTTTCTTTAAGTTTAACAAGATATAATTCTTGTGCGGATAAAAAATTAAAGTTTAAAAGAAATAAAAAGGGTAGAAGAGTTTTTTTCATATTAAGTTTATTTATTTGATTAGTCTCAAATATATGAATTATTTAGTTTAATTCTTAAAACTTAATACGATTTTATTTTTCATTATCAATAAGTTATAAACGATTAAAAGAAAATTATATAATCAAAAATTAGCAAAGCTTAATTGGCACTAACCCTTGTCATTCTTAAATATTTTGTATAGTCTGATGCTACATTTTTCAATATTCCAGCGCCATTTCCATAAGTAGGAGCTAGCTCTGGTTTTACTACGACAACTCTAATTCTGTCATTTACATTTAAATGAACAATTGTTGGTGGCAATATAATGGTTTGTGTAGCATTAGAAACTCCAACATCATAAGGTGAAGTTGTCCCAGCAATAGCATTCCATGTGTTACCAGCATCTGTCGATTTCATGAAAACGAATGTTACACTTGTAAAATTAGAATTATCTGTTGTTGTACTTTTTGCAGGATTGAAGCTAAAATTAGAAAGTATTCTGTATTCTCCTTCGGTATTAATTCTAAATGTACGATTGTTGTTTAATAATTGTATATCAGTAGGGTTGTCGATAGAGATTTCATCTTGTCCCCAAAGTACAACAACTTCGTTACTCTCAGTTGCATTTAAATTAGTTACTTGATTATTTGTAAAAGCTTGTATTGTACTCGATCTCAAAACAAATTGATTGGTTTGTTTCAGGGCAATAATTTCGCTATATGTTGTAAACTTTTGCCACAATGAATTTTGCCAAAAATAGATTGTATTTGCTGCAACAGCATTACTATCTGTTCCATTTGCTGCTTGATTAAATACAAGTAAACCATTTACAGGGTTAGGAATTGTTGTAACATCATTTTTTCCTAATAAATTTACTTTTGGTAATAGTACTCCTTTATTTGTTGATGCTACATCTAGTAAAGCTGATGAATGTGGAGTGTTTGTTCCAATTCCAACTTGTGCAAACGAAATCATTCCTATTAATAAAAATGAAATTAATTTTAGATTCTTCATTTATATTTAGTTTAATCGTTGAATTCTAATTAATCGAGAATATGCTAATCCAGTACCAGGTTCTATATTTAAATTACCATTTGCACCATGATTATTTGTAATTGCTCCTTTACCAATTGCCAATCTTACTAAACTATTTGTTGTTAAATTCATTACAAATGGCGCTATCATTACAGAGCGGTTACGATCTCCCGTTCCTACTCCCCAAATAGAACTCGTTTTTGATATATTTGTCCATGTACTTCCATTATCAGTAGAAACTTGCACAAACAAATCTAATCCTGCTGTACATGTACTTTCTGTAGACTGTGTAGTACAGTTTACAGGAACCCAAGGATTATAGCCAATGTAACCTGTAATCTCAAAACGACCTCCCGATAATATTCTAAAATTATTGTTAGACAATTGTACTCTGTTCCCTACATTAACACTCATAGCTCCAGTGCTTTCTTCAGCAAAATTTACAACCGTATTTTCTCCGGTATTAAAATTAGTTTTGTTAATTGCCTGAGTTCCTCTATTTGCAACAATGTAAATCTGTGGATATAATTCTGTCTCAAAAGTCTGAGAGGTTGCTAAATCTATCCAGCTTGTCCCATTCCAATAATAAAACATATTCGCTTTTATTAAATCATCAGAAGGTGAATCTGTCGTATTAAATATCATTAATCCAGTAGCTGGATTGGGAATTGTTGTTATATCGGTTCTATTTTGTAAAGCTACACGAGGAAATAGCATTCCTTTTTTTCCATTTGCAGGAAGACTATCTGCATTTACTTCTAATATAGCAGATGATTGCGGGTTTGATGTTCCAATTCCAACACCCGAATTTGTATTTTGACCTAAAGCGAAAGTTCCAAAAACAATTAATAAAAATTGAAGCGTTTTCTTTAAGTTCTTATTATTGAATATCATAATCTAATAATGTTAGGGTAAGATTTTTAGAAATAGGATTTCTAGTTGATGTTACAATTGCTGGTAAAGCTGCAGATGGTGAAGTTGCAGGATTTTCTCCATGAATAGAAGAAGCATCACTTAACGCAAATGGATTTTGAACAACCATTCTTAGCAATTGTCCTCTTGTAAGGTTTAGCGGAGTAGAAATTAATACCGCTGTTTTCGTAAGATTATTGGTTTTTATTCCCCATAATGTTCTATTTCCAATTACATCTGTCCATGTAGAACCGTTGTTATTTGAAATTTGTAATTTAATATTCAATGCACATCCTCTTTGAGGTGAACCAATTGTTATTCTATTCGGATTATAGTTTACAAAACCAGATACTTCATATAATCCCGTTATATTAATAGTAAATGTGTTATTCCCTGTTTTTGATGCTATATCTCCTGAATTAATTACGACATCTGTATCTAAAAAACTAACTGGCAATCCTCCATTAGCTGCACTTGTAGAATTAATTTCTGCATACGTGAATGATTGATTTGATGTAGAATTGAAACTAATTGAACGATTAGAAAGGTATCTTTCTAAAAGATTAGTTGTTCCTATATTTGACCATCTTGTTCCATTCCAATAATAGAATCTGTTTGCAAAAACTTCATTAGGATAAGTTCCTGCATCCAATAAATTATAAATTAATAAACCTACAGCTGGTGATGGAATTGTTTGTGTGTCTACAGCACTATTAAGATTAACTTTAGGACCTAAAAATCCTTTCTTATTACTATTACTACTATTACTACTATTTAGTTCTAGTATAGCAGATGGATCAATAGTAGAAGTACCAATACCAACCTGTGCATTTACATTGCAAACAACCCAAAAAATTAAAAAGAAAAAAAACTTACTCATATTCTAAATTTTCATTTGTCAGAAAATAATAATTTCTAAACTAAATGAATTTCAGCGCCAAAGATATAAAGTCTATTTGATTTTTATATACTTAGCTAATCATAAATGTTTCTTAATTATGATATTTTTCAGGGATTCAGAAGATGTGAAAGTTGTTTTTTGTAAGTGTTTTATTTTTGATAATAAGTAAAAATTTCCTTCTTATTTCGCTCTAATAAGTTAATAAGATTAGGATTCATTTTCGATTCATTTGTTCTTAAAATGATTTTATCAGCTGTTTTTTCAAAGCTAATTGTAACCGTTTTATTAACGAATGTAATTTTATTGTTGGTCTTTTTTTCTAACCTAAAACTTGTGCGTACAATATCTGTTTTTGCAACAAATTTTAGTGGTTTATAAATAATATTGTCAGCATTATTAACTTTTTTATCTGTAGATACTGCAAGTCCTGGTGTTACTTCTAAATTATTAATTGATGGAGACTGTTGATTACTCGCAACCTTATTAGATAATCTTTGTTCAGCCATTTCTTTATTCTCTGATTGAGAACTTTCATTTAATCTTGACATTCCTCTAATTACAACTGGAGCATTTTGCTTAGCAGCAATAGTATCTTGAGAAGAAAACTTTCTCAATTTAGAATTTAGAGCCAATTGATCATTTTTTTCTATAGAATCTAGCGCTTGTGTTCTTAACAAAGAAATATCTGGAATTAATCTATCATTCGTATTTAATTCATTTTGATTCTCTAAATTATTTTGAATGATTCCTTCATCTGCGATTCTTTGAGGAGATTTTTCAACCTCATCATTTCTTACAATAGAAGAAGAGGGTTGAATATCAGATTCTGGTATTTCGATTATTTCCATTTCCTCATCCGATTTTCTTAAGTCTTCTATATTGGGATTAATTGTCTTTACAACGTTTAATAGTGATTGATTATCTGCATTAATATTCATCACAAAAAGAATAAAATAAGGAATAGCTATAAGAGCAAAAACAGCAGCAGAAGACCATACACTAGAAATAAACTCTCTTAGTGGTTTTTTCTTCTTCTCTTGATTCTGTAAACCAGTTTCAATTCGCTTCCAAACCAAATCTCTCGGTTTTTCGCTCACAGATTCTTTACTTCCTTTTCGAAATAATTCTTCTATTGGATCATCAGACATCACGATAAATTTGATTTTAGATTATCATTCTTACTTAACATTTCCTTTAATTTCGTCTTCGCTAAATTAAGTTGCGATTTTGACGTTCCTTCTGTAATTCCTAAATTTTCTGCTATTTCTTTATGTTTATAACCTTCTATAACAAAAAGTGTAAAGACAAGTTTACAACCTTCTGGCAAATAATTTAGAAGCTTCATTATATCACTTTCCTCCAATTGCTGAGAAGCTTCCTCTGTAGATGGAATAGAATAGGAGTAATCATCTACATTAAGATGAAAAATCTTTGTTTTCCTTAACTCCATTAAACATTCATTAACCATAATACGATGCATCCAACCTTCAAAATTACCTTCAAAAGAAAATTTACTGATATTCTGAAAAATCTTCATAAAGCCTTTTACTAAAACATCTTCTGCTTGTTGTATATCTGTAAAATAGCGTTTACAAACGGCAAAAAAACGTGCGTCATATTTTTCGTAAAGCAAACGTTGTGCTTTCGAATCGTTATCGATACAAGCTTTTATGAGTTGTTTTTCGTCCAATCGTTTTCTTTGTTCTTAATTAAGATGCGAAAATTACGTTTATGGTTGGTTTATTTGCGCAAACATTTTGTTAAAGTTCTTAAAACTTATTGTCAAAAACTAATAAAGTCGCTTTTAAAAAGCGACTTTATTAGTTTTGATATTATATTACACCTTAATACCCATCATTTTGTGTAAATACATTCGATGCATCTATTGTTGCTTGTGGTATCGGATAAATTCTTCTTGTAGGGGCAGTTACAGCTTTTGCAGTTCTTGCTTCTTCAAATTTCCCGAAACGTATTAGTTGTTTTCTTCTAACTAATTCCCAATATGTTTCGAATGCAATTTCTTTTACTAAAGTAGCTTCATCTAAACTTGTAAGCGCAACACCAGGTGCATTGTTAAATAATGCTTCTCTTGTTCTGGTTGTTCTTAGAATATTAACATCAGCTAACGCAGCGCTTGTATTTCCTTTTCTAAAGTAAGCTTCTGCTCTTAATGTATATATTCCTCCTAAACGAAATAATGAGATATTTACACTACCATTTCCATTGTTTCCGAAACTAGGATCAAACTCGTACTTAAATACACGAGCACCTCTGTTAATTTGATTTTGAGAAAGAACAGCTTGTAATGGATTATCAAAGTTATACTCTGGAGTAAAATCAACAGCTAAGTTTGTATTTTTCTCCATTTTTAATGGGTTTACTTTTATACGTCCATTTACCATTTCAAAAGCTCCACTCGCTAAAATAGTTGGTCCATATTGTAAACCTGCCTGAATTCCTCTATTAAAATGGAACCAAGGTTTTCCTGTTCCTTCTACTAAACTTGTTGCTGGCATACTAACATCTGTTCCATCGTTCATAAACCATGTTCCATCTCCATATTGGTAATGTCTGTGGAAACGAGGATCTTCATGATTTCCGTCCCAACTATGGTAAAACTCTGGTGTAGTAGCTGTAGCATTAGTTCCTCTATTATCTGGAGACGGTTTTTGTGCGCGCTCTAAAGGCATATAAGCAAAACTATTCGAACTGTTTCTTAAACTATTTGAAGTTGCTTTTTGTACAACAGCAAATATTAACTCAGTTCCATTATCATTACTGATATCAAAATTACGGAAGAAATTAGTTTCTAATTTATAACGTCCAGAATCAATTAATAGAGAAGTATATTCTATTACTTTATCCATGTCAGTACCTGCTCCATTTACAGCTGTTTCATTAAAATTAAATGAATTTGAATATCGATTTTTTAATACAGCTCTGTTCATGTACATTTCCGCTAACAAAGCATAAGCTGCTTGTTTTGTAAATCTTCCCATGTGAGTAGATTGCTCTCCAACGTTTGCTAAATTTGGTAATAAACCTTCTACTTCTGTAATTAACTCATCAATTGCAACATCTGCTTTTCTTACAACAATTTCTGCATTAACATCCATTGGATCTCTGTAAGGAGCTTGTCCGTATAATTCTAATGTATTATATGTGTAAAACGCTAATAATCCTTTTGCTTCGGCTAAAAATAATTGTTTATTTGCTACCTCACTTTTCTCAATTGCTTGTATAGCTGTTAAAGATTTAGTGATTCCGAAATTTAAAGCATCCCAAGCCGATTTAATTTGTGGATTAGAAGCATCCCATGTAAATTCTGATAATGCTCTCCATTTACCACCATCTCCCCAGTCACTTCCTCGTGTTGGTAGAATAGCTTCGTCTGTAGAATATTCTTGTAAACAGAATACATTTCCGTGATCTACGAAAGTTCCGTCTCCTAATTGTCCGTATGCTGCAGCAATTGCATTTTCTGGACTTGATGATTCTGAACCTAATCTTTCGTCAACTACTTGTTCTTCTAAATCTGTACAACTTAAAAAATTTACAGAAAGTAATGCGATGAATAGGTAAGATATTTTGATTGTTTTTAATTTCATGATAATTAATTCTGTTGTTAAAATTTTAAAGTTGCTCCAATCATAAATGTTTTCGCAGACGGATAAGTAGCATAATCAATTCCTAATGATTGATTTCCTGACGCAGCCTTAGAAGTATCAATTAACGGATCATATCCACTGTAGTTTGTGATTGTCCATAAGTTTTGAGCACTTACATATAAGTTTAAACTCTTTACCCATTTTAATTGTTCAACTCCAAAATTATAACCTAAACGAACATTATTTAGACGTAAGAAATCTGATTTTTCTAAATAAAGAGATGATAATTGTGGTAAGTTTTCTGCACTTGCTCCAGAAGTATAATAATCTCTTAATAAGTTACGGTCTGATGCTAAATTGTTGATGTTTAAATTAAGGTTTGTATTATTCACTAAATACCCACCGGCTTGACCTATAAAAGAGAAAGCAAAATCAAACTTCTTATAACGCATGTAACTGTTAATTCCGTATGTTACTTTTGGAAGAGGACCTTCAAATATTTGTCTATCTTCTGTTCCTACAGAACCGTTCCCATTTGTATCTTCATAAATGTATTTACCTTGTTCATCAATACCTAAATATTTTAGCATATAAAACGATCCTGCTTGGTACCCGTTTTTATAAACATTTGCATAAACACCTGACATTCCTGGTCCAGAAATTTCTCCTGAATAAATCTCAGAAACTGGTAAGTCTTTTACTTTGTTAGATAATGTAGCAGCATTTACATCTACTGTCCAAACGAAATCTGGTTGATTTATAATTTGAGAACCTAACGTTAATTCAAAACCTTTATTTTCAATTTTTCCATCTACATTTCGCCAAACAGTAGTTGTTGGGCTTAATGGTGCTGAAGGAATATTTAAAATTGGATCTAAAGTTGTTTTATTGTAGTACTCTAACGATCCGTATAATTTACTATTGAATAAACTAAAATCTACACCAAAGTTTGTTTGTTCAACAACCTCCCATTTCAAATTAGGATTAGCGGTTCTGTTAACCATAACACCATTAATCAAGTCATTTTGGTTATATAACCAATATCCTGCAGAAGATGAAAGAGAAGAACTTGCTTGTGTTAACTTATTTTGTACTTCTTGGTTACCTGTTTGTCCCCAACTCGCTCTTAATTTTAATTCATTAATAACAGATGAACCTCTTAAAAACTCTTCTTTACTAATTGCCCAAGCAGCTGCTACAGAAGGAAAGTAACCATATTTGTTATTCTCTCCAAAACGAGTAGAACCATCTGCACGTAACGAAGCTGTAAATAAATAACGGCTATCGTAGTTATAATTTACACGTCCAAAGTACGATTGTAATTCATTTTCTTGTGCATAACCTGGACTTGGAATAAATGGTGTACCTGAGTAACCTGGGTTATATTCTGGTGCAACACTAGATCCTTGAGCAGCAATGTTATTTAGACCGAAATAAGTTCCTGAAAATTCGAACTTTTGGTAAGAAAAACCAGCTAATAAATTAATATTATGTTTATTAAATGTTCTATCAAAAGTTAAGTAATGCTCAATAAGTGTACTCAAAGACTCTAAATTACTTTGCGTGTACATTCCTGTAGGAGTTCTATCAGTAATATTCGGATACATTGTTGTGTTACGCTCCGAAGTCGATCTGTCTACTCCATAATTCAGTTTATAGTTTAAGCCAGGAAGAATTCGTAAAGTTGCCTCAACATTTCCTAAAACTCTAAATGTATTTGTGTGATCTTTGTATTTGCTCAATAAATACATTGGGTTGTAATGAGCATTCATATTAAAGTTCGTGTATTCACCATTTTCATCAAAAACAGAACGAGTTGGATTTGCCATTAAAGCATGAATAACCAACTGACCGTCTGAACCTGCATTAGCTCCATTAGGTAAACCTGTTTCTTTAATATCACTGGCAGTTAAATTGAATTTAACTTTTAAACGTTGATCGTCTAAGAAAGATTCCTCCGCATTAATACGAGCAGTTGTTCTTCTGAAATTACTTGTTTCAATAATTCCATCTTGATCCATGTGAGAAATCGAAGCGTAATAGCTTCCTGTATTTGTTTTCTTAGAAAATGAAAAGGCATGATTTTGAGAAACAGCAGTGCGGAATAATACATCTTGCCAATCAGTATTTCCTCCATGATCGTAAGAAGGAACTACGGCGCTTCTGTACTCATCAGCCTTCATTAAATCTAATTTCTTAATGACATTAGAAACACCAAAATAGGTATCATAAGTAAATATTGCATCACCTTTTTTACCTTGTTTTGTTGTAATTAAAACAACACCATTAGAACCTCTTGCTCCATAAATTGCAGCAGCAGAAGCATCTTTAAGAACTGTTATCGATTCGATATCGCTTGTGTTCAAAAAGTTTAATGGATTTTTAGCACTAGAACTTCCTAAACCAACATTTGGTCCTCCAGAACTTACATTTTCGTTACTTAACGGAACTCCATCAACTACGAATAATGGTGTGCTTCCACTACGAATAGAACCAATACCACGAATAGAAACATTCATTCCTGCTCCTGGTTCACCACTTGTTTGTACAACTCTAACACCAGCAACTTTTCCTTGGATTAAGTTATCCACAGAAATGTTCATTCCTTCTTTAAATTGCTCAGAACTTAATTGACTTACAGATCCTGTTAAATCAGATTTTTTCTGTGTTCCGTATCCAACTAATGTTACTTCTTGTAAAGCAAGTTCGTCTGAAATAGAATCCATTTGACTAACAACTCGAATTGTCATGTCTAGTGAACTAACAACTACTTTCTGAGAATTAAATCCTTCTAATTCTACATTTAAAGTTTGTCCAATTTCAGCATCAATCGAAAATAACCCGTTTTCATCCGTTAAGACTTCTTTACCTGTTTCTACAACAGTTACTTTTGCTCCCGAAACAGCAAAACCATTTTCGTCTTGTACAATTCCTTTTACAATCGCATCTTCTGCTTGTATTCCGAAATTAGAATTGTTGTTCAAAACCTTTGCTTCTGCCTTGTTACAGTACAAGAAAACAAATGCCAAAGGAATTAGTTTTTTTAGTTTAAAAAGTTTAATTTTATGGTACATATCATTAAGTAAAGTATCACATTTACGATGCTTAATTTAGAGTCCACTGTTGTTGCCGCAACAGTGGTTTTTTTGTTAAGCTCGCTGTTAATTTGTTTTTCGGAATACAAAGTAAGCCTCTAAACAATTAAAACATTTTAATTTAAAGTGACCAAAAAGTTACCTGTAAGTAAAATAATCGATTACAAAACGTTTAATCCTTGATAATTTTTACAAAAAGGTAAAACAGACTTAACATAAACTAAAAATTGTTTGAGAAAAGACGAAGTAATTTCGACTCTTACAAAAATTAAAACAATGAAAAGGACAATTCTATTTGGTTTATACTTACTTCCTTTAAGCTTCTCCAATGCACAAACACAAAATTTAGATAATTTAAAAATTAATGAAATTCAAGTAATTGGTTCTCATAATTCTTATAAAAAAGCTATTTTGCCAGAGGTTTATAGTTATTTATCTGAAAGAGATTCTATGAATTTTTTACCAAGAATACAATACGAACACATTCCAATTCCAGAACAATTAGATTTAGGTCTTAGAAACCTTGAAATTGATGTGTATGCTGATAGTAAAGGAGGAAAATATGCTCATCCTAAAATTTTAGATCTTGTAAAAACAACTCAGCCTTTTGATTCTGAAAAGAAAATGAACAAACCAGGCTATAAAATGATTCATATAACAGATATAGATTATATGACATGGTATTACACACTGGAGGATTGTTTAAAAGATTTAAAGAAATGGTCTGATGCTCATCCAAATCATACTCCAGTTTTTATAACATTAGAGCCTAAAGATGGAAAAAAGAATGAGTTTGGAACTGAACCAGAACATTACACAACTAAGCTGTTTGATGATTTAGATAATGAGTTGAAGAAATATTTAGGGAAAAATAAAATTATAACACCAGACGATGTAAGAGGTTCTTATAAAACACTTAATGAAGCTGTTTTAAAAGGAAATTGGCCAAAGGTAAAAGATGCACAAGGTAAATTTATTTTTGTATTGGATAACAATGGAGATAATCGTGATTTGTATGCAAAAGGACATCCATCTTTAAAAAATAGAATGATTTTTACAAATTCTACTCCAGGAACAGCAGAATCTGCAATTCTATTTATGAATGATCCTGAGAAAACAGATGAAATTAAAAACTTAGCAAAACAAGGATATATTATTCGTACAAGAGCCGATGCTGATACTATGGAAGCTAGGAGTGAGGATTATTCTCGATTTGAAAATGCGAAAAAAAGTGGTGCACAAGTTATCACAACAGATTACTATCAACCAAGTAAATTATTTAAATCTAATTTCAAAATTAGTTTTGATAACAATACTTACGAAAGAAAAAATCCTGTTGTAGCAAAGTAAATTATCTATTTTAGATATAAGATGTAAGTTTTTAAGATGTAAGTTGTAAGGTTTATTATCTTAATTGTATAAAATTCTTCGACAGACTCTGCATGAAAAAGGAACTCAAGAATAAAAAAAAGAGCTGTCATGTTGAGCCCGTCGAAACATCAGCTTCTCATTAACTTAAAGTGAAGTGATAAATATAAATCCTTGTCAAGGATGAAAATCTTGACAAGGATTATTTTTGTAAATTATTAAATAAAATAATTAATTTAAATAACTTCATTGCTATTTTGGGCGATCGGGCGGGCTTTCTGTTCCAATCTTTTTACTTGCAAAGACTACTACGTAAAAAGGATTTCCACGACAATCCCTATCGCAAAATCTTATTTTTAATTATGGAAGAGGTTGAATTATCTTTTCCTTAAAATCTATTTTAAAATGATTAGAAGGTTCTCCATTTGATAAATGAGAAAGAATTTTAAACAATGATTTTAATTGTTGAATAAACAAATCTTGTGAATTGTTTTCTGCAAATAATTCTTCTAAGGTTTTATATTGCTCCAACCTTTCTTTTGGAATATCTCTTTTAGCCAATTCATCTGCCGATTGAAATTTATATAAATCGAGAATCAAATCATCAAAATTCCATTTTCTATATACTTTAGATGAAATTCTTTTCTGTTTTAATTCTTTCTTTATTGCAGAAATAGTCAAATTCTGAGATAAAAACAACAAATCCTCTCCGTTGAGTTTTCTTCCTTTCTCTATAAAATCTTTTGGCCAATCGTTGGGTATCATTCGTAAACGAACCAGCTCTTTTAAATGAAAAAGCATAAACTCATGATAAGATGTTGTTTTCAGAATATCTTTGTTCCAAATTGTAGGTGATTTAGCTTGTTGTAAAGCCAAAAACTCTTTTTCATACAAAGGGAATAATTCATCAAAACGAGGAACATCATTCAATACTTTTGTTTCAATTTCCATTTCATCTGAAGATTTTATTGTTAAAATCTTATAAGCAGGTATATAGGCTGCTAAAGAAGGAACTTGAATATTTACTAAAAAATTAGTCTCAGATTTTTTGCTTCCAGTATCGTTAATGTGCATATGCCCAGCAAAATGAATTTTAATTCCTGCATCCGAAAAAACTTTTGCTACTTCATCTTGTGGAACTCTTTCTAATTGCCATTTTTTTTCTCCTAATAGATTTTTAATTTCACTAGAAGCTCCATCATTAAAATCGACCATAGGATAATGTGTAAAAGCAATTAAAGTTTTATTCTTTTTCTTTGCTTCATTCGCAATATTTTTCACCCACTCTACAAGATGTTTCTTGTTGGTTAAAACATTGTTATATCCAATACTTGCTCCTTTATAATTGTTCGGGTTTGTAGAAACTTCTTTGTTATTTTTCGGAATATACGTATTACCATCAATTGCCATTAACCAAACATTTTCTGTTGGCTCTACAACATAACTCAAATCTGGAACAGAGAAACCTTGTTCAACTTCGTACATTCTTTTCGAATAATCTGCAGCTAATAAAGCCTTGCTAAACGTATACTCCGTTTTAAAGTTTTTATCAAACGGTGTACTCCAAAATAGGTCATCTTTTTTTGGGTAAAATCCAAACTCTTTTAGTTCATTTAAAATCTCTAAATATCCAGATTCTGCAATATCTTTTGTAATAATATTTGGTGTTGTTTTTTCAATATTTTTATTGCTATAGATTCCTAACGGTAGACCATCTTCTCCTAAAAAATCATCTTTTCCAGCTTCTTTTCTAAATGGACCAACAGGATCGTGATTACCTGTAGTTAAATAAAATTTTATTCCATGTTGTTCTTTATAATAATCTAAAATTTTATGCAATCCTCGTAGATTATAAGCTTGTCCGTCATCAGAAAAATCTCCTGGCATTGCAACAATTTTTATTTGCTTTGCAACGATATCATCTAATGCTTTTATAAAAGCAAAAAAATTTTCGTTAAAAATTCGAGTCGAATGGAGTTGAGAATCCATTGTCCTTAAGATTGTTGGTTTTCCTGTTTTTGGATTAATAATTCCTTTAAAATCATTATCAGAAAAATCTCCATATAAATCTTGAAAATGAACATCAGCAAGAAAGGCTATTTTAACTTCTTTTTGTTGAGCATTTATCATTGAGCAAATAAGAGTTAGGATAAGAAAAAGTTGTTTTTTCATGTGTAAAACAACAAATCTAGGGTAATATTTAGCTCATTTCTAAGTGGAAAAATTTTATAACAATAAGTTAATCTAAGTTTTTAGATGTAAGATATAAGACGAAAGATTGTAAGATATAATTTTATGTTTCTTTAAATAAAAATCCACTAAACTTTATTGATTTAACTTTCTGAAAATAAATAATTTAATAATCATCAATTGGTATCATCTTTGTTAATGGAGCAAAGTTATTATATATAGTAACATTTTTTATCCTATGTATAAACAGCATATCAAAAAATAAACAGATGATAAAAATTATTTTTTATTTATATATAGGTATTTCAGCAAGTGTTTTAATCATTGATCTTTGTTTCAAAGTTTTAAATGAAGAACAAAGAAGTATTGCTTTTCACACTGTATTATTTTTAAATGTAATATTTGCATTTATTTATAAAAAAGGAACTAAATAAAGCATAATAATTATTTGTTATTCTGTGATGTTTATAACTAAGTTATACATCTTTTTCTTTTGCAAAACACAAATTATTAATCAATAATCTACAACCGCTGACACTATAGTATATAGCAGGTTATAAAAGTAAACAGATTACGAATATTCTTTTTTTATTTATAAATAGCAATTTCATCAAGTGTTTGAATCATTATAAACATTACTTTCTCTGCATTATTTGACTAAGTGAATCTTCTCTTTATTAATAATTTACAAAAAATATAAACTTTTTTGCTTACATTTGTTTATGTTTTTATTATCAGAAAAATATAAAGGAATTCATCCAGGTATTGTTTTAGATCGAGAATTAAAAAAAAGATCTATAAAACAACGTCCATTTGCTTTAAGTCTTAATGAGCATCCACAAACTTTTAACGCCATAATTAAAGCGAAACGCAATCTACCTACATCTCTAGCTCTAAAGATAGAGAAGCAGCTTAATTTTGAAGAAGGAGATTTAGTACTACTACAAGCTTTTTTCGATATAAAAAAAGAAAAAGAGAAACTCTCATCTCAACAAAATGATGTCCCAACAGTAAGAAAAATTCTTTTTTGGGATATAAATTTTGATAAAATAGATTGGTCTAAAAATTATAAGATGATTATAAAGAGAATTTTTGAAAGAGGTAATGAGAGAGAGAAAAGCGAAATAATAAATTTCTATGGTCATGAGAAAATTACAAAGGCTTTGAATTCTAATTCTACAGAACCAATGAAATTACATGATAGAAATGGAGAAATTATATTATAACACCGTTAATTCTATATTAAAAACTAGTCTAGAAACTATATCAAAATCAAAAATATTTAATAGTTTTAGATTAGTTGGAGGAACATCATTGAGCTTACAATTAGGGCACAGAATTTCTATAGACATTGATTTATTTTCAGATGCTGAATATGGAACAGTCGATTTTATAAAGATTGAGAGTTTTCTTTCAAAAAAATTCGATTATTTAGATTTCAATCCTAATCTAATTACAGGATTTGGAAAATCATATATTGTAGGAGCTAATCAAGAAGAATCTGTTAAACTTGATATTTTCTATACTGATCCTTTTATAACAAAAGAAGTAATAATAGATGGTACTAAGTTTGCCTCAATTGAAGAAATTATTGCAATGAAAATTGATGTAATTCAAAGAGGTGGAAGAAAAAAAGATTTTTGGGTTTTACATGAGTTACTTAATAAATATGAAATTTCAGAAATGATTTTATTACACGAAAAAAGATATCCATATAATCATGACAAAAGCTTAATTCTTAAAAATCTGATTGATTTTTCTATTGCTGATGACGAACCTGACCCTATTTGTTTAAGAGGTAAATATTGGGAATTTATAAAAGATGATTTTGAAGAATTAGTTAAGAAATATTGAATATAATTTTTCTTCTAGTCATGGTTACTTTAAATAAAAAAAGTCGCTTTAAAAAGCGACTTTCTAAATAATTATTTCTTTATAAACTTCTTTAAAACTTTTTGTTGATTCTGCAATAATTGAATAACATAAGTTCCTTTCGGCAAATTCTTTACTTCAATTTGTTGATTATAAGTTTTATTTTGCTCAACTATTTCTCCCAAAATTGTAGAGATTGTATATTCTATAGGTGAGTTAGAAACAGATTTTATATTTAAAATATTTTCTACAGGATTAGGGTAAAGGATAAAAGAAACTTTATCAACATCACCCATACTTAAACTCTCATCTTCAAAAACAGCTTTTATTTTGAAATCCATTTCTGGAGATATTGTAATTTTTTGATTGGTTGAGGTATAATCTCCTTCCCAATGAGAAAATTTATGATTTGGTAAAGCAATAGCTTCAAGTGTTATTTCATTGCCTTTAAAATAATCGCCTTTCCATGCTGTAAAGTTATTTTCTACTCCTACTGTTGTTGAGTTAATTTCGATTGTATTAATCTTTATAAATCCTTTTTGAGAGTCGTTTACTTCCGAAGTCAGTTCATAAGTTCCTTTTAAATTGAAATATTCATTTAAATGATTCCATTGATGTTGAGGTCGTAAACGCGCAAATTCTCGTAACTTTTCTACATTATTTTCCCAATCTTCCATCGATTCTATTAAATTCCATCGTTGAATATGTTTAGGCATTTCTTGTCTAATTTTATTCTGCATGGCATCAATTAAATCAACAACATTTTTTGTTTTATAGGTCGTGTTTAATAAATCTGCAAATCGATTAATAAAGTAGTTTTTATAACTCTCATTGGTTAATAATCCTTTTAAGATATAATTTACATGATTATTCCCTAAATAATCGATAGGATGAACCGCGTGTTCTAAGGTATGATGTATAAAAGAATTACTAATCCAATATTCGGCTCCATTAAAAGCAACATCAAGATCTTTCATTAACCATCTAAATCTACCATCATGTGCATACGGAGCATTTGGCGTATAATTTACTCTTTTTCTAAAAGACTCATTGTTATTATAAGGCCAATCAAAATTGGCAGAAAAAATCCCTGCAATATGATAATCTGTAAAATTAACCTCATCTATATAAGTTAAAGCTTCTTGATAGGTTTCTTGATTTTCTAAACTGTTATTCTTAAAAAAATCTATGGTTTTTAAATAGAACTTATCATCTCCTAAATCTACAATTCCATCATTTTCGATATGGTCTATATCTCGTTCTCTAAGATTATACATTCGTTGAAAATATCGCTCATCATATCGTTCTCTTAAATTAAAAATACCATAGTATTCACCATTTATAAAACTTACAACTGGTTGATAGTTTTGTGTATCAAAATTTAGATTTTTATTTAATTGCTGAATAAAAGCATCTCTAAACATCGTTTGTTTGGTATCCTGTCCTGAATTTCTAAGAATTAATCTTCTAAAATTATCGTGTGGATAATCTTTGAAAAAAGTATAACCTATTCTATTTTCACCATACCTAGCTCTAGCATACATACGATGAGATCTGTTTTTAAAAATTCTAGATCCACTTCCATGATTTCTTATTCCAACTGTCTGGTTGATTTGCTCTATGTTATTATCTAAATAAATTAGATTAACTGTAACTTCTGAAGATGAACCTCTATTTAAATAATTTGCATCGCTAAAAACAGTTGCTGTTTCAGAAGGATTGTTTAATCTCCAATTATCAAACTTTGTCCCTGCCACAAACAATCCATTCTCATATCCAAAAAAAGCATCATCATCAACATTTATACTAATTACTGGAAGTGAATAAGATTGATTGACAAAATAAACTTTCGTTACTGTTTCAGAAAAACTGTTATCGTCTCTATAGGCTTTTGCTCTTACAACAATACTTTTATCTACATCCTCTGTTGGAAAATAAGGGTTTGTTTCAAATGAAGTAGAAATGTTAGATAACTTGTTGGCTTCTTTGGTTCTATTATAAAGTCGAATAGAATCTGTGTAAGAATGAGATACTAATCTATTCGTATGAGAATCATACGGAGATTCTCCTGGAAATTCTGGGTACCTTTTCTTGTATTGATATGTTTTTCCATCTAGATTATCTATTGATGGCTCTGAACCGTCAAGCGTATAAATTATTTTTAAATTTAAGTCTTCATGACTAATTCGTAGATTAAATTCTTTGTCATAAAAACCACTTTCAGAAGAAAATGTAGGAGGGGAGATTAAATTCTGTCCAAATGAAAAGGACACAATCATAAAGGTAGGTAGAAAATAAAATTGTTTCATTTTTAATTATTTTTAGATGTTAAAAAATTAGTGTTAAAAAAAGCCCGATAATTAAATTATCGGGCTTTCGTGAAGTAGTTTAACCTACTAAATTATTTTTTACTAGATACTCTGCTATCTGTACCGCATTGGTAGCGGCTCCTTTTCGTAAGTTGTCTGCAACAATCCAACAATTAAGTGTATTGGGCTGAGATAAATCTCTACGAATACGACCTACAAAAACGTCGTCTTTTCCTTCTGAATAAAATGCCATTGGATAAGTATTTGTATCTGGGTTATCTTGTAATGTTACTCCGTCTTGCTCAGATAAAAGTTTGCGAACATCTGCTAAATTAAAATCATTTTCAAATTCTATATTCACAGATTCAGAATGTCCTCCTTGTATAGGAACACGAACAGCTGTTGCAGTAATATTCATTTCTTCAACACGCATTATCTTTCTTGGTTCCTTTGTTAATTTTAATTCTTCTTTTGTGTAACCAGTTTCTTCATCAAAAACATCACAATGAGGTAATGCATTTTTAAAGATTTGATAAGGATAAACTTTTGCAACATCACGTCCTTCAATTTCTCCGTTTAATTGCTCTACAGCATCTTTTCCTGTTCCTGTTACCGATTGATATGTAGAAACAACAACACGTTTTACACCGTATTTAATGTGTAAAGGATTTAATACCATTACTAATTGAATTGTAGAACAATTTGGATTAGCAATAATTTTATCTTCTTTTGTTAAAATATCAGCATTAATTTCTGGTACAATTAAAGGCTTGTCAGGATCCATTCTCCATGCTGAAGAATTATCAATTACAGTTGTTCCAACTTCTGCAAACTTAGGCGCCCACTGTTTGGAAGTTTCTCCACCTGCTGAAAAAATTGCGATATCTGCTCGCGTTTCTACAGCATCCTGCATTGATACAATTTTGTATTCTTTTCCTCTGTATTCAATAGTTTTTCCTACTGATCTTTCTGATGCTACGGGGATTATTTCAGTGATTGGAAAATTTCTTTCTTCCAAAACTTGGAGCATAACTCTGCCGACCATTCCGGTAGCGCCTACGACTGCTATTCTCATTTGTTTATTAAATAAATATAATTAAAATTTCGAATGGCTAATTTAGTAATTATATAAATACTAAACACTGTACATCATTGATTTAAATACTTAATTTACAAGATTTTCTATTCTTATGATATTAATTCTGTTAGATATTATTTTCATCGAATTATCATTCAAAAATTCTACATTTTATCGAATAATATATTGATTGATTTTTCTGCTTAATATTTAAGAAATTATTTTTTGCTTCTCACAACTAGAATCTGATATCTAATTTAACATTACAGTACAAAAAAAGCTGTCACTTTACAGTAACAGCTTCTTAAATTTTGTTTATTTATTCTATTATGCAAACTCGTTATAAGCAGCTTTTAAATTTTCTGCGATTGCAGCTGCAGAATGTCCCTCAATGTGGTGACGCTCTAACATGTGAACTAATTCTCCGTCTTTAAATAAAGCAACTGCTGGAGAACTTGGTGGGAAAGGAGCAAAAAACTCACGTGCTTTTGCTACAGCATCTACATCAAATCCTGCAAAAACAGTTGTTAAATGAGCTGGAACTTTATCGTTGTCTAATGACATTACAACACCTGGTCTTGCAGCACCTGCGGCACAACCACAAACACTGTTAACCATAACTAATGTAGTACCTTCTTGTTTTACTGCTTGTTCTACTTGTTCTGCAGTAGTTAAATCTTCAAAACCGTTAGAAGTCAATTGTGCCTTCATTGGCATTACTAAATCTGCTGGATACATATTAATCTCTTTTTGTTTTTTAATAAATGAATTATTTTCAAAGTTACGTAATCTAAAAACTTATTAGTTTACTTACTTTTGCAATTACAAATTTAGTTAGAATTTACGAATATGAAATTGACTTTTGGTAAGAATGAGAAACTGAAAAGTAAAAAAGCTTTTGATGCGCTATTTTCTGATAGCAAAACATGCGTTTCTCATCCTGTAAGATTTGTTTATAAGATTAAACCAAAGCAAGATTATATGGTTCGTGTTGGTGTAAGTGTTGGTAAAAAGAAATTTAAACATGCTGTTGATCGAAATTTATTGAAACGAAGATTAAAAGAAGCCTACAGATTAAATAAGTTACTAATTGAACATTCTAATGATTTTTCTGTTGATTTAGTTATGATTTATACCTCATCTAAACCACAGGACTATGCGACGATAGAAAAGTCTGTAAAAATTTTAGTAGAAAAATTAAACGAAGCAATACAAACAAAAAAAGATTAACCAAATGGTTAATCTTTTTTTGTTTACTGTTATAAACAGCCTATTTCTTTAAATTGTCTTGTAATTTGAAAAAGCTAAAATAAATTGATACTAAAATCAATCCACAAGCTGATGCTCCAATTCCTAATACGCTACGAAAATTTTCTTCTGCAAGAAATCCCGTTTTGTAATCCATCACATATAGGTTGTAACCTAATCCTACCAACAAAAGCATTGTTGCGATATAAATATATGTTTTCATTTGATTAATGAATTTTTAAATTTTAATTTCATTCATAAATAATGCGCCAATATTTGATGTAAATAATTTGATCGCTATTGACAACAAAATTACACCAAAAACTTTTTTTAGAACTGATAAAACACCAGGTCCTAACCATTTTTCTAATCTTCCGGCAAATTTCAGCACCAAATATACGATTAACATATTTAAAAGTATGGCTATTACAATGTTAATATCCGAAAATTGAGAACGAAGGGATAAGACAGTTGTTAAAGATCCTGCACCCGCAACTAACGGAAACGCAATAGGGACAATAGATGCAGAGTTAGATTCAACTCCTTTTTGTATTTCTATTCCTAAAATCATTTCTAATGCGATGATAAAAATCACAAATGCACCAGCTACAGCGAAAGACTGTACATCAACTCCTACTAATCCTAAAATCTTTGTACCGAAGAATAAGAATGAAATTAACAATATACCAGCTGCAACAGTTGCCTTTTCCGATTGTATATGTCCAACTTTACTACGAATTGATACAATGATTGGAATACTTCCTAAAATATCTATTACAGCAAATAATACGGCGAAAACAGCTCCAATTTGATTAATTGAAAATTCTGAGAAGAAAGAAGTGATGTTATTCATTTTAGTGTAATTATTATTTCTCCTACAAATTAATCATTTTTTTATGAAATCTTATTTTTCTAACCACTTTTTAAAATCGGTTACTTTTTCTCTACTTACAATTAATTCACTTTCGTTATAGGTTTGTAAAATGATTTTCAATCTCGAGTTGGAGTAAACTGTAATTTCTTTTATCGAATCTATTCTTATTATTTGACTTCTATTAATACGGAAGAATTTCTTTGGATCTAATTGCTCTTCTATTTTTTCTAGAGAATAATCTACCAAATAATTTTTATTCTCCTTTGTATGAATAAATGAGGCTTTATTCTCACTAAAAAAACACTCTATATTCTCTGTTTCTATAATTTTGATTGAGTTCCCAATTTTAATAGAATACCTTTCCTTGAAATCTTGTGTTTTACTCGTCGAGAATAATTTTTTAATTGAATCTATATCTATTGATGTTTGGGAAGATTGAAATTGCTTTTCAAACTTTTCTAATGCAAATTTTAATTCTTCTTCATCAACTGGTTTTAGTAGATAATCTATAGAGTTTAGTTTAAATGCTTTTAGGACATATTCATCGTAAGCAGTTGTAAAAATGATTGCCGATGAAATCTCAACTTGATTAAAAATTTCAAAGGATAATCCGTCTGAAAGCTGAATATCTAAAAAGATTAAATCTGGTGCAGAATTTTCTTGTAACCAAGCAACACTTTCTTCAACAGAATGTAACATTTCAGTAACCTCAAAACCTAATTTATCTACTCGTCTTTTTAATAAACGTGCAGCCGGTTTCTCATCTTCTATGATAATTATTTTCATGTCTCAATTAATTTATCTGTTGTAGTTGATTTTATTATCTTATTCCAGAAAATAAGTAGAAACATCATTAATAATAAAATAATTAATGTTGTTAAATTATTTTTAGCCATTAGTGCATGCAGTGAAGCTGGAGCTATGATAGATTTTGTTTTAAATGTAGAAAAAGTCAATAAAAATGAAAAAACAATACATAGCAACATAAATATCCAAAAGCTACCAAATTGATCAAAATTATTGAAAATAAGTAAATGCCAAACTGCCCAAAATACTCCCGTAATGATACTTTTTACCATCCAAAAAATGTTTCCTAAAGCATCATTTAAATATCCTCGCCAAGCATACTCTTCCATTACATCATAAATAAATGTTATTCCAATAAAAATGCCTGCCCACACATGCTTATTAATTCCAAAATCATTTTCTATCCCGATAATAGAATAACCAATGACTAGAATTATCGGAAAAATTATAGTTTTTATTGAATTTCCAATGAATGAAACTTGTTTCTTGATACCAGAAAATTGATAGAAAAGTAATGCAATAATAATTACAACTAAACCATGATTCATATTCCAAGGCAAATTAAAATCTACCCATCCTCCAAAAGTTAATTGTAAAAGATTAGGGAGTTTTCTAATTAGAAATGTTCCTAGTAATATCAATCCATAAAAACATATAATTTTAATCCAATTTATTTGCTTTAACTTTTCTATAAAACCCATTGTTTATTTCCACTTTTTTGACTGGTTATTCTTTTCTAAAATTTCTTGGGCTTTTCTCTCTTCCCAATTATCATCTAAGGTATAAAGTTTAGTTGCTTTTCCTATAATTCTTATTCCAACACCAAAAACAACCCATAAACACCACCAGTAACCGCCAGTTATAATATTAATAGTTACACAAATAAAAACGGTCATAGCAGATTCCATTAAAACTTTATAAAACTTCTTTAATTCTGCAGCTTTTTGTTTTGCGATTTGATAATCGTCATTCTCATTGTAATTTATATTTTCCATAGTGTTAATTCTTGATGTTAAAATTGGAAGTTGAACTCGAAAATAAGTCTCATTTTTTTCGATATTAACCTCTTTATTTGATATTAAACGGTAACGATTAATAATATTCTTTAATCCCACTCCTGTAGAGTCTTTAAAAGAATCTTTTATTTGTAAAGAGTTTTCTATAATTAAAAAATTATCCTCTCTATAAATCTTGATATTTAAGGGCTTTTGCTCAGAAACCACATTATGTTTAATTGCATTTTCTAGTAAAATTTGTAACGATAAAGGAACAATGTATTCTTCTTCTGATAATGAATTTACATTTAATTCGAAATGAATACTATTCTCAAATCGCAATTTTAAAAGGTTGACATATGTTTTGGCAAAACTAATTTCTTCTTCAATTGGAATAACTTCTTTACTTTTTTGTTCTAAAACATAGCGATAAATTTTTGATAATGATGTTGTAAAATCTATCGCTTTATCAGGGTTTTCTTCTATTAAACCAGTTAAAACATTTAAACTATTAAACAGAAAATGTGGATCTAATTGATTTTTTAAGGTTTCAAAATTTGCCGTTGCTGTTTCTGCTTTAGTAGACTCTTTTACTATTTCTCTTTGTAGCTTATTTCTCTTTCTTTCTAAAAAATAAAATACACCTAATAAAATACTGGTAATAAAGCCAACTAAAATATAATTATATGTTTGGTTATAGAAAATAGCCTTTGGCAATAATTGATTCACAAATTTTACAAACACAAAATACAATAATTGGGTAAAAAAGACAGCTCGCAGAAAATATTTTCCAATTATATCCGATGGATGTTTTGTTTTTTTATACTCTTTCTTGTACTCGTTAAAAATACCTGTGTTAATGAAGCCTGCGAATAAACTAAAAACAGAATATCCAAAAAAGTAGATAATTGCTTCTGAGTCGAAAATTTGGTCTATTGAAACGTTGGGCGATGTAAAAAACATTACGCTATACAAGACAACATTTGTAACCAATAAAATGATAATATTTCGTAGAATCGTTTTTTTCTCTGAAAGAACAATTCCTTTCACAATCTGAAAAATAACAAAACCTAAAATAAAGTATTTTACTAATAAACTAATCGTTTTAAATTGATTAACTCTATTATCTTGTACAAAAGAATATAAAATTTCGCCTTCAATATTTACAAAAAGTAAACCTATTAGAACAAAAATAATCGTGATTATTATATTTTGTAAACCCTTTTCCATCTTATGCGATTAAATTAATTAGCCAATAAACAATTTCGTGAATAAACTGAGCAATAACTGTCATGATGATTTATTTACATTGATTTTTCAATAACTCCTCGGCACGCTCTTTTCCCCATTTAGGTTCGTTTTTCTTAGGCTTTTCGTTTGTGAATAAAGCTAAAGATTTTTTTACATTTTTACAATCCTCTGTAGTATCCGTTCCAATATAATTTGCCGCATTAATATTAAATTCTGCTAATCCTAAAATAGAACGAGGATTATTCGGGTTTAATCTTAATGCTTTTTGATACGTCTCTAAAACATCTGGATAATAAATTCCACCATTAGTTAAAGGATCTTGAACAATCTCTGCTGTTAAATACAATGCTTTTAAATTTAAAACTTCAACATTAGTAGGATCTTGTTTTTCTAATTTATTGATTAAACTTTTTGCTTCATCCAACACTTTAGAACTATCATTTTTATTGTCTTTCTCTAAAATGCTTACAACTTCTGATAATGCCAAGTAATATTTTGGTAACCATTCGTTAGGATAATTTTTTACTAGTTCTACAAGACTTGATTTTTCTGAAGAGTTTAAAGCCTTATTAAGGTCATTTTCTAAATTGTTTTGTGCTAAAACCGAAATAGAAAGAAATGATACGATTGATAAAAAAATTGTTTTCATAATAGTTATGTTTTTAATTATGATTCAAATTTCTATCAATCCATTTTCAAAAAGAATTAAACATTACCGAACTGTTGTTTTTAATGGACGAGTTGATGTTATTATAGAATAATACTGTTTAAGCATATATCCGGACTAATTGGAATATACAAACTGGTACCATTATCAATTATTGTTAAAAATTAATTTTGTTTGGTTATAAGAAGAAAAATAATAAATGAAATTAAAACACAACTGGAATAAAGAGGAAATTATGTCTATTTATAATAGACCTTTAATGGAACTAATATTTGAAGCTGCTACAGTACATCGGGAATTTCATAACCCATCAGAAATTCAAATCTCAACTTTGTTATCAATAAAAACTGGAGGATGTCCAGAAGACTGTTCTTACTGTGGTCAAGCTGCAAGATATCATACCGATATAAAAGTACAAGCTTTACTTCCAACGAAAACTGTGATTGAACATGCCAAGAGAGCAAAAGAAAATGGCTCTTCTCGTTTTTGTATGGCTGCTGCATGGCGAGAGGTAAGAGATAATAAAGATTTCGATCGCATTCTAGAAATGGTAAAAGAAATCAATAACATGGAGATGGAGGTTTGCTGTACTTTAGGAATGTTAACCGAAAAACAAGCTGAAAGACTTCGAGAAGCTGGTTTACATGCTTATAATCATAATTTAGACACTTCTGAAAATAATTATAACCAAATAATTACTACTCGAAATTTTAATCATAGAATTAATACTATAAACAATGTTCGAAAAGCAGGAATAACGGTTTGCTCTGGAGGAATAATTGGTTTAGGAGAAACTGTTGAAGACAGAATATCAATGTTAACAACTTTAGCAAATATGGATACTCATCCAGAATCAGTTCCTATTAATGCTTTAGCTCGCGTAAAGGGAACTCCTTTAGAAAATCTTCCAAAAGTAAATAATTGGGATATGGTAAGAATGATTGCCACCGCAAGAATTATTATGCCAAAATCTATGGTTCGTTTAAGTGCTGGAAGAATAGAGATGAGTGAAAGTGAGCAAGCTTGGTGTTTTATGTCGGGAGCCAACTCAATTTTTTCTAGTGAAGATGAAACATTATTAGTTACGCCAAATCCTAGTACTTATAAAGATCTAAAAATGTTGAATAGATTAGGATTATCACCAATGAAATAAATCATAAACAAAAATAGAGGCTAAAAGCCTCTATTTTTGTTTATGATTATATTTTTATTCCTTCATCAATTCTTCTGTAATTTTTAGCGTTGACTGATAAACTTCTTCTAGATCTTGATTTAACCCTCCGAACGCATATTTAGCTCTCTGAGCATTCTGAAGTAATATTTTCCATTGTGTAACAATAGATTCGTCTATGCCGCTTAAAATTAGTTTTTGAGCAATTATTTCATCAGAAAAATTAGCTAAATCTATTTTTGTTTTTTGCATTGCGACATTACATAAAACCTTTTCTTGTAATTGATAAAAATCCTTTTCATCAACAGCGTAAACTTTCTGTTTTAATTCTTCTAATTCTTCTTTTAATAGATTAGAATTAATAGATGGTTTTTCTAAAATAGTAAACTTTTGTGTTTCTGTTTTTATTAAAGTTTTATCAACTTCATGATGAGCATTTAATGGTTTAATTTCTTCATCATGAAATTCTTTTTCTGATTTATTACTTTTCTTTTTCACCCATAATAAACCTAAAGCACTTAATGCAATTACACCTCCGCTTAACCAAAGCCAACCACTTCTACCTTCCTTTACATCATTTTTCATCTCATCTATCATATCTGTAAATGTAGAATCTTGTTCATTATTTGATGCTAAGCTATTTGCGATTGCTTTTCCTTGGCTAACTTTAAGATTAATTGAATCCGATTTCAGTGTAACATATTTTTCTTTTACAGGATCAAAATAGCTAAATTCTACAGGAGAAATCGTATAAGATCCAACTTCATTTGGAACCAAAACTGTTTCTTCAGCTACTTTACCTTTCATTCCTGTATCGTATGTCTTATAAGCATCACGTTTTTTAGGAGAAAATATTTCTAAGTTTTTAGGAGCTTTTACAACTGGTAAATTAATTGCATTAAAATTTCCAGCACCAACAATTTCTACATCATAATTAACACTTTCGTTGGTAGAAAGTTCTTTCTTATCAACAGATGTATTCATTTTAAATTGTCCCACAGCACCGGTAAAATTCTTTGGTTTACCTTCTTCTGGAAGCTCTCTTGCAGTTATTGTAACAGCATTACTACGAATTTCCACTGGTTCTGCTCCATAAGTTGTAGGTAAAATAACATCTACAGAAAAAGGATCTATTTCTATTTTTCCAGCTTTTTGTGGAAATACATAATAACGAGCAATCTCTTCAGAAAAATACTGTTTTCCTCCTACAATTTCTTGCTTAATATTCTCGGGTGAACTTTTAACTATTTTAGGACTTAACCCATCTAAATTTCCTTGACGAAAGTTTTGCTTACGATTTAAATAAGATAAGTCTTTTACATAAAGTTTTACCGATAATCCGACTTGCTCATTAACATACGGATTAGATTTTGAAACTTTACTTTGTAAAAAAACGGGCTGAGAAGTATTTGTTCGAAAATTATTACGCGCTACCTCCGAACCTGAACCTTTTACAATTACATTAATTGGTTTAGAAGTATACGTTTTACCATTAATCACAACTTTAGCTGCTCCAATCTGATAGTTTCCTTCCTTTTCAGCTACAAAAGATAATATAATTCCATCTTCAACAACTCCTTTTCCATTAACATAAGAAACTTGTTGCGAGCGTTCTTCACCAACTACTTGTAATCCTTTGTGCGTAGGATATTTCATTGGCTGATCTATTGAATAGCTATTCGTATTAGATTCCACAAAAAATCCCACACGCAATGCTTCTCCTAAAGCTATTTGGGTTTTCTCCGCTTCAGATTTAAAAGAAATTTGTTGTGCTAACGTTGTGATAGATGTTAGTGCAAACACTAAAAAGCTATTTAAAACTCTTGTCGTTGTCATTACCAATCCTTAGATGTTGTTGTTCGTTGTTTTTCTGCTTTTTGCTGAATAATTTTTCGTTGCGTTTTGGCTTCCTGATTTTGTAATGCTTTCAATAAACCATCACTCATATTATTCTTCGCATCGTCTTTGTCTTTTCCTTCTCCATTATTTCCTTGTTTAATTTCTGGAGAGGAATTATTTCCCTGACCTTTATTATTTCCATTTTCACCACCAGATTTAGGATTTTGTCCCTTATTCTGTTGCTGTTGCTGATCTGATTTTTGGTCTTGAGATTTATTTTGATTATTCTGTTGTTCTTTGTTCTGCTGGTTTTGTTTTTGTTGATTTTGCTTCTGATCTTGATTTTGTTTATTCTGATCGTTTTTATTGTCCTTATTATTTTTATCCTTTTGCTTCTCTTGTTCTTTCTTTAACATATTTTTTGCTAAAGCATAATTGTAACGAGTTGCATCATCTGTTGGATTATTTTTTAAGGCTTCTTTATAATTATCAACAGCATTCTGATAATCTTTCTCTTGCATAAACGCATTTCCTAAATTATGATAAGCTAAATGTTTATCATTTTTAGTTGTAGAAATTTCTGCAGATTTTTTATAATGAGTTATACTTTCTTTGTAACGCTTTTGTTGAAACAATGCATTTCCTAGATTATAATTGGCTTTTATTGAAGTAGGATCTTCCATTGCAGCTTTTTTATACGCAAATTCCGCATTATCATATTTTCCTTTTTGATAATACTCATTGCCTTCAATAATATAACTCTTAGTTTTTGATTGACTATAACCAAAAACTGATAAAAGCATAATTCCTAAAAATATTATTTGTCTTAAAATATGTATCATTTTACCATACAAACTTACTATTTCTTTTTGTTAAAAATCTTATATTCAGATGTTAATAATTCCACAAAAAGTAAACATACAGCAATTCCTAAAAACCATTGAAAAATATGGTTCATATCTCTTGTTTTTGAATTTGCTATTTCGTTTTTATTTAACCTTGATTTATACATTGTTAGTGCTGATAAAGCATCTTGTGTATTATCTAACTGAATATACTCTCCATTGGTATCTTTTGCCAATTTTCTAAGATTTTTATCCTCTAATTTTGTAATAACAGTAGAGCCTGTTTCGTCTTTCTTAAAATCCTCCGAATAACCATTGTAGTATACTGGAATTGGACCTCCTTTTAATGTTCCAACACCAATTGTAACGATATTTACATCATTATCTTTTGCCATTTTAACAGCTTGATTAAGGGTATCCTCATTGTCTTCTCCATCAGAAATTAATACAATTAATTTACTTGAATTTGCATTTCCTTTAAAGCTCTTTATTGCTTCGTTTATTGCATTTAAGTAATTTGTTCCTTGGCTAGAGATAAGATCTGTATTAACATTCTGTAGATAACTTTCTATAGCTGCATAATCGTTCGTTAAAGGAGAAATTGTGTATGCGTTTGCTGCAAATGCAACTAAAGCTGCTCTATCTCCTCCTAATTGACCTAATGTTTCTGAAATTAATTTAGATGCTTTTTCTAACCTAGATGGGGCTACATCTTGCGCATTCATACTAGAAGATAAATCTAATAAGAATACCATGTCTATTCCTTCTCGTTTTACTTGTATATCACGTTCTCCAAAAAGAGGATCCATTAACGCTATTACAATAAAAAATAATGCAACACAAAAAGAAATAATTTTAATTCCATACCTGCGCGATGATGTTATTGGAAAAACAAATGGAAACAATTCTTTATCTGCAAATGTCTTCTTTACCTTTTCTCTCCATTGAAAAACTGTAATTGATAGATAAACTACAACTATTAATAAAATAATTAGCCAGATATTATTTAATTCTCCCCACTGCATTAGATTAATTCTTTAAAAACTGTTCTACGTAAAATTCCTTCAATCACTAACAAAAAGAATGCTGGTAATAAAAAACGCGCAAACAATTCGGTATAATTATAATATTTGACTTCGTTAATTTCAGATTTTTCTAACTTATCAATCTCATCATAAATTTCTTTTAAGCTTTGATTACTCGTAGCACGAAAATATAAGCCTCCTGTTTTTTCTGCGATTTCAGTCAATAATTTTTCATCAATTTGTACTGGTCGCATATCAAACATATATTCTCCTAACATGTCATAACCAACAGGCATAGGTGCCATTCCATTAGTTCCTATTCCTATTGTATATACTTTTATTCCTTTTTCTTGTGCAATTGTTGCTGCCTGTCTTGGCGAAACGTATAATAAATCTCCAGAAGGATTAATACTTTCTACACCATCTGTAATTAAAATAACAACCTTAGATTTTGCTTTACTGTCTTTTAAATGGTTTACAGCAGTTGCTAAACCCACACCAATTGCAGTTCCGTCTTCTAATCCACCAGAATGCAATAACTCTATTTCTTGTGTTAATACATCACGATCTGTAGTTAAAGGAACTTTAGTTAAAGCTTCACCAGAATATTCTACTAAACCTACACGGTCTGTTTTTCTTCCTAAGGCAAAATCTTTTGCAACTTCTTTAAGAGCCGTTAAACGATCTGGTTTTAGATCTCTTGCTAACATACTCAAAGAGGTATCCACTGTTAATAAAATATCAACACCTTCATCAGATTTCACTTTTGTTGTTACATCTACATAGCGTGGTCTCGCAAGTGCAATAATACATAAAGCCATTGCAATAATGCGCATTAAAAATAAAAGTGGTTTATAAGAAGACAAAGAACTTTTTGCTCCTCCAAATGCTTTTAAAGATGGTAATTTTAAGGATGCTTTTTTCTGACTTGTTTTTCTTATTTCTCTAAAAATAAAGAAAGGTAAAACAAGCAATAAAAGTAAGATCCAAGGATTTTGAAACTCAAAATTTAGCATTCTTAATTATTATTAAACTGTTTATAATTTTCTCCTGTTACTTCGTCTTTTTTTAGATCTCCATTTTCAGGAATTTCTAATGGTTTTACTCGATCAATAAATTCTTCGACCCATTTTCTATTTAATTCATTTTTTGGTTGATCAAATTCTTGTTTGGCAAATTTTACTAAATCAGCATCAAATAAAAATTCTTTCAACTTTTGATTATCTTCTGGCAAAATATCTTCTTTTGATGAAATGTACATCACCAACTCATCAGATAAAATTTCTAATGCAGAGAAATGATAAACTCTACCCAAATATTTTCTCAAAATAAATGATAACTGTGTGTAATATTCCTTTTGTTCTCCTTTCTTAAGGTATTTCTTAGCATCTAAAGCTTTTAAACTTGCTTTTGCTTCGTCATAAGGTGTTTTGTAAGAATTACCAGAAATTTTAGATTTCGAGCGAATATATAGAACAACCAATACTATTCCGATAATAAATAGAACTAACGCAATTATTCCATATAACCAATATTTATTCCAATAGTCGCCAAGCGAATATTGTTCTTCCATAACTGGTTTTATAGGAAAAATAGCATTTTTTGTTGTATCAACTGCAACATCTTGTATGTCAATTTCAATTTCTTTTGTAGAAAAATCTTTTCCATTTTTCTGAATTTTAATTGAAGGAATATTAAATTTCCCTGCATCAAATCCAGTTAATTCAAAATGCTGAACAATTTCTGATTTACCATCTGTTTTTACTGTATCAAGTTTTTGATCCAGAATAGTAATGTGATAATTTAATGAATCTGTAAACGAAGGAAAGATTATTTTATCTCCTTCTTTGTAATCAATTTTTGCTTGATATTTAATTGGTTCTCCAATCTTAATTGTTGTTCTATCTAATTTTGGAACAATTTCTTGTGCAAACGAAAATTGAATGATTAAAAAATTTACTAAAAGCAATAAATTCTTCATTAGGCTTTATGACTTTTAAAGTAATTTAACAATGGGCGAATGTAATCTTCATCTGTACGAATACTTAATGCGCCTGAATTATTTTTCTTGAAAATTGCTTGATACCTTTCGTTTAAATCGTAATAATATTTGGCATATTGTTGACGAAGTTTTTTTGATGAAGTATCAATTAATCTTATTTCTCCTGTTTCATTATCTTGTACGTGAACCAAACCAACATCAGGAAAATTTTGTTCCTTTTCATCGTAAACACGAATTCCTGTTATATCGTGCTTTTTAGCTGCAATACGTAACACTTTTTCGTAATCTGAAGAGTCTATAAAATCTGACAAAATAAAAACATTTGACTTTCTTTTAGCCAAATTCATAAACGTCTCTAAGGCAACAGATAAATCTGTTTTTTTACTTTTTGGTTCAAATGAAACAATTTCACGAACTAATCGTAAAACATGTTGTTTTCCCTTTTTAGGCGGAATAAATTTTTCTACTTGATCCGTATATAAAATTAAACCTATTTTGTCATTATAAGTCGTTGCCGAAAACGCTAATGTTGCACTTAATTCTGCAACTGTTTCCATTTTTATTTGTTTTCTTGTTCCAAAATTCTCAGAATTTGAAACATCAACTAACAAAAACATGGTTAACTCGCGCTCTTCCTCAAAAACTTTTACATAAGGTTCATTGTATCTTGCCGTTTTATTCCAATCAATATTACGAACATCATCGCCATATTGATAAGGACGAATCTCACTAAAAATCATACCTCTCCCTTTGAATGAACTTTGATATTCACCCATAAAAAGATTACTTGCTTTTCGCTTGCTTTTTAGTTCAATACGTTTTACACGTTTGATGATTTCTTTTGCGTCCAATAGTTAGATTATTTTTTAAGGAACTGGTACAACATTTAAAATGTTATCGATGATTTCTTCAGATGAAATGTTTTCTGCTTCTGCTTCGTAGCTAATTCCAATACGGTGACGTAAAACGTCTTTTGCCATTGCGCGAACATCATCTGGAATAACATAAGCTCTTTTACGTAAGAAAGCGTAAACTTTTGCTGCTTGTGCTAAGTTGATAGAACCACGTGGTGATGATCCAAAAGAAATCATTGGAACTAATTTTTCTAACCCTACTTTATCTGGAAAACGTGTTGCAAAAATAATATCTAAGATATATTTCTCAATTTTTTCGTCCATATAAACTTGCTTCACCATTTCGCGTGCATCTAATAACTCTTGTACAGAAATTACTTTCTCACTCTTAGGAAAAGTTTGATTAATTGAATTTCTCAAAATTAATCGCTCCGCTTCTAATTCTGGATAAGTAATTACAGTTTTTAGCATAAAACGGTCAACCTGTGCTTCTGGTAAAGGATAAGTTCCTTCTTGCTCTACAGGGTTTTGAGTTGCCAAAACTAAAAACGGTTTTGGTAAAATGTGCGTTTCATCTCCAATTGTTACTTGTCTTTCTTGCATTGCCTCTAACAAAGCAGATTGCACTTTTGCTGGCGAACGGTTAATCTCATCTGCTAAAACAAAATTAGCGAAGATTGGTCCTTTCTTTATCGTGAAATCGTTTTCCTTTACATTATAAATTAATGTTCCGACAACATCTGCTGGTAACAAATCTGGTGTAAACTGAATACGAGAAAAACTTCCATCAACTGCATCAGATAATGTTTTAATTGCTAAAGTTTTTGCTAAACCAGGAACACCTTCCAATAAAATATGTCCATTTCCTAATAACCCTATTAAAAGACTTTCGACCATTTTCTCTTGTCCAATGATCGTTTTATTGATTTCCGAAGATAAACGAGATATGCTTTCGCTTTTTTCTTCTATTTGTTGATTTAAATGTTGTATATCCAAAATTTACTTGAAATTGATGTTTATATTGAGTTCAAATATTTCCTAAAATTATTAAATCCAATTTATTTACTGACTAAAACTTTCATACAATATTGTTAAACTTTGTTAATACTGCATTTAACAATAATTAATTATGGAAAATAATTGAATTATGTTAAACAACTTTCACGCTTAATAATTTTTTAATTATTCTTTCTCAAGCTTAAAATTATTACCCATTTTCAGCTTAAAATCATTTTTTTTCCTTTTTTATATTTTATTTAAGATGTAATTATTTAAAAATTATTAACTTCCAACAACAAAAATCACAAACAAAAATGAATATTAAAGAATTGACAATTCCAAGGCTTGGTGAAAGCGTGGAATCTGTGCAACTTGTTCGCTACACCAAAAATATTGGCGATTTTATTAATGAAGATGAAGTTATTGCAGAGGTTTCAACTGATAAAGTTGATTCTGATGTTCCAGCTACAAATGCTGGGAAAATTATCGAATTTAAATACAATGAAGGTGATGAAATAAAAGTAGGGGAAGTTTTTGCTGTAATTGAGTTAGGCAATTTTCAAGAAAATAATTCTAAAAAAGAGGAAACAACTGAAAAAGAAATTACTGTTGAGGAAAAACAGAAAACAGTTCATCAATCTATAGAAACATCACAATTTTTATCTCCTCTTGTAAAAAATATCATACAAAAAGAAAATTTAACTGCTACAGATATTAATCAAATCGTAGGAAGTGGACACGATGGACGAATTTCTAAAAACGATGTTTTAAATTATATCCAGAAAAAAACGAACGTTAGTTCTAGTTTTAATAATTCTGTTATTTCTGCCTCTTCATTTGGTGCAAAAGATGAAATTATAGAAATGGATAAAATGCGTCAGTTAATTTCTAAACACATGAAGAAAAGTAAACAAACTTCCCCTCATGTAACAGCTTATGTTGAGCCAGATGTAACTAATTTTGTTAAATGGCGCGAAGAGAATAAAACTGCTTTTCAAACTAAATACAATCAAAAATTAACTTTTACACCAATGATTGTTGATTGTGTTGTTCGAGCTATAAAAGATTTTCCAATGATTAATGTTTCGGTAGACGAAACTGAAACTAAAATTATAAAACATCATACAATTAATATAGGTATTGCAACTGCCTTACCTAATAATAATTTAATTGTTCCTGTTATTAAAGATGCCAATGAATTAAATTTAGAAGGTCTTGCAAAAAATGTTAATGCGATTGTTGATAAAGCAAGACATAATAAATTATCTCCTGATGATATACGTGGAGGAACATTTACCATAAGTAATGTTGGAACATTCGGAAATTTAATGGGAACGCCTATTATCAATCAACCCGAAGTTGCAATTTTAGCTACAGGTGTAATTAAGAAAAAACCAGCCGTTTTAGAAACAGAATTTGGAGATATAATTGTCGCAAGACAGTTTATGTATCTATCCTTATCATTTGACCACAGAGTAATTGATGGTTCATTGGGAGGAGTTTTCTTAAAACGAATTTCAGATTACATGGAAAATTGGGATATGAATACAAAATTTTAATTATTATGGAAACAATCACTTCAACTATAACTCTTCTAAAAAAAGCTTATCAATTATTAGTTACAGCAAAATCGTTAAGCGAATTATATGAAGAAAATAAAAATATAACAGGAAAATACGTTCATGCAACTTCTCGTGGACACGAAGCTATACAAATCGCAACAGGTTTACAGTTATTACCTCAAGATTATTTGAGCGCTTATTATAGAGATGATGCATTATTGTTAGCTATTGGTATTACTCCTTATGAATTAATGCTACAATTACTAGCAAAAAGAGATGATATTTTCTCTGGAGGAAGAACATATTACTCTCACCCAAGTTTAAAAAGAGAAGATTTACCAAAAATACCTCATCAAAGTAGTGCGACTGGTATGCAAGCTATTCCTACAACTGGAATTGCAATGGGAATGCAATACAAAGAATTAGAAGGATTACCTACTGAAGATGTAAAGCCTATTACAATCTGTTCCTTAGGTGATGCAAGTTGTACAGAAGGTGAAGTTGCAGAAGCTTTTCAGATGGCTGCATTAAAACAGTTACCTATTTTATATTTAGTACAAGATAATGAATGGGATATTTCTGCTTCTGCAGATGAAATAAGAGCGCAAGATATCGCCCATTATGCAAAAGGTTTTAAAGGTCTTGAAGTTTTCTCTGTAGATGGAACAGATTTCTTAGCTTCTTACGAAGTAGTTAAAAAAGCAATAGAAATTATACGAACAGAAAGACGTCCTATTTTAATTCATGCTAAAGTTCCATTATTAAATCATCATACATCTGGTGTTAGAAAAGAATGGTACAGAGATGATTTAGAAGAAGCACAATCTCGTGATCCTTACGATAAATTAAAATCAATGCTTTTAAATGAAGGTGTTGAAATTGAAGAAATCAATCAAATAGAAAAAGAGATTGCTGATACAGTTAAAATCGATTACCAAAATGCATTAAAAGCTGGAGATCCTAAACCAGAAGATTTATACGATCATGTTTTTGCTCCAACTCCAATTACTGAGGAAAAGGGAAATCGTTCTCCAGAAGGAAAAGAAAAAACTGTAATGGTTGATTCTGCTCTCTTTGCTATTAGAGAATTAATGGCTAAACATCCAGAAGCCTTATTATATGGTCAGGATGTTGGATTACGTTTAGGAGGTGTTTTTAGAGAAGCTGCAACTTTAGCTAAACAATATGGTAAAAACCGTGTATTTAATACACCAATTCAAGAGGCTTTTATAATTGGATCAACTGTAGGAATGAGTGCTGTTGGTTTAAAACCAATAGTTGAAGTCCAGTTTGCAGATTATATATGGCCAGGTCTAAATCAATTATTTACAGAAGTTGCTCGATCTAATTATTTATCGAACGGGAAATGGCCAGTTTCTATGATTTTACGTGTTCCAATTGGTGCATACGGAAGTGGTGGTCCTTACCATTCAAGTTCTGTTGAAAGTATTTTAACTAATATTAAAGGTATCAAGATTGCATATCCATCAACTGGTGCTGATTTAAAAGGTTTAATGAAATCTGCTTATTATGATCCTAATCCTGTTATTATGTTAGAGCATAAAGGATTATATTGGAGTAAAATGAAAGGAACTGAAGAAGCTGCAACAATAGAACCAGATGAGGAATATGTATTACCATTTGGGAAAGCTAGAGAGGTTTTAGTAACTGATTCTTCATCTGAACATAATTCTGTAACTATTATAACATACGGAATGGGTGTGTATTGGGCGAAAGAAGCGGCTAAAGATTTTTCTAATCAAATAGAAATTATAGATCTAAGAACTTTAGTTCCTTTAGATGAAGAGACTATATTTAACAGTGTTAAAAAACATAGTAGATGTATTGTTTTAACAGAAGAAGCTAAACAAAATTCTTTTGCTCAGAGTATTGCTGGTCTTATCAATGAAAATTGTTTTGAATTTTTAGATGCTCCTGTAAGAGTATTAGGAGCTAAAGACATGCCTGCTATTCCTTTAAATTCTGTTCTAGAAGAGGAAATGTTACCGAATTCAACAAAGTTAAAAAGTCTCATTAAAGATATTTTAAATTATTAATCAAAAGTTAAAATTTAGCGTAATGTATTTTTTACACCAAAAAAACTAACGTTTGTTAGTTTTTTTGGTTTAAATTTGTTTCAAACAAAAATCAAAATCTACAAAATTATGTTATTCAATCCTGATATTGAACAGTTACCAATTGAGAAATTGCGTAAAGTTCAAAATGAAAGGCTTCAAAAAACTTTGCAAAAAGTTTACAATAAAGTCCCTTTTTACAAAGAAGCTTTTGATAAAGCTGGTGTAAAACCAGAGGATATTAAAGGTGTAGAAGACCTTCATAAATTACCATTTACTAAAAAAAATCATCTAAGAGAAAGTTATCCTTTTGGATTATTTGCTGAAGATAAAAGTAACGTAATTCGTTTACACTGCTCTAGCGGAACTACGGGAAAACCAACTGTAGTTGGTTACACAAGAAATGATATTGAATTATTTTCGGAAGTTGTAGCACGTTCATTAGCTGCATCTGGTTGTAAACCAGGAATGACATTACAAAATGCTTATGGTTATGGTTTATTTACTGGTGGACTAGGATTACATTATGGTGCTGAAAAATTAGGAATGACTGTTGTTCCTATTTCTGGTGGAAATACAGAAAAACAAATCATGTTGTTAAAAGATTTTCAGGCAGACACCATTTGTGCAACTCCATCTTATGCTTTAACTGTTGCAGAAGAAATTAAAAAAAGAGGTGAGTCTTTAGATAACTTCAATCTTAAGTTTGCAATTTTAGGTTCAGAACCTTGGTCTGAAGCTCTTCGCCAAGAAGTTGAAACAAATTTAAATATCAAAGCTTCTAACATATACGGATTAAGTGAAATTATTGGTCCTGGTGTTTCTAACGAAGATTTCGAAGAGCAAGGAACTGGAAGCTATATTTGGGAAGATCACTTTTTCCCAGAAATTGTAGATGAAAAAACAGGAGAACCTGTTCCTTACGGAGAGCCAGGTGTTTTAGTTATTACAACATTAACAAAAGAGGCTTTACCATTAATTAGATACTGGACTGGTGATATTACTACATTAACATATGAGCATTCTGACAAAAGAACGCATGTTAAAATGGGACCTATTATTGGTCGTGCAGATGATATGATGATTATTAGAGGAGTAAACTTTTTCCATACACAAATAGCAGACTTTATTCCAGAATTTCCTCAATTATCTCCAAATTATCAAGTAGTTTTGACAAAACCAAAGAATATGGATGTTGTTGAAGTTGGATTTGAAATTAACCCGAATTATTTTCATGAAAAAGGTGTTTCATGTGATAATCTAAATGTTGATGCAAATGCAGATATTGACCGATTAATATCAAACATCCAAAAGAAAATTAGAGATAGTATTGGTTTAGGAATGAACATTAAATTATATCAAACAGACGGTCTTCCGAAAAGTGAAGGAGGAAAATTAAACCGTGTAATTGATAATAGATTATTATAAAAAGTGGCAAAAAAGCAAAGTAAAAAAGAAATTATCATTCAAGAAGCAGCAATTATATTCAAGCAAAAAGGATATGCAGCGACTTCAATGAGAGAACTGGCAGAAAAAGTTGGTATGGAAGCGGCAAGCTTGTATAATCATATCAGATCAAAAGATGAAATCTTAGAAGAAATTTGTTTTAAAGTAGCAAATCAATATGTTTCGCATATTAGTTCTATTGAAGATACAAAAGAATCAAATATTCAAAAACTAAGAGATTTAATTCAGCTTCACGTTCGCATGATTATTGCAGACCCTAATGAAGTTTCTGTAGCAAACAACGATTGGAAAAACCTTTCAGAAACAAAAAAGGAATTGTATAAAACAATTCGTAAAGGATACGAGAAAAGAATTGCTAATCTTATAAAAGCTGGTATAGAAGCAGGAGAGTTTAAAGATTTAAATGTTTCTGTTGCTTTATTTACTTTGTTATCATCACTTCGCTGGATAGAATTGTGGTACAAACCTGGTCGAGACATTTCACCAGAACAATTAGAAAATGATTTGATGACATTATTAATTAACGGATTTCAGAAATAGTATGGCTACGAATTTTCATAAATTAACAGTAAAGCAAGTTATACGCGAAACACCAGAATGTGTATCGGTAGTATTTGATGTGCCTACTGAATTACAAAACGAATTTAAATTTAAACAAGGGCAGTACCTAACGTTTAAAGACATTAAAGACAACGAAGAAATTAGACGTTCTTACTCTATTTGTTCTTGTCCAACAGAAGGTGAGTTAAAAGTAGCTGTAAAGAAAATTACGAATGGTATTTTTTCTACTTATGTAAATGATATTTTAAAAGCTGGTGATGTTTTAGATGTAATGACACCGCAAGGAAATTTTTACACAGAAGTAGAAAAGTCGAATGAAAAAGTATATGTCGGAATTGTAGCAGGATCAGGAATAACTCCTGTAATGTCTATTATGAAAACAGTTCTTGCAATTGAACCTAATAGCAAATTTGTGCTATTATACGGAAATAGAAACAAAGGAAACATCATCTTTAAAGAAGAAATTGAAGCGTTAAAAAATAAATATATGCAACGTTTAAGTGTATATAATATTTTAAGTAGAGAAACTGCTGATGCTGAAATTTTAAGTGGTCGTATTGATCGTGAAAAGATTGATTATTTTTTACAACACATCATCGATCCTAAACAAGTTGGAGAAGTTTTCCTATGTGGTCCCGAAGAAATGATTTTAAGTGGTCGTGATGCTTTTGTTGAAGCAGGTGTAGATAGAAAGAATGTTCATTTCGAATTATTTTACAGCGCAGCAGCAGAAGCTAAAAAAGTTGAACACCAAAATATTGTGGCGGACTCTGACGATACAATGAGTAAATTAACAATCAAACTAGATGCATCTGCTCTTAGAATTGATTTAGGTTATCATGGTGAAACAATTTTGGATGCGGCTTTAAAAAATGGTGCCGATTTACCTTATGCATGTAAAGGTGGTGTTTGTGCCACTTGTAAATGTAAAGTAGAGAAGGGTGAAGTACACATGGATATCAATTATTCTCTAGAACCTGATGAGGTTGCACAAGGTTTTGTTTTATCATGCCAAGCACATCCTCGTTCAGAAGAAGTAATCGTCAATTTTGATATCAAGTAATTATTCAACTGAAAAAAAGAAAAGCTATGAGCGCAAAAGAAATTGATTTCCAACAAATTTTTGATGAAAAAATCGAAAATGAAGTTCGTATCGAACCAAAAGACTGGATGCCTGATGCATACAGAAAAACATTAATTAGACAAATATCTCAACATGCTCACTCAGAAATTGTTGGTATGTTACCAGAAGCAAACTGGATTACAAGAGCTCCTTCATTAAACAGAAAGAAAATCTTGTTAGCAAAAGTACAAGATGAGGCTGGTCATGGTCTTTACTTATACTGCGCTGCAGAAACTTTAGGTGTATCTCGTATTCAGACTTTAAACGATTTGCATTCTGGTAAAGCAAAATATTCAAGTATATTCAATTATCCAACATTAACATGGGCAGATATCGGAATTATTGGTTGGTTAGTAGATGGTGCAGCTATCTTAAATCAGGTTCCTTTATGTAGAGCTTCTTATGGTCCTTATGCTCGTGCAATGGTTCGTGTTTGTAAAGAAGAATCATTCCACCAAAGACAAGGATACGAATCGTTAGTGGTTTTATCTAAAGGTTCTCCAGAACAAAAAGAAATGTTACAAGATGCAATGAATCGTTGGTGGTGGCCTACATTAATGATGTTTGGACCAAAAGACGAAGAATCTTCTAACTCAGATATGTCAATGAAATGGAGAATTAAACGATTTTCTAATGATGAATTACGTCAACGTTTCGTAGATATTTCTATTCCTCAAGCGGAATATTTAGGATTAACTATTCCTGATCCAGATTTAAAATGGAATGAAGAAACAGGTCATTATGAATTTGGAGAAATAGATTGGGAAGAGTTTTGGGCAGTTGTAAAAGGAAACGGAAAATGTAACAAACAACGTGTCGACGCTCGCCGTAATGCTCACGAAGAAGGAGCATGGGTAAGAGATGCAGCAACAGCTTACCACGAAAAAAGATCAAAAAGAGAAAACGAACAAAAACAACACAAAAACGCATAAAGAGATGGAAAATAAAGATTGGCCTTTGTGGGAAGTATTTATCAGAAGTAGACAAGGTTTAGACCATAAACATGTAGGTAGTTTACACGCTGCTGATGAGAAAATGGCATTGGAAAATGCTCGTGATGTATACACTCGTCGTATGGAGGGTGTAAGTATTTGGGTTGTAGAATCTATGAATATTCATGCTTCTAATCCAGACGAAGCAGACGAGTTTTTTAAACCAGCAGAAGATAAAGTATATCGTCACCCTACTTTTTATGACGTTCCAGAAGAAATTAAAAACATGTAATTTATGACAAGTACAGTTTATCAAAACAATCAGAATTACATCGATTTTATTTTGCATTTAGCAGATACAAATCTAATTCTGGCTCAGCGTTTATGTGAATGGTGTGGTCACGGTCCTATATTAGAACAAGATATTGCAATATCTAATATCGCATTAGATTTATTAGGACAGACATCTAATTATTATAATTATGCTGCTGAACTAATAGGTAATGGAGCTACAGAAGATACATTAGCAATGTTACGCAATGAGCGTGAATATAAAAATTTACTGTTAACTGAATTACCTAATGGACATTTCGGAGATACAATTGTTCGTCAATTTTTTTACGATTCTTTTCATTATTTCTTGTTAGAGCAATTTTTAAAAGTAAAAGATTTAAAGTTGCAATCTATCGTAGAAAAATCATTAAAAGAGGTAAAATATCACACAAAATGGTCTTCAGAATGGATGATTCGTTTAGGTGATGGAACACAAGAATCTCACGATAAAATTCAAGAAGCATTAAACAATGTATTGCCTTATGTAGGTGAAATGTTTATTGCTGCTCCTTATCAAAAAGCATTAATTGAAGAAGGATTAATTCCAGACCCAATCAATTTTAAAGCAGCTTGGTTAGCAAAAGTAAATGATATTTTAGAGGAAGCTACATTAACAGCTGATATCGAAAATACGTATCCTCAAAAAGGAGGAAAAGTAGGTGTTCATACAGAACATTTAGGATTTATTTTAACTGATTTGCAATATATGCAAAGAACATATCCAAACTTACAATGGTAATAACAGAAAAAGAAATATGGCATTATTTGGAAGACGTTCCTGATCCTGAAATTCCAGTGATTAGTGTACTCGATTTGGGGGTGGTTCGTAATGTAGAAATTACAGAGGACGAAAAGGTAAATGTTACCATAACACCAACATATTCGGGTTGTCCTGCAATGAGTGCAATTTCAATTTCTATTCGCAAAAAATTAATACAACAAGGATTAAGAAATATCAATATCATCAATCAATTAAGTCCATCTTGGACAACTGATTGGATGACCGAAGAAGGAAAACAGAAAATGAAGGCGTATGGAATTGCGCCTCCAACAAAAAATGCTTCGAGTGATGATCTTTTTTCTGACGAACAAAATATCGAATGTCCTCAGTGTGGTTCAACAGATACTCGTCTTATTAGTCAGTTTGGTTCTACTGCTTGTAAAGCAATGTACCAATGCAATGATTGCCACGAACCGTTTGATTATTTCAAATGTCATCATTAAAAATTTATGGAAAATTCAACTACAATTATATACACACAAGAAGGAGGGATTGCAACGATTACCTTAAATCGTCCTTCTGTTTTTAATAGTTTTAATCACGAAATGATTAAAGCTCTTCAATATCATTTAGATGTTGCAGCCCAAGATGCCTCAGTTCGCGCTGTTGTTTTAACAGCTTCTGGAAAAGCATTTTGCGCTGGACAAGATTTAGGTGAAGTTTTAGAAGAAACAGCTATCGATTTTAAGAAAATTGTTCAAGAAAATTATAATCCATTAGTTCTAAAAATTAGAAACATGGAAAAACCTGTTATTGCTGCCATAAATGGCGTTGCAGCAGGAGCAGGCGCAAATTTAGCTTTAGCTTGTGATATTGTTGTAGCAAAAGAATCTGCTAATTTTATTCAAGCATTTTCTAAAATTGGTTTAATTCCAGACTGTGGTGGAACATATTTTCTACCTCGTTTAATCGGCTTTCAAAAAGCTTCTGCATTGATGATGCTAGCAGATAAAGTTTCTGCTTCTCAAGCAAAAGAAATTGGAATGATTTACGATTATTTTTCTGATGATGAGTTTGATGCGAATGTTTCAAAATTAGCAGAAAAATTAGCTAGTTTACCAACAAAAGGTTTGGCTTACACTAAAAAATTATTGAATCAATCATTTCAAAATTCAATCGAAGATCAATTAACACAAGAAAGTCTTTTTCAAGATCAAGCAGGAAATACTGCTGATTATAAAGAAGGTGTTGATGCTTTTTTAGAAAAAAGAAATCCAATTTTTAAAGGAGAATAATGAAAAAAATAGGAATTATTGGAGGAGGGGCAATGGGATCTGGTATTGCGCAAGTTTTTGCTCAAAAAGGACACTCAGTTGCTTTATATGATACTAATCAAGAAGCTTTATATCGTTCAAAACAAAATTTAGCAAAGACATTTGAAAAATTAGTTGCGAAAGAAAAATATACAGAAGATCAAGCACAAGAAATTCAACAAAATATTGAGTATGTCTCAGATTTAGCTGCTTTTGCAGAAGTAGATTTAATGATTGAAGCGATTGTTGAAAATTTAGAAATTAAGCAAGCTGTATTTAAACAAGTAGAAGAAATTGTTTCAGATACTTGTATTTTAGCTTCTAATACATCTTCACTATCAATTGCATCTATTGCATCTGCTTGTACAAAACCAGAACGTGTTATTGGAATTCACTTTTTTAATCCAGCGCCATTAATGGCTTTGGTAGAAATTATTCCAGCAGTACAAACACAAGAAGGTTTAGCAGAAGAAATTAAAACATTAATTCAATCCGTTGGTAAATTACCTGTAATTACAAAAGACACACCTGGTTTTATTGTAAACCGTGTTGCTCGTCCATTTTATGGAGAAGCTATTCGTATTTTAGAGGAAGGTGTTGCAGATACAGAAACAATAGATTTCGCAATGACTTCTTTAGGAGGTTTTAGAATGGGACCATTTGAATTGATGGATTTTATTGGTCACGATGTTAATTATCGTGTAACAGAATCTGTTTTCGAAGCCTTTTTCTATGATCCAAGGTTTAAACCATCGTTCTCTCAAAAACGTTTATTCGAAGCTGGATATTATGGGCGTAAATCTGGTAGAGGATTCTACAATTACGCAGAAGGAATAGAGAAAAAAGCACCATCTCAAGATCAAGCATTATTAGAAAAAATCTACAACAGAATTTTAGTAATGTTAATTAATGAGGCTGCTGATGCTTTATTTTTAAATATCGCCAGTAAAGAAGATTTAGATACTGCCATGACTAAAGGTGTTAATTATCCGAAAGGATTATTAAAATGGGCTGACGAATATGGAATTGAAAACGTGAAAAATGATTTAGATGAATTATATAATCATTATCATGAAGATCGTTACAGATTAAGTCCTATCATTCGAAATATGGTGAAGAACAATCAAACTTTTTACTAAAAAACAAAACTCATTTATGGAACCACAAAAATTATTAAATGCCATGCTTAGCCAAGATAAATTTTCTGAATGGCTAGGGTTACAAGTTGTAGAAGTAAAAGAAGGTTATGCTAAATTACAAGCAAAAATTCGTCCCGAAATGTTAAACGGAGTTGGAACTGTACACGGTGGAGTAACATTTGCTATGGCAGATTCTGCTTTTGCATTTTCATGCAATATGTATAACAATATTTCGGTTGCTTTAGATGTTCATATCTCATTTACGAAAGCTGGTAAAGAAGGTGATGTGTTTACAATAGAATCTCAAGAAGTACATTCTTCTAAAAGAACGGGAGTTTATGATATTAAAGTAACGAATCAACACGATGAATTAGTTGCTTTGTTTAAAGGAACATGTTTCCGTACCGGAAAACAATTAATTCAAGAATAATTACGCTTCATGCTAAAAGCTTAACGTCTATATTCGTTAAGCATTAAGCGTTGAACATTTAACTCAATAAAAATGAATCAAACATATATAATAGATGGAGTTAGAACTCCAATAGGAAAATTAAAAGGAGGATTATCTGCAGTTCGCCCAGATGATATGGGTGCATTAGTTATTTCAGAATTACTAAAACGTAATCCTTCAATTGATCCTAGTGCATTTTATGATGTTATTTTCGGAAATGCAAATCAGGCAGGAGAAGATAATCGTAACATTGCAAGAATGTCAGCTTTATTATCTGGATTACCATATTCAGTTCCTGGAGAAACAGTGAATCGTTTATGTGCTTCTGGTTTATCTGCTGCCATTTCTGCTTCAAGAGCTATTAATGTTGGTGATGCACAATTAATGATTTCTGGTGGAGTAGAGTCTATGACAAGAGCTCCTTTAGTTATTTCAAAATCTGCTTCTCCTTTTGGTGGTGATGCAAAAATCTACGATTCTACATTTGGTTGGCGTTTTATCAACCCAAAAATGAAAGAAATGTGGGGAGTAGATGGAATGGGAAATACAGCAGAAAATTTAGCTGAACGTGATAATATTTCTCGTGAAGATCAAGATCAATTTGCTTTATGGTCACAACAAAAAACTGCTGCTGCACAAGCAAATGGTCGATTGGCAAAAGAAATTGTCGCTGTTGAAATACCTCAACGAAAAGGAGATCCTATTATTTTTGATACAGATGAATTTCCAAAAAATGATACAACTTTAGATATTTTAGGAAAATTACGTCCAGCTTTTAAACTAGATGGAACAGTTACAGCTGGAAATGCTTCTGGATTAAATGATGGAGCTGCTGCTAATATTTTAGCGTCTGAAAAAGCTATTAAAGATTTTGGTTTAACACCCATGGCACGTATAGTAAGTTCTGGTGTTGCAGGAGTTGAACCTCGTATTATGGGAATTGGTCCTGTAAATGCTTCTAAAATTGCATTACACAATGCTGGATTAACATTGGACGATATTGATCTTATTGAATTAAATGAGGCTTTCGCTGCACAAGCATTAGCATGTACGCGCGAGTTTGGTTTAGATGATAACGATCCTCGTATTAATCCAAATGGTGGAGCAATTGCATTAGGTCACCCACTTGGAATGTCTGGAGCAAGAATTTTAAATTCTGCTGCTTACGAATTACAAGCTACAGGAAAACGTTATGCATTGGTAACAATGTGTATTGGTTTAGGACAAGGTTTTGCAGCAATTATTGAAAGAGCATAAAAATATTAAGATACTAGAATTGAGATTTTAGATATGAGTTTTTATCTATCTAATTTCTCCAATCTCACATCTAAATACTAAGAAAAATGATTTACGAATTTAAAGGATATAAACCCGTCGTTCATCCATCTGCCTTTATTCATCCACAAGCAGTTGTTACTGGAAATGTAATTATTGGAAAAGATGTTTATATAGGTCCTGGTTGTGCTTTGCGAGGTGATTGGGGACAAATTATTATTGAAGATAATTGTAATGTACAAGAAAACTGTACAATACATATGTTTCCCGGAACAACAGTTCGTTTAAAAGAAAAAGCACACATTGGTCACGGAGCAATTATTCATGGTGCTACAATTGGTAAAAATTGTATGGTCGGAATGAATGCTGTTGTTATGGATAATGTTATTATTGAAGATGAATGTATAGTTGGTGCTTTAGCATTTGTAAAAGCAGATACTCATATTCCATCGAGAAGTGTGGTTGTTGGTAATCCTGCAAAAATCGTAAAAGAAGTTTCTGATGAAATGATAGAATGGAAAGATCAAGGTACACAGCAATACATGCAATTACCAAGTGATTGCCATGAAAGTTTAAAACCTTGTGAACCACTTACAGAAGTTCCCGATTATTATTACGATTCTATGGAATCTAATTATAAAACTTGGAACCAATCAAAGTAAGCTTTCTGTTACACGAAATTGGAAATTAGAGGTTTGTTTCAGGATCTCATGCAGTTTGAAATATAATAGTGTAAGAGTTTATTAAATTTTAAGTCAATAGCATTTTTATGTCTAAGTTCTCGATACATTTTTCTACGAAAAACACTCGAACTGACAGAAAAAATGAAGATTTTAACGTGATTATAGAATTGTCACATTGAGCTTGTCGAAATGTAAGACAATTTTAAAATAACATAAATCTGCGATAGGGATTGAAGAGGAAATCCTTTTTTGCGAATTGAGGTATCAAAATTCACAAAAAAGATTGTAACGAAAAGCCCGCCCGATCGCCCAAAATAACTAAGAACAAAATCATCTAAAAAAACACAAAATAAAATGGCTAAACAATTAGAAAATTATGCTTTAGGACAATGGACAAAAGGTTCGTCTGATGGGCAAATGTTATATAATGCAATTACAGGTGACGAGATTGCAACAGCATCATCGGCTGGTTTAGATTTCGGTGCGATGATGGATTATGCACGTAATGTTGGAGGTCCAATTTTACGTAAAATGACTTTTCAGGAAAGAGGTTTAATGCTGAAAAAATTAGCATTATACTTAATGGATAGAAAAGAAGAGTTTTATACTGTTTCTTGGGCAACTGGAGCTACTCGTGCAGATAGCTGGGTAGATATAGAAGGAGGAATTGGAAACTTATTTACAAATGCGTCTTTACGTCGTCAATTTGGAGATCAACCTTTCTATGTTGAAGGAGAAACACATAACTTATCTAAAAACGGAACATTTTTAGGAACGCATATTCTTACGCCAAAACGTGGAGTTGCAATACATATAAATGCTTTTAACTTTCCTGTTTGGGGAATGTTAGAAAAAATTGCAGTTAACTTATTGGCTGGTGTACCAGCAATTGTAAAACCTGCAACTATTACTTCTTTCTTAACAGAAACTGTAGTTCGTGCTATCATAGAGTCTAATATTTTACCAGACGGAGCTTTACAATTAATAACAGGTTCTGCAAATGGTATTTTAGATTATGTAGAATCGGAAGATATTGTAACATTTACAGGTTCAGCCTCTACAGGTCAAATGTTGAAAGCGCATCAAAGAATTACATCAGAAGGTGTACCTTTTAACTTAGAAGCAGATTCATTAAATGCTTGTGTTTTAGGAGAAGATGTACAACCTGGATCAGCAGAGTTTGATATTTTTATTAAAGAGGTTACGCGAGAAATGACAACAAAAGCAGGACAAAAATGTACTGCAGTTCGTCGTGTTTTAGTTCCAAAAAATTTAGTAGAAGATGTACAAATAGCTTTAGGTCAACGTTTATCTACAACTACAATTGGAGATCCAAATGTAGAAGGTGTTCGTATGGGAGCTTTAGCTGGAGCAGCACAAGTAAAAGAAGTAAGAGAAAAAGTTGAAGAATTAGCTAAATCTCAAGAAATTGTATTTGGAAATTTAGATAATTTTGATGTAAAAGGTGCTGATAAAAACAAAGGTTCTTTTATTTCTCCTATTTTATTTTTAAACAACGATCCTTTTAATAAAACAGATGTTCACGACATAGAAGCATTTGGACCAGTTTCTACAATTATTCCTTACAACGGAACTTCAGAAGCAATAGAATTAGCTCGTATGGGTAAAGGTTCTTTGGTTTGTTCTATTGTTACTGCTGACAATGATATTGCAACAGAATTTGTATTAAATGCTGGTTCTATGCATGGACGTATTGTAATTCTTGATGCAGAATGTATCAAAGAATCTACAGGACACGGCTCTCCACTTCCATTATTGGTACATGGTGGTCCGGGACGTGCAGGAGGAGGAGAAGAAATGGGAGGAAAACGTGGTGTATTACATTATATGCAACGTACAGCTATCCAAGGTTCTCCAAACAAATTAACAGCTGTTACAAAGCAATATCAATATGGTGCAGATTATATTGAAGAAGATAAACATCCATTTGCAAAACATTTTGAAGAAGTAAATGTTGGTGATACATTAATTACTGCAAAACATACTATTCAACAATCAGATATTAATGCTTTTGCTGCTTTATCTGGTGATAATTTTTATGCACATGTTGATGCAACATCTTTCGAAGGAACTATATTTGAAGGTAATGTTGCACATGGATATTACATTTTATCTAAAGCCGCAGGATTATTTGTATTAGCGAAAAAAGGTCCTGTTTTATTAAATTATGGTTTAGATGAATGTCGTTTTGTAAAACCTGTTTATCCTGGTTCTACAATTGGAGTTCGTTTTACTTGTAAAGAAAAAATATCACAAGAAAAGAAAGACGAGGATGATGTTGCAAAAGGAATTGTTCGTTGGTTAGTTGATGTTTACGATGAAACTGGAGAAACAGTAGCTGTTGCAACAATTTTAACAATGGTAAAAAAATTAAATCAAGATTAATATTAATTCGTTGATGTGATAATTTCGTAATTAACTCTCTCTCGAATTGTGTCAATAACATTTCGAAAAGCTCAATGTGACAGAGATTAATAATAAATAAAATTCTTAAATTATCACATCAACACATTAACAAATTATATAATGGACGCATACGTAAAATCGGAGATACAAAACGGAATAGGAACAATAGAGTTTTTTCATGCACAGAGTAATTCTATGCCAGGAAGTCAATTAAGAAATTTGGCGAAAGAAATAGAAAAATTAGGGAATGACGAAACTGTAAAAGTTATTGTTCTGCAAAGTGCTGGAGATAGAACTTTTTGTGCCGGAGCTTCTTTTGATGAATTAATTTCGATTAAAGATCGTGAAACAGGTTTAGAATTCTTTTCGGGTTTTGCACATGTTATTAACGCTATTCGTAAAGCTCCAAAATTTGTTTTAGCTCGTATACAAGGTAAAGCTGTTGGGGGAGGAGTAGGAATTGCTTCTGCTGCCGATTATACTTTTGCAACAGAATTTGCATCTGTAAAATTATCTGAATTAGCTGTTGGTATTGGTCCTTTTGTAGTTGGTCCGGCTGTTGAGAGAAAAGTAGGAAATTCTGCTTTTACACAAATGGCAATTAATGCTACAGAATTTCAATCTGCTAAATGGGCGAAAGAAAAAGGTTTATATGCTGAAATTTTTCCTTCTGTAGATGAAATGGACGCTTCTATTGCAACTTTAGCAGACAAGTTAGCAAACTCTAATCCAGATGCGATGAAACATCTTAAACGCGTTTCTTGGGAAGGAACAGAAAATTGGGACGAATTATTAATAGAACGTGCTAAAATTTCGGGTGAATTGGTTTTATCTGAATTTACGATTAATGCTATTAATCAATTTAAAAGTAAATAAGAAATCATCTTAAAATAAACAAAAAGCAGTTTTACGTATTGTAAAACTGCTTTTTTTATGTTATTAATTTTGATAGCTAATATTGTCAATTATTCAACACCATTATCAATATTTTCAATGCCTTCTGCCATCTTCTCAAAGTCTTTATCAAGACCTTTTAGGGATTCTGCTAATTCTTCTGATGATTTATGACCTGTAATTGTATCTGAACTGATTGTCACCATGTGACCTGAATCTCCAACTTTGTAAATCCACATTTCTGCTCCAAAAAAGTCAGTTTTTTCCATTGGTTCTCCAACTAAATCTATCACCTCTTTAGATGTCATTCCTACTTCTAATTTATCAAAATTAGCTGTTTTACTACATGATAAAAAAATCGTTATAATTGAAAGTAGTAATATTTTTTTCATATTAATATTTTTAAATGTGAGCAAATATATACAATATCAATAAAACGAAAAAAAAAGGAATTTTAGTTTATTGGAGTTATTTGTATTTGTCCTCCAACAGCTTTTAAAACTTTCATTATAGTACTAAATTGAGGTTTAGAACCTTCAGATAATGCTTTATATAAACTTGGTCTGCTAAGTCCTGTTTCTTGAGCTATTTTTGTCATTCCAATAGCTTTTGCAATATTACCAATTGCAGTAATAATTTCAGCTTCATTTCCTTCTTCTAAGATTGCATTTAAATATTCCGCAATCATTTCATTACTATCTAAATAATCAGCTATGTCAAATTTTGATGTTTCCATATTACCTTATTTTTTTAGTTTCTCCCAAATCTCTTTTGCTTTTTCAATATCTTTTTGTTGAGTAGATTTATCTCCACCAACGAGTAAAATCACAATTTTTCCGTCAACTTCTTTAAAATATATTCTATATCCTTTTGCATAATTTATCTTTAATTCTCGAATTCCATTACCAACAGGTTCACAATCTCCAAAGTGTTCTTCTTTTTCTAATTTTTGAATTTGAACTAAAATTTTAGCTTTTGCTCTTAAGTCTTTTAACTTACGTAACCATTTATCAAAATCGGTAGTTTTTTCAATAAAGTACATGATTATTTTGTATTCACTTAGATACAAAGTTAGTATTTTTTTGATATATACTAATGTTTTAATTGAAAAAAGAGAATTAGCATATAAGAAAAAGACTTTCTTAATAAGATTATTCTTTCACAAAAAGCTTTAAAACATAAAAAAATAGCTTTAGAAAATTCTAAAGCTATTTATATTTTTATTTGATTTTTTCTTGATTAATCAATCTATTTTCTATCTTTTTATCTATTTCTTTAAAGAAACCAAATCCTTTTAGAATAATAACGAGTCCGAAAATTAATAAGCAGATTCCTACTCCTTTTCTTACCATAAAAACTTTTTGATCGGTAAAACGTTTTTGTAATTTACCTGCAAGGAATATTTTACCTAAGTCTATTACAAAGTATGTTAATAATACAACTCCCATGTAAAGCATAAAATCGCTTGGTTTTGGATATTGAATCATAACAGATGAAACAATAACAAACCAAAATACAATGACACCTATATTCAATAAATTCATAATAAATCCATTGATAAAAGTTCTTAGATAATTGTTACTTACAAAGCCTGCTTCGCCTTCTATATGCAACTTCGGTTTAGAGAAATACATGAAGATTCCGTAAATCAAAACAAAAAAACCTCCAATTATATAAATACGGTAGAATTTTGGATGATTCGTCACGTAATCCGTGAAATCTTTACTTCCGAAATATGCAGCAGCAATGCACAAAATATCTGCAGCAATAACTCCTAAATCTAGTACAACAGCAGTTTTCCAACTTCTTCGTAAACTTGTCTCTATCAATAAGAAGAAAACAGGTCCAATAAGAATTGTACTTAGTAAGAAGCCTATCAGTATGGCCGAAAAAATTATTTCCATAACTAAATTAAGGTCTGCAAGATAAGTCTAAAATATGAAAATTAAGCATCAACCAATTCAAAATCTAATTGCTTCTTGATTAAATCAGCATTTAAGACTTTAATTTTAACGGGACTTCCTAATTGATATTTAACTCTTGTTTGTTTACCTACTAAGGCATGATTTTTTTCGTCATAAACGAAATAATCACCTTTCATTGCACGAGAACGAATTAATCCCTCGCAACGTGTTTCTGGAATCTCTACGAAAATTCCATAATCTTGTACACCAGTAATAAATGCATCAAATGTTTGTCCAACAAATTGCTCCATATATTTTACTTGCATATATTTTATTGATTCTCTTTCTGCTTCTGCGGCAATTTTTTCTCGAGTAGAACTGTGTTTTGCTTTATCTTCATAAACAGCCGCTACAGGCGATTTTTTACCATTTAGATAATCTTGTAATAAACGATGCGCAATCATATCTGGATAACGACGAATTGGCGATGTAAAATGTGTATAATAATCGAACGCTAATCCGTAGTGACCAATATTTTCTGTCGTATACTTTGCTTTCGCCATTGTTCGCATTGCTAAAGTTTCTACCATATTCTCTTCTGGTTTTCCTTTTACTTCTGCTAACAATTTATTCATTGAATTAATTGTTGTTTTACGATCTCCTATTTCTAGTTCGTAACCAAATTGACGTATAAAGTTTTTAAGATCTAATAATTTATCTGGATTTGGATCATCATGTACACGATAGATATAAGTATTCGCATTTTCTTTTCCATGTTTATCTAAACTAATAAACTCTGAAACTTTACGATTACACAATAACATAAACTCTTCTATTAATTTATTAGAGTCTTTTGATATTTTGAAGAAAATTCCTTGTGGATTATGTTTTTGATCTAAATCGAATTTCACTTCTACTTTATCAAAATTTACAGCACCATATTTCATACGTTTCTGGCGCATTGTTTTTGCTAAGCGATCTAATGTTAATATCTCATCTTTAAAATCACCATCTTTTCCTTCAATAATTTCTTGTGCTTCTTCGTATGTAAATCTTCTATCCGAATGTATCGCTGTTCTACCAAACCAAGTTTTTACAATCTTGGCGTTGTCGTCCATTTCAAATACTCCCGAAAAAGTATATTTATCTTCGTTTGGACGTAATGAGCATGCTACGTTAGATAAAATTTCTGGTAACATTGGTACAACTCTATCTACTAAATAAACAGATGTCGCACGCTTATATGCTTCCTGTTCTATTAATGTTCCAGGACGAACATAATGCGTTACATCTGCAATGTGAACACCTACTTCCCAGTTTCCATTTTCCAATTGTCTAAGAGAAAGTGCATCATCAAAATCTTTTGCATCTTTCGGGTCAATTGTAAATGTTGGTACGCTTCGCATATCGCGACGTTTTGCAACTTCAGCTTCATCAATAGATGTATCTAAATTGTTTGCTTCTTCTTCTACTTCTTCAGGAAATTCCGAAGGCAAATCGTATTCTAATAAGATAGAATGTATTTCAACATCTGTAACATCTGGTTGTCCTAAGACTTGTGTAATTTCTCCAAATGGTGAATTAGAACCTTCTGGCCAATTGGTTAATTTTACAACAACTTTTTCCCCTGGTTGTGCATCATTTATTTTTTCTTTTGGAATAAAGAAATCATGATTTCCATTCTGCATGGTAACAAAACCATATTTACCTTCTTTACCTAATTCGAAAATTCCTGTAAATTCAGTTTTATTACGTTCTATTATTTCAACAATTTCTCCTTCTGTACGAGTAGAAGTTTTATTTTTCTTTGGATAAACATATACTCGAACAGTATCACCCATTAAAGCATTTCTTGTTTTCCCTTTCTGTACAAAAACATCTTGTTCTAAACCATCTATTACGATGTAAGCACTTCCAGAAGAAGTTAAATCTGCTATACCAACCATATAATCGTTGGTTGCATTAATTTTATATTTACCTCTTTCTACTTCTGATATTTTCTTATCCGCTAACAATACATTAATATTTTTAATCAATAATTCTGTATCGATACGATTGGTTAAATTTAATGCGGATGCAATCTGTTTATAATTGAGGGGCTTATTAGGATTCTGAAATAAAACTTCGATAATAGACTTTGTAAACTTTGTTATGTTTTTGTCTTTTTTGGCTCTTGTATTCTTAAAGTTTTTTCTTGGCATAATATGATTTGTATCAAAATCTCAGGTTAATTAATTGAGATTTTTATTATAAAATAGTTAATAACTAACATCTTAATAAATTGATATTCAATGAATTTTTAATAACTTTTTATAAGATGTTAATAAACAACATAACCATTGCAAATGTACTACTTACTTTCTCTAAGATAAAAATTTACATGGAATTATATATTACCTTAAAGATAACAATATAATTATGCGTTTTTAATTACTATGAATTTAAGCTAAATTGTTATCATATTATTGATACTAATGAGATTCTTAAAAAGAAATAATTAACAGTTAAAAACATTTATATATAATTAAATATCAATAAATTAACATCTAAATTTTATAGATATCAACAATTAAAATTTAGAGGTAGGGATTGTAAATTAGATTTAAATGTAAGATTAATCAGATTTAAGATAGAAGAATT
>NZ_FRBH01000012.1 GCF_900142565.1 Chishuiella changwenlii
TTAGAAGTTAGAAGTTAGAAGTTAGAAGTTAGAAGTTAGAAGTTAGAAGTTAGAAGTTAGAAGTTAGAAGTTAGAAGTTAGAAGTTAGAAGTTAGAAAGGTATTTTTTTCCTGTCAGTTCGAGTGATTTTTCGAAATGAAATGAAGAAAAATTGTATCGAGAACTTAGACTGGAAAATCTATTAATCCTTATTATTTCTCGATACAAAATTCTAAACGAATTTCACTCGAAATGACGGATTTATTATAATATAACAAATTAGTATTTAAAAACACACTTTGTGATGTTGAATTCATTTCAACATCACATCCTCTAATTTAAAAATTACAACACAATTTTATATCTGTTCAAGTAATTTTTCGAAATGAAATGAAGAAAAATTATATCGAGAACATAGACAGGAAAAGTAAAATGTAGAGAGTACAGAGTATTTTTATATTTACTACACTTTGCCATGTTGAATTCATTTCAACATCACATCCTCTAATTTAAAAATTACAACACAATTTTCTGTCAGTTCGAGTGATTTTTCGAAATGAAATAAAGAAAAATTGTATCGAGAACTTAGACTAGAAAATAAAAAATGGAAACTAATATTAAAATATTAGTTTCCATTTTTTAAATTTTATTCTTTTAAAAGAAAATAGATTTTAAATTATTTCCCTTTTTTTCTTGCTTTAGCTTTTTGTTTTTGCTGACCACGGTTTTTAGGTTTAGATTTTGGTGGCTTTCTTTTTGTTGGACCTCCTAAATTTACCTTTCTATTTTTATCTTTCTTCTCGTGAAATGCTGCACCTCTTTCTTCAATCTTTACAGTTGTTAGCGCTTTCATTTTTACAACATCTTTTTCAAACTCGCGTTTTACAGGATTAATCTTAACTTCTTCAGGAAATACTAATTGTTCAATTTCCTTTTCCATTAATTCCTCAATCGCATCTAAACTATCTACTTCTTTTTCTGTGAAATAAGAAATAGAATGTCCATTTTTATCAGCACGACCAGTACGCCCTATCCTATGAATATATTGTTCTGGTACATCTGGAATTTCGAAGTTAATAACATGCGAAACATCTGGAATATCAAGTCCACGAGCCATAATATCTGTTGTAATAATACCACGATATTCATCTCTTGTAAAAGCTTCCATTGTTCTTAAACGGAAGTTTTGCGATTTATTAGAATGAATTACTCCAAATTCTTCTGGATAAACTTCATCTAAATGATTGTAAATTAAATCGGCATGTTTTTTATTATTAGCAAAAATCAATACCTTTTCATACTTCGCTTTATCTTCTAATTGGTGAACAATTAAATTTAATTTTGTATTGAAATTTTCAACAGGAATTACTGTTTGTGTAATTTTTTCTAATGGTGTTCCTGAACGAGCCAATGAAATTTCGATAGGATTTTTGAAATATTCATTTAACATATCATCTACCTGATCTGTCATTGTAGCAGAAAATAAAATATTCTGACGTTTATCGCTCATCATTGTAAATAAATGAATTAATTGAGCGCGAAAACCTAAACTTAACATTTCATCAAACTCATCAACAACTAGTTTTTTCATCTCTCTAAAAGACAAAACATTGTCTATAGCCAAATCTAAAACTCGTCCTGGTGTTCCGACTAGAATATCTAAACCTTCGTAAACTAGTAATTTCTGTGTATTAATATTAACACCTCCATATATTCCTAAAATACGAACATTAATAAACTCTGCTAAACTCTCTAAAATACTTGTAACCTGAACAACTAATTCGCGTGTAGGAACTAATATAACAATCTTTGGTTGATTGGTTTTAGAATATTGATATGTTTTTAATAAAGGCAGTAAATAAGCTAATGTTTTCCCTGTACCAGTTTGTGCAATTCCCATAATATCTCTTCCAGAAAGAATCGGTTTAAATGATTTTTCTTGAATGGGAGTTGGCTTTGTGATATTCAACTTTTCTAAAGCCGAATCCAATTGTTTTGTTAGTTCGAAATCTGCGAATGTAATTTCCATTTTGCAAAGATAAGTTTTCTTTACGAAACTGCGTCTACTGTAAAATTACTAATTGATTGAATTTAATAAAAAATAAAAAAACTTGAGGAAACTCAAGTTTTTTTATAATTATTTCTTCATCCAAAAATCAGCACTTTTAATTCCAAGTTCTTCTGGATCAAAGTCTGGATTTTTAATTCCTTTTTTACGTTTATCTTTATAATCTTTCAATACTTTTAGACCAACATTTCCTAATAATAAAATTGCAATAATGTTTACCCAAGCCATTAATCCTACTCCAATATCTCCAATTGCCCAAGCAGTTTCAGCGGTTTTTATTGTTCCGTAATATGTTGCAATAAGAAAACCTATTCTCAAAGCCCAAATATATCCTTTAGAACTCTTACCTTTAAGAAAATAAGTAATATTCGTTTCTGCATAATAGTAATAAGCCATTATAGTTGTAAAAGCAAAGAAGAATAAAGCGATAGCTACAAAACTATTTCCAAAAGATCCAAAATGATGAGCAACAGCTGCCTGTGTAAATCCAGTATAATCAACACCTGGTACATTTTGTGTAAGGAAATTTCCTGCTACAGAAGGATCATTTACATTATATTTCCCTGTAAATAATATCATAAATGCTGTTGCAGTACAAACAAATAAAGTATCAATGTATACAGAAAAAGCTTGCACTAAACCTTGTTCAGCTGGATGTCCAACTTCAGCAGCGGCAGCAGCATGCGGAGCTGTTCCTTGTCCTGCTTCGTTAGAGTATACTCCTCGTTTAATTCCCCAAGCAATTGCTGAACCAAATACACCACTATACAATGATTCTTGATTAAAAGCAGAAGAAAAAATTAATTTTAACACATTAGGTATCTGTTGAATATTCATCCCAATAATAACAATTGCCATTAAAATATATGCTCCTGCCATAAATGGAACTACAAATTCTGCAACTTTTCCTAGACGCTTTACGCCACCAAAAATAATTATTGCTAATAACAAGATGATACCTATTCCTACAATATTAATTGGTATTCCTGACATTTCATAAGTCGGAACATCAAATGCATTAATTAATGCTGATGATATACTATTAGATTGTATACCTGGTAATAGTAATCCACAACTAATTACTGTTATAACAGCAAATAAAACAGCATACCATTTTATTCCCAAACCTTTCTCTATATAGTAAGAAGGTCCTCCTCGGTATTCTCCATCAATGTCTTGTTTGTAAAGTTGTCCTAAAGTTGCTTCTATAAAAGCGGAAGCGCTTCCAAGAAATGCTATAAACCACATCCAAAAAATAGCTCCAGGTCCTCCCATAGCAATTGCAGTTGCAACTCCTACAATATTTCCTGTTCCTACTCTACCAGAAATTGCTAAAGAAAATGCCTGAAAAGGTGATATTCCTTTTTCTGATTTTTGACCTGAAAAGAGTAAGCGAACCATATCTTTTATATAAAAAATTTGTAGAAATTTTGTTTTTATAGAAAAATATATTCCTGTTACGGCACAAAGACCTATTAACGCGTAAGACCACACGTAACTGTTGATTGAATTGACTAATTCATCCATAAGATTTAAATTGGTTGGTTGGTTTGATTTTGCTAAAATGCTAAAAAATATTATAATATTCTATTTTTTTTTAAGATTTAATTCTTTTTTTTAAACTTTCTATTTAAACACAAGCAACTAATTATCAATTATTAAAATAAAAAAATACCCCAAAAAGCGATTAACTTTTTGGGGTTGTATAAAAAATACGTTTAAAAACGTTTTAATTTTCTATCTTATTTTTACTGAATAACCTCTGTTACTGGTTTCCCAATATTTCCATTTGGTTCTTCTATGTGTAATAATGCAGAAATAGTTGGCGCAATATCTGTCATATGAACAGGATTATTATTTGCTCCATGTTTAATTCCCCATCCCATTAATACAAATGGAATATGTGCATCATAAGATCCCCAAGTACCGTGAGTTGTTCCTCCTGCATTTAATTTTCCTCCGTACCATTGTGGTTCTAAGATATAATTAATAGCTCCACTTCTTTTTCTATTGTAACCATTAACCATACGTTCCTTAATAATTGCAGGAATTGGTGTTTGGTCTATTTTATCCATATCAGAAACAAAAGAAACGCCATCTACTTTGCGCATATATTTTACAATTGCATCTTTTACAGCTTCTTCGTTCAAATTATTTTGTTCAATTGCTTGATAATTTAAATGTACTTGATAATTAGAAAGAGAACGTACAAGATCACCAATTTTAAATTCTTCTGTAAGTTTAGCATTTAATCCTTTTTTTACTTCTCCTGTAGGGAAATATCCAGCATTTCCTCTTTTATCTTGGAAATATTTAGGGTTATGTGCTCCACCATGATCTGCTGTTAAGAAAACAACATATTCTCCTTTACCAACTTTTTTATCTAAGTGATTAAATAATGTTTCTAAATCTTTATCTAAACGTAAGTATGTATCTTCTGTTTCGATTGTATTTGGGCTAAATTGATGACCTACATAATCTGTAGAAGAAAAACTAACTGCTAAAAAATCTGTTATTCCTTTTTCGTTTTGTCCTAGTTTTTCGTTGTCTATAATAGCAATCGCGATATCTTTTGTTAATGAATTTCCAAAAGGTGTATTACGAATTAATCCAATTCCATTATCTTTTTTCAATGATTTTAAATCATAAGGAAATTGCATTTTAGTTGCTCCTTTATAATTTTCACGATAAGGATTTCCATCTTTTTCACTTTGCACATAAGTATTAATAGGATATAATGTATTCCATTTATCTAAATACTTTTCAGCAAGTTTTTGTCCATTAAAGTTTTCTAACCATTTTGGTAACTCATTCATGTAATATGAACTTGTAATCCAGTTTCCTGTTTCACCATCAAACCAAAATGCTGCATCTGCAAAATGTCCTGCTGGTAAAATTCCTCCACGATCTTTTAATGAAACTCCGTAAACTTTAGAACGAAAATTAGTCGCTAACTTTAATTGATCTGTAACTGTTGATACTAATAAATTTTTTGGAGACATTTTTCCAGCTTTACCTGCTGTCCCTACTCCTGTTACACTATCATCTTGTGTACAGTACATTTCTTGTCCTGTTGCCTGAATAATAAAATCATTCCCTGCAATACCATGAATAGCTGGTACAGATCCTGTATAAATAGAACTATGCCCTATTGCAGTTACAGTAGGTACATAGGGAATATAAGTATTCTCATTACTAAAACCTTCATTCATCATTCTGTTGAAACCTCCTTTAGAATATCTATCTTGGTAACGATATAAATAATCCCAACGCATTTGGTCTACTACAATTCCTACAACTAATTTAGGACGGTTTACTTCTTGTTGTGCATACATTGATAATCCCGCAAAAAGCCCTAAAACACTTAAAAAAGTTTTATTTATTTTCATTTTTAAAAATTTACGATAACAAATGTAGCAATTAAATTTTTGGCACAGTTTTAAATAATAATTAATAATAAAATATTTAGATAACCTAATTAAAAAATAATAATTATGAGTGTAAGACCAATTACTATTACAGAAATATTTGATGCATCGGTAGCTGATGTATGGTTTGCTTTAACCAATAAAACAGCTTTCGATAAATGGTATTTTGACATTGAACATTTTGAAGCTATACCAGGGTTTGAATTCGAGTTTTACGGAGGTTCTTATTTACATCATTGTAAAATTATAGAAGTTATTCCGAATAAAAAGATTTCATATACATGGGTATATCCTGTATATAAAGGAGAATCTGTTGTAACATTTGAACTATCAGAATTAAAAGATGAGTTTGGACCACAAACAACATTATTATTAACACATGAAGGTGTTGAATCTTTTCCTCCAGATGATGAAAATTTTTCTAGAGATAGTTTTGTTGCTGGTTGGGAAGAAATTATTCGAATTGCTTTAAAAAACTATGTTGAGAATATTAGTTCTGAAAAACAAGAAATTAATTAATACTAACGAAAAAAGGATGTTCAATAAATTGAACATCCTTTTTTACTATATTAACGGTTAAATTATTATTATTTAAAATTAATTTTTCCTCCCGCAACTTTCTTTTGGTTACGGTCTTTTGGATTACCATAAATATCAATTCTACCACCTGCTCTCGTTTTTGCTTCAACAGATTTTGTAGAAGTTGCTTCTATTTCACCTCCAGCATTAGTTGTTAAAGTTGAATTTTCAGCTTTTAAAGTTTTCGAAAAATACTTTCCTCCAGAATTGGCTACTACAGTCTGAAATTCTGTACTACCAGTTAAGATAACTTCTGCTCCAGAGTTTATCTTAACTTCTAATTTACCAGCTTCAATTGGTAATTTAATAGATGATCCTTCATTAGATGTTAAGTTTAATGTCTTTGACTTTAAAACATCATCAGAATGAATTTTAGAACCTTGACTTGCTTGAATATCGTACAATGATTTATAATAAACTTTTACGTTTGCTTCATCACCTTGCATTAATTTTGTTCCAGACAATTTTATTCTTAATTCTCCTTTTGTGTTTTCAACTTTAATATCACTTGAATTAACACCATCCAATTCTACATAATTACTACTAGAAGAAATTAATTCTACAGGAATCTTATCATAAACTTTAAGAGTGTTAAAATCTCCAATGTTTACTTTCTCTTGCGCCATTGCAAAAGAAGATCCAAATAAAGCTACAGTAGCTAAAAGTATATTTTTCATAAAAAAAAATTTTCTGTTTTGTTATTGTGAAATTAAAAACAAATTTCAAACCAAAACAGAAAATTTTAAGTATTTAATTAAAATTAAATTATTTTGCTCTCTCAGCAGTTAATTCTGCAATACGAACAATAACCTCTGTAGCCTTTTCCATAGATTCTACAGGAACATATTCGTAAGGTCCATGGAAATTGTGACCTCCTGCAAAAATATTAGGACAAGGTAATCCCATAAAAGATAATCGAGCACCATCTGTTCCACCTCTAATAGGTTTTATATTTGGTGTAATTCCTGTATCTTTTAATGCTTGTTCTGCAATTTCTACTGACTGAAATTTATCTTTTACTTTTTCTATCATATTAAAGTACTGATCTGAAACTTCAGCTGTAATAACTTCATGATCAAAACGCTCTTGAATATCTGCAGCTAATTGTAAAAATAAAGCCTTACGAGCTTCATATTGTTCCATATCATGATCACGAATAATGTAAACTAATTTAGCCTCAGTTACATTTCCAGTCATTTTTGCTAAATGGAAGAATCCTTCTCTATCATCAGTTAATTCAGGAACTTCGTCATTTGGTAACTGTGCAGCAAATTCCATTGCGATATTTGCAGCATTAATCATTTTATTTTTTGCGTAACCAGGATGAACAGATTTTCCTTTTATTGTAATAATTCCAGAAGCAGCATTAAAGTTTTCATACTCTAATTCTCCAATCTCAGAACCATCCATCGTATAAGCCCATTCTGCACCAAATTTTTCTACATTAAAAAAATCTGCTCCACGACCAACTTCTTCGTCTGGTGTAAATCCAATTGCAATACGTCCGTGTTTAATTTCTGGATGAGCAATTAAATATTCTGCAGCCGTTACAATTTCAGCAACTCCCGCTTTATCGTCAGCTCCTAATAATGTAGTACCATCTGTAGAAATAATTGTTTGTCCTTTGTATTGTAATAACTCTGGAAATTCTGAAGGTGATAAAATCATTTTTTCATTTAATTTAATATCTCCACCATCATAATTTTCCCAAATTTGAGGTTGTACATTCTCTCCAGAAAAATCTGGTGATGTATCCATGTGTGAAACAAAACCAATTGTTGGAACTTCATGGTCTACAGTTGAAGGAACATATCCAAAAACATATCCATTTTCGTCGATAGAAACATCTTCTAAACCAATTTGTTTTAATTCTTCAACTAAATATTTTGCTAAATCCCATTGACGATCTGTACTAGGAAATTTATCTAAAAATGCTTCACTTTCTGTGTAAGTTTTTACATATTTTAAAAAGCGGTTAACCAACTTTTCTCTCCATTCTGTTTGCATGCGTTTTTAATTTTTGTCAAAATTAGTAAATTATCTACCTTTAAAGCGCAAATAAACAAAAAAATGAGTGAACGAAATTTTAAGATTATAGAATGTCCGCGTGATGCTATGCAGGGGTGGAAAGATTTTATTCCTACAGATTCTAAAATTGATTACATAAATCGTTTATTAACTGTTGGTTTTGATACAATTGACTGTGGAAGTTTTGTTTCTCCAAAAGCAATCCCACAAATGGCAGACACAAAAGAGGTTTTAGACAATTTAGATAAATCTCAATCAAAATCTAAATTATCTGTTGTTGTTGCAAATAAAAGTGGTGCTGTAAAAGGTGCTGAACACGAAAAAGTAGACATTATTGGGTTTCCTTTTTCTATTTCTGAGCAATTCCAACAATACAATACGAATAAAGGTCAACAAGAATCTTTTGATCAAATTAAGGAGATTAATCAAATTGCTATTGACAATGGAAAACAATTGTTAATTTATTTATCAATGGCTTTTGGAAATCCGTATGGTGAAACTTGGAATGAAGAATTAGTAACAAACTGGTCTAGAAAATTTGCGGACATAGGAATTACATCTATCAATTTATCAGATACAATTGGTGTTGCCAAAGCAGATACAATAGATAGTTTATTTCAGAATTTAGTTCCTCTTTATCCAGAAATTGAATTTGGAGCGCATTTCCATACTGTTTACAGTGAATGGAATGAGAAAGTAAAAACAGCTTATAACAATGGTTGTAGAAAATTTGATGGTGCAATAAAAGGTCTTGGTGGTTGTCCTATGTCTAAAAGTAATATGGTTGGAAATATGCCAACAGAAAAATTAATTACTTTTGCAAACGAACACAAAGAAAAACATGGTCTTAATTTATTTGATTTTGAATCAGCATGGAATGTTTCATTAAAAACATTTGGCTAAGAGTCTATTTAAAATTTATCTATATAATTTGTTTATATTTCTTTTTAACTACGAATTCGTTAAATTTTTCATGATAAAACCCAATTATCATTACAAAATTTGCCTATTCTCGCTTTAAAATAATCTATAAACACTATTACAATATAAATTTAAATAGACTCTTGATTTAATCTTAATAATAAATTAAAAAACGAATTCTTTTGTTAAAGGAAATTAAAATATGCTGGACTTTAACAAAAAAAGTTAAATTTGCTCATCGGTTGAATATAAACCGAACTTTATGAAAATTAAAATGAAATTAAAGTATATGAAATTTAAATCGAGTATGATGTTGTTAATTGCAACATTATTTGCGGTAAATACTTTTGCACAAACAGCAAAATCAACTCCTAAGCGTCTAGCTAAAGTAGACGGAATTGCTGCTGTTGTTGGTAGCCAAATTGTTTTAGAATCGGATGTTGATCGTGATTATTTAATGTCTCAACAACAAGGAGTTAAAGTTGACAATAAATGTGATTTTTTAAATGACATTATGTTAGACAAAATGTTAGTTGACCGTGCAAAACAAGATACTTTAATAAAAGTTACACAAGATGAAGTAACACGCCAATTAAATTCTCAAATTGAAGGTTGGGTTGCTCAAGCTGGTGGTGAAAAACAAATTTTAGATTATTTTGGATTCCGTACAATGGCGGAAATGAAAAATGAAACTAAATATATTGTTGAAGATAACATTTACGCTCGTAACAAAAGGGAAATGGTTGTGAAAGGTGCAGATGCTACTCCAGAAGAAGTTCGTTTATTTTTTGAAAAACACCAAGGTGAATTACCAGATGTAAAAGATGAAGTTTCTTTAAGTCATATTGTTCTTTTCCCAGAGGTTTCTCAGGAAAATCAACAAAAAATTATTGATCAATTAAAAGAGATTAAAAAAGAAATAGAAGAAGGTGCTTCTTTTACAACAAAAGCTATTTTATATTCGGAAGATCCAGGTTCTGCTAGTAATGGTGGTGAATATAAAAAAGTTTCTCGTGGTAAAATGGTAAAAGAATTTGACGCTGTAGCATTTAATTTACAAGAAGGTGAAATTTCTGAACCATTTAAAACAGATTTTGGATACCACATTATTAAATTAGATAAGCGTCGTGGACAAGAATTAGACTTACGTCACATTTTAATTTCTTTAAAACCTACAGAGGAAGAAATTAAAAAAGCTACAAATAAATTAGATTCTATTCGTTTATTAATTAACGATGGCAAAATGACATTTAAAGATGCTGCATTACGTTTCTCTGATGATAAATACACGAAATTTAACTCTGGTAACTTAATGAATCAAAATTCTGGTGATGATCGTTTTGAAAAAATATCTTTACCATTACCAATGTTTTCTGCTATTACAACATTAGCTGATGAAGATATTTCTCAAGTATTTGAAGATGATTTCGAAAACAGAAAAGCATTAAGAATTTTAAAATTAAACAAATCTTATCCTGCTCATAAAATTAACTATGAACAAGATTACTACAGAATTCAAAAATTTGCTGTACAAGACAAAGAAAGAACGATGTTATTGGATTGGGTTAAAAGACAAGTTGGTGACGCTTACATTAAAATTGGAGCAGAATACCAAAGTTGTAACTTCCCTATCGATTGGGAGAAAAAGAATGTAAAATAATTCTTTCATATAAAATAAAAAAAGCATCCTTAAGGATGCTTTTTTTATGCTTTATTCTTTTATTTTATCTCTTATTTTACTGGAGAAAAATACCAATAAATAGATGTTTTCTTATTCTCAACTTCCAAAAATTCTGGTGCAGCTTGAGGGATTAAGTGCAATTCGTTAGATTTGTTTAAATCATTTAAAACTTGTCTCAAAGGATAACCTTTCTTTCTATCATGAGGAAAGTAACCTTTCTCAATTAGAAAAGGCATCATTTTCCATGTCTTCACTCTCTCTAAATTGTTTTCTACTAAATAAGCTTGTATATCTTCGCTCATTTTTTTTACAATTTCTCTATCAATTTTTATATAATCGTTATTCTTCATATTCTACCAGTTTTCATTCATTAATGTTAAAATCATAGGACCTTCGGATGTTACTAAAACTGTATGTTCATGTTGTGCAAAAACGCCAGGATTATTTCCTATCATAGTCCATCCATCAGCTTGTTCTATTGCTTCGTTAGAGTTTTCTGAAATAAATGTTTCCAATGCAATTACAGAATTTTTACGAAGTCTACGTTTATCGTTTACATCTCTATAATTTAATAAATCTAAAGGTTCTTCGTGTAGAGACAGCCCTACTCCATGTCCTGTTAAATTTTCGATTACCTTATAATGATGTTTTTTTGCTTCTTTTTCAATAATTCCACCAATATCAGCAATTTTTACACCCGATTTTACAGCTGCAATCGCTTTTTGTAAAGCAGAAATAGAAGCATCAACTATTTTTTGATAACCATTTACATCCTCTCCTACAACAATAGACCCTCCGTTATCTGCCCAAAAACCTGCAAGTTCTCCTGAAACATCTATATTAATTACATCTCCTTCTTTTAGAATTTTTGTTTCTGATGGAATTCCATGGCAAATTTCTTCATTTACACTTAAACATGTATAACCAGGAAATTTATATGTTTCGTATGGAGCAGATTTACATCCTAATTTTTGCATAATAGAAGCCCCAAATAAATCTAATTCTTTTGTAGAAATTCCTGGCTTCACGTAATCTTTCATCTCCTTAAGAGTAATGGCTACAGCTTCGCTGACTTTTTTTATCCCATTTAACTCTTCTTCCGTTTCTATTATCATTGCTTATATTAAATCTGATTTCGGTAATTGAAATCTTTTGCAAATTTACTTCATAAATAAACGAAATATGATATTTTTAATAAATTTTAGTTCTAATTAGCATTATTCAGTGTGAAATTGAAAATTAATTAGTTTGAGACATACTGTAATTATTAATTCAATTTAGATAAATTAATAACGGATTTCAAGCTTGTCGTGGTGAACCTGTGGAAGTATAATTTGTTGATTTCTATGACAAAACTAAATATTACGAATGATAAATTTAGTTTAAGTCCTGTATGTCATTCTGAACTCGTTTCAGGATCTCATTTCGCTATAAATCATTAAGAAGCTGAATTACTAGGTATAATAATAGAATTAATTAAATAATTAAAATAAAAACAGTTGAAGATTTAAACAACTTCATGTTTTAAAAGGAGAAGATTTTAAACAAATAAATCCGTTTTTATAAACGGATTTATTTGTTATTTTTTTTTAAAAGTTATTAGTTTTTATATGTTCTTTTTACAGATTGAATCCCTTCAATATTTTTTAATTCGAGCATAATTTTTTCTAACTCAGCTTTATTTTTAACAGATACTGTAATTTTTCCGTCAAAAATACCAGCATCCTCAGAAAGATTAATACTGTGCATATTCAATGAATTATTTTTAGAAATAACCAATGTTATGTCGCTAACCATACCAGATCTATCTAATCCATGTAGCTCAATTAAGGCTTTAAATTCACGTTGAGAAGAATCAATCCATTTTGCTTTTATAATACGGTAAGCATAATTAGCTTGTAATGAAACTGAGTTCGGACAATCTACCTTATGTACTTTTATTCCTTTAGAAACCGTAATAAAGCCAAAAACCTTATCTCCTGCAATTGGATTACAACAACTTGCTAATTCGTAATCTAATCTTTCTTCATCATTCCCAAAAACTAAACTATCTAGTTTTGTTTTATCTACGGGAGCATCATCCTTTTTAGTTGGATTGAAACTAGATTTTCTGAAACGATTAATTAAACCAGTAAATCCAGAATTTCTTTCAGCGAACTTTCGTAAATCATTATTATCAATGATTCCCATCGCTACATTATAAAATAAATCTTGACTAGAACTTAATTTAAAAAATTGTTGTAATTGATTAACTGTATTCTCACTAAAATCAACTTTTAAATGTCTTAACTTTCTCTGAATAATCTCTTTTCCTTCTTCAGCAACTTTTCGTTTATCAGAATTTAATGATGCTTTTACTTTACTTCTCGCCTTACTTGTTACAACATAATCTAACCATTCTAATTTTGGTTTCTGCTGAGTAGAAGTAATAATTTCTACCTGATCACCACTTTGTAATTGGTGAGATAATGGATATAATTTTCCATTTACTTTTGCTCCTAAACAATGATCACCAACATTGGAGTGTATAGAATAAGCAAAGTCTAAGGAACTTGCCCCTTTAGGTAATGAGTGTAAATCTCCTTTTGGTGTAAAAACGTAGATTTCTTTAGAATACAGATTGAATTTAAAATTATCCATAAACTCAATTGCATCTTTTGTATCCTCTTGTTCAAGCATTTCTCGAACCTGATGAATCCATTCGTCTACTTTTGTATCATCATCCGAAACATTTTCTTTGTATTTGTAGTGTGCAGCAATACCCATTTCTGCAACCTCATCCATTCTTTCTGATCGAATCTGAACTTCTACCCAACGTGCTTGTGGTCCCATAACAGTAACGTGTAAAGACTCATAACCCGTTGTTTTAGGTTGAGAAATCCAATCGCGCATACGTTTTGGATTTGGAATATATAAATCCGTAATCAATGAATAGATTTTCCAAGCTAAGAATTTCTCATTCTTTTTGTCTGATCTATAAATTACACGGATTGCAAATAAATCAAAAACTTCTTCAAAAGGAATTCCTTGATTTACTGTTTTTCTGTAGATTGAATTAATAGATTTTGAGCGTCCTTTTATCTCAAATTCTAATCCTTCCGCTTCTAACTTCTCTGAAATTACTTCACAAAATTTTTGAATGTAATCTTCTCGCTGAGCTTTTGCTTCTGTTAATTTTTGCTCGATTGTTAAATAAGCTTCTGGCTGCGTATATTTTAAACTTAAATCTTCTAATTCTGATTTAATGTTGTACAATCCCATTCTGTGTGCCAATGGCGCATAAATGAAAACTGTTTCAGAAGCTATTTTAAGTTGTTTATCTTCTCGCATACTTTCTAGGGTACGCATGTTATGAAGTCTGTCTGCAATTTTTATTAAAATAACACGAACGTCTTCAGATAAAGTCAATAAAAGCTTTTTGTAGTTTTCAGACTGTATAGATAAATCTTGTCTATTAAGAACAGAAATTTTCGTTAAACCATCTATAATCTTCGCTATCTTGGCACCAAATAACTTCTCAATATCTTCTACAGTATAATCTGTATCCTCCACTACATCGTGCATTAAAGCAGCAGCAATAGAAGTTGCTCCAAGACCAATTTCATCTGCAACAATTTTTGCTACAGCAATTGGGTGATAAATATATGGTTCTCCAGTTTTTCTACGTTGGTCTTTATGCGCATCTACAGCCAAATCAAAAGCTCGCCTAATTAACTTCTTATCTTCATCAGATAATGTTATATAGGTGTTCTGAAGCATTTCTCTATAGCGTCTCGCTATCTCAACGTTCTCTTTTTCTAACTGTTCGTCTGTTATTATGTGAGGAGTGTTCATCATTTTCTAGTTTTGGTAATAGTAAAAGCAGATATATTCTCACTATATCCTCTAAATTTCTGTAATAAATATACAATATTTCTTATTTGTGAAGATGAAAAATCTCTCGAAATAACACAATATTAATTTAAATATTTTATTGATATTTATTTTGAGCATTAGATGCTAAATACTTAGCCAATTAAAATCTTTGAAAACATTCTACAATTTCTATTCAATTTAACTTAAATTTGAGTAATTGAAAATATAGAAATGCCTCAACAAGCCCAAAATAAGTCATTAGAGAATGTACACGAGAGTGTAAAAATTGAAAAGGGAAAGTTTAAAAAAATACTTAGTTTCTTTGGACCAGCATACTTAATTAGTGTTGGGTATATGGATCCTGGAAATTGGGCAACGGATTTAGCCGGAGGAAGCCAATTTGGTTATACATTAATTTGGGTTTTATTAATGAGTAACATTATGGCTTTACTTTTACAAAGTTTGTGTACACGTTTAGGGATTGTCCGCAGAAAAGATTTAGCACAATGCAATAGAGAAACCTACCCAAAAGGAATGAATTTCGTTTTATATATTCTTGCTGAAATTGCGATTGCAGCATGTGATTTAGCCGAGATTCTAGGAATGGCAATTGGACTTAATTTACTTTTCGGAATAGATTTATTATATGGTGTTTTAATTAGTTTTGCAGATACTTTCTTGTTGTTGTATTTACAACGATTAGGAATGAGAAAAATGGAACTTTTTATTGTGGGATTAATTACCATGATAGGTTTATGTTTCCTTACCGAAATGTTCTTAGCTAAACCAGATTTTGGTGAAGTTGCAAAAGGCTTTATTCCATCTATTCCCAATAGTACTGCCTTGTACATAAGTATAGGGATTATTGGAGCAACTGTAATGCCTCATAACCTCTACCTACATTCGGCTTTGGTACAAACAAGAAAAATAAAACGTGACGATAAATCAATTAAAAGAGCTTTAAAATATAATTTTTGGGATAGCGCTATTGCACTTAATCTAGCATTTTTTGTAAATGCTGCTATTCTTATTTTAGCCGCTTCTGTTTTTCATAAAAATGGTTACCATGAAGTTGCTGAATTAAATGATGCCTACCATTTATTAGGAACTACTTTAGGAACAGATTTAGCTCCAAAACTTTTTGCTGTTGCACTTATATTAGCAGGACAAAGTTCTACTGTTACAGGAACTTTGGCAGGGCAAATTGTAATGGAAGGTTACTTACATCTTCGTATAAATCCTGTTTTACGTAGAATTTTAACGCGACTTTTAGCTGTTGTACCAGCTGTATTAGTTATTTTAATTTTTGGAGAAAATGAAGTAGGTTCGTTATTAATATTTAGTCAAGTTATTTTGAGCATGCAATTGGCATTTGCTATTATTCCTCTTATTCATTTTGTGAGTGATAAAAAACAAATGGGAAAATTTACCATTTCTACAATTACAAAATTCTTTGCTTGGACAATTGCTTTTATTATTTGTATATTAAATGCTCAGTTAGTTTACGAGGAATTTAATAATTGGATGAGAGATAATAACTCGTATCTCTTTAAATTATTTTTGGTTGGATTAGAAGTTGGTTTATTAGTACTATTATTACTTACTTTTATTATTCCGATAATTAGAAAAAAGGATTCTGAGGAGATAAAAGAAATTCATGAACCTTTTGAGCCTTTTACTTTAAACGAAATAACAACACAACATTTTTCTCGTATTGCTATAGCATTAGATTTTTCTAAAACAGATCATAAAATTATTAATTATGCTACACAACTTGCACAGCAAGATACAACTTTAATCTTAATTCATATTGTTGAGAGTGCTTCTGTTAAATATACAGGAGAAAAAACGGATGATACTGAGGCTCAATCTGATTTAAAACGTTTAGAGAAGTATGCGCATATTCTTCGTCCATTGTTTAAACAAACAGTTATTCAGTTAGGATATAATAACCGTGTAAATACTATTGCTAAAATTTGTGAAGAACAACAAGCAGATTTACTTATTGTTGGTTCTCATGGCCATAAAGGATTTATGGATTTTATTTTTGGAGAAACGATTAATAAATTAAGACATAAAGTAAAGATCCCACTATTTATTGCAAAATAAAAGAGGAGTTATTTAAACTAACTGCTCTCCTATTAAAATATTCCCATTATTTACTATTTGTTACAAACCATAAATCTTCTGCTGTGAATGAATTTAAATTTATATAACTATCAAATAAACTAGCTAGATTATCATCCATTCTAAATAAATCTGAATGTAGAGAATCTACAGAAATTATAGTTAAATCATTATTCTCATTAAACGTGTCACTTAAAAGGCTTAAATATCTACTTTCTATAAATAATAAAGGGTATTTATTCCATAGATAACCTACTGTAATATTATCAGCATTACTAATTGAAGCCCAGTTTTCTTCATTTTCCCAAAACGATACCTTTAAACCTTTACGTTTAAATTCATCTATTGTAATAAAAAAAGAATTGAAGCACCAATTAGATAAATCTAATTTTACGACTCTATTGATTATATCTGTTAAATCCATTTTCAATTGATAAATTCATTATTCTATAATTGGTAACAACATATAAATTTTTATTTCTTCAAAATCTAAATCATTGGAATTATAAAATTCAATGAAATCATCAATTTTGTTTAAATCTGACATTTCTAAATCCCAATCTTGTTGAGTATCTGAATAATTTAATGATAATCTTTGAGCTAATTTTTTAACAATATGTTTTTTTAAAATCATTAATATTATTTAATCGTTTTATCAAAAGTTACAGTTGATATATTTAATTCTTTTTGCTTTTCTATAAATTCATTTAAAGATATTGGTCCAATTACTCCCTTTTCAGGAAAATATGTATACTCTTTATAAATAGGAATTATAAAATAGTTAGTTATTTTTCTGTTTGTATTTGGGTGTTGTTTTGCAATTATATATTTATCATTATTTCCAACAGAAAATATTGTTTCTGGAACAACATCTACGGTATTTCCACTTTCATCAACTTCATAGCCAATACTCATATCATCTTTTGTATCAACAGCAACTAAATAATATCTCCCTATAATTTGATTACTTTTAATATCATTACAAGAAGAAAAAGAACTAATTAAAGCTAACGTAATTACAATTTTAAAATATTTTTCCATAATTAAAAAATTCATCTATTATGCTATCCAAGAAAAATATATTTTCTTAATAAACCATGTAGTATATCTTTTTTCCATAAGATAAAATTTACCAAAACCATCCCAACCACTAGAGTAATTTTCTATGTACACTAATTTTAAATTAGATGAAATTTCAGTATTCAGAATATTAGAAAATTGTGTTACACCAAAAGGTATTTTGTTATAATTTTTGTAATTATATTTTGTTATATCTTTTTCATAGAATACCTCGTGTTCTCGATTTATATAAATATGATCTATATTTTTGAAAGTTGATTGATCTTTAAAAGAACATAGTAATTCATTCTTTTTAAAATCAATTCCTCCTTCACAAAGTAGTTTTTTATATTTATCATATTGTATAAGCTGATAATTAAGAATTACAAGTCTCTTAGAATTATTTGGAAATTCATGATTTAATATTATTTCGTAAATACTATTCTGGCCAGTATTTTGAGCAAACAAAAAAGAGCTAAACAATATAATTAATATACATTTTTTCATGTTAACTCTTATTTATGAAGAGCTTATAATACGTAACCGAAATTACTATGACAGTTGAAATAAAAAATAAAATTCTTAACGTCATTTCGTAATCTTTGTAAGAAGTTAAAATGAAATGATACGATTTATTATTCGAAAAAACTTCAAATTCATTGTTTTGAGGTTTCTTTGATAAGTAACTTCCCTTTTTTATAACATCACTATTTGTAAAATCTTCTAATAATATTGGATAATTTCCACAATCTGTTTGTATTTCTGTATAAGTACCTCTACCTATAGCAGATTCAAGTTCTCTTGTATTTTCAATTTTACACGTAACTGTTTCTTTCTCGAAAAAATTGTTTAATTGACTGTTTATATCTCGGAAAACATTATAAATCATTAATTGTGTTCCAATTAAAGTTAAACAAGAGACTACTATAAATAAATATCTAATCATTATTTTTTTGTTTAAAAAAATCCTGTTTTTTTTATTTCTTCTATTAATTTATCTGGTTTAAATGTTCTAAATATAATTTTAGAATTATACTTTGATTTATTATGTTTAATAACAACTCCTTTCTCAAAAAAGTCATAATTGGGTATAATATCAATAATATCTTCTGAAGTAAATACTAATTTAAAAAAGAGAGAGTGATTAATTATCAAGCTATCTTCACGGATAACTATTTGTGCAAGTGGAGAAGTCATTCTAATTGCTCCTAATATCAATCCTCCGGATTGTGTATGAAAATTTTCCATAGATGTAAATTATTATTAAGATAAATTAATACTTATAAAATACAATTTATATTATTAAATAAAGCTAATTCGCTCGTAATAAATTTATTAAAAACACAAAAATCTAGATTTTCTATATAACAAACTCTATATTAAGCATTTAATTTAAGAACTATAAATAAAAAGAGATTAGAAATAATGCTAATCTCTTTTTATTTATATGATCTTTTGTTATAATTGTAAACCCAACCTAGCGCTAGTATCCTGCTCGTGTTCGCATTATCTATACACATCAATTTATAAAACGTGTTCCTTTTAAAGGTATGAGCTAGACACTCACACCAGCAGGGAAATTAATTACTCATTCAAAACTCCAGTTTCAATAAAATTATTAACCCTTTCTTCCCTAATTAATGGATTTTCGTTAATCTCTCCATAATTTATATAGTAATATTTAAATGTAAAATTATAAATACTCCCTTTCAAAAAAAGAAAATTAGGAAAACTCTGTCTACTAAAATTATAATTTTTAGCTTTATTATTATAATCTTTTACTAAGCTATTCAATAAAGAATTTATAGAATCTGTATCATGAGAATATTTATCTATATAAAACTCATTTTCTTGAATTTTAATATTATTTTGAGTAGTCTCCTTATAAATATTATTTCTTTCAACATAAAAATTAATACTATCATTTAACAAACTTTTCTTGTATAAATAGGCATTTTTATCATTTATATTAGTTAGTAAATGAATCCAAGATTTATTTACTTCATCATATTTATTTTCAAATGATTTTATTGTAAAATATTTAATACAATAAGTTATTGAAAAACAGAAAATAAAAAAAATAAATAACGAAATTAAGCATCCTTTTAAAGTTTTCATGAATATTAAGTTTATAATTGGGTTTTATTTAAAAATTTAATTTAATCAGTTTTTATCATTATTTACCTATTATAAAAATTCCTCAACATTATCCTTTACACGAGCGAGACGCTCGCGCAAGCAGGGGATTAATCCATTTTATTCATTACCTACTGAATATGCTTGAATTTTATTAATGTCCATTAACTCAACATTCGTAATCTTATTTTTCTTTAAGATGTTTTGCACTTTATGGGTACAAAAAACTAGCACTGTTCCATCAGGACTAAAAAAATCTGATTTATATTATTAAATAAAGCTAATTCGCTCGTAATAAATTTATTAAAAACACAAAAATCTAGATTTTCTATATAACAAACTCTATATTAAGTATTTAATTTAATAATTATAAATAAAAAGAGATTAGCATAATGCTAATCTCTTTTTATAATTCATATGATCTTCTATCTTATTTCAGTATATATAGATAAAGAATTTATTTTCATTAAAACGTTTTTGGTGATGCTGAAGGAAAGACAATTATAAATTCTGTTGGAACATAACTTTCATCTTTTGCTTTATCAATAGAAAGTGTACCGTCTTGTGCTTCTAAAACTTCTATTACAGCAATTTTTAAATTTGGATTTGCTTTCTTTAAAAACCAATAAATTCCTCCGTAACTTTTAGAATGATAATCACCATTATAATGAATAAATAAATTCCCCGATTTTTGATTTAATAAAATAGATTCTGCCATGGTAACATCTTTTAATGCTTGAGCTGCTACAAATTGTTTAGCTCTTAATCCAGCATGATCGCCCATCATTTTTATCATTTCTGGATAACCTGGTGCATCATAATCTATTTCGAAAGGAAGTTTTGCTATGTATTTTTTATCGGTATCGGCAATTGTATCCAAGCTCGATAATCCGTTTTTAGAAACATAAGAAGCAAATTTTCGTGTAACATTAGTTGCTATAAAAGGAAGTTTTTTCTCTTTTGCAAAATCTACTAAAGGTTTATAATCTGTTTTATAGTTTTGCCATAGATTTGTACTAGACTGAAAAGTTTTATCATCTGTTTTATTTGTTAAATAACTTGTTAAGGCTTCTTGCTGATGACGCTCGAACATTTCGGCTCCTAAAGTTATTTGACCATTCTTTTTTTGATATAAAGCTTTTGTTGTTTCTAATTGTAACCAATGGTTAACGGCATTATTATGATGCTCACCAAAAAGAACGACGTCATATTTAGAAAGTTCTGAAATCATTTTTCCAAAATCTACTTTCTTTTCTTTTTGATTGTAGATTTGATAAACTTTTAATTCTTGTGCATTTACAAGTACTGTTAAGAGAAATAAGAAAGTAATTGCTATTTTTCGCATTTTATATTATTTAAATTAATTCTAAATTGTAACAAAATAACAACTTTTTACACTAATAATAAAAACAAAATTAAACTACGATGAATAAAGTACTAGAAATTAATCATCTTACTAAAAAATTTGGCAGCTTTACCGCTGTAAATGACATTAGTTTTTCGGTAGAAAAAGGAAATGTTTATGGATTACTTGGTCCAAACGGTAGTGGAAAGTCTACTACGCTAGGAATGATTTTAAATGCATTAAATCCTACAAATGGAAATTGGAAATGGTTTGAAGAAGAACCTAATAATAACTCTTTAAAAAGGATTGGAGCAATAATAGAAAGTCCAAAATTTTATCCTTATTTATCTGCTCATAAAAATTTAGAGATTGTTGCCGATATTAAAGAAGCTGATTATTCTAAAATTGACGAGAAATTAGAATTAGTAGGGTTATTGGAACGAAAAAAAGATAAATTTCAGCACTATTCATTAGGTATGAAACAACGTTTAGCTATTGCTGGAGCATTGTTAAACGACCCTGAGGTTTTAATTTTAGATGAACCTACAAATGGCTTAGATCCACAAGGGATTATTCAAATTAGAGAATTAATCATTAAAATTGCTGAACAAGGAACAACAATTATATTAGCAAGTCATTTGTTAGATGAAGTTGAGAAAGTTTGTTCTCATGTGGTTGTTCTTAATCAAGGAAAAATGCTTTATGCAGGTTCTGTAGAAGAAATGAATTCTAGTTTTGGAAGTATAGAAGTTGCTTCAACAAATATAGAGTCATTACAGAATGCCTTGTCTCATCTTCCGTTTATTTCGACAATAAAAAATGAGAACAACAAAGTAATTGCTGTTTTAAATGAAGAAAAAGATCCAGCAGAAATTAATAAAATATTATTCGAACAAGGTATTGTTGTTAGTCACTTAGTGAAACGTAAAGAATCGTTAGAACAACAATTTTTCCAATTAATTCAAAATCAAAAAAACTAGTATGAAAAGATTATTTAGCATAGAATGGAATAAAGTTTTTTATAATAAAGGAACAAGAATTTTTATTATCATCTACTTTATTATGATTATTTTAATGGGAATTACTTTACCTAATTTTAAGCCAACTATTAGTGGTATGGAAGTAGATTTCATTAAATTAGGAGCGTTAGATTTTCCAGCTATTTGGCATAATATTGCTTGGTTAATTGGTTTTGGTAAATTCTTTTTAGCAATTATTGTTATCAATAATATTACAAACGAATACTCTTTCGGAACATTTAAACAAAATACAATTGATGGTTTAACTAAAACAGAATTTTTTGGTTCTAAAATAATATTAAATCTTATTATTACCTTATTTTCAAGTTTTGTTGTTGCAGCACTTGTTCTTGGTTTAGGAGCTTCTTTCAGCGAAAAATTTGATCTTGTAAATGGAATAGAATTTTTAGCAGGATATTTTGTAGAGATATTCGCGTACATCGTTTTCGCAATGTTCTTATCTTTCTTATTAAGAAAAAGTGCGTTTGCAATTTTATCACTTATCGTATTAAGTATTGGAGAATCTATTTTAAAAGGTGTAGAATTTTTTGTTCGATTTGGAAAAACTCCTCCAAAACCAGGTGAAGAATTTACATTCTTTACAAATTTTCTACCATTAAATTCTAATAGCGAGATTTTGGATTCTCCATCAATGGATATTCAAAGTCTTATGAGTGGAGGAAAATTATTTACACCAGATCATATACAATGGGAATTTTTCGGAACTAATGTTTTCTACATTTTCTTATTCCTTGGTTTAACATTGTTTATTATCAAGAAAAGAGATTTATAAATTGTAATGATATTAAATACAAAAATTTAAACAATCATAATTTCATACAATCCGTTATAAAAAAATGCCCCTTAAAATATTTTAAGGGGCATTTTTTATGGATTTGTTGACCATAAAGAAGCCGAAGCTAAAAGCGCTCGTTTATTAAGTTTCAACATATCGACAATTAATTCTGCAAAATCTTCTGGTTGTAGAACTTTATCTGGATCACCATCAGTAATTTTTAAAACATCTTTTGACATTTCAGATGCAATTGTACTTGGTGTTAATGTAGAAACACGAATATTTTTCTTTCTCAACTCAAACATTAAAGATTCTGACATTCCGATTAAACCAGCTTTAGATGCTGAATAAGCAGATGTAACAGCATTTCCTTTAAGACCAGCTGTCGATGATACATTAATAATATCACCACTTCCTAAATCTACCATAGAAGGCAAAACAGCTTTAGATACATAATAAGGTCCGAAAAGATTAGTTTTTACGATTTCCTCCCATTCATCCTCGTCCATTTCTATAAAACTACCAAAAGCAGCAATACCTGCATTGTTTATTAAAATATCAAATGCTCCGAAAGAATTGATCAACGTTTCAATTTCTTTTTTTACTTCTCCTTTATCTGCTACATTAAAAACAGAATAAGTTGCTTTTACACCTAATTTTTCAATTTCATTTACAGTTTCCTCTAATGTATTTTTATTACGTCCAGTTATGGCTACATCAACTCCTTCATTTGCTAATGCCAAAGCAATAGCTTTACCTAAACCTCTACTTCCTCCTGTCACTAAGGCTTTTTTTCCTTTTATTGATTGCATAGTTTATTATTATTTTGAGATATTGTATTCAAATTTATATAAATGTTTAAAAAACAGAAATTAGATTTCTGTTATATTTGCGATAATATTTAGTTTATTATGGAAAAATATATTTTTACTATCCTACTTTCTATTAATGTAATTTCTTACTTATTTTTCCGTCAAGATAAAATAAATGCTAAAAATGGTAAATGGAGAATTTCTGAATTTACGTTACTTACGACTACATTATTTGGTGGAACAATAGGTTCTCTTTTATCCATGAAAATATATCATCATAAGACGAAAAAAATCTCTTTTTTACTAAAATTATTTTTGATTATTTCTTTACAGTTAACCGTTTGCTATGTGCTATATACTTCGGATTTTAAACTATTTAAATTCTAAAATTTCGATTTTCTTTTTTCTCTGATTGTTGTTTTTTATCATCTAATCTTCTCATTTTAGATGCTTTTGATGGTTTGGTAGCTTTTCTTTTTTTAGGGATAATTAAAGCCTTTTTTACCAATTCTAAGATTTTAGTTGTCGCATTTTCTTTATTATCAAGCTGTGATCTGGACTCTTGTGAACTAACCTGAAGAAAACCTTCTGTATTTATTTTATTCTTTAATTTTACAAATAAAATTTCCTTTTCTTCTTCTGTAAAAAACATAGAATTCCCTATATGCCACTTTGCAGTAACCATTGTTTCTACCTTGTTTACATTTTGTCCTCCTGCTCCACTGCTTCTAGCTGTTTTATAGGAAATTTCTGAAGAAAAATTTTTCATAACAAATCTTTATTTTTTTGAGAAAATTAAATGCGATAATAAACTTAATACTACAAAAAATATACCTACAAAAACAACTCCATTCCATTGGTATTTTGTCCAAGCATTCGCTGCAAAATAAGTACCTAAAGAACCTCCAATAAAATAACTTGTCATATAAACAGTATTTACTCTATTACTAGCTTTGGCATTTAAATTAAAAATAATTGTCTGATTAGATACATGCATAGATTGTAAACCAAGATCTATTAAAATTACACCAACTATTAATCCCCAATATGTAAATCCAAATTTAAAAAAGAATCCCCAAGAGATTAACATGATAATAATTGAATAAAATATTATTTTAGAAGTGGACAGGTATTTATTTATTCTTCCTACAAATGCAGCAGACAATGCACCTACAGCACCTATTAAACCAAAAGAACCCGCAACATCGCTACTTGCAAAAAACGGAGCTTCTTCTAAATGAAAAACAAGTGTTGTCCAAAATGCACTAAAAGAAGCAAAACCAGCCGCTCCTCTAAAAGATGCTAATCGTAGTTCTTTTTCAGTTTTTACAAGATCTATTATAGAATTCATTAATCCTTTGTAAGATCCTTTATAATTAGGTTGTATTTCTGGTAAAAAAATGGAGATTAAAATCCATAAAATAAACATGACAAATGCAGCTATTAAATAAACAGCTCGCCAACCTAAATATTCACCTATAAAACCACTTAAAACACGTGAAAGTAAAATACCAATTAATAACCCACTCATCACCATACCTACAGTTTCAGCCTTCTTTTTTGGTTCTGATAATTCTGATGCCATCGGTATAAATATTTGTGGTATAACAGAAGTAAAACCTATTAAAAAACTTAATGGAAATAGCCATTCTACAGATGGAGAAAAATACATTCCCAATAACGATAAAATGATAAAAAAGAAATCGATTACAATCAATTTCTTACGTTTTAATAAATCCCCTAATGGTATAATAAAAAGTAAACCAAATGCATAACCTACCTGAGTAAGCATTGCAATATTCGATACTTCACTTTCATTTACATGAAAGTCTTTAGAAATCAAGGATAAAAGAGGTTGATTATAGTAATTATTTGCGACAACTAAACCACTCCCAATAATCATTATCCATAAGACTATAGGAGTTAATTTAGGTTTTAATTCATGTTCCATTTTAATAACGACTTGCTTCTGTTAAAAGTTGAACATCATCATGCGATAATTCTAAGTTTAAAGCTTCTGAAAATGCTGCTAAATGTGTTTTCGTAGTTGCACTAACAATTGGTGCTACAATTGTTTTTTGTTTTAATAACCAAGCTAATGATAATGCAGCATAGCTTACATTATATTTTTCTGATAAAATTTTTAAAGCTGCTAAAATCTGAAAACCTCTTTCGTTTAAGTAATTTTTTACACGTTCTCCTCTAGGACTTTGTTCTAAATCTTCTTCAGATTTATATTTACCAGATAAAAAACCACTTGCTAAGCTATAATAAGGTATCACACCTAAGTTATATTTTTCTGCAACAGGTTGTAAAAATTCTTCAAAGCGTTGACGATCGTATAAATTATATTCTGGTTGTAATGTTTTATAAGATGGTAAATTAAATAGAGAAGCTTTATCTAAAGATTCTTTTAACCTTTCTGATGAAAAATTAGATGCTCCGATATAACGAACCTTACCTTCTTTTATTAATTGATTATAGGCTGACAATGTTTCTTCTACTGGAGTAACAGTATCGTCATAATGTGTTTGATATAAATCCACATAATCTGTTTTAAGACGAATTAAAGATTCTTCTATCTCTTTTATTATATGTGCCTTTGTATTATTATATTTTTCTTGGACAAGATTTCGTCCACCAACTTTTGTTGCAATAATAACTTGATCTCTATTACCGCGAGATTTTATCCAATTTCCAATTATTTTTTCAGATTCTGTTCCAACATTTCCTTTCACCCAATGAGAGTAATTGTTGGATGTATCTATGGCATTAAAGCCATTCTCAACAAATGCATCTAATATATTAAACGACTCTTCCTCATTTAAAGTCCATCCAAATACATTACCTCCAAAAATAATTGGAGTAATCTGTAAGTCTGTATCTCCTAATTGTACCTTCTTCATGAGGGTAAATATAAAAAAAAGCTACCGTTATGGTAGCTTTTTTCGTTGTCATTTTTTGACTCACACGTCAAAATTGTAATCGCTGAGTACTTAAAAATATTTCCATAGGTTTGGTTAAATAAGGTTTAAGTTTTAAATACTTAGTTTGAAATCGATACGCGAATATACTCAGCTGGTATTATATTGACTTCATATAACTACTTAAACTTCGTTAATTATAATTTTAAGAGGGTGAAATAACATTCTAAGGTAGTCAATTTCGCTACTTAAAACGCAACAATAGGTATACTCTAGTACGTGATTTTTCAAAGGAAATCGTAATATATTCTCCTTTGTCTTGATTGAATAACCTCAATCTTTCATTAATTATTCTTAATGCTTTAGATTCATAAAGTTTTTCGTTTCTCTTTTTATTAGAAAATCCTTTACCATTATCTTCTACAACTATTTTTAATAAATTTTCATCAAATGAAAATTTTAAGATAATTTGAGGATTTACAGAGTTCTGATCAAAAGCATGTACAAAAGCATTTTCCACTAATGGTTGCAAAAGCATAGGAGGAATTTTTACATTGTAAATATCTATTCCACATGTTGTTTCTACATCAAAGCTTACTTTATTCATCCAACGGAAGTTTTCTACTTCAACATATAGCTTTAAAAACTCAATCTCCTCTGATAAGCTAATTTCATTACGAGTAGAAATATTAAGCATTTGTCGGATTAAGTGAGAGAATCTTCCTAAAGAATTAAGTGCATTATCTATATCATTATCTAAAATATAATATTGAATAGAACTAAGTACATTAAAAATAAAATGAGGATTCATTTGTGACTGTAATGCACTCATTTTTATTTCTGATAATTGATTTTCTAATTTCAATCTCTTTCTTTCTTCTTTATTTTTCTCTTCTAATTGATTTATTTTTAAGTCATTAAATCTCCTTATGGTTTCTACTTTACTATTAATATACTGGTAAAGAATAAATACGATGGATAGCGTTAAAATAATTAGGAAATAAATATTAAGATAAAAAGGTTCTGCAATATTAAAATCTATAAAGTCTATAATCTGTTTATCATCATTACAGATATCTGTAATCTCTAATTCAACATGATATCTACCATATTTTAGATTGTGAAAATAAATTAAATTATTACTAAAATATTCACTCCAAGGTTCATTTGGATTTAAACGATAACGAAATTTATAATTCTTAGGAAAATATGTATTCTTTACAGAGAAACCTAAACTTATCTCATTCTCATCATTTTTTAAATCTAAATACCTATCAACCAAATTAAACCAATAATATCTTTCTCTACCAAGTGACTTATCATTAATTTTTACACTAGTAATAATTATCTCATTTTTTTTATATCTCTTTTTTGTTACCCTATCTAAATTAATTGTGTAATAACCATTTTCAACTCCTAAATAAGCATATTTTCCATCATAATCTAAAGCATACATATTCTTGTTAAGAAATCCCTGCTCTTCATTTACAGTAAAAAAGTTATCATGATTAAAAACTAAAAGCGCATTAGTTGTTCCTATTAAAATATTATCACCAAACTTGTCTATTTTAGAGATATTAATACCTCCATAATCTCTTATACTATATTCTTTATTGATTTTAAGATGATCACCATTTATATCTAAAATAAATACTTTAGCTAGCTCTGTGGCAACCATTATTTGATTATTAGAAATACATTTTATCTGCTTTATTTTGTTTTCCTTAAATTCATTATTTAGATAATAAGAAATAAATTTCCCGTCCTCATACTTAAATAATCCATCGAGATTTGATCCAAAAAATACAGCTTTATCGTTCTGAGATATGGTTGACACATCACGAGGAACATTGGGTAAACTTGCAGAAAAATGTTTATACTTAAATTCTTTAATATTATCAAATATTAAAATTCCTCCTTGAGGATTAACTTGTATAAATTGATTATTAAAATAAGCAAATTGATAAGTTCTATATGGTAAATAATCTACAAACTCTCCTTCTAAATTAAGTTGAAAAATTCCTAGATTAGTTGCAACCCATATACAATTATAATGACCTATTACTTTATAAAATCGTAGTTTATCTTCTGGAAGATTAAAATCAATTTCAATGAAATTTTTATTATTTTCTGTCTTTATTTTTTGATGATCTCCTCTTTTCTGATGCACATACCTGAAAAATTCTTCTCTTTTCTTAATAATTTTTGTTTGATTATTCTTTTTCAAATAAAGACCAAACGGAGATAGAAAATATTGAGAATTATTGTAGTTATATATTCCGATTATTTTCTCATTATTTATCTTTGTAAAATCAAGAAAATGATCTAAATGTACTTCATACAATCCTTGATCTGTTGTTCCTATATATAGTATTTTTCTTGGACTATCATTTAATATATTACTGATATATTCGGAAGTGATTTTAAATTTTTCGGTTTGGTTTATTATCGTGTCACTTTTAATTTCTGCAACCATTCCATTACCTGTAGCAGAAAAGAAACCTGTAGCATAAATAGATTTTTCATCATCAGAATATGCATAATCTCTAAATGTTGGATATTGATAGTTTTTATATGTAGATTTATTTAATAGAAAATCGTTTATTGGTATTTTAGTCAATCCGCTTTCTGACGTTAAAAAAAAGTCTTCGTTATGTAAAAAACTAAAATTAATTCTACTGTATGGATTTACTAATTTTAAATTATTTAAGGAAACTTCTAAAACTCCGTGATCAGAAGTGGATACATAAATTTTATTTTTATATTTAAAAAATGATAATGCTTCGAAAATCAGATTATCTTTTTTTACAAAAGAAGGATTATAAATTTTATTATTTTTTATATCGATAATTGAGACGCCTCCTTGTGTTGCAACATAAATAAAATCTTTATCATAAAATAACCCCTTTACTCTATTAGAAACAAGTCCATTTTCTTTGTTGATTACAGAAAAATTTTTTCCTGAAAATTTTAATAGACCTTGTCCATAACTAGCAAACCATATATTTTTTCCACCATCTTCTACAATACTAGAAATTTTATTGAATTGTTTTTCTTGAAATCGCTTTATCATTTTAAACTCGCTCATGTCTTTTACATAAACACCATAGCGAGTCCCTATCCAAAGTATATTTCTGGAATCTTTATAAATACAATTTATCTCATTTGATGGTAAACCATCTTTATAAGTGTATTGCTTAGTAAAGATAAATTGACCAAATAATAATTGTTTCGAAAACAATAATAGAAAGAATAATATATATTTATGAAACGACATTTGATAAATTTTTATATCCTAAAGTTGTGACAGGTAGATTCTTCTCTCCTGTTTCAGGTATACAATTTAATTCTAAAATATTATTTCGTTTATCTATTCTTTTTGCAAAATTTATATTTACTAAATAAGATCTATTAATTCTGAAAAAACTAGATTGATTAATTAATGATTCAACGTCTTTTAAAGTTTTTGTTACAACAAAAGCCTTATCTTTTGTATATATGGTGCAATAACTATCGTCTGCTTTGCAGTATACAATTTCTTCTATCTTGATAACGAAAACCTCTGTAATTGTAGAGATTAATATTACACCATGCTCGTTTTTGAAAGAATATTTTAAATTCGCATTCGATAGTCCTTCATCCAAATCTTCTTTTAATAAGGATTGATTTTTTATTTCTAAAGGATTATTTCGTTTATTTTCAAAACGATAAATTAATGTTTTTAATTCATCAATAACAATAGGTTTCATTAAATACCCCAAGCATCCCCATTGGTTTACCGCTTGTAAAACATAATCTGAATGTGCAGTAGTAAAAATTACTTCGAAAGATATTTCATCGAAATAATCGAATAATTTAAAACCATATTCATCTGGCATATGAATATCCAAAAATACAATATCAGGATTATTATCTTTTATTTTTTCTACACCATCTCTCACAGACATTGCTAAATCAATTGATATAAAAAAATCAGGAAAAATATGTTCTATTATCTTCTTTAAACCTTCTTGTGCAAAATGTTCGTCATCAATTATTAGTGCTTTGTAACTTTTCATTGGGGGTGATTTGGTTTTGTCGATTCTATAAGCCTTAAATTTACTTTATATTTATGAATTTTACAATCATTTGAAATTAATAGAACCTTATTTTCTCTACTTTTGCAACATAACAATCTATAAATGAAAAAAAATTCTACTAATTATTTACATATCTATATCCCTGTATTTGTCGGATTAATTATTCTATTTGTGGGACTTAAAATAACAGAATCTTATGGTATAGCTATTTTTCTTTTGTTACCTTTTTTTATTGGCTTTTTAACAACTATTTTATTAAAAAAATACAGAAATGATATTTTTAGCATAAAAAAAGTAATATTATTAAGCTTTTTAAACATTATGATTATTTCATTGGGAATAATGGTAGTAGCAATAGAAGGTTTAATTTGTGTTGCAATGGCATCTCCTATTTTATTGGCTTTTTCTGCGATAGGTGCACTTACAACATTTCTTTATATTGATAAAAGTGTAAGAAATATTAATTCTATTATCGTATTATTTTCTATTTCTATTATTGGAGTATCATTTGTAGAAAAAGAGAATATTCCATCAGTATCTCATGTAACAACTTCTATTATTATAGATGCACCAATAGAAAAAGTATGGGAAAATGTAATTACTTTCCCAGAATTAGAAGAGCCAAAAGAACTTTTATTTAGAGCTGGAATTGCTTATCCAATTAATGCTACAATTGATGGTAAAGGAATAGGTGCAATTAGGTATTGTAATTTTACAACTGGTAGTTTTGTAGAGCCTATTACAACTTGGAATGCTCCACATCATTTAGCTTTTGATGTGTTAGAACAACCTGCACCAATGAAAGAAATTTCTTATTGGGATTTTGATGCAGCACATTTACATGATTATTTTATTTCGAAAAATGGGGAATTCAGATTAAAGAAAATTAGTCAAAATAAAACCGAATTAATTGGTACTACTTGGTACACGCATCATATTTATCCGGAATTTTATTGGAGATTATGGAGTAATCACATCATTCATAAAATACATTATCGTGTACTTAATCACATTAAAAAGGTTTCGGAAAATTAGTTTCTAATGAGAAACTAATTTTAAACCTAATATTGAACCTATTAATGTAATAATAAAAAATATTCGCCAAAAGCTAATATCTTCTTTAAAAAAGATAATTCCAATTAATACAGTTCCTACAGCTCCAATTCCTGTCCAAACGGCATAAGCTGTTCCTAATGGTAATGTTTTAGTGGCTTTTATTAGAAGTGTCATACTTGCTACCAAACATATGGCAAAACTAGTATACCATAAATACATGGTAGAACCTGTTGTTTCTTTTGCCTTTCCTAAAGAAGAAGTAAACCCTATTTCGAAAAGCCCTCCTAAAATTAATAAAATCCAATTCATTTTCTTTTTTTATGCAAAGTTGGATCCTTTAATTGGTTTATTTTTTTACATATGTAAAAAAATAAACCAATTAAATTTCGGAACGAATTCTACTTAAAGTAACTTGAGAAATTCCTAAATAAGATGCTATATATCCTAATTGTACTCTATTTATTAAAGATGGATTTTCTGTTAAAAGTTTTTCATAACGATTCTTTGCTGTTCCTATTTGCCTAGAGATGAATCTTTCTTCTGTATTTATTAATTCTATTTCTGCAAACTTTCTTCCCCAGTTGGCTATTTCTAAATTTGATAAATATAAATCAAATAACTCTTTCATTTCTATCTCATACAATTCACAATCTTCCAATAATTGTATTGTTTCGTAGCTTGGTTTATTTATAACATAACTTCTCATAGAAAGAATACAATCTCCTTCTCTTCCAAACCAAAAAGTAATTTCGTTACCATCATCTATTGTATAAGCTCTAGCCATTCCTTTTCTTATGAAATAAACCTTTTTTTCAATTTTATCAGCATCCATTAAAATTGTATTTTTAGGAAGCGACACTAATTTTATCTTACTTATTATTAATTGTAAAGATTCATTACTTAATGTAGAAAAATCTTTTAAAATTTCTTCAATATACATGGTATAGTTTATAGAGTAAAAATAAACATTTGAACATATTTTTTTTGAAAAAAAATTAAAATCCTAACATACATCAATAAAAATAATTTTGGTCTGTTTTAAATTTGCGTCATACAATAACAAAAATAAAATATGAAAATTTTAGCATTTGCTGGTAGTAACAGCAAAAACTCAATAAACAAAGAATTATTAAATTATACTTTAGGAAAATTAGAAAACGTTGAAATTGACTTAGTTGATATTAACGATTTTGAGATGCCTATTTATTCTATAGATCGTCAAATAGAAAATGGTTTTCCTGAATTAGCTGTTGATTTTCATAAAAAAGTGGAAGCTGCAGATGGTTTAATTATTTCTTTAGCTGAGCATAATGGTAATTTTTCTGTTGCTTTAAAAAATATTTTAGATTGGGTTTCTCGTATCGATATGGCGTTCTTAAAAGAGAAAAAACTTTTATTATTAAGTACTTCTCCAGGAAGTTATGGTGGTGGAAATGTAATGGAAGTTGCAACAAAATATTTCGGAATGTTTGCTAGTGGAGAAATTATAGCAAGTTCTACTTTTCCATTTTTTAATGATAATTTTAAAAATGGTGAAATTACTAACGAAGAGCTTAAAAATACAATTGCAGAGAAAATTGAGATTTTTCAAAATTCTTTTGTAATAGCTTAATAAATACTTAATAACTTACTATTTCATGTAAAAAATCCGTTTTCAAATCAATATGAAGACGGATTTTTGCTTTTATATTACCCTATATTATCTATCAGTTTAAAATAATCTCATACGTAATATCAATTCCACCATTAGCCAACATATCGTGTACACTACAATATTTTTTTACAGCTAATTCTGCGGCTTTATTTGCTTTATCAGAATCAATATTTCCTTTTAAATAAAACGTTATGTGAATATTCGTAAAAATGTTTGGTATTTCTTCTCTACGTTGTCCTTCTACTTCAACTTTTATATCTTCAATTTCTTGACGTTGTTTCTTTAAAATTTCTCCTAAATCAAAAACACTACAGCTTCCTAATGCAATTAATACCAATTCCATTGGTCGAACACCTTTTCCTTCTCCACCAATAGATTCTGGTCCATCTATATTAACTTTTACAGAAGAACTTGCTGCTGTTGCTTCATAATGAGAAGCATTATTTATTCTGTTTAATTCTATTTTCATTATAAATTATTTTAGAATCGGTTTGAATTTCGATTTAAATTTTGCAATTTTTGGTCCAACAACTGCTGAACAATAAGGTTGATCTGGATTTTCGTTATAGTATCCTTGATGATAATCTTCTGCTGGCCAAAATTTATCTAAAGGTTCTACTGTAGTTACAAATTTATCTTCGTACAATGTTCCATTATCAAATTCTTTAATAGATGCTTCTGCTTGTTGTTTTTGCAACTCAGAAGTATAAAAAATACTCGAACGATATTGTGTACCAACATCTTCCCCTTGTCTATTTAATTGTGTTGGATTATGAATATTCCAAAAAATTTCTAATAGCTCTTTATATGATATTATCTCTGGATTAAATGTAACTTCTACAACTTCTGCATGATTTGTATCTGTATCACAAACTTGTCTGTAAGTAGGGTTCTCTACGTTACCTCCTGCAAAACCAGATAAAGCTTTCTCTACTCCATTTATCGAATTAAAAATTCCTTCTACGCACCAAAAACACCCAGCTCCTAATACTGCTACCTCAACTCCCATAAATAGTGACTTTATATTATTTTATTAATTTTATTTAAATAATTTGCACAAAAATTTCACATTAGAATGCATAACAAATATATAACATTATCACTTTATTTTTAATGATTATATCTCCAATAAAGTATCATATAAAATAGTTTTCTAAGAAATTTCCTCCTTAATTTTTTATTGTAACTTGCCAACAGTTTTTATAGAAAAATATACTATTAATTTTATTTTAGATATGAAAAAATATTTAACTCCATTGTGCTTTGGTTTATCATTTTTCGCCTTGGCACAAAATATACAAATTGTTCCTCTTGGTGTATATGGAGGAAGCAACGAAAGTAACCTATCTTCTTATTTAATTGGAGAAGAAAATACCACTAATTATTTAGCCTTAGATGCTGGTACAATTTATAGTGGAATTGAAAAGGGAATTGAAAAAGGTACATTTTCAACAGATAATTCAACTGTTTTAAAAGATTATATAAAAGGATACTTTATTTCTCATGGACATTTGGATCATCTTTCTGGAATGATTATTAATTCGCCAGAAGATACTAAAAAACCTATTTATGCTATTACAGAAACAATTGATGTTTTAAAAAGTAAATATTTCACCAATACAGCTTGGGCAAATTTTGGAAATGAAGGTGAGAGTCCTATTCTTAATAAATACCAATATCGCTCTTCTCAAATCGGAAAATCTTTTCCAATAGAAAATACAAATTTTACTGCAACAGTTTATGAACTAAGCCATGTAAATCCTTTAAAAAGTGCTGCTATTTTAATCGAAAATAGTAAAAATGCTGTACTTTATTTTGGCGATACAGGAGCAGATAGAGTAGAAAAATCTGATAAACTTTCTATAATCTGGAAAAATATAGCATCTAAAATAAAAGCTGGAAAACTAAAAACTTTAATGTTAGAAGTTTCCTTTTCTAATGCTCAACCCGAACATTTACTTTTTGGACATTTAACACCAAAATTAATTAACGAAGAGATGGAAAAATTAGCAAAAGAAGTTGGTAAAAAACATCTTAAAGACTTAACAATTATTGTTACACATATAAAACCTAAAGGTGATAATGAGCAAAAAATAATAAATGAATTATCAGAAAATAATCCTTTTAAAATTAATTATGTTTTTCCAAAACAAGGTGAAAGAATCGTGATTAAATAATAACAATTATTATATTTATTATTTAAAGACAGGATAATTTTTGATTATTTATTTTAGTCGGTCAATTTTTGTGTTTTCAATAAAATAGTGATTTTGTTATTTTATTTTTTGGGTTCTCTACTTTAAATTTGAGTAAACCACAAAAAAAAATGACTGCACAAATAGGAGAAATTTTATTAATAGATCAACAACAGTTTATCATTGCCGAACAGCCATTGCATAGCTATTTTAAATCTTTAAATCATCCTCCCTATTTTACACCTCCTTCTCCAACTTGTTGGCGAGGGTATTATGGAAAATGGGAATTAAGAAATGATGAATTATATTTAATTAATTTCAAAGGTTATTTAGATGATTTGTTCGAAGTTGAGCTAAATTATATTTTCCCAACAAAGGAAGAAGTTTTTGCTGATTGGTATTCTGGAATTATTAAAATTTCACAAGGAAAGTTAATTCAATTCAATCAATTAACTCATACTTCTATATACGAAGAAGATATATTGCTTTGTTTCGAAAATGGAAAACTAATAGATTATATCTTACATAGTAATTGTACAAATTCTGAACAAGAAGTTAAAATATAATCTTTAAGTAATAATTTTTCTTCATAACAAGTTTATATTTGTTTCGCTAACAAAAAATAATTTTTTATGAAGAAAAAATTTACCTTTTTCCTATCTTTACTTACATTAATAATAAATGCACAAGTTTCTGTAATTGATAACAAATTTGCATTACCTATTTCATTTTATAAAACTACAGATGATTTTATAAATAATAATATTACCGCAAATGATAAATTTGCTTTGGTAAAAAATAAAACTAATCTAACAAGACAACAATTTGACTCTATTTCTAAAACGTCAAATATCTTAAAATCACAAAAAATTATTGATAAAAAAACTCTTCAGGAATTTGAAGAAGGAACAAGATCATGGGCTTTAAAATACAATGAAAACTATTTTTTTAATTTAGGATATTCTACTGATGTTAATAGTTGGAGTACTTGGGTAAAATTTGATGTCATTGGTAAGTACTGTTTAATCTTTATTCCACAGAATTCATATATAAATAATTTAATAGGAAATTCAAACGGTGGACTTGGTTTAAATGGTATTTTAATGAAAGAATCTACCAAATGGGGTACAAACTTTTCTAATAATAATAACAATACGAGAATTATTTTTATTGATACTACGAACCAAAAAGGTCCATTTTTATCAAGATACAGAAGTAGTATTGGAAATTTACTTACAAAAAAGACATTAAAAAAACTGGCGAAAGAAAACAATGTTAGTTTCAATGAAAAAGAAGCAACGTTTGATGATATTGTTAATTTTATAACAACATTAAATAATAACGCAAAATCATAAAAAATAAAAGCCAGCTTATAGCTGGCTTTTATTTTTTATGATGAAATGTAACAAGATTAGCAATTTTCGATAACGCTTTTTACTACTTTTATTACATTTGGCATTGCGCTATTAGCTGCATTTAATACATCTTCGTGCGATACATCAAAAGAAATTTCTGGTCCACCTAAATCTGTTATAATAGAAAGACAGAAAACTCTCATATCCATATGGCGTGCAACAATTACTTCTGGAACAGTACTCATTCCAACAGCATCTCCTCCAATAAAACGAACTAAACCATACTCAGATGGTGTTTCGAAAGTTGGACCTTGTAAACCAACATATACTCCTTGATGAACTAAAATATCATTTGCTTTTGCAAATTCAGCAGCTTCATTCAACATTTCTCTGTCGTAAGCTTTTGACATATCTACAAAACGAGGTCCTAATTCATCTATATTTTTTCCTCTTAATGGATGTTCTGGCATCATATTAATATGATCCTTTAATAACATAATATCTCCAACTTGGAAAGCAGGATTTACTCCTCCAGATGCATTTGATAAAATAACTTTTTTAATTCCTAATCCATTAAAAACACGCATTGGGAAAGTTACTTCCTCCATTGTATAACCTTCGTAATAGTGAAAACGTCCAGCCATCATAAGAACTTTTTTACCTAAAATAGTTCCGTAAACTAAATGACCTTTGTGTCCTTCTACAGTTACTTGTGGAAAATTTGGAATATCTTTATAATTAATGATAATTTTATTTTCTACCTCATCTTCTAATTTTCCTAAACCTGAACCTAAAACAATTACAAATTCTGGTTGATCTGGTAATAAATTATTGATGTGCTTTACGGCTTCATTAATTCTGTTTAACATACTCTAAAATAGTTTGATTAAATTTTTCTTTATCGTTTATATCAATACTAATCGGAATATAATACAAGTCTTCTTTTATCATGGATTCTTCCATCAAACGCATATAATCTTTCTCTGTTGTAAGAATAATTTTATCGAATCGACTTCTACCTTCCGTACTTTCGTATCGTGTGTAAATATACTCAATTTCTGATTGACTAAAGTTATGATGATCGGGATATTCTAAATGTAGAACATTTGCAAAATTTTGTTCTACAAACTTCACTAGTCCTTCTGTTTTTGCTATTCCTGTAACTAAAATCACATTCAGATTTTTCCAAGCAGATTTCTCTATTTCGTCTAACTTACTAATCAGTTTATTAGAATAGATAATTTTAGAGAAAAACAATTGTTGATGAGATCTCAATTTTATTTTAGATGAAATTTCTTTAAATTTCTCTTCTGATATTTGGTCTGGACATTTTGTCACAATAATTATATCAGCTCTTTTTACTCCACTTCTACTCTCACGTAAATCTCCTGCTGGTAAAAGAAAATCTTTATAATATAATTGATTAAAATCTGTCAACATTATGTTAAATCCAGATTTTATTGCACGATGTTGATATGCATCATCCAACAAAATAGCTTCTGCATTATAATGTTCAATTAATTTTTGCGCACCAAAAACTCTATCTTCACAAACAGCTATTAATATTCTATTTTTAAAACGTTGAAAAAATTGCATAGGTTCATCACCTATTTCATAAACCTTTGAAGAGTAATTTGCAATTAAAAAACCAGATGTTTTTCTACCATATCCTCTACTTAATGTACCAATTAATTTTTCATTTTTCAATAAATCTATTAAGTACATTATATGAGGAGATTTTCCTGTTCCGCCAACAGTTAAATTTCCAACATTAATTATTGGAATATTAAAGGATTGAGAACGCATTATTCCTGTATTATAAAGCCCATTACGAACCGAAGTTCCTATCCAGTATAATGCAGAAAAAGGAAGTAAAAGTCTACGCCAATTCATGTTTGTTTTTCTATTTAGCGAAAATACTATTTTTCGATTATATTCTAAAAAAAATATATCATACAATTTGAAAATTTAACCAAAAAAAAGCTTTTTCTAATTGTAGAAAAAGCTCTTTTATTAATCGTATATTTTTTTAAGTTCGCCTGCGTAAGTTGTTTTATCTTCTATGGTCCAACCATATGTTTTTGCAAGAAAATATAAATCTCCAAGATTTTGAATAAGTTGCTGATGTGCTTCTTTTTTTAATGAAGTTTTATCTATTGTTTTTTCAACATGTTCAACAGCTCGTTTTTTTATTCCATTCAAATCATCTTTACTAAATTTATTGAATGTGCTTTGATCCATATCAAAAAAACTTACATCAGGATAAACTGTTATTTCTACTGGAGGAATAGACTGAATAATAATTTTCTTATTAACTGAATCTAGTTTAATATCCATCTTTTTTAAATCGTACGTTGCTTGTGCTTTTGCTTTTACCAACAATGTAACTTTTTTATCTGCTGAATAAAAGCTAGCTAAACCTGGTAACGATTTTTTTGATGTATGGTTATATAAATCAGAATACGTTTGTTCAGCAACAACCATTTTATTCATCCTTTCTATCTGGTATGCAATAACGTGTGATTGTTCGCTGTAATCTTCTGTTTTAAATTTATTGATAATAAAATAAGTAATCATTACACCAAATAAAAAGGCAACGATGATTACAATTACTCTGCTTAAATTTTTAATCATTTGAATAATTTGGTTTCAATGGAGTTCCATTCACAATTTGTGCCAAATCTTCTTCTAAATAACCCGAAACCGGAGATTCTACAATACGACCAACTTCTTTTTTATTTTTATCATAAACGATAATTGTCGGTACATGTGTAATATTTTTCCCAACTTCTTCACCGTTTATGCTTTTTTTCTGTCTATCTACAGCAAAAGTAGTTAGTTTATTTTCTGGGAATTTTATATCATCTAAAATTTTATACAAACGTGGTAATTCTCTTCGAGAATCTGGACACCAAGTTCCTATAAAAACCTCTAATGTATAATTTTGTAAGTTTTTTAATCCAGCTAATTTTGGTTTTTCAACTTCGTAAGTATCATATTCTTCTTGATACCATTTTTTAAAATCAACATCTTCTAAAGCTTTACGCTCAAATTCACCTACAAGCATTTTTTTTCCACTTTTAGTTATAGATTGATTAAGTACTTTTGCTTGAGCATAACTGTAACTTGTAAATGCTAAAGCTGAAAAGAGAGATAGTATTATTATTTTTTTCATTGTTAATTTAGTTTTTAAGCATATAAATTTAGTCAATAATCTGACCATTTTCACACTTTATTTTTCCTATTTCAAATGTTGCAATTTGATTAAGTAATGGGTAATCTTTTCCTATTCCTTTAAATAGTTCTTTATCTGCATCTAATTCTAAATGACCAACAAATTTTCTTAAATCTCCTATTTCTATAATTTTTGCAACTTGTTCTACTAAATTATTTTTTTCAGAATAAACGTCTTCAAAATAAATTCCTAAATCTATAAGTGAAGAATTTTCATTTTGTTTTATTAGAACATTACGAATAATAACATCTAAAAATTTTTGTCCGTTTTGAGGTATTGATGAATATTCATCATAAGGAAACTCTGTTTTTGTTGTTAAAGCATTTAAACCAGAAATAATTGCCAAAGCATTGTATTCTCTAGTTCTATTTCTTTCATAATCGTTTGGATAATGTCCTGCCTCAAACAAAACACAAGGATACCCCATTTTGGTAAAATTATCTCCTGTTGACATCGGGTAAAATTCTGAAGTATAACGACCAATTTTCCCTGGAATTACTTTTTGTAAATCAGAATTTATTGCTTGAATTATACCCATCGTTTTTTTACGAACATCATTTACTTCTTCTTCTAAATTAAAAGAAGGCGCTAAGAAAGATAATGTAGCTGGCTCATTTGTTTGTCCTACATTAAAAATTGTTCTTTGATCGTGAAGATTAAACAATACATCATAATTCCCTTTTTCTACTTGATTTAGTAAAACATGAATTTCAGTTGATTGTTTGGCTAAGAAATCTCTATTAATATCTATTCCAACAGCATTTCTTCTCGTATTCACATTTGCTCCATCTGGATTAAGCATTGGAATAAAATCAATCGTTAATTGAGATAAAATAGTTTGAGCAAGTGTAGAATTTGCTTCAAAAAAATTAATTACATCAAACATTGCACGAGTTCCAGAAGATTCATTTCCGTGCATTTGAGACCATATTAATACTCTTTTTTCTCCTGTACCAAATGATAATTTATAAATCGGATTACCTAAAAAAGATGAACCAATTTGCTCTTTTTCAGATGATTTTATAGAGAAGTAATGATTTAACTGTTCAAAGTTTAACCATTTTTTATCAAAACCTTCTTGTCTAAAATTAGGATAATCTTTTTCTAATTGATTTATATCTAACATTACTTAATCGCTTTTTTAAACGTTTTACGTCTTTTATGATTAACAGGATCATAAGGCTTCCATAATGCTTGTACATTCTCATTATCAGCTAATTCTGGATTTGTTTCTAAGAATTTGATATTATTATTTCTAAAAGTATCAAACATTGCACTAAAAATAAGTGCTGTAACTCCTTTACCTTGGAATTTTGGATCTATTCCTATCAAGTAAAATTGAGCAGAATCGTTATTCTTACTTGCTTTCATTAAATGCCACCAACCAAAAGGGAATATTTTTCCTTTCGCTTTTTGCATAGCTTGAGAATAAGATGGCATTGTTATAGCAAATGCAATCATTTTACCTTCTTCATCTACTACACAGTTAACAAAATCTGGGTTGATAAATGGAATGTATTTCTTTTTATAATAGTCTATTTGGTAATCAGCAATAGGTACATAAGTGTCTAATTCGCTGTATGTTTTATCTAACAAATCGAACATTTCGTCTACATAAGAAATAATTTCTGATGTTTTTTTAAACTTTAATTCCTTCAGTTTATAACGTTCGCGTATAATTTTATTAAACTTAACAACTTTCTCTGGTAAAATTGTTGGTGCAGGTAATTCATACTCTACCCACTCATTTGCCATTTCAAACCCTAAAGATTCTAAATGTTGAGGATAATATGCGTAATTATATAAACCAACCATTGTAGCTAATTTTTCAAATCCCATTGTAAGCATTCCTGCTTTCTCTAAATTAGAAAAACCAACTGGACCTTCCATGTAGTCTAAGTTATTCTCTTTTGCTATTTCTTCTACTTTAGATAAAAGTGCTTTTGTAACTTCTATATCATCAATTACATCAAACCAGCCAAAACGCATTTTGTTTTTGCCTTGCCCTTTTACTTCTTGCCAATTGATAATAGCAGCAATTCTTCCGACAATTTTATTGTCTTTTTCTGCTAGGAAATAACGTGCTTCTGCATCTTTAAAAACTGGATTTTTAGAAACATCTAATGTTTCCTTTTCCTCGTTAATAAAAGGCGGAACGTAATATTTATTCTCTTTATATAAGTTCATTGGAAATTTAATAAAAACCTCCAAATCATGTTTTGATTGTACTTCTTTAATACGAATGCTCATAGCCTACAAATGTAATAAGTTTTGACTATTTTATTAAAAATATATTTTAAACATAACCAATAAATTTTATTTCTTTTTATTTAGAATAAATAAAATTAATATATATTTGGAAAAAATTTTTACATGAAAAAACTTTTATTTATTCCATTAATTGCATTAGCAACTTTTTCTTATGCACAAGATTGTACACCAGTTACAGAAATTAACGAAGATTTTAGCACATTTGCTAATGATGCATTACCACAAAAGTGTTGGTCGTCTAAAGTAACTGAAACAAGTAGAGGATATGTGATTCCAAATTCTCATCTCCAAGCTTATAGTTTGTTTTCACCAAACGTACCAATTTATTTTGTAACACCTGAGATTTCTGAATTTACAGACATTCAAAAATTATCTTTTGATGCATTTGTTACAGGTGGTTCTTTTCCAGGAAGTACAGGAAGTATTCAAGTCGGAACACTAACAGATAAAAATGACATCACTACATTTGTTCCTGTAACTGAGGCATATGAATTAGTGGCAGAAGAAAATAAAGTTCGTTATGAAAATGTCGCGCTTGGTTCTTCTACAACTGCAAAATTTATTGCGTTCAAATTTACTCCAAGAATCAATCATATGGCTATGACATTAGACAATGTAACATTTGGTGAAGGAAGTTTAGGAACTGATGACATTAGAAAAGTACAGAAATTAGCTGTTTATCCAAATCCAGCTGTTGATGTATTAAACATTAAATCTAACGCTAAAGTTTTATCATATGAAATTTATGATTTAACAGGAAGAAAAGTTGGAGCAGGAAATAATTCTGATAAAGTAAATGTATCTAACCTATCTAAAGGAAATTATATTATTAATATTGTGACTAAAGATGGAAATACAACAACTAAATTTATCAAAAAATAATCACTTTTAATATTTTAACTTAGTATAAAGCGTTATTGAAATAGTTTTCAATAGCGCTTTTTTGTTGCTTGACTTTTTATTGTTTTTTAGATATAAAAATCTAAAAAATGTATTTTTGTCTTATTATTACGGTTGGAATACTTTTTGACAGTAACTAAATATAAACTATTAATAAAATTAAAATACATGACAGGTTATTACATTATTATTGGTCTTTTTATGCTAATCAGTTGGTTTGTAAGCAACCAACTACAAAGCAAATTTAGGCATTACTCTAAAGTACATTTAGCAAATGGAATGTCTGGTAGAGAAATAGCAGAAAGAATGTTGTCAGATAATGGTATTACAGATGTAAAAGTTATCTCTACTCCTGGACAGTTGACAGATCACTACAACCCAGCAGACAAAACAGTAAATTTATCAGAAGTCGTTTATCATGAACGAAATGCTGCGGCTGCGGCTGTTGCTGCACACGAATGTGGACATGCTGTGCAACATGCTGTTGGTTATAGTATGCTACAGCTTCGTTCTAAAATGGTTCCGATGGTAAACATTGCATCACGATTAAATCAATGGATTTTGATGTTAGGTTTAGTTGTAATGATTTCTTCTAAAAATGCAACATTATTATGGATTGGTATATTTTTATTTGCTGTTACAACAGCATTTGCATTTATCACTTTGCCAGTAGAATATGATGCTTCTAATAGAGCTTTAGCTTGGCTAAAAGGAAGAAATATGTTATTACCAAATGAATATGATGGCGCAAAGGATTCTTTGAAATGGGCTGCTCGTACTTATCTTGTAGCTGCTATTGGTTCATTAGCTCAATTATTATATTTTGTAATGATGGCAATGGGCGGAAGACGCGATTAATATTGAAATATAAATATCAAAACAAAAAAGGTTAACCGTTGGTTAACCTTTTTTGTTTAATGATATAAATACTTCATAATCTTGAAGACAACTTCCTCCTCCTCTTTAATCATTTTACTTTGTACGCTGTACTTTATAAAACATTTTAATTAATTTGCTCCGCCGTATAATCACTTTCATTTCCTAAACGATCAACAGCTTTTAAAGCAACAGCATTTAATTTTTTACCATTTTTCTGCTTAGATATTGTTTGACTAGTTTTTGAACTATCTAAAATATTTGTTTCCCAATCATTATTATAACGAGTATATAAAACCCACTTAGAAACATTATTAGATGTTTTATTATCATTCCAGTTCATTACAACATCTGTTGTTTTATTATTAATATATAAGCTTGGTTTTGCTAAACGATCTCCTTTAATCCAATTCATATTTGGTATTAACGCCTTTTGCTTATATGGCCCTTCTTTTAAATAAGATAACATGGTTGGATTTTTTGATAAACCTGCAATACTCCAATGTACAACACCAACATTATTTTGCAATATCTCTCCAGCCATTTTTACTTGGTTTGTAATTTCTGTTGTTCTATCAGAAACTTTTACTTCTACCGTATTTAAACCTGGCCAAAGGTGACGATTATGTGTATTTTCTGATTTCCACCATTCTAATAATTTAGGAAAACTTTGTCCTGTTGAATTGATTGGCCAATATAATTGAGGCGAGAAATAATCTACCCAACCTTTATTTAACCATAATTTTGCATCTGCATATAATTCATCGTACTGAGAAGAACCCGTGATTCCTGCTGGATAACCTGGTTTCCAAATTCCAAAAGGACTAATCCCAAACTTAACGTAAGGCTTCTCCTTTTTAATTTCTTTATATATACGTTCTATAATTGTATTAACGTTTTCTCTTCTCCAATCTGCACGAGATAATTTACCTCCATTTTTTACATAAATATTCCAAGTCGAATTATCTGGAAAATCTGCTCCTCCATTGTAAGAAGCGTATGGATAAAAATAATCATCGAAATGAATTCCATCAATATCATATCTAGAAACAATGTCATGAACGACATCAGAAACGTGATTTTGTGTTTTTTTATCTGCAGGATCAAACCAGTACATTCCGTTCTTAAGACGTACTACATTTTCTGGAGATTTTTTTACCATAGATTCACTTGTTACCGCTCCTCCACTACTGTGATGTGCGCGATAAGGATTTAACCATACGTGTAACTCTATTCCTCTTTTATGCGCTTCTTCTATCCAAAATTGTAATGGATCATAATATGGATATGGACTTTTCCCCTGCTCTCCTGTTAAGAAATATGACCATGGTTCTAAGCTACTTTTGTATAATGCATCAGCCGATGGTCTTGCCTGAAAGATTACCGCATTAAAATTATTATCTTCTAACATGTCTAATAATTTTATAGCTTCTTCTTTTTGCTGTTCTGTTGTAAGATTTCTTTTAGATGGCCAGTTGATATTGGCAACTGTAGCAACCCACGCAGCGCGAAACTCTCTGTTAACTTCTGGTAAAGTAACTTTAAAAACACCTGTGTTAGGTTTTTCTGTTTCAGTTTTTACAACCGGAGTTTCTGGCTTCTTTACTGGTTGAACTGGTTTAGTAGTAGTTTTTGGTACGCGTTTATAAACAACTTTTTTATGTGTTTTACTTGTAGAACACGAACTTAGTATTATTAAGATAAAGCAAAATAACCCTATTATTTTTCCAATTTTATTATTCATTCTTTCAGTAGTATCGACTATTATACATTACAAATGTACTAAATATACCATAAAATAAATGCACAAAAAACTGTGCATCTATTTTTTATGAAAATAAGTATTTATAATAATATATATTATTGTAATTAAATTATATCGTCTTTAAATATAATTCTTGTAATTCCGCAGCAGAAAATGTTTTTGAAGGCAGATTCTGAACTAATTCTCCTTGCTTCATAATTCCAATATTTGTTGCAACACTTACTGCATTAAAAATGTCGTGAGTAGCCATTAAAACAGTTCTTCCTTCTTGTCCAAATTGACGAACTATTTCTGTAAACTCAGCTGTTGCAATGGGATCTAGACCACTAGTAGGCTCATCTAACAACAAAACTTTTGCATCTTTAGCCAATGCAATAGCAATTCCAACTTTTTGACGCATTCCTTTAGAGTATCCGCCCAAAGGTTTATGGTGAGCAATTTCTTGTAAACCTGTTCTTTTTAAAAAATCAGATAATTCTTCTTTACTATAATTAAACCCTGCTATTTTAGAAAAGAAATCTAGATTCTCTATTCCTGTAAGATTAGGATATAGCAATACTGTTTCTGGTATATATGCTAAATGTTTTTTAATTTCTTGTGGATTATTTTTTACAGAAATCCCATTGATAAATGCATCACCAGAAGTAGACTTTATTAACCCTAAAAGGATATTAATGGTTGTACTTTTTCCTGCACCATTTTGACCAAGTAAAGCAAAAATTTCTCCTTTACCAATTTCTAAATCAAGAGATTTTAGTGCTGTAAAATCATTATATTTTTTATGAAGATGAACAGTTTTTAGCATAATTTTTTGTATTTATTTTGTGATAGAATTAATAGTAGAGCTATAATGATTAAGTAAGGTGTAAAAACACGGTCTAAATTTATTTTTTCTGAATCAATAAATGTTTTTACAGTTTGCTTACTCCAATTGATAACATCGGCATTATCATTTTCGAAAATATGTGGGTAAAAATAAAGTCTTTGCTTTTCATGAAAATCCTTTAAACCATTTGCATAATTTAATTGGTTTTCCATTCCTGTTTTAGCAAGTTTACTTTGCACTAATTGTGTTTGAATATTTGGTAAAATATAACCAATGAATATCGCAGCATTATTTCTCTGTTCCATTTTATGATTATACTGTTTTGATGACAATGAAGATTCTACATCTCCAAGATGTTGCATGGCATAATACCAAATATAGGATGAACTAACATTCTCATCTACATTATAATGACTGAATTGAGGATAAATGACATGAAACCTTTTCATTGTTTCTGCTTTCTTTTCGTCCCATTTGTTATGATAACCTTCACGTTGTTCTATTTGTGCTTGTAAGCCTTCTTTTGTTGGATATACTTTTTGAATAACCATATTTCCTAACATTGGAAAAATAAAATTCATTCCCATCCAAAGTATAACTAAAGAAAGTGCATTCCATGAAGATGATTTTTGGTAACTAATTATCCATCTACTTAAAACAAACCAAAAAATAATATATAATAGTCCTACACTGCTATAAATAATAAAATCATAATTTATCGGAATTGCAATGTAAAATATTGCAACAGTTAAGAGTAGAAAATAGACAAATACAATTGCTAGAAAGCGAATGAATAATTTAGTATCGATAAGTTTTTTTATACTTTTACTTTGCACAACCAGTAATTTCCATGTTCCTTTTTCTTGATCATCTGAAATTACATTGTAACAAAATGCAATAATTACAAGAGGAAAAAGAAAAATTAAGACAAAGGAAAAGTCGAAATTACCAACAACTGCATTTGCTGGGTTAAAGAAATCAGAATTGTTCTTTTGTTCTTCTAAGTTTCTTATTGTAACTCCTTGTATAGAAGGATTAAGGTCTCTTAAGCCTATATTTAATGCCGTTAATTTTGGCATTTCATTTACCAAATTAAACTTTACATAATATAATAGTAATCCTATGTCGTCGCTATGTAATGATAAATTTTTATCAAGACTTTCTTGTTGGTAAGCTGCGCTTTTAGCAATAATATCTTCATTTCTATCTAAAAACTTTTTCCCAGTATATAAAGAGCTTAAACCTGCAAATAATAAAATAATAAGTGAAATAATGTACGCTTTATTTCTACAAAATTGTTTAAATAAGTAATAATTCATTTAGATTAATTTTAATTTTTTAGCACTTAATTCAACACTTATAACACATAATAACAACCAAAATATAATCGCTAAAAATGGAATTATTTGAGAAAAAACACTCTCCTTTAACGAAGAGAATTGATAAGTAAAATCAGGAAACTGTTTCCAATTATCTTTAGTAACCATTGCGGCTTTTTCTCCTGGTAATGGCTTAACATTCGCAATATGTTCTATTTGTAAATCATTCATGCGTTGTGCTAGCTTATAGCGATAATCTTCTGCCTGCAGTTGAAACTGTTGATAAGCAAAATAATCTGTTCCAGAAGCAGTCATCGAAATATTTTTAATTGCCATTAAAGGATTTATAAAACCAAACAATTCGTTTAGTTTTTGTTGGCTATTGTATTTTCTTTGTAGTTCGTTTAAATGATCTTTGTATATTTTTGCACTAATTCTTTCTCCCTCTTTCATTACAATTCCACCGTAATTAACAGGAAGCTCATCTGTTGTTTTTACATTATATTTTGTTAGTAAAGAATCTTTAATATGTTTAAAATGTGGATCATCTGGATTATGACTATTTCCTACTTTTAAAACATCTTCTTCAACTTCTGTTTCTAATGCAATTCTTGATGGTGTTGGATATAAATTTTGAGCTGTGAATTGAACTATTTTCGGTAAAAAAATCACTAAAACTAACCAACAACCAATTAAACTAATTAAAGCTGAAGAAGAGACTTTACTATTTGCAGAAATTAATACCGTTAGTGTACAAAAAAAGAAATAGTAAATCATGTAAGCTGGTAAGATGACTAAGATTCTCGATAAAATATCAATCGTTGTACTTGTTTCTGTTCCAATTGCAGCTAAAAAAACAATTGGAATTACAGGAATTAAAAATAACAAAGAGAATTGCCAAAGTCCCATAATTTTTCCCCAGATAATTGCTCTTGGAGAAGCACCTTGAACATTCAAAATTTTTAACGTAGCATCTTCCCTTTCCCTAACAATTAAACCAAATCCTAAAAAAATAATAATTAAAGGAACAATACATTGTAAAATGAATGCACTACTAAATGCACCAAATCTTACTAAAACACCAGAACTTCCTGCTTCTGATAAATTGGCTGTATTTTGTTTATGTGCTTCTAAGAAAATTACATTCCCTAAATAATCATCCAAACCATTATCAAATACACTTAATGGATGTCCAATTCTAAAAACTAGATACCCATAATGTGCCATTCTATGTGGATGTTTATCTGGTCTACTTTCCCAATTTTTTCGTGTTTCTTCACGATATTCTTTTACTTTGGAAAACGTTTCATTGTATTTTATGAATCCAATTCCGATACTCAGAAAACAAAAAAGAAGAACAGTTGTGGCAATTAGTAGACTTTGCTTGCCTTTGAACAGATCTTTTCGTGTTTTATGAGCGATTTGTTTAAAGTTTGACATTTATTTAAAATTTATAAGTAACTGTTAGTATTTCAATAAAACAGCATTGATTATCATTAGAATATCAATATTTATCATTATTATTTTATAAATAACAATTCGTAATCTGATGTGTAAATTTGAGATTTTTTTACTGTTAAAAAACAGTAATAAACATTGATGTATAGTGAATATGAAAACATTCATTTTCATACTTTAATAGATAGAATAGACAAAGGAATCAACATGTAAAAACATAAAGAATCCATTAAACAAAAAATAAATTATGAACGCATAACCTATTTTAGTTTTAACTATTAAACTACTATACTAAATATGGAGGTGCCCTAGAGCTAAAGAAGTCTAATAAGCATCGATAATTGATTGCCTTTGGTTGAGGCATTTCATTATCAATAATAGAACTAATTGGGGTATCTATAACAATAACTTTTGGCATTAAAACCTGATTCATGTGCATGTGAAGTAAACACTGACACACATCTTCATTATCAATACACGTTTCTTTGTTATCTTGATGTAATTTGGTTGAAGTTGAGTTACTATGCTGAGAATGTTCTATACACACTCCTATTCCACTGACATTTATTAAAAACATCAATAGTAAAGGAAGTATCAGTATTTTTCTTAGAAACTCGCTCATTTTTATTAATGCGACAAAATTACATTAATTTTATAAATCATCACTATCAATGAAAAAAATATAAACAAAAGTTTACATTTTAATAAGAACTAGTTATAAAAAAAGCTACCAAATGGTAGCTTATATCGTATTCTTAGAAAAGAATTTAATATTTTTCTTTTTCTAATTTCTCTTTTAACTCAACAAAATAACTTGGTGCTTTTGCATCTTTAGCAATTGCTTTATTAATCCATTTTAATGCCTGTGCTCTATCTAATTTATTTGTATAATAGTAATTAGCAGAGTTGTAAAAATCTCTTGCAGGAGAATTTTCATTCAACTGAGATTTAATCATATCTAAAACAGCTTGTTTTGTATTTGTTTCTAATTTAACAACAACAGAAACATCATCCCAAGCTAAAACTAAATCTGCTTTATCTTGTTGTACATTTGTAAAACGAATTTCGAATGTTTCTAATTTTACACCTTTCGTTTTTGTAGCAGGAGAATTTACTTTTAAAGCTATATTAGATTCTTTCCACTCCTGAGGATTTCCCCAGTTTTTAGCATCTTTATAAAAAATAACATCCCAACTTTTCTGATTTGGAATTGTGTACAAAGAATATTCACCAGCCGCTAATTCTTTACCATTTACTTTTATTGGTTGATCAAATTTTATAACCGTATTTTCATTTGCACCAGTTCTCCAAACTTCTCCATTAGGAACTAATTTTCCGAAAACTTCTCGGTTATTAATATTTGGACGATTATATTCAATCTCAAATTCAGTTAATCCAACTTTTTGTTCTATTTCTGCATGCGAACTAACTGCTGGAAACTTCATTTGTGCAAAAGCACAAGTTCCAACAAGTAAAGCTAAAATTGTTGATGTATTTTTCATTTTTTACTTTTTATTTTATCAGTTTTTTTATCATAGCCATAAGGACAATGTTTGCAACCACTTTTGCAACAATATCCTCTCTTTTTTAAATATTGAGCCGTAAAAATTCGGAAACCTTCTGGAGATAAATAATAATCTCCTTCTTCAAACTTTTTCATTTCTAATCCTGTGAAATTACAAAATAATTTGAAAAAAAGTTTAAATGAATTCTCTTTATAAATTGTTACTTTTGTAGAAAGCTATGCTTGTTGTACATTCTTAAGATTATCTTTAATTAAACGATTTTTATGTTTGTTATTGTTTTACGTCAAATATTTCGGAAAAACTTTATTGGAATAGCTATTTTTCCATTTATTATTCTGAGAGATAAAAATCTAAAAAACAATCCAACTATTATTAATCACGAGAAAATTCATCTTATTCAACAACTTGAACTCTTAATTTTTCTGTTTTACATTTGGTACATAATCGAGTATTTTATTCGGTTAATTATATCAAAAGATCAACACAAAGCATACAGAAATATAAGTTTCGAAAAAGAAGCTTACGCTAACGAAGACAATCTAAATTATTTGAAAAACCGAAAATTTTATAGCTTTTTAAACTATTTATAAAATGATTTGGAACGAATATAAAGCGGAAATACAAGAAATCAATTTATCTACAATTACTACTCAAAATATTAAACTATGTATTTTGAGAGAGGATTTAAATCATCCCGAAATTTCTGGTAATAAATTTAGAAAATTAAAGTATAATTTAATTGAAGCAAAAGAATTAGGTTTCAAAAAAATTCTAACATTTGGTGGCGCTTTTTCTAATCATATTGCAGCGACTGCTGCTGCTGGAAAATTACACGGATTTGAAACAGTTGGAATAATTCGTGGCGAAGAATTAGAAAATAAAATAGATGAAAATTCTACGTTACGTTTTGCTAAAAAATGTGGAATGAAATTTCACTTTATTTCAAGAGAAGAATACAGACAAAAAGATCAGCCAGATTTTTTAGAAAAATTACAAAAACAATTTCCAGATACTTACATTATACCAGAAGGCGGAACAAATAATTTAGCCATAAAAGGGTGTAAAGAAATTTTATACGATAACTGTTTTAATTTTGATTATATAGCAACCGCTATCGGAACTGGAGGAACTATTGCTGGTGTAATAGAAAGCTCGCAACCCCATCAAACCATTTTAGGCTTCCCTAGTTTAAAAGGTGATTTTATTGTAAATGATATACGTAACTTAACAGAAAAAGAGAATTTTACTATTTTTAATCAATTTCATTTTGGAGGATATGGAAAAGTTAACGAAGAATTAATTACTTTTGTAAATGATTTTAAACGAATTAACCAAATTCAATTAGATCCTATTTATACAGGAAAAATGGTTTTTGGGATAATGGAGTTAATTAAAAATAATTATTTCGAAGAAAATTCAACTATCTTAATGATTCATACTGGTGGATTACAAGGAATTGAAGGAATGAATAAACTTCTGAAAAAAAAGAACAAAACACTTATTGAATGAAAAAGTTGATATACATTTTTAGTTTGATAGCGACAATCGCAACTCAAGCACAAGAAAGTAAAGACGTAACTTACATTCGTAAACACGCTGCTTTAGCTGTTCAGGAAATGCAATTGTATAAAGTTCCTGCGAGTATTACATTAGCCCAAGGATTATTAGAAACTGGTGGAGGACAAAGTAGATTAGCAGATCAAGCCAATAATCATTTTGGAATAAAATGTAAAGGACCAGAAGAATGGTCGCTTGATAAACCAAGAATTTACCATGATGATGATGCTAGAGGTGAATGTTTTAGAAAATATGAATCTGTAGAAGAAAGTTATAGAGATCATTCTAAATTTTTAGCATTAAGACCTTACTACAAGTCACTTTTTACTTTAGATGATAAAGATTATCGTGCATGGGCAAATGGATTAAAAAAAGCGGGTTATGCTACAGATCCTAAATACCCTTCTAAATTAATATCACGAATAGAAAAATACAATTTAGATCAGTTTGATAACATATCTACTGAAGAGGTCTATGCTAAATTATATAACTTATATAATAATCAAGACGATTTACTAGCAAGTAATAATACTCAAAAATACAATACAAAATCTAACAAACCAGAGGTTGTTTTACCAGCTGTTACTACTAAAGAAGAAAAAGTTAGTAAAAAAATAGAATACGAGGTAAGAGAAAAAGCACCTGGTACACGTATCTTAAATCATAAAAATAATATTCCATATGTTGTTGCACAAGCAGGAGAAACAATTGCTTTAATTGCAAAAACATATAATAAAGTTCCATCTGAAATCGCCAATTTTAATGAAATCCAAATGGGATCTAAATTAAAAAATGGACAAATCGTATTTTTTGGTAAAAAGAAATCTAAAGGATCTGACCATTCTTACAAAGTACAAGAAGGAGATGATATGTATACTATTTCTCAACAATTTGGAATAAAAGTTAAGAATCTTTACAAGTATAATAGAATGGAACCTGGAGATCAACCAAGAGTTGGACAAAGGCTAAATTTAAAATCTAAAATAAAAGCATAAATTATTTTTCAATATAAAAGAAATGAGCCGCAAAATTGCGGCTCATTTCTTTTAATATAAATTAAGTATTAAACAGTATGATATTTAAAACTCTGATCGTTTTTAATCGTTTTTACTGACTCATAAATTAACTCAATAACATTTTTTACATCCGACTGATGAACCATTTCAACAGTTGTATGCATATAACGTAATGGCAAAGATATTAATGCAGAAGGAACACCTCCATTGCTATAAGCAAATGCATCTGTATCTGTTCCAGTTACACGAGAACTAACCGCTCTTTGAAAAGGAATATTATTTTTTTCAGCAGTATCTAAAATTAATTCTCTTAAATTATTTTGTACAGCTGGCGCATAATAAACTACAGGACCATCTCCACACTTTTGTTCACCTTCCTTCGATTTTGTAATCATTGGAGTTGTTGTATCATGTGTAACATCTGTAATAATTGCTACATTAGGTTTTATTGTTTGTGTAATCATTTCTGCACCACGAAGACCAATTTCTTCTTGAACAGCATTTACAATATATAAACCGAAATCTAATTTATCTTTATTTTCTGCTAATTTACGTGCTACTTCAGCAATCATAAACCCTCCCATTCTATTATCTATAGCACGACAAACAAAGTAACGGTCATTTAAAGTAAAAAATTCATCTGGATAAGTGATGACACAACCTACATGAATACCAAGTTCTAAAACTTCATCTTTTGATGTACAACCCGTATCTATCCAAATTTTATCTTGTGTTGGTGCTTCTTCTTTTCCTCCTTGACGTAAATGTATTGCTGGCCAACCAAAAACTCCTTTTACAATTCCTTTTTTAGTATGAATGTTTACAACTTTAGATGGTGCAATCATATGATCAGAACCTCCGTTACGTACAACATAAATTAATCCATCATCAGAAATATAATTTACAAACCAAGAAATTTCGTCTGCATGTGCCTCAATCACAACTTTATATTTAGCTTCCGGATTGATAACTCCATAAGCAGAACCATAGTTATCCGTTTTTATTTCGTCTACAAATGGCTTAATATAATCCATCCATACTTTTTGTCCTTCACTCTCAAAACCAGTTGGTGAAGCAGTATTTAGATAGTTTTCCAAAAAATTTAACGATTTCTCGTCAAATAAATTATTTGCACTCATTTTATATATTTTACGAACAAATGTAGTAATTTTAGGAACAATTTTTGAACGATTTTTTTATATGAAATATCATTTGTACTATATTATTACTTTCCTTACGCTATTTTTAAGTGCAAAATTAGATGCACAAATTTTTGGTTTAGATTTAGGAGGTAAAAACCCTGTTCAAGAGATAAAAAATGATTCAATTAATTTAGATGATTTTACATTTAATCCATTAGATACAATTCATTTAAACGAATCAAATTATTATTCTGTTCATTTAAAAACAGACTTAGAGAAAAAGTATTATTTATGGCTAAGAAAACGTGTTAGAGATGTTTGGCCGTATGTAAGAAAAGCTGTAAAAGAATATAATTATGTTTCTGATACAATACAAACAATGGATAAAAGACGAGATAAAAAGAAATTTGTAAAATCTCGTCAAAAAGAATTAGCCGATCAATTTGAGAATCAACTAAAGAACATGTCAAGTTCTCGCGGTCAAATCCTTACTAAATTAATTTACAAAGAAACGAATAAAACAACCTACGAGATAATTAAAGAATTACGAGGAGGTTTAAACGCTTTCTTATATAATGCAGCTAGTGGAGCATTTAATATTGACCTAAAACAAACTTTTGATCCTAGAAGAACAAGAGAGGATTTATATATAGCTGTTATTCTTCAACGAGATTTTGCGGATGGAACTCTTATTCCAGTAGATGAAGATTAATTTATTGTTTAACTAGTTAGTTGATTACAATTATTTGCTGTTTTTTTATTACTTTTGATTTAATAAAGGGAAAAAGTGGGAAAAAATATAAAACGAATTGGTGTATTAACCTCTGGGGGAGATGCGCCAGGAATGAATGCGGCCTTACGTGCCGTTGTAAGAGCCTGTAAATATTATCAAATAGAATCGATCGGAATACGTCAAGGATATGAAGGTTTAATCAACAATGATATGATTGAACTTGGTCCTCGTTCCGTAAAAAATATAATTAACCAAGGTGGGACTATTCTAAAAACTGCTCGCTCAACAGAATTTAGAACACCAGAAGGTAGAAAAAAAGCTTACGAACATTTACAGAAAAACAATCTAGATGCATTGGTTGTTATTGGTGGAGATGGATCGTTTACTGGAGCAAATATCTTTCACAAAGAATACAATGTTCCATTTATTGGAATCCCTGGAACAATAGATAATGATATTTTTGGGACAGATTTCACAATTGGATATGACACAGCTTTAAATACAGTTGTAGAAGCTGTAGATAAATTACGTGATACTGCTACTTCTCATGACCGTGTATTTTTTGTAGAAGTTATGGGACGTGACGCTGGATTTATTGCACTTAATAGTGGAATAGCTTCTGGTGCACAAGATATTTTGATTCCAGAACAACGTGATAGTGTAGAAGATTTATGTGATTCATTAGAACGTTCTGAAGAGTCAGGAAAAAAATCAAGCATTGTTATTATTGCCGAAGGAGAACAATTAGGTGGAGTTTACGAAATTGCAAAGCAAGTAAAAGCTCGTCACCAAGAATATGATATTCGTGTAACAGTTTTAGGACACATTCAACGTGGTGGATCACCAACATGTCATGATCGTGTATTAGCTAGTCGTTTAGGTATTGCAGCTGTAGAAGGTTTATTAGAAGGTAAAACTAATTTAATGGCGGGTATTCGCTCAAACAAAATTGTGTTTACTCCTATCGATGAAGCAATTATAAAACATAACGAAATCGATACTGAATTAATTAAAGTGGCTAACATTTTAGCAATATAAAATATAAAGGGAAATTATATAACTATGTCAAAAATTAAAATTGGAATCAACGGATTCGGGAGAATTGGTAGCCTAGTATTTGGGGTTGCTATAGAGAGAGAAGATATTGAAATTGTAGGTATCAACGATTTAGTAGATGTTGATTATTTAGCTTACATGTTAAAATATGATTCTGTTCACGGGAAATTTGAAGGTGAAGTAAAAGTAGAAAACGGAAATTTAGTTGTTAATGGACAAACTATTAGAGTTACTGCTGAAAGAGACCCTGCAAATTTAAAATGGGATGAAATTGGAGCTGATATCGTTGTTGAAGCTACAGGATTATTCTTAACAAAAGAAACTGCTGGTAAACACATTGAAGCTGGAGCTAAAAAAGTTGTTTTAACAGGACCATCTAAAGATGATACTCCTATGTTTGTAATGGGTGTTAATCACGATAAAGTAACTGCTGCAGATACTATCGTTTCTAACGCTTCTTGTACTACAAACTGTTTAGCACCTTTAGCTAAAGTTATTCATGAAAACTTCGGAATCGAAGAAGCTTTAATGACAACTGTACACGCTACAACTGCAACTCAAAAAACTGTTGATGGACCTTCTGCAAAAGATTGGAGAGGTGGTAGAAGTGCAATGGTAAACATCATTCCTTCTTCTACAGGAGCTGCTAAAGCTGTAGGAAAAGTTATTCCAGAATTAAATGGAAAATTAACTGGAATGTCTTTCCGTGTTCCTACTGTAGATGTTTCTGTTGTTGATTTAACTGTAAAATTATCAAAAGAAACGAACTACGACGAAATCAAAAAAGTTATGCGTGAAGCTGCTGAAGGAGATTTAAAAGGAATCGTTGGTTACACAGAAGATGCTGTTGTTTCTCAAGACTTCGTTGGTGATACAAGAACAAGTATATTTGATGCTGAAGCAGGTATTATGTTAAACCCTACTTTCGTTAAATTAGTTGCTTGGTACGACAATGAAATTGGATACTCAAACAAAGTTGTTGATTTAGTTCAACACATCTCAAAAATCTAATACAAATTAGTTTTTAATAATATTAAGCTGTTTCAAAATTTTGGAACAGCTTTTTTATTTCTTCTATTATAATTTCATTCTACAATTTACTTTGCACACTTTACTTTATACTTTATACTTTGTACTCTATACTTTTTACTTTATACATTTTACTTTGTACATCTTACTTCAAAATAAATATATTAAAAACTACTTTAAAAAACTCTAAAACAACACATTAACAAGCATTTATATTGAATAAAAAATTTTATTGGTGTTTTATGTACAATATTAAAAATGTTTTTATATTTTTACAAAACGTCAAAAAGATAAGTTTTTAGACTACAAAATGTAATCGATTACATAAATCCTTAATTTAAAATTATGACAAATTCAGAATTTAGATACGCCCATCATCCAAATGATGTAAAAAAATACACAACAGAAGAACTTAGAGAACAATTTCTAATTCCAGATATTTTCTTAAAGGATCAAATCAAATTAGTTTACTCTATGTACGATCGTTTAATTGTTGGAGGAGTTTTTCCATCGTCTAAAGCATTAACATTAGAACCAACAGACGATTTAAAAGCTGAATATTTTTTAGAGCGTAGAGAATTAGGAATTATTAACGTTGGTGGAAAAGGAAAAGTTACCGTAGATGGAACTGTTTACGAATTAGGTAACAAAGAAGCTTTATACATTGGTAAAGGAAGTAAAGAAGTTATTTTTGATAAAGTAGATAACGAACAACCCTACTTTTATATTAACTCTGCTCCTGCTCATCATACATATCCAACAAAAAAAGTAACTAAAGCTGAAGCTGAGATTGTAGAATTAGGAGAAACAAAATATTCTAATAAAAGAACAATTAATAAGCTTTTAGTAAACAGTGTATTAGAAACTTGTCAGTTACAAATGGGAATGACAGAATTGCACGAAGGTAGCGTATGGAATACCATGCCTGCGCATACACATGAAAGACGAATGGAGGCTTATTTCTATTTTGATTTAGAGGAAGGGCAAACAGTTAGTCATTTTATGGGACAACCAGAAGAAACTCGTCATATTTTTATGACCAATCATCAAGCTGTACTTTCTCCAGAATGGTCTATCCATTCAGGAGCAGGAACTTCAAATTATACTTTTATTTGGGGAATGGCAGGAGAAAATATGGATTACGGTGATATGGATGGTGTAAAAACAAACGAATTAAAGTAAGCGATATGAATTTATTTGATCTTACAGGAAAAGTTGCCTTAATAACTGGAGGAACTCATGGTTTAGGAATGGCAATGGCAGAAGGTTTAGCTTCTGCTGGTGCAGAATTAGTAATTACAAGCACTACTCCATCAAAATTAGAAGAAGCATTAGCTCATTATACACAAAAAGGCTATAAAGCATCAGGTTATATTTTTGATGTAACTGATGAAAAACTGGCTGCCGAAAAAGTTGCTGAAATAGAACAAAAGCATCAAAAAATTGATATTCTAGTAAATAATGCAGGAATTATTAAGCGTGTTTTAGCAGTCGATATGCCTGTTGAAGATTTTCGTAAGGTAATTGATGTTGATTTGGTTGGTCCTTTTATCATGTCTCAATTAGTTGTAAAAGGCATGATAAAAAGAAAGGCTGGAAAAATTATCAATATATGTTCTATGATGAGCGAACTTGGTCGTGATAATGTTTCGGCTTATGCTTCTGCAAAAGGTGGACTTAAAATGTTAACAAGAAATTTAGCTACAGAATGGGCTAAACACAATATACAAGTTAATGGAATTGGTCCTGGATATTTTGCGACATCACAAACGGAACCTATACGCGTTGATGGAAATCCTTTCAATGAGTTTATCATCAGTCGTACGCCAACAGGAAGATGGGGAAATCCAGAAGATTTAGCTGGAACAACAATTTTCTTAGCTTCTGAGGCTAGTAATTTCATCAATGGACAAATTATTTATGTTGATGGTGGAATTTTAGCTACAATAGGTAAACCTTCTAACGAATAAAAAAAATCACAAATTAATATGAAATCTTTTATAACAGATACATTTTTACTACAAAATAAATATGCAGAAGAACTGTACTTTAACTATGCAGAAAAACTTCCTATTATAGATTATCACAATCATTTACCTCCGAAGGATATTGCAGAAAACCGTGTTTTTGAAAACATTTCAAAAGTATGGATTGCTGGAGATCACTACAAATGGAGAGCAATGAGAACTATGGGTATAAACGAAAGATTTATTACTGGAGATGCTACAGATCAAGAAAAATTTGAAGCTTGGGCAAAAACAGTTCCTCATACGCTACGTAATCCATTGTACCATTGGACACATTTAGAACTAAAAAGATATTTTGGTATTGATGAGTTATTAAATGAAAAAAATGCGACTGAAATCTATCAAAATACTTCTCAACAATTACAACAAGCAGATAAATCTTGTCAAGGATTATTAAGTTTGGTAAATGCTGAAACTGTTTGTACGACAGAAGATCCTACTGATAATTTAGAGTATCACAAAGCATTACAAAATGATTCTTTTAAAACAAAAGTAAGTACTGCTTTTCGTCCAGATAAGGCTATTTTGATCGAAAATGATGATTACAATGCTTATATAGAAAAACTTGGTGAAACTGCTGGTATCGAAATTAAATCTTACAAGGATTTAACTGATGCTTTGTACAATAGAATTGAATACTTTAATGCAATCGGTTGCAAAGTATGTGATCACGGATTAAACTACATTTCTTATGAAGAATTTACAGATGCAGAAATCAAGAATATTTTTGATAAGAAAAGAAATGGAGATGTATTAACTGCAAAAGAGATTGAGCAATTTAAAACAGCTATACTCCTATTCTTAGGAGAAACTTATCATCAGTTTAAGTGGATTCAACAATTTCACTTAGGCGCGCTTAGAAATAATAATGCTAGAATGCATAGAGTTTTAGGTCCTGATACTGGTTGGGATTCAATTGGAGATTTTAAACAAGCTGCAAACTTATCTAAATTTTTAAATCGTTTAGATGGAAATGATAAGCTAACAAAAACAATTATCTACAATTTAAATCCTGCTGATAACGAAATTTTTGCAACAATGATTGGAAATTTCAATGATGGTAGTGTAAAAGGTAAAGTTCAATTTGGTTCTGGTTGGTGGTTTTTAGATCAAAAAGATGGAATGATAAAACAAATGAACGCCTTATCTAATATGGGACTTATAAGTTGTTTTATTGGAATGTTAACGGACTCTAGAAGTTTCTTATCTTTCCCTAGACACGAATATTTCCGTAGAGTATTATGTAATCTTTTTGGAGAAGAAATGCAAAATGGTGAATTACCAAATGATTTTGAATTAGTTGGAAAAACAATTTCAGATATTTGTTACCATAACGCAAAAGAATATTTTGAATTTTAAGAAATCCTATGAGCAATAAAATTTTGACTTTTGGAGAAGTAATGATGAGAATATCACCTTCAAACAATAAAACTTTACAACAAAGCAAAGAAGTAGAATTTTTCTTTGGAGGAACAGAAATGAATGTTGCTGCTTCGCTATCTACATTTGGATGCGATGTAAAGCATATAACAAACGTTTCGAATGATTTTGTAGGTGATTCAGCTATTTCTTACATGAAAAGTCTTGGAATTAATATTTCTCAAGTCAATAAAAACGAACATCCTCTAGGACTATATTTTTTAGAGGTTGGTTCTGCTGTTCGTCCAAGTAGAATTGCTTACAATAGATTAAATGGTTCATTTGCCAATATCAACCCAAATGATATTGATTGGAATGCTGCTTTACAAGATTGCGAATATTTTCATTGGACTGGAATTACGCCAGGAATTTCAGAAAATGCTTATTTAGCACTTAAACAGGGATTAGAAATCGCAAAGGAAAAAGGAATCAATATTACAACAGATCCTGCGTATAGAAGCAACCTTTGGAATTACGGTAAAAAAGGACAAGAAGTTTTAAAAGAATTAGTTGGTCTTTCAACTATTTTTATTGGAGGTGTAAATGAAATAAATGAAATTTTAGGAACTCAATTCTCTTCAGATAAAGATGGTTTTATTGAGGCTTCAAAAACATTACTAAATACCACTCCTTCTATCCAAAAAGTTTTTGATAAAGTTAGAATCGGTAAAGATGCAAGTAATCAATTAACAAAAGGACGCGCTTGGGTTGATAATCAATACATTGAAACAACAGAAATTGAAGTTAATCAAGTGGTAGATAGAATTGGAACTGGAGATGCTTTTGCGGCAGGTTTAATTTATGGATTGATGCATTTCGATTATCAAAAAGCATTAGATTTTTCGAATGCCGCTTGTGCCTTAAAACATACAATTTTAGGCGATGTAAACTTAGCTTCTGTAGCAGATGTATTAGAAGTGGTTAATGGAAATTTAGGAGGAAGAATAAAAAGATAAAAATGGCAAGATTTACAAGAATAGAAGTTGCTTTAAAAGCAAAAGAAACAGGAATTGTTCCCGTTTTTTATCATCAAGATGTAGAAATCTGTAAAAATATTTTGAAAGCTTGTTACGAAGGTGGAGTTCGTATTTTCGAATTCACGAATCGTGGAGATTTCGCTCACGAAGTTTTTGCTGAATTAACAAAATTTGCTGCAAAGGAGCTTCCTGAAATGATTTTAGGGATTGGATCTATTTTAGACGCTCCTACTGCATCTTTATACATACAATTAGGTGCTAACTTTATTGTTGCTCCTTCACTTAATCCTGAAGTTGCTAAAGTTTGTAATAGAAGAAAAATTTCTTGGATGCCAGGATGTGGATCTGTTTCAGAAATATCATATGCAGAGGAACTAGGTGCAGAAGTTGTAAAAATATTCCCTGCTACACAAGTTGGTGGACCAGATTTTATAAAAGCTGTAAAAGGACCAATGCCTTGGACTAATATAATGCCTACTGGTGGAGTAAATGCGACTGAAGAAAGCTTAAAAGAATGGATTTCTGCTGGTGCATATTGTGTTGGCTTAGGCTCTCAATTATTTACAAAAGAGCCAGATGGTAATTTTAATTATCCTCAAATAAAACAAACTGTAAAACAATCAATTGAATATATAAAAACAATAAGATGAAATAAAACTTAACTCAATACTCAAAACCACACACAAAAATTTAACACGAAAAAATGAGAAACAATATGACTCTTAAACCAAGTAGTTTTAGATGGACTATTTGTAGTTTATTATTTATTGCTACGACTATTAACTATTTAGATCGACAAGTTCTATCATTAACTTGGAAAGATTATTTAGTTCCTGAATTTCATTGGAATAATAACGATTATGGAAATATAACTGCTTTATTTTCTATATTTTATGCAGTAAGTATGTTATTTGCTGGTCGATTTATAGATAAAATGGGAACAAAAAAAGGTTTTCTATATGCGATTGCAATCTGGTCTATCGGAGCTTGTTTACACGCGTTTTGCGGAATTGCAACTTCTGGATGGATCACTGGAGACTGGTTCGTTAGCTTTGCAGAAGCAAAAGATACCTTAGAGAAAGTGAGTAATGTATCGCTTGTAATATCTACAAGTGTAACCTTATTTATTTTTGCTCGATTAATCTTAGCAATTGGTGAGGCTGGAAATTTTCCTGGAGCTATAAAAGCAACAGCAGAATATTTTCCTAAAAAAGACAGAGCCTTAGCAACTAGTATTTTTAATGCTGGTGCAACTGTCGGAGCATTAGCTGCTCCACTTACTATTCCATTCATTGCAAAATCTATGGGATGGGAAATGGCATTTATTATTATTGGAGGATTAGGATTTGTATGGATGGGATTTTGGATTTTCATCTATCAAAAACCAGAAGATCATCCAAAAGTAAATGAAGCTGAATTACAATATATTCAACAAGATGAAGAAGTTACAGAAAATGCAATCAAAGTTGAAGAAAGAAAATTAACATTCAAAGAATGTTTTCAATACAAACAAACATGGGCTTTTGCTTTCGGAAAATTTATGACAGATGGTGTTTGGTGGTTCTATTTATTTTGGACACCAGCTTACTTAAGTTCTGTTTATAATATGGACAGTACACAAAGTTCTATTCCATTATTTGTATTATACATGATTACATTATTGTCTATTATTGGAGGTTGGTTACCAAAATATTTTGTAGATAAATTAAAAATGAATCCTTACGCTGGTCGTATGCGTGCCATGTTAATTTTCGCTTTTTTCCCTTTATTAGCAATCGTCGCACAACCATTAGGAGCTACAACATTCTGGATTCCTGTACTTATTATTGGTATAGCTGGTGCAGCGCATCAGGCTTGGTCTGCTAATATTTTTTCTACAGTTAGTGATATGTTTCCTAAAAGTGCAGTTGCTACAATTGTTGGAATTGGAGGAATGGCTGGTGGAATAGGTTCATTTATCATTAATAAATCATCGGGTGTTTTATTTGATTATTCGCACAAAGCATGGACAACAATAGATGGAATTCCATTATTAGAAAAATTTCCACAATATAGTACAGAACGAATGCCAGAAGATTTACTAACTAATTTAGAAAAATCTGGAGCAATCGTAGTAGACGGAATAGACAAAGGTTATATGATTATTTTTACTGTTTGCGGTATAGCATATTTAACAGCATGGATTGTCATGAAGCTTTTAGTTCCGAAATATAAAGTCATCAAATAACAATTTTAAATTGAATAAATTGGAAATTAATTTAACAAGAGAAATAATAAATAGTAAAGAAGAACTTCCTATAAAAGTTATACAATTTGGAGGAGGAAATTTTATGCGCGCTTTTACAGACTATGTAATTGATAAACTGAATAAAGATGCCAATTTTAATGCAGGAATCGCCAATATAAAAGTTACTCCTTCAGGAAGTTCGTTTAATACTTTCGAAGAACAAGATAATTTATATACTTTATTTACAAGAGGTATAAAAAAAGGACAAACAATTGAGCATAAACAGATTATTTCTGCTATCCAAAAATCAATTAATCCGTACGAAGATTATCAAAGTTTTATAGATTTAGCTAAAGAAGAAGAATTACAATTCATTTTTTCTAATACAACAGAGGCTGGAATTGTTTTCGATGATTCTGAAAATGAATTAGGAAATAATGTTCACAAAAATTTCCCTGCAAAAGTAACTGCTCTTTTATACAAAAGATTTCAGCATTTTAATGGAAATCCGGAAAAAGGTTTAACTATTATTCCGTGCGAATTAATTGAAAATAATGCAATTATTTTAAAAGGATATATTTTAGATTATGCAAAACTATGGAAGCTAGAGCCAGAGTTTTCTACTTGGATAGAGAATTCAAATTCATTTCATAATACATTAGTTGATCGTATTGTTCCTGGATTTCCGAAAGATGATCTAATAAACTATACCAATCAATTAGATTACAAAGACGAATTAATAGTTGTTGCAGAAGCATTTTTGTTTTGGGCAATTGAAGGAAATAAAGATTTATTAGATAAAATACCGTTTAACGAAGCGAATGAACAAATACTTGTTGTAAATGATATTCAGCCTTATCGCTTGTCTAAAGTGAGAATTTTAAATGGTGCACATACAGCAATGGTTCCTTTTTCTATTATGTTGGGAATTGATACTGTTAAAAATGCAATCGATAACACTATTTCTGGTAACTTTGTAAAAGAAATTGTTTACAATGAGATAATCCCCATTTTAAACTTGCCAAAAGCAGAACTAGAAGAATATGCGGAAGATGTTTTTGATCGATTTAGAAATCCATTCATTAAGCATCATTTATCAAGTATTGCATTAAATTCAATTTCAAAATTTAAAGTTCGTGTACTACCAACTTTATTAGAATATGTAGAAAAATTCAATCAATTACCAAAAAATATCACCTTTGCATTTGCTTGTTTATTACGCTTTTACAAAGGAAATTGGAACAATGAAGTTTTACCTGTGAATGATGATATAGAAATTACTAATGAGTTTGAAAAAATATGGAAATCAACTAATTACAATGAAATTTCTACATTAATTTTGCAAAATAAAACGTTTTGGGATCAAGATCTTACAAAAGTAGAAAACTTAGTAGACGAGATTTCGAAAGCATTAGAATTAATTGATAAACAAGGAATTGAAAAAGCATATTCAATTTATCTTCAATCATAATATGACAATTATATGCAAAAGAAAGCACTAAAAGTAAATCCAACAGACAATGTAATTGTTGCGTTGGTAGATTTATCGGCGAATGAGAAAATTGTTGTTGAAGATTTAGAGTTTACTATTTTAAAAGATACTAAAGCAAAACACAAATTTGCTTCTGTAGATTTAGAGGAGGGTGATTCTATTTACATGTACGGTGTTATTGTAGGAAGAGCTCTTTACCCTATTAAAAAAGGAGAAGTTATTACAACTGAAAACGTAAAACATAAAAGTGCAAAAGTTGAAGGTAAAACCGAAACAACTTCTTGGACAGCTCCTAATATAGATAAATGGATAGACAAAACATTTATGGGCTACCACCGTCCAGATGGACAAGTTGGTACAGAAAATATTTGGTTGGTTTTTCCTTTAGTTTTTTGTGAAAATAGAAATGTTGAAACATTAAAAGACATTTTCGAAAAGGAATTATTATTTGATAAACCTTCTAAACATCAATTGTTATTACGTTCGTTAATTAATGATAATACCGAAACTGTAGAAACAAATGAAGTTGAAGATTACCGCGTTTTTAAAAACATCGATGTAAAATTCATTACACATCAAGGTGGATGCGGAGGAATTAGACAAGATGCAGAAGCATTAGGAAGATTATTAGCTGGTTATGTAAATAATCCGAATGTTGCTGGTGCAACTGTTTTAAGCTTAGGTTGTCAAAATTTACAGATTGATATTTTCAAAAAAGCATTAGAAAAAATTAGCCCAAATAATCAGAAACCAATTGTGATATATGAGCAACAAAAATCTGGAACTGTTGATGAAATGCTAAATGGAATTATTAAAGATTCTTACGAAGCAATTAAACAGGCAAACGAGATTGAACGCAAGCCTGCTCCTATTTCAAAATTAGTACTTGGATTAGAATGTGGAGGATCTGATGGTTTCTCTGGAATTTCTGCTAATCCAACATTAGGAAGATTATCAGATTTAATGGCAGCTATCGGTGGAGCAACAATTTTATCAGAATTCCCAGAATTATGTGGAGTTGAACAAGAATTGGTAAATAGATGTGTCGAAGAAAAAGACGCAGAACGTTTTTTACAATTAATGAAAGATTTTGAAGATTCTGTTATTGCTGCTGGTTCTAGTTTTGATATGAATCCTTCTCCTGGAAATATAAAAGATGGATTAATTACAGATGCTATGAAATCTGCTGGTGCAGCTAAAAAAGGAGGATCATCTCCTATTCAAGATGTATTAGATTTTACAGAATATATACACAAACCTGGTTTAAATTTATTGTGTACACCAGGAAATGATGTTGAATGTACAACTGCTTTAGTTGGATCAGGTTCAAATATTGTTTTATTCACAACTGGTTTAGGAACACCAACTGGTAATCCAGTTGCTCCAGTAATTAAAATTTCATCTAATAATGCATTGGTTGAAAAAATGCCTGACATCATTGATTTTAATACCGGTGAAATAATCACAGGAAAAAAATCAATTGATGAAACAGCAGATGAATTATTGGAATTTATTATAAAAGTAGCAAGTGGAGATATAAAAACTAAAGCTCAATTATTAAATCAAAACGATTTTATTCCCTGGAAAAGAGGAGTTTCTCTTTAATTTATTTTCGTTTAGATGATTCTCGAATATAAAGTTGAGGATTTAGAACTACCTTTTTTTCTATGCTTATCCCTGAAAAATTTTCGTTGATGTATTCCAAAAATACTTGAGCGGAAATTTTTCCCATTATATCAGGAGTCTGATCAACAGAACTAATAGGCAATTCCATATACTGTGTAAAAGGTTCATTACTAAAACCAATTACAGTAACATCTTGTGGAATACGGATATTATTATTTCTTAATTCCTGACAAACACCTAAAGCTGCATAATCACTAGCAGAAAATATAGCATCTGGAGGTGAAGCAAGTTTCCATAATTTTTTAGTTGCTTCTATTCCATCTTCAACAGAACTTTCAATTGGAATTACATAATCTTTATTCAATAAAATTCCATTGTCTTTCAAAGCATCTAAATATCCATTGTATCTGTTTTGATAGATTTCTAATCTTAAGTCACCTAATAAATGACATACTTTTCGACAACCTTGTTCTATAAGATGTTCAGTAGCTAAATAACCAGCTTTATAATCATCTATTACAACGGTACTTATTCCAGCAATATCTTTCTTTCTATCAAAAAATATAATTGGAGTTTTGCTTTTTGCATTTTCTATATGCTTTGTATCTTCTGTTGTTTTAGAAACAGACATAAAAATCCCATCCACTTGTGCATTTAATAATGTACTAAGTTGCTTCTTTTCTAAATTAACATCTTCGTGACTTTGACATATAATAACATGATAGCCATGAGGCGTTAACTCCTCTTCTATTCCACGAATTACAGACGAAAAAAAACTGCTGTTAATATATGGTACAATAATTCCTACACGGTTGGTCTTCCCACTTTTTAAAGATTGTGCTAAAGTATTCTGAATATAATTTAATTCTTTAGCCGCACTTAACACAAGTTCCTTTGTCTTTTGGCTAATTTTAGGATGATTGTTTAATGCTCTAGAAACTGTAGCAGCACTGATATTAAGTTTTTTAGAAATGTCGTAAATCGTAACACTTTTTTTCATAGGTATAATCGAATATTAATTTTCAATCTGTGCAAAGATACTTTAAATATAATTCAACAAATCTTATTGTATTTTGTACACACTAATATATAAAAAATTTGGACTAAAATTACATTTGTAATCGATTACAAATGTAATTTTAATGTAATCAATAACTTCAATAAATCTAATAATAATAACCAATAATTAACATTAAAGCTATTTGCGAAGCACTAAACCCTACCAATATCTATTATATATAATTAAATAACAGATACTTAAGTTATTTAGTTTTTTTTTAACTTTTTTTAATATATCGTTTTTATTTTAAAAAATATTTTATATTTTAGTGTCCTCTGTACACCTAATTATTTTAATCTTTGCAATCGATTACATAATCGATAACTATTAACACATAATATAATAAACGATTTATAAAATGAGGATGTCTAAAATTAAACTATTATCGCTACTTCTTCTTCCTGTTGCAAGTTTTGCACAAGAAGAAATGGTTGTTACAGGTAATATTACTTCTGCTAGTGGATCACCATTAGTTGGAGTTGAAATTTTTGTAGATGGAACAGCTTACGAAACTTTTACTGATGAAAATGGTCATTATGAACTAAATGTTCCTGATAATGCCACATTAACTATACTCTACGATGGTTTTCAAAAGCAACTTATACCTGTAAATAAAAATGGTTTAATAGATATACAATTAATAGAATCTGTTACGGATCATCAAGATTTAAATGAAGTTGTTGTTGTAGGATATACTTCAGTTTCTAGAGATGAATTAACAGGTGCTGTTGCAAGTATTAATTCTGATCAGATTAAAGATATGGCAGTTAATTCTGCTGCCGAAGCAATACAAGGTCGTTTAGCTGGTGTACAAGTTGGTATTTCCGAAGGTTCACCTGGAGCAGATATTAGTATTAGAGTAAGAGGTGGTACATCTATTACACAAGATAATAGTCCATTATATATAGTAGATGGAATACAAGTAGAAAATGCCTTATCTATATTATCTCCACAAGAAATTGCATCTATAGATGTTTTAAAAGATGCCGCTTCAACTGCTATTTATGGTGCTCGTGGTGCCAATGGTGTAATTTTAATTACAACAAAAAGTGGATTTAATTTACCTACACAAATATCATATACTAACTATACGGGTTATAGAGAGATACAAAATAAATTAGATGTAATGTCTCCGTATGAATTCGTAAGAAATCAATACGAACTATATAATATTGCTGGCGATCAACAATCTGCTGATGCTTTTAGAAATAGATACGGTGAATTCCGTGATATGGACATTTACAAAAGTATGCAGCCAAAAGATTGGCAAAAAGAAGTTTTTGGAAGAAAAGCATTTTCTCAGAATCACAATATTTCTGTTGTTGGTGGAAATAAAACAACAGATTATAGTTTAAATTTAAATTATCTGAACGAAGATGGTATTATGATTACTTCTGGTTACAGAAGGCATCTTGCCAACTTTAAAATGAACACTAAAGTTAGTGACAAAGTAAAAGTTGGAATTAATTTTAGATATAGTAAAGATGTTGTTACAGGTTCTGGAACTTCTAATACTGGTTCACAAAGTAATAATAAATTAAGAAATACCGTTAGGTATCAACCTTTTGCAGGAGCAGGAAATGAGTCGTTTGTCGATTTCTTTGATCCTGATTATTTTGCTCAAACTAATCTTACTAGCCCTGTTTTACTTACAAATAATGAGTTTAGAGAAGATGAAAGACAAAATATTTTAATGAATGGATATTTTGAATGGCAAATTGTAAAAGGTTTAACTTTTAAAACTGTACTTGGTTATGTACAAAGTGATCGTCAAGATAATTTCTTTTATGGTAATATAACTAATGTTGCTCGCGCAAATGCTAATTTACCAGTAATTGATTTAAGAGGTTCTAGAAGTAAACGTATTTCAAGTACAAATACATTACAATACTCACCAAAATTAGGTTCATTACACAAATTAAATGTAATGGTTGGGCAAGAGATTGTAAAAACGGATGGTGATACAGACAGAGTTTATGTAAAATGGTTACCAAAAAATATTAGTCCACAACAAGCGTTTGCAAATATTCAGAGTGCTGTTCCTCCTACTGGTATGGTTCAGGATCCTGTTTCTACTGCTGTAACAGTAGATCGTTTAGCTTCTTTCTTCGGTCAGGCAAATTATGCTTACGATAAAAAGTATATGTTAACGTTAACATTACGTGCAGATGGATCTAGTGTTTTTGCACCAGATAATAGATGGGGATACTTCCCTTCTGCTTCTTTCGCTTGGAACATGAGCAGAGAGAGTTTTATGAAAGATTCTTCTTGGATTAACGAATTAAAACTACGTTTAAGCTACGGTACATCTGGTAACAATAGAATAGAGCCATTTTTATACAGTACATTCTTTAACAGTTCTAGTAACTGGGGTTACTCGTTTGATAATGCTGTTGTTCCTGGTTTAGCTCCAAATGAGCGTTTAGCGAATGCGAGTACTAAATGGGAAAGAACAATATCTAAAAATATTGGTTTAGACTATAGTTTCTTTGATAAAAGAATTTATGGTTCTATAGATGCCTATATTACAAATACAAAAGATTTATTGTTATTAGCTAAAATTCCACAAACTGGAGGTTACGAATTTCAATATCAGAATTCTGGAGAAACAGAAAACAAAGGAATCGAATTCTCTTTAGGTGCTGATATCATTAGAGAAGGTAATTTTAAATGGACAGCTAATTTTAATGTATCTCACAATAGAAATATTATAAAGTCTCTAGGTAAAGATGTTACTGGAGAAGGATTAGAGTATTATTACCAATCTTCTGGTTGGGTAAATAGTATTCAAGATTTTAAAGTTGAAGTAGGAAAACCTATTGGTCAATTTTATGGATACGTAACAGATGGATGGTACAAAGTAGAAGATTTTGATTACAACCCAGCAAATCAACAATACACATTAAAACCTGGTATAGCGAGTAGCTCTGCTGCTGCATTAGGTTCTAAGGCAGTAAAACCTGGAGATTTAAAATTAAAAGATCTTAATGGTGATGGAATTATCGATGATAATGATAAAAAAGTATTGGGTAATTCTCAACCTAAATTTTATGGAGGTATTAATCAACAATTTCAATATAAAAACATCGATTTAAGTTTATTCTTTACTTTCTCTGTAGGAAATAAAGTGTATAACGCAAATAGAATGGAATTTACAACTCACTTTCAATACAAAGACAATAATATGTTGAAAGAGGTTGCTGGAGCATGGAGAAATTTTGATAACAACGGAAACAGAGTAACAGATCCTACACAATTGGCTGCAATGAATGAAAGTGCAACATTTTGGTCTCCATCTACTGGTAACTATATTTTACATTCTTATGCAATCGAAGATGGTTCTTATTTAAAACTTAGCAACCTTACTGTTGGTTATTCTTTACCACAAGACATGTTAGCAAAAACTAAGTTCATTAGTAAATTTAGAGTATATGCAACTGTAAATAATTTATTTACAATTACAGGTTATTCAGGATATGATCCAGAAGCAAATACAAGAAGAACAAGTCCTCTTACACCAGGTGTAGATTATGCGGCTTATCCTAGAAGTAGATTCTTCTTGGCTGGAATTAATGTTACTTTCTAATCTTTCAAATTAAAAAAAATGAATACAAAACGATATATAAAAATCTTAGGTGTAAGTTTAATCTTATTAACTTTTAATTCTTGTGATGATTATTTAGATGTAAATAGTCCTTCTAACACATCAGAATCTGAAGTTTATAATGATACAGATTATACTTACTCTGCCTTAATAGCAGTTTACAATCAACTTGCTGGAGACAATGGTTATGGAAATAGAATTTCATCAATCATTGGACAAGCTGCCGACGATTTTAAAACTTCTGGTGATTACAGTTGTAACGATAGACGTGGAATTAGTATGTACGCAGCTTGTGCAACAAATACAGAATTAGATCGTCCATTTAGACAATTATATACGGGTATAGAACGCGCAAACCTATTAATATTTAATATTCCTAATTCTACAGTTTACACTACAGGAAGTAATAGCGACAAAGCTTTAATGGATCGTTATTATGGAGAAGCATTAACATTACGCGCACAATTTTATTATGAATTAATTCGTAACTGGGGAGATGTTCCTTTTCAAGACAAACCTTCTTCTCAATACGAACATATTTTTTTACCAAAAACAGATCGCGATGAAGTATATGAGGTTTTATTAGCTGATTTAGAAAAAGCTTCAAAAGTTATTCCTTGGAGAGCAGAATCTAATGATCCTACATCTCGTGTTACAAAAGCATATGTAAAGGGTTTAAGAGCTAGAATTGCTTTAGCAAGAGCTGGATATTCTTTACGTAGAAATCCTGTACAAATGGTTAAAGGAACTGATGCAAACAAATATTATCAAATTGCAAGAGATGAAACGTTTGACATTATGCAACAACGTGGAAGTCACAATTTAAATCCAAATTACGAAGATGTTTTCCGTGCAATCAATGAAGGTAGAATGGATAATACAAACGAAATGATTTTTCAAGTTGGTGCATTCGGAGGAAACTCTCGTACAGATAGTAAGTTAGGTTATTACAATGGTTTAAGACACAATGCTGCTTCTAAATGGAACGGTGGTGGTGGTCTTACTGCATTACCAACTTATTTTTACGAATTTAATCGTTACGACCAACGTCGTGATGTAACTATAAATGTTTTCGAAATTAATGCTGATGACTTATCTCAAGTTGTTAAGATTGATGCTTTAACAGACGGAAAATTTAGAAAGTCTTGGACTAAAGTTACTGGTCCTTCTCAAAACTTAGGAATCAATTGGCCTGTTTTACGTTTTGCAGATGTTTTATTAATGTATGCAGAAGCTGAAAACGAATTAAATGCTGGTCCAACTGCAAGTGCAATAGAAGCTTTAAGAGAAGTTAGAGCAAGAGCATTTAGTCAAAATCCTTCTCAAATGCCAGAGGTAAATGTTGGTGGACACGATGCTTTTTTCAAAGAAATTGTTCAAGAACGTTTATTAGAATTTGGTGGAGAATCTATTCGTAAATATGACTTAATTAGATGGAACCTGTTAGGAGATGTTGTAACACAAACAAGACAAAAACTACAACGTTTATTAGATGGAACTGGTGAATATGTAAATGTTCCTAAATACATCTATTACAAAGTGGGAAGCTATACGCCTTCTCAAAATGCTCAACAAACAGTACTTAGTTTAGATACTTATTTTGTTGGGACAGACAAAGGAAATGTTTTCTATGCGCCGTCTGCCGCTTCTACTCCTACTGGATATACTAGAATTAATTGGCAAACTGCAATGGTTGCAACAATGATTAACGACGAAAGAAAAGGTTGGATGCAATATTACAAAGCAAATCATTCTGAATTGTTACCAATCTTCCAAGATATCATCAATACAAATTATAATTTAACACAAGATTACGGATACTAAAAATTTTTTGAAAATGAAAACAACACTTTATCAATTATATTTTATAGGAACTTTGCTTTGCGCAGGAGCCGTAGTTTCTTCTTGTACTGATGATGATTTAAAATCTGAATCTACAGACCCAATGAGAATGTTTACTCCATTCTCTTTAACTGCCGTGAATGGTGAAACACAATCAAAAATCACTTGGAAGGCTTCTTTGCATGCAAATAACGAAGAAGTTGAATATACAACAGAAGTTTCAACAGATTCTCTTTTTACAAACGTTAACGAAATCTTGATTTCGAAAGTTACAGATTCGGCTGGAGTTGTATTAACTGATCAAGAAATTCCTGTTCGTAAGGATTTATTTGTTCGTGTAAAAGCAAATTCATTACCTAATAGACCAGAATCTTACTGGTCGAAAAGTGCACGATTCAAAATAATTGGAGTACAAATCCTTCATCCTATTTATGATCCGAATGTATTAGAATCTCAAATTACATTAAGTTGGGATAAAACAGATGGTGTTACAAAACTAACATTTACACCATTTACTCAAGCATCTGGTCAAGAACCTGTTTATGGAACACCAATTACAAGCGAGATTTCTCCTGCAGAAGCTGCTTCTGCTTCTAAAACTGTAAAAGGATTAAATCCAAATACAAAATATAGTGTAGAAATCTACAAAGGAAATACAAGTGTAGGTGTTCAAACTTTTACAACTAAAACTTCCACTAACTATACTATTGTAGCTAATCCTGGCGATGATATTGTAGCATTAGTTAATAATGCAAAAGATGGCGATGTTATTGGGTTAAATCCTGGTACATACAATACGGGAGATAATGTGATAACAATTAACGCTAAAAAAGTTTCATTAATTGGAATATCAGGTAATGCAGAAGATACAAAAGTATTATTTAAAGAATTTACATTAAATGATACTGGAGCAGGATTACATCTTAAAAACATCGATTTAGATGGAACGACAAATAAAGCGGCTTATTTAATAAATCTTACAAGTAGTAATAATAATGCAGCAAGAGCAAATTTTGAAAATATCTTAATTGAAAACTGTTTAGTTCATGATGTTTCTACTGCTGCTTTTAGAGCAAACAGAGGTCCTAATAGTGGATATATAATGGATAAGTTTGAAATAAAACATTCATTCTTTAGAAATTTCCCTGCATCAACTTATGGCTTTTTACATTTAGATAAATTAGTTTTTAATCAAGTTAACTTAGAAAATTCAACATTTACAGAAGTTGGTGATTTATTTATCAGATACAGAGAAAGTATAACAACACCTTCTGCTAATGCAACTATTAATATTAATAATTGTACAATTAATAGCTTTGGACAAACGTCTATCTATCCATTATTAGATAACAATAATGTTCCAATTAAATTAAATTTCACGAATAATATCTTAGCTAACTCACCACGTGTCGGTGGAAGTTTTGCTAATAATAATTTAATTCGTTTAGCTACAAACAGTTCTGCTGTATTTTCTTTTAATAATTTCTATAATTTGACAAATGGAAAAACTGCAGACTTACAAAAACTTGTTCTTCCTACTAGTGCAACAAGCGCAAATAATCAAGAACAAGAGTTATCGTGGACAAATACAACACTAAATTTCCAATTACCAACTAATTCTCCTTTAAGAACAGCATCTTCTACTGGAAGTGCAATTGGAGATCCAAGATGGTGGAATTAATAAAATAAACTCCAAATGAGAACATTTTTAATCACAATCATATCATTAATCCTCAATGTGTGTTCATTTGCTCAGAACATACCTGCTTTTCCTTCTGCGGAAGGATTTGGCAGGTATGCCTCTGGTGGAAGAGGTGGAGAAGTTTACATTGTTTCTAATCTTAACGATTCTGGAGAAGGTAGCTTAAGAAAAGGGATTACAAAAAAGCAAGATAGAATAATTGTTTTTGCCGTTTCTGGGACAATCAACTTAAAATCTCCATTAGATATCAATAATGGAAATCTTAGTATTTTAGGACAAACAGCTCCTGGAGATGGTATTACAATCGCTAACTATCCTGTTACAATAAAATCTAACAATGTTATTTTACGTTATTTACGTTTCCGCTTAGGTGATTTAGCAAAAGTTGAAGGAGATGCATTAGGTGGTAGAAATATTGAGAATATAATGATTGATCATTGTTCTTTTAGTTGGGCAACAGATGAAAATATTTCTTTTTACAGAGTAAAAAATCTAACCATACAGTGGTCTATCATTGCAGAAGCACTTAATCAATCAGTTCATCAAAAAGGTGCACACGGATATGGAGGTATTTGGGGAGGAGAACCTGCTTCATTCCATCATAATTTAATTATGAGTAACAACAGTAGAAATCCGCGTTTTAGTGGTTCAGCATCTACAGTGAATCCTGCTGATGAAATGGTAGATTTCAGAAATAATGTCATCTATAACTGGGGAGATAATAATATTTATGGTGGTGAAAAAGGAAAATACAATATTGTAAATAATTACTTTAAATCTGGTCCAGCTTCTAAACACAAAAATCGTATTATCAATCCATCAATCCCTTATGGACAGTTTTATGTTGGTGGAAATTTTGTGAATGATTTTCCTAAGATTACAGCAAATAATTGGGACGGTGGTGTTCAATGTGATGAGCCTCAGAAAACGATGTCTAAAACGGAATTCGGAAAAAATGAAATCAAAACTCATTCTCCACAACAAGCATTAGAATTGGTTACAAAATATGTAGGTGCTAGTTATGTACGAGATGCGGTTGATAATAGACTAATCGATTATTTAAAAAATGGTTATCCAGCTGGTAAAACTGGAATAATTAATTCTCAAAACGAAGTTGGAGGTTTTCCTCCATTAAAGTCTACAACTTTTATTGATACTGACAATGATGGTATGCCAGATGAATGGGAAAAGAAAAATAACTTAAATGTTGGTGTAAAAGACGGCTCAAAATTTAATTTATCATCTCAATATTCTAATATAGAAGTTTATGCAGAGTCGCTTGTAGAAAATATCAATCAAGGAATGTCTGCAAGAGCAAAAGAATATGATTTTGTTGTTGCAAAAGATGGAACGGGAGATTTTACAACCATACAAGATTTAGTTTTAAATTTACCAGATTACAGCAAGGTAACGGTAAAGGTTTTTATAAAAAAAGGTATTTATAAAGAAAAAATTATCTTGCCTACATCTAAAACGAATATTACATTTATTGGAGAAGATAGAACGAAAACTATTTTAACTTACGATGATCATGCTTCTAAATTGAACAACATCGGAGAGAAAATAGGAACTTCAGGTTCTGCTTCTTTTTTTGTTTATGGTGACGATTTTACAGCAGAAAATATAACATTTCAAAATACTGCTGGACGTGTCGGGCAAGCTGTTGCAATACGTACAGAAGCAGATAAAACAAAATTTATTAATTGCAATTTTTTAGGAGATCAAGATACAGTCTATTTAGTAAAACCTAATTCTAGACAATATTTTTATAACTGTTATATAGAGGGTACGGTAGATTATATTTTTGGAGCAGCAACTGCTTTTTTCGAAAATTGTGAACTTCAGAATAAAGGAAAAGGTTATATAACAGCTGCTTCTACACTACAAGAAACTACTTATGGTTATGTATTTTATAATTGTGTTGTAAAAGGCGAAGAAGCAAACTCTCATTATTTGGGAAGACCTTGGCGTCCATACGCTAAAGTAATTTTTATCAATACAAAGATGGATCATTCTATTAACCAAGAAGGTTGGAATAACTGGGGAAAACCATCTAATGAATTAACAGCATTTTACGGAGAAATTAATTCTACTGGACAAGGAGCCTCTAAAAATAGAGTAAAATGGAGTAAAGAAATCAATCCAAACGATAGTAACTTTTATTCGAGAGAAAAAGTTCTTGGAGATTGGAAACTATAAAACAATCGTATAACTAAATATTTTTTTATGTAAGTAAAAACAGGAAACCACAAAATCAAAATAACAGAAAATCACAAAAAATCACACATTATTATGAGGAAGTCAAAAATAAAACTACTCGCTCTCCTACTGCTGCCAATAGCGGCTTTTGCACAAGAGAACAAAACCATTTCGGGAATTATAAAATCCACTACAGATGGAAGTCCATTAGTTGGAGTTGACGTTTATGTAGATGGTACAACATACGAAACAAGTACAGATGAGAATGGATTTTATGAATTAAGTGTTCCAGAGGATGCTGTTATAACTATTAGTTATGATGGCTTTCAGCAAATGCAAATTCCTGTTTCAGGAACACAAGATTTTAATATTACATTAATACCTTTTGATAACACTCCAGATATAGAATCTGAGAACAGAGCTTTAGATGAAGTTGTTGTTGTAGGATATGGAAAAGCGAAGAAATCTGACCTTACTGGATCAGTTGGTGTAATCGATGCCACTAAGCTGACAGAAAGGAATATGACAAATCCAATGGAGGCTATGCAAGGAAATGTACCAGGTGTACAAATCACAACTTCTACTGGTCGTATTGGAGATGGATTTGATATCGTAATTAGAGGAAACAACTCAATGAATGAAGCTTCTAAACCTTTATTCGTTGTTGATGGAGTTCCTACTACGGATATCGACTTTCTAAATCCACAAGATATTGCTCGTATCGATATCTTAAAAGATGCATCTTCTACTGCTATCTATGGTTCTAGAGGATCTAATGGAGTTGTTATTGTTACAACTAAAAATGGATCTTCTGCTAAAGGTAGATTCACGGTTTCTTATGAAACGTATTATGGTGTAAAGGCGGTTGCGCGTTTACCTAAAATGATGGATGGACAAAAATGGTGGAATTATCATCAATCAGCTTACTTAGCTACAGCAGGAAAAGATCCTATTACTGGACAAGTAAGTGCACAAACATTAAGAACTGCAGTTTTAGGAACTAGAAATAGCGAACTACTAAGACGTGTAGAAAATAATGAAACATTTGATTGGTATGATGCTGTTCTTCGTTCTGGGGTTACACAAAACAACTACATCAATATGTCTGGTCGTTCAGAAAATGGAATTGGCTATAACATTGGTTTAGGTGTACAAAAAGAAAAAGGAAATTTACAAAATGAAGCATTAGACAAATACAACGTTAATTTAGGTTTAGATCATAAAATAAACGATAAATTTTCTACTGGGCTTACTTTAAGTTTCTCTTTAACAGAGCAACAAGATGGTTCTGATATTGCAATGCAAGAAGCATTTAGATTAAATCCTTTCTTAAGTCCTTACGAGTTTCAAAGTAATAGTAGATTAACTCCTTTACCAGGAAAATTACAAAATCAACAAGGTGCTTTTGTAATTGACAAAACATCTACATATAATCCTATATTAGAGATTAATAACACGACAAACGAAACAAGAAGATGGAATGGTATTGGTAATTTCTTTTTCGAATATCGTCCGTTAGATTGGTTATCTGTTAAAACAACTTATTCTGCTAACTTCGATTCAAGAAGAAAAGGTGAAGCATGGGGAGCATTAACATCTGTAGGTGCAAATAATAACAATTTAGCTTCTGCAAGGATCAACAGAACAGAGAATTTTAATTACACGTGGGATAATCAAGTAAATGCTAATTTTGATATTAATGAGATTCACCAATTTAATATTTTAGCATTACAGAGTATCTATTCTAGTAGAACAGAAACGGGATTACAAAGTTCTCGTAACATTCCTTTTGATAGTGGCTATCATAACATTGGTTCAGGTTCTCAAAGTACATTCAACATCGCTTCTAATTACTTAAAACAAACTTTAAGTTCTTATGCTTTGCGTGTTAACTATTCATTATTAGATAAATATTTACTTACTGTTTCTGTACGTGCAGATGGTTCGTCATTATTATCTGAAAATAACAGATGGGGTTATTTTCCTTCTGCAGCCGTTGCATGGAAAATTAATAACGAAGAGTTTTTAAAAGGTAGTAAAGCTGTATCTGAATTAAAATTAAGAGCAAGTTGGGGATATACAGGGAACAATATAATTGATCCTTATTCTACAGTAAACTTACTAACAGAACAATTGTTCTATGATTATGCAGGTACAATTGCAAATGGTTGGATAAGTGGTAGAATTGCAAACCCTAATTTAACATGGGAAAAAACAAGAGAGTTTAACGTTGGTTTAGACTTTGGTTTTCTTAGAAATAGAATTACGGGATCTGTAGATGTTTACGATAAGTTATCTGATAATTTATTAATGAGACAACAATTACCTTTCGAAACAGGTTGGCCTTATATTAATGGAAATATTGGTTCTGTAAGTAACAAAGGGGTTGAGGTTGCTTTAACTACAAAAATAATTCAAACACCAAAAGTAAGTTGGGAAACGACTTTCACATTTTCAAAAAATGTAAATAAGATTAAATCTATCTACGGACAAAGTGAAGTTGATGATATTGGAAATAACTTATTTATAGGTGAAAACATTAACTCATATTACAATTATATTTATGATGGTGTTTGGCAATATGGTCAAGAAGCCGAAGCTGCTAGCTATGGACAAACTGTTGGACAAGCAAAAGTTAGAGATGTAAACGGAGATGGTAGAATTACGCCAGACGACCGTGTTATTCTTGGAAATTCTGACCCGAAATGGTCTGGTAGTATTTTTACAACGTTAAAAGTTGGTCAATTTGATTTATCAGCATCATTAATTACAAATCAAGGTGTTTTAGCGTATTCGCCATTTCATGAAAACTTTACGAATGTTTACGACCGTGGTAGAGCTAGATTAGATATGGACTGGTTTATTCCTAATAATAATGCAGGAATTACTCCTCAATCTACAAATTATGCACCACAACCTTTAAATGAAGGAACGTATTGGAGAGATAATAAAGTTGGATATTATAGAGATGCATCTTTCGTAAAAATAAAAAATATTGCACTTGGATATACATTTAAAAGAGAAACGCTAGCTAGAATTGGTGTTTTAAATTCTTTACGTGTATATGCTAATGTTATCAATCCATTTGTATTTACTAAATACGATGGATATGATCCAGAATGGGCAACTGCTTCTTTAGGTGTAGGACGTGTAAGTTCTATTACTTATCAATTAGGTTTAAGTTTAAAATTTTAAAAACGATCGATCATGAAAAAAATATTCATATTATTATTAGCACTTAGTACAACATATTCTTGTAGTGATTTCTTAGAAGAAGAAAATCTTTCTAATGTTGTTGCTGACGAATATTATTTAACAGCAAACGGGTTTTCATCTTTAGTGAATGCGAATTATGGACAACTAAAAAATATATACGGAAAAGATCCATGGTTATTTGTTGCTGGAACAGATTTATACGCTCGTGGTAGAACTGCTGAGCCTCCTGGGTTAAGTGAGTACACGAATTTAAATGCGTTCTCAGAAGGAGTAGATCAATTATACAAAGCATGTTATGCTGCTATACAAACAGCAAATATGGGAATCTATTTTTCAGAGAAAACAGCTCAAACAAATGTATTACCTCATCAAATAGGTGAAATAAAATACTTAAGAGCAAATTCTTATTTCTTATTGGTACAAACCTATGGAGATGTAAGTTTAATTAAAGATTATATTCAAGATACGCAATTAAGTTTTTCAAGAAATTCTGCTGAAGAGGTTTACCAATTTATTATAAAAGATTTAGAAGAAGCTTTACCATTATTAGACAATAATGTTTATGCTGGAAAAGTAAATGCGAGAGCAGTAAAAAACTTATTGGCTCAAGTTTATCTTACTAGAGGATATGAAACATATGGTACTAACGATGATTTTCGTTTAGCAGCACAATATGCTGACGAAGCTATTGCAGGACAACCATTGTCTTTAACATACGAACGTTTCTGGACACCAGAAAATGAAATAAATGCAGAAGTTATTTTCTCTGTACAGTACAGTGTCGCTTCTTCTGCTACTTCTCCTTTAACATTGGGTCATCCACAAGGAAGTTATTTTGGTCCATATCATGGTGGTAGCGAAGTAGCTGGTAAAGCACCTTATCGTACATATAGCTTATGCCCTACTCAATTTGCTATAGGTTTATACACAGAAGATGATACAAGATGGAAAGCTACTTTTATGACAGAAGTATATGATCGCTATTTTGATTATTTTGATAAACCAGATCGTAGTACATTAAAAGTTGTACATTATTACGAGCCTAAATGGCATGCTGGTGATGCAACTTATAAAGCACAATACATTGCTGCTCATCCTGGTGTAGAATACCATAATTATGGAACGTATGCAGCAGAAAATAATCCTAATTTCGATTATCAGACAATTCCTGTAAAGAAATTTGATGATCCAAAAGCTCAATTTGGTAAAAACTCTAGTACGAGAGATATTATCTTATCTCACTTATCAGATACTTATTTACTTGCTTCTGAGGCTTATTTAAAATTAGGAAATACAACATTAGCATTAGATCGTATTAACGAAGTTCGTCGTAGAGCTGGAGTACAAAATGTAACTGCAGGTCAATTATCAATTGATTTTATCTTAGATGAAAGAGCAAGAGAAATGCTTGGAGAATATAATCGTTGGTTTGATTTAAAGAGAACGGGTAAATTAGTAGAGAGAGCTTCTTTACACAACTTCTTAGTTAAACAAGCTAATTTTAATGGAAATAACGGTTTATTAAAAATATTAAGACCAATTCCTCAATCGGCAATTGACTTAAATAAAAATCCAGATTTTAAACAAAATCCGGCATATTAAAATTTTTTCTCATTTTTTCAATTTTGAATTTTAAGAAGGTGTCCTTGTTAAAAGGGCATCTTTTCTTAAACTAAAACATTAAAAGAAATAAACTATATTAATAAAAAAAATCACACATGAAAAATCTAAAATATTGTATCGTATTAGCCGCATTCAGCATTCTTTCTTGCAACAAACAAAATCAATCTAGTGTTGAAGCTCAAAATGGTTTAACATATTCCGAAATTTCTGTAAAAGAAGGCGGTCAATGGGTTGATGGAAAAAGAGGTCACAAAGAATATGTTGGTGGAACTTTTAAAAATGTACAAGAATTAAGCTTAGATCCAAATCATACAGATCATTCGTTTGATATCCGTTATGAAGGTCCAGGTTGGGAAAATCAAAATGTAGCTTTTCGTTTATATTTAGATTGGAGAAATGCTGTTGATATTTATGGAAAAAAAGTAAAAACTTCGGTTTTAAAAGAAGTTGGTCAAGATGGATTCGATTCTTATCACAATGCTCAACCTTGGGGACAAGATATCTTAAAATCTGGTAAAGCTTTAGGTATTGGTGGATTTGGTAGATTAATAAATGGTGAAGTTGCACATTTAAATGATGTAAAAGACACACATGTAAAAGTTTACAATGAAAAGAAATCTTCTGGCTACGAAATTAATTATACGCAATGGAAAACTGAAAATCATGTAACAGATGTAAAAGCAAATGTTTCTATTTTTCCGTATGATCGTTTCTCTAAATTTGAACTAAAAACTTCTGCTAATACAGATGGATTATGCACAGGGATAGTTAAATTTAAAGAAATTCCTTTACAGAAAAAGAAAAGCGAAGATGGTTCTTGGGGATATATCGCAACCTATGGTGCGCAAACATTAGTTAGCAAAACAGATTTACTTGGTATGGCTATTTTCTATAAAACTTCTGAAGTAGATAATTTAGTTGATGGTCAGCATGATCACTTAATCGTGTTTAAACCAACAACAAAAACAGTAACGTATTATATTTTGGCTGCTTGGGAACAAGAACCAGACGGAATTAATAATGAAAAAGATTTTTACAATGATTTAAATGTAAAATTAACTCAATTACAAAAAAACAATCGTTTATAAATCTCATTTAATATGAAATCATTCATCACATATACATTAAGCGCTTGTGCCTTATTTTTAGGTATTTCATGCTCAAGCCAAAAGAAAACTGAAAATACTTCTTTAGTAAATTCAAATTTAAAATGGTCAGAAAGAATGGCAATCTCGGAAACAATTCGCTTCCCCGATCCTACTCTTTTAGACTTCCAAACAAAACCTCGTTGGAGTTATACAAATGGATTGGTTTTAGATGCTATGTACAAAGTTTACGAGCAAACAAATAACCAAAGTCTTTATAATTACATCTACGATTTTGCGAATAGAATGATAGACAAAGATGGAGTTATACAGACCTATAAATTCAAGAATTATAACTTGGATATGATAAAGTCTGGTGATGCTATTTTAGATTTATACGATAAAACAAAAGAGAATCGTTTTAAAATTGCTTTAGAGACTTTAGATAAACAATTGGCAGAACAACCAACAACATCAGAAGGTGGTTATTGGCATAAACAAATTTATCCACATCAGATGTGGTTAGATGGTGTTTACATGGCAGAACCTTTTCATGCACGTTATGCAACACAATTTGAAAACACTGAGAAAGCGAAGAAATCATTCGATAAAATTGTCTTACAATTTGACTTGATTGAGAAATATAACCGCGATCCAAAAACAGGATTATATTATCATGGTTGGGACGAAAGTAAAGAACAAAAATGGGCAGATAAAAACACAGGATTATCTCCTCACTTTTGGTCACGTGCCATGGGATGGTATGGTATGGCTTTAGTTGATGTTTTAGATTACTTACCAAAAAATCACCCTGGATATAAAAAGTTAACAACTTATCTTAACCAATATGCTGAGGCTATTGTAAAAGTTCAGCATTCTTCTGGTACTTGGTATCAAGTGTTAGATTTAGGTGGTAAACAAGGAAATTATCTAGAGGCAACAGGTTCTACAATGTTTGTTTATACCTTGGCAAAAGGTGTTAACAAAGGTTACCTTCCTAAAAAATACATGAAAGATGCTCAGAAAGGATACAATGGTATTTTAAAGGAGTTTATAAAAGTTGACGAAAAAGGAATTGTTAGTTTAGAAAAATGTTGTTCTGTTGCTGGCTTAGGAGGAAATCCTTATCGTGATGGTTCTTACGATTATTATATTAACGAGCCTATTCGTGCAAATGATCCTAAAGGAACTGGTCCTTTTATTTTAGCATCATTAGAATTAAATAAATAATCATGAGAAAAAGATTTTTCATCGCATCTTATTTAGTTTTTAGTTTTCAATTTTTAAATGCTCAAACTTGGGTTTCAGATTTAGGAAATGGGACATATAAAAATCCTATTCTATATGCAGATTATTCGGATCCGGATGCTATTCGTGTTGGAGAAGACTTTTTTATGACTGCTTCTAGTTTTAATGAAGCGCCAGGTTTACCTATTTTACATTCGAAAGATATGGTAAATTGGCAATTGGTTAATTATGCTTTACCAGATGTTTTTCCAAAAGAACACTTTGCAACTCCAAAACGTGGAGATGGTGTTTGGGCGCCAAGTATTCGTTTTCATAAAAATGAATATTACATTTATTGGGGAGATCCAGATTTTGGAATTTACATGGTAAAAACGAAGAATCCTTTTGGTAAATGGGAAGATCCTATTCTAATTGAAGAAGGAAAAGGATTAATTGACGCTTGTCCTTTTTGGGACGATAATGGCGATGCCTATATGATTCATGGTTGGGCAGGAAGTCGTGCTGGTGTAAAAAGCTTATTAACGATTAAAAAGATGAATGCCGAAGGAACAAAAGTCATTGATAAAGGCACTCATATTTTTGATGGACACGAAAATCATCCAACGGTTGAAGGTCCAAAAGTTTACAAGAGAAATGGGTATTATTACATTTTTGCTCCAGCTGGTGGTGTAGCTACTGGTTGGCAATTGGTATTGAGATCTAAAAATATATATGGTCCTTACGAAGAAAAAATTGTTTTAGAACAAGGAAAAACACCTACAAATGGACCTCATCAAGGTGCTTGGGTAGATAGTGGAACTGGTGAAGATTGGTTTTATCATTTTCAAGATGTTGATGCTGGCGGAAGAATAGTTCATTTACAACCAATGAAATGGATAAATGATTGGCCATTTATGGGAATTGATAATGATAAAAATGGAATTGGAGAACCTGTATTAACTTACAAAAAACCAAACGTTGGCAAAACATATCCTATTCAAACTCCATCAGAAACAGATGAATTTGATGGAAAAGATATTGGTCTACAATGGCAATGGAGTGCAAATCCAAATATTGTTTGGTACAGTAAATTAGCCAATCAAAAGTTTTTACGTTTATTTTCGATTAAAACACCAGAAAATGCCAATAACTTATGGAATGTTCCTAATTTATTGACTCAGAAATTCCCATCACCAAACTTTACTGCATCTACAAAAGTAAAACTTACACCAGAAGATGCTACAAGCGGAAAAACTGCTGGATTAGTGGTTATGGGAACGGATTATCAGTCTATAGTTATTACAAATAAACCAGATGGATTTTATTTACAATTAATTCGTGCTGAAAAAGCGGAGAAAAATAATCCCGAAAAAGTTTTATTCGAAACTAAACTAAAAAGTAACGAAGCCTATTTACAAGTAAAAGTGAATGATCCAAACGGAATTTGTCAATTTAGTTACAGTGAAAATGGTAAAAAATATACTGATATAGGAGAACCATTTCAAGCCAAACCAGGAAAATGGATTGGTGCTAAAGTAGGCTTATATAGTATTAGTCTGAAAGATGCAAAACGTGGAGGTTATGCAGATTTTGATTATTTCAGAATAACAAATAATAAAAAGTAAAATGAAAAATAAATTTAATCTTGTCAATTTGTTTTTTTTATTGATTGCTTTAACAATCTCTGCTCAAAAAAAACAGCAAAATACAGTCTCTATTTATTTAATAGGAGATTCTACCGTAGCCGATTATACAGGGAATTATGACCCGGGAAAAGATTACATGAAATCTCGTTATCCAATTGCTGGTTGGGGACAAGAATTTCAACCATTTTTTGTAAAAGATAGTTTGAATGATATTAAGACTTTAAAAAACAAAGAAGTCGTTATTAAAGACAAAGCAAAAGGTGGACGAAGCACACGTACATTTTTTCAGGAAGGAAGATGGAGAGAAGTTTTCGATAATCTTAATGCAAAAGATTATGTTCTAATGCAATTCGGGCATAATGATGCAGCAGAAAATAAACAAGAACGTTATGTAAATATAGAAGGATACAAAGAATTCTTACGTTTGTATGTTTCTCAAACAAGACAAAAAGGAGCTATTCCAATTATCTTAAGTCCAGTTGCAAGAAACTATCCTTGGAAAAATGGACATTTAGAAAATGTACATGGAGATTATCCTAAAGCTGCGGAAGAAATTGCAAAAGAAATGAATGTACCTTTCTTAGATTTAAATGAAATTTCTATGCAGTTCTTTTCTAAAAAAGGAGAAAAATATGTAAGTGATGTATATTTTATGAATTTTGGAGCAAATCTTTACGAAGCATATCCAGATGGACAAAAAGATAATACACACTTTCAGATAGCTGGAGCTAAAGCTGTAGCTGCTTTAGTATTTACAGAATTAAAAAAGATCATTAACAATACAACACATTAAAAATGAGGAAATATTTTAAATTAATCGCCTTAGCGATAACACTTAGCTGTTCGTCGCAAATGAATGCACAAGTAGATGAGAACATTTACAAAGGAATAGAATTTAATATGCCACGAGTAAAAGAAACGAGTTTTAAAAATTATTCGGTTCAAATTACGCAGTTTGGAGCAAAGGCTGGTGGAGTTTTTAAAAACACCGAAGCTATAAACAAAGCAATAACAGAAACAAGTAATAAAGGAGGTGGTACAGTTGTTATACCTCGTGGAATTTGGTTAACTGGTCCTATAGAACTTAAAAGTAATATCAATTTACATTTAGCAGATGGTGCTTTACTTATTTTTAGTAAAGATTTTAAAGATTATCCATTGGTAAAAACAAGTTTCGAAGGTTTAAATACAATTCGTACAGTTTCTCCTATTTCTGCTAGAAATGTAGAAAATATTGCCATTACTGGAAATGGAACTATTGATGGAAATGGTGATGCTTGGCGTTACGTTAAAAAAGGTAAATTAACAGATAGCCAATGGAAAAACTTAGTTGCTTCTGGTGGTGTTTTATCTGAAGACAAAAAAATATGGTTTCCATCTGAAAGTTCTAAATTAGGATATAAATTAAGTTCTAATTTTAATGTTCCTGACAAAATTACTGAAGCTGAATACGAACAAGTTCACGACTTTTTACGTCCAGTAATGGTAAGTATTGTTAGTTCTGATCGTGTTTTATTAGATGGTCCTACATTTCAGAATTCACCAGCTTGGAACATTCACCCATTAATGAGTTCAAATATTATCATTCGTAACCTAAATGTACGTAATCCTTGGTATTCTCAAAATGGAGATGGATTAGATTTAGAATCATGTAAAAATGTGTTAATCTATAACAATACTTTTGATGTTGGTGATGATGCAATCTGTATAAAATCTGGAAAAGATAAAGATGGTAGAGATAGAGCTATGCCGACAGAAAATGTAATTATTAAAAACAATACAGTTTACCATGCACATGGAGGTTTTGTAATAGGAAGCGAAATGTCTAGTGGTGTACGTAATATACATGTTTCTGGTGCTACTTTTATTGGAACTGATATTGGTTTACGTTTTAAAACAACAAGAGGTCGTGGAGGAATTATTGAAAACATTTATATTTCTGATGTTGATATGATTAACATTCCTGCGCAAGCAATTGGTTTTAATATGTTTTATGAAGGAAACTCTCCTATTATAGAAGATGATCAGAATGCTGATGACGAAAAACGTACAGAAAAAGCAATTCCTGTAACTGAAGAAACACCGCAAATGAGAAATATTTTCTTTAAAAATATTAATGTTACTTCATCTCATGAAGCGCTTTACATAAGTGGTTTAAATGAAATGAATATCAAAAATATTAAAATAGAGAACTCTACTTTCGATACTAAAAAAGCATTAAGTATTGTTGATGCAGATGGCGTTGAATTAAAAAATGTGAAATTCAATTATTCTGACGGAACTGGTGCAACAATCTACAACAGTAAAAATATTGATTTAAATTCTGTTCAATTTGAAACTACAAACGATAAATCGATAGTTAATGTAACAGGAGATAAAACTTCTAAAGTTAAACTTCCTAAAAGTGTTGACAAAAAGAGAGTGAACATTTCAAAATCTGTACAAAAAAATGCGGTTCAATAAATACATTAATATTTTTATTTTTCCACTTTATATGGCAATAGCCTTTGGTCAAGTTGAACGACCAAAGGCTTCGCCTTATACAATAGAATCTACTTATCAAAAACTCAAAAAAAACTATCCTTTTATTGAGCCTATCAATACAATTGCTTTACCAGAGAATATCGTTGTTAAAGAAAATATTATTTACAAAGAAGAAAAAAATGTTTCTTTAAAAGCAGATATTTATTCTCCTAAAAATTCAGTCAAAAAAAATCCTGCAATTGTATTAATTCATGGTGGTGGATGGATTTCTGGAAGTAAGGAAAATCAACGTTATATGGCACAACAATTGGCTAGTAATGGATATGTTGCAATGACAATTAATTATAGTTTAGCAGACGAAGCAAAATATCCTGCTGCTATTGATGATGTATATAGTGCGATTAACTATCTCATTAAGAATAAAAAGGAATATCATGTTAATCCCAAACAAATAAGTATTCTTGGCGCTTCTGCAGGTGCGCAAATAGCAACTTTAGTTGGTGTAAAATCATCCAAAATAAAAGCTATTGTAAACATAGACGGAATAGTTTCTTTTATTCATAAAGAAGCAGAAGAAGGACAATACGCTGCCTATTGGTTAGATGGTTGGAAAGATGATAATTTCGAACGTTGGAAAGAAGCTTCTCCTTTAGAATTTGTAGAAAAAGATACGCCTCCTACTCTATTTATTAATAGCTCTCAGCCAAGATTTCACGCTGGTAGAGATGATATGATGAAAATTCTGAGCAACTATCATATTTATACAGAAATGCACGAGATTAAAGATTCGCCACATTCTTTTTGGTTAGCTAAACCTTGGTTTAACGAAACATTGACGATTACTTTAAACTTTTTAAATAAATTATTCAAGCAACATGAAAAATAAAATCATCTTCACTTTTCTATTTCTTTTTTCAGTTGTTTTTGGAAAAGATCCTTACTTAACAATTACTGTTTCACAAGACGGAAAAGGAGATTATACAACTATACAAGAGGCTATAAATTCTACTCGAGATTTAGGTCCTGCCGAAGCATTAATCTTTATTAAAAATGGAACTTATCATGAAAAAATTGTTATTCCATCCAATAAACATCAATTAACATTAAAAGGAGAAAGTAGCGAAAATACAATCATTACTAATGATGATTTCTCTGGAAAAATAGAAGAATTCACTCATCAAAAAATGACAACTTTTACTTCTTATACTGTTTTAGTTACGGGAGAAAAAATTAAAATAGAGAATCTTAGTATTCAAAATACACATTGTACAAAAGGACAAGCGGTAGCTTTACATGTAGAAGGAGATTATTTTATTGGGAAAAACCTTCGTTTATTAGGTTGTCAAGATACCTTGTATACTGCTACTAATCACAGCAGACAATATTATGAAAATTGTTACATAGAAGGAACGACTGATTTTATTTTTGGACAAGCAACCGCTGTTTTTAAAAACTGTACCATAAAAAGTTTAGCAAATTCTTTTATTACAGCTGCTGCAACAGATAAAGATAATAGTTATGGTTATGTATTCTTCGATTGTTTTTTAATCTCAAAAGAAGGAGTAAACAAAGTTTATTTAGGAAGACCATGGCGACCTTATGCTAAAACAGTTTTTATTAATACTGAAATGGGAAAGCATATTTTACCACAAGGTTGGAATGAATGGGCTGGCGATAAAATGTTTCCTGACAAAGAAAAAACTGCTTATTATGCAGAATATGAAAGTAAAGGAAATGGAGCAAATTCATCTGATCGTGTAAAATGGTCGCATCAACTAAAGAAAAAAGAATTGGATAAGTATACCATAGAGAAAATATTTAGAGGATGGATTCCTGAGTAGACTCCTTAATAGACTTAAGGTCTAAGATTGTAAGATATAAGGATATTAAAAGTATCGATATCACATTGAGCCTGTCGAAATGTAATAAAATTAGAAGTAAAAAATATGAACATCCAGTTAGTCATACTGAACTCGTTTCAGGATCTCATAATGTGTTTGAAATGATGTTTTTTTATATAAACTATTTATTTTCTGACTAAGTTCTCGATACATTTTTCTACAAAAAACACTCGAACTGACAGAAAAAAAATTTCTAAATCTACTATTAAAAAATGTCAGTTCGAGTGGAATTCTAAAAGAATTTTGTATCGAGAACTAAGACATTTTTAAACAAACGAATAAAAAAACAATAAATGAAAAAAATATACTTAATTACTATTTTTCTGTGTTTAATCGGAATAACTAAAGCACAGCAACCAACTTTATTTTTAGTAGGAGATTCTACAATGGCAGATAAAGTGAATCCTAACGAAAATCCTGAACATGGTTGGGGACAAATCCTGCCTACTTTATTAACGAATAAGATTACAATACAAAACCATGCGACAAATGGAAGAAGTTCTAAAAGTTTTAGAACCGAAGGTCGTTGGGATAAAGTACACAATCAATTAAAAAAGGGAGATTATGTGATTATACAATTTGGACATAATGACCAGAAAATAGAAGATTCTATACGCTATACGAATCCTGCTACTCAATACCGTTCAAACTTAGAACGATATGTAAAAGAAACAAGAGAAAAAGGAGCTATTCCTATTTTAATGACGTCTATTGTTCGTAGAAATTTCAATGAAAAAGGTGTTTTAATTGATACACATAATTTATACCCTATCGTTGTAAGAATGGTTGCAAAAGATTTAGACGTTCCTTTTGTTGATTTACAACAAGCTACAGAAGAAATTGTTTTGACTTATGGTCCAGAGAAATCTAAAAAATTGTATTTACATTTCGAGCCAAAAGAAGTTAATTATTATCCTGATGGTAAACATGATGATACACATTTATCTAAATTGGGTGCTACATTAACTGCTGAAAAAGCACTGAAAGCATTAGAAAAACTAAATATTGGATTTGAGAAGTTTGTAAAGAAATAATAAATATGCAATACAAAAAAGATTTATTTTTCGATGGAAATTCGGAATGGGAAGACTTAGGGAATGGAGTAAAAAGACAATTTGTCGGTTACAACTCTCAAATAATGATGGTAATCGTAAAATTTGAAAAAGACGCAATTGGTACCTTACATCAACATTTCCATTCTCAAATTACTTACGTTGCCGAAGGTTCTTTTGAGGTTACGAATAACAATAAAACCAAAATTCTTAATAAAGGAGATGGATTTTTCGCTCAACCTAACATAGAACATGGTGTTGTATGTTTAGAAGAAGGTATTTTGATTGATTCTTTTACACCTTATAGAGAAGATTTTATGAAATAATGCTTATTGCTCAAAGTTCACAATAAAATAACTTTTTAAGTATTGTTGTTTTCATTGAAATAGGTTTATATTTGGATTTGAAAATGAGTTATGTTTAATTTTAAAAACAAAAATAATTCAACTAAAAACAACTTAATGTCCAAATTAGATAAGTTTAATATTCATTTAAATAAAAGTTTAAAGGACTTTTGTCCTGACGTAGATTTTAAAATAATAGATGGAAGAGAAGTTTTAAGCGTAGCCAATGATTTTTCTGATAATAAATGGCAATTCCAAAAATTTCAGAGTTTTATTTTTAACAACATTGCTCAAACTGCATTGTCAAAAAAAGAAAGAGATAATATTGTTGATGATAGCTACAGTTCTTTAATTAAGGCTGCCAAAAAACTTAGACTTATTGATAAAAAAAACAATGATACGGATACAGAAGGTAGTGAATTAGCTGAAATTTTACTTTATGGAATTATGCATCATCATTACAAAGCACTTCCAGTAGTTCCTAAAATTTTCAACAAACAAAACTCTAATGACAATGCAAAGGGTGCTGATAGCGTGCATATTGTTTTAGAAAATGAAAATGAATTTTCAATTTGGTACGGAGAAGCTAAATTTTATAATAGTATAGAAGACACTCGCTTATATGAAATTGTAAACTCCGTATTAAATATTTTTTCTGAATCAGCATTTGATACAGAAAATAGAATACTTAGTAACAGCAATGATTTAAAGAGTTACTTAAAAGACAATTCAGACTTATATGATAAAATCATAAGTATTTTAGATACAGATTCTCCAATTGATTATGTCAAAGCGAGATTAAATGTTCCTATTCTATTATTACACGTTTGTAATATAACAAGTAATCAAAAGGAAAATTCAGATGTATATGTCAATAAATTATTAGAATATCAGAAAGAAAGAGTTCAGTCATTCTATCAAAAACTTTACAATAAAGCCATTAAGGATAATCTGAAGGTTAAACCAATAGTGAACTTTGATAAAATTAAATTTCATTTTATATTTTTTCCTGTACCTGACAAAAAAACAATAATATCAAACTTTTTGACTAGAGCCGAATCTTTAAGAACCGAGATATGATTGAGTATTTTGATAGATGTAAAGAGCTTTTTAATTATATCAAAGAAGATAATTATTTAAAAGCACGTGACGGTGTAATTCATTTATTGCACGATTTAAAGGAAAATAAAATTCAAAAGAACGAATTAGTGAATCATTTAATTCGAGAAGTAGGGCTTTATCAATATATAGATGAAAACACAAGCAATTGGAGTGATGCCTTTGCCAAAGAGTCTTTCAAAGTTAATACAGGGATTGAATCACAGACAGTTCATTTTGAACAATCTTCAATCTTAAAATCATTATTAAGAGGTGACAATATTGCGTTGAGTGCACCTACTAGTTTTGGAAAAAGTTTTATTATTGATGCCTTCATTGCAAATAAAAAACCAAAAAATGTTGTTATTATCGTACCAACAATATCATTAACTGACGAAACAAGAAAACGAATTAGTAAAAAATTTGGAAGCGAATATAAAATAATTACAACTCCAAATATTAAACTATCTGACAAAAATATTTTCATCTTCCCACAAGAAAGAGCTGTTAGTTATAGTAATATAATTCAAGAAATTGATTTATTAATTATTGATGAGTTTTACAAAATAAGTAAAAGCAACGATAAAGAAAGAGCTGTTAAATTACAAGAAGCTTTGATAAAACTTGATAGCAAATCAAAGCAAAAATATTTTTTAGCACCAAATATAAAGTCTATTAAAGAAAACCCATTTACAGAAGGAATGATCTCTGTTGAAAAGTTAGATTTTAATACGGTAGTTCTTAAGCATCACAAGGTATTTAAAGAAATAAACAATAATGAGGAAATAAAGAAACAGTTCTTACTGAAAATTTGTAAGAATCATAAAAATCTTATTTATGCTGCATTATTTAAGGAAATTTCTACAATACAAGAATTATTTTTAAACAATTATGAGGATAAAAAAAGTAAACTGATTGTAGATTTTTCAAATTGGTTAAAAAACAATTACGACCCAGAATGGGCATTAGCTCAATTAATATTAAAAGGCATTGGAATTCATAATGGAAGATTACATAGATCCATTACACAATATCAAGTAATTTTATTTGACGATGAAAAAAGTGGGCTTGATAGCATTATTTCTACTTCCTCATTAATTGAAGGTGTAAATACATCTGCAAAAAATGTGATCATTTGGTCAATAAAAAGTGGACAAGGCAATAATAATTTAACGCCACTATCATATAAAAATATAAAAGGTAGAGCTGGTAGAATGTTTAAACATTTTATTGGAAACGTATATGAGTTAGTAGAACCCAAACTAAAAAATTTAGACAGTATACAGTTGTCAATTGAAGTAGATAATTCTCTCATCGGTGGTATAAAAGATGAGAATTATCTATCTAAAATAAGTTTAGATAATCAAAAAATTGCAAATCAAAATATAAATAAAATAGAATCTATTCTAGGCAAAGGTATATATCGAAAATTAAGAGAGGAAAATTCACTAAACTCTAATGACGAAGATTTAATTTACAAAATATGCGTAGAATTGAGAGACAATTACAACGATTGGAAAAGTTTAAAAATGCTTAAAAGTATTAAATCAGAAGATTGGGAATATATACTTGGTAAATTATGTTATCTTAATTCTAAAAGTTTACGTTGGTCTAACAATGCTAATTCATTACAATTCAATCAAGCAAAAAAATTCATTCAAATTATTTCTAAAAACTGGAAAAAATCTCTACCCAATTTGATGCTTGATCTAAAAAAAGAAGGGTTAACAATTGATGATTTTTTTGCATTAGAAAAAAGAGTATGTCATAATTTTTCAGGATACTTAAATGATTTTAATAATTTAAATAGAATAATTAACAGAGAAAATTTTATTGATATATCTGGTTTTATAAGTAAATGTTCTAATGCATTTATGCCCTCTGTCATATTGGAATTAGAAGAATACGGACTACCAAGAATGATATCAAAAAAAATTAATCATTGCAAGTTAATTAATTTTGAAGTTAGCGAAATGAATATTGAAGAAGCAATAATCCAACTAAAATCTATTGGAAAAGAACAAATAATAGATTCTTGTTCTATATATTTAGACAATTTTGATATTTTCATATTAGATAATTTTTTTGAAAATATATAAATATTCTAATAAGAATGATAAAATAAAATTGCCAATAATAATTATTTTTTTATCTAATTATGTATAACTTTTTTTAAACGAATAAAAAATTATAAAAGCTGTCCCACGACAGCCTTTATATATTAAACCCTTCATTAATTATTAAACTTATAACTTTTCTTTTCGAAATCAAGTAGGTATTTTTTTCTCCAAAGTCCGCCTCCATATCCTTTTAAATCGCCATCAGAACCAATGACTCTATGACAAGGAATTAAAATCGAAATTGTGTTCATTCCATTTGCGTTTGCTACGGCTCTTACACTTTTTGGATTTCCAATGCTTATAGCCTGTTCTTGATACGCCTTTGTTTCGCCATATGGAATGTCCATTAAAACAGACCAAACTTTATTTTGAAATTCAGTACCTATGATATGCAATGGAACAGTAAACTCTTTCCTTTCACCATTAAAATATTCTTGTAATTGACTTTCTAAAAGATCAAAATGTTGATTATTACCTTGGACAATTGTTGCTTTTAATTTCTTTGAGATTGATTTTAAACTTGTTTCTAGCATTCTTCTGTCAGTAAATTCTAACAAACAAATACCAGTGTTTGTTGCACAAGCTAACATAGTTCCTAACGGAGTTTCAATTCGTTTAAGATCGATGATTGTTTGCTGATTTCCCTTTTTTGGAGAAACTCCAAAAATATTTTTAAAACTATCCCCAAACCCACTTAAAGATTCAAATCCCGAATCGAAAGCTGCATGGGTTATACTTTCTCCATTTTTAATTTTCTTGAAAGCTGAATTTATTCTAAACATTCTTTGATATGCATGAAAAGTAATGTTATGATTTTTCAGAAACCATCTTCTAATCTGACTTGGTTCTATACCTCTTTGCTTTAAATCGTAATCCTTAAATTTTAGTGTTGGATTCTCTGAAAGTTCGTCTAAAATTTCTTGAAACTCCTTTGGTGTATGATTTAATGTATCCAATGGTTTACAAACTTTACACGCTCTGTAACCTTTCGTCATACATTCTTTAGATGTTTTTAGAAATTCAATATTTTCCAACTTTGGTTTTCTAGCTGTACAAGAAGGTCTACAAAAAATACCAGTTGTTTTTACAGCAGTAAAAAACACACCTTCAAAAGACGTATCCTTTTCAAGTATTGCTTTGTACATAATCTCTGTTGTCAACTCCATATTTTTAAAATAAACTATTAAAAGATTGATTTTTTAAAATCTCAATTGTTTTATTTTCTGCTGAATTATAAACATAATCATTCAAAAAATTTCCCATGCTAATTCTTTTCACACCTATTTTTTCAAGAACTTCAAAATTAGGTAATTCTGTCGTACACATCACATTTAATGGTAATTTAGTTGCTGAAATAATTGTTTCAATATCACTCTCTTTCTTTATACATGGTAGAAAAATTCCATTCGCCCCCACCTCTTCATATTTTTTTATTCTATCAATTGAAGACTCAAAAGCATCTGGACCATTCAGAAGAAAAGTATCACATCTAACATTTATAAAGATTGATATTCCTTTATCCTTTAGAATATTTTTTACACGATTTAAAAGTGATGAAAATAGAGCAATATCTTTTAGTTTTCTTTCTCCATTCTCTAAGTAACTATCTTCTATATTTATTCCCACAGCACCTAATTTCTCTAAAGCTATTATATTCTCGGCTATTTGTTCAGCAGTATTTCCATAACCAAATTCTATATCAACAGATAATGGTAGGTTTATATTTTTTATAATTCTTTCAACAACAAATAAAAGATCCGAAAGAGGCATTTGTTCTCCATCTTCATGTCCAAAAGAATGTGCAATCGCAGCACTTGATGTTCCAATGGCTTGAAAATTTAATTTTTCGAACATTTTTGCACTTTGTACATTCCATACATTACCTATGATTAGAGGTTTATCTTGTTGGTGTAATTCTAAAAATTTTTGATAAGTTGTTGTCATTATTTCGGTTCTTATTTTTAGCAAAACTAGTCTTGAATACCATTATGAAACAACCGAAAAATTAACAAGTATTTTTTTATGTTGATTTATTTAGAAACTTGTCATAACAAAAAATGCTAATCGTACGATTAGCATTTTTTGTTATTATAAAGTTATCTTGTTATTATTTCAAATCAAAACGATCAGCATTCATTACTTTAGCCCAAGCAGCAACAAAATCATTTACGAATTTTTCTTGCGCATCAGCACTTCCGTAAACTTCTGCAATTGCACGTAATTCTGAATTAGAACCGAAAACTAAATCTGCACGAGTACCCGTCCATTTTGGTTGTCCTGTTTTTCTATCAGAACCTAAATAAATTTCTTTACGTTCGTCCATTGCTTTCCATACTGTGTTCATATCAAGTAGATTTATAAAGAAATCATTTGATAATTGACCTGGTCTATCTGTAAATATACCATGTTTAGAACCATCATAATTTGTATTTAATGCACGCATACCTCCTACTAAAACAGTTAATTCTGGTGCTGTAAGTTTTAATAATTGAGCTTTATCAATTAATAACTCTTCTGTAGAAACTGCTGGATTTTTAGATTTACGGTAATTACGGAAACCATCTCCTTGTGTTTCTAAATACGCTACAGATTCTATTTCTGTTTGTTCTTGAGAAGCATCCATACGTCCAGGAGAGAATGGTACTAAAATAGAATGACCAGCATCTAATGCAGCTTTTTCTATTGCAGCAACACCACCTAATACGATTAAATCTGCTAAGGAAACTGTTTTTCCTGTTGAATTAAATTCTTTTTGTACTCCTTCTAAAGCTGTTAAAACTTTATTTAATTGTACTGGATTATTTACTTCCCAATTCTTCATTGGCTCTAAACGGATTCTTGCTCCATTTGCTCCTCCTCTCATATCAGAACCTCTAAATGTAGAAGCTGAAGCCCAAGCTGTAGAAACTAATTCAGAAATAGATAAACCTAAGTTTAATAATTTAGATTTTAACGTAACAATATCTGAATCGTTAATTAATTCGTGATTAACTGCTGGAATTGGATCTTGCCAAATAAATTCTTCTTGTGGAACATCTGGACCTAAATAACGGTCTAATGGTCCCATATCTCTATGTGTTAACTTGTACCAAGCTTTAGCAAAAGCATCTGCAAATTCATCCGGGTTTTCGTAAAATCTACGAGAAATTTTTTCATATGCTGGATCAAATCTTAAAGATAAATCTGTCGTTAACATTCTTGGTTTTTGTTTTTGCGACATATCATCTGCTAAAGGAACATCATCTGGAGCATCTATTGCTTCCCATTGATGAGCTCCTGCAGGACTCTTCGTTAATTTCCATTCGTATTTAAATAGATTTTCAAAGAAAAGATTTGTCCATTCTGTTGGTCTTTGCGTCCATGTTACCTCTAATCCAGAAGTAATTGTATCACCTCCTTTTCCAGATTTAAAAGAACTTGCCCATCCTAAACCTTGTTCTTCTAAACCAGCAGCTTCTGGTTCTTTTCCTACAAGATCTGCATCACCTGCTCCGTGTGTTTTACCAAATGTGTGCCCACCTGCAATAAGTGCAACAGTTTCTTCATCATTCATTGCCATACGATCAAAAGTATCACGAATGTCATGAGCAGCCAAAAGTGGATCTGGATTAGCGTCTGGTCCTTCTGGATTAACATAAATTAATCCCATTTGTACTGCTGCCAATGGATTTTCTAAATCTCTATCTCCTGAATAACGGCTATTCTCTCCACCGCTTTCTTGTAACCATACTTTTTCTGATCCCCAATACACATCCATATCTGGTTCCCAAACATCAGGACGCCCACCAGCAAATCCTATTGCTTTGAATCCCATAGATTCTAATGCCATGTTTCCTGTTAAGATTAGTAAATCTGCCCAAGATATTTTTTTTCCATATTTCTGTTTAATCGGCCATAAAAGACGACGTGCTTTGTCTAAACTTACATTATCTGGCCAAGAGTTTAAGGGTGCAAAACGTTGTTGTCCTGCTCCTGCTCCACCTCTACCATCTTGTACACGATAAGTTCCTGCACTGTGCCAAGCCATACGAATAAATAAAGGTCCATAATGACCAAAATCTGCTGGCCACCAATCTTGCGAATCTGTCATTAATGCTTTTAAGTCATTTTTTACAGCTTCTAAATCAAGCGATTCAAATTCTTTCGCATAATCAAAATCTTTTCCCATAGGATCTGATAGTGATGAGTGTTGACGTAACATATCAACTTTTAAATGATTAGGCCACCAATCGCGGTTTGTAGTTCCTTCTCCCGCAACTGGAGAATTCATTGTTCCGTTATGAAATGGACATTTTGAAATATCCCCTCCTAAATTTTCCATAGTATTTTAAATTTTTCGTTTGTTTTATGTTGTAAATATCATAAATATACTAAATCATACTAGGAAAATGAAATTGAATCATTCTATTTAACTATAAATTATTATTATGTTATGAATCATTTAATATAACTATTATTTATAATTTATCTAAATAAATTCTACATTACATTATTTAAATGAATATCCTACACCTATACCCATTTTCCAAGCACCATCTTGAGTTGAAGTTTTCGTATTGTAATAAAATGGAATTTGTAAAGCTATTTTTTTATAAACAAATGTTAGTCCTCCTCCTAAATTTGGTGTTACTACACTATTCTTAGTTCCTGGAGATTTATCTTCTTTAATTCGAAGAGATGGTAACATCCCTACACTCATTTTAAAATCCTTGTGTTTATAACTAACACTTGGTCCTGTAAAATTTATAAAACCTCCGTTATCTACATAACCTGCAACTACAGCTCCTTCAAATAAAGAAACTTTTATTTTAGACTGAGATTCTTGAGAAAAACCTATTATTGACAAAAGAAGTGTAATTAGGCAAAGATTTTTTTTCATTATTGTTATTTACCACCAAAACTACATTTAGAAATGATTAAAAATGACAATATGTAATAAAGTCTATAAATTCTGTAATGAAATTAAAAACATTTGCGATTTTAATTTCATTACAGAATTAATCTTTTTCTACTCCAGAAGATATCGTATTAAATTTTGAGCTGTTTTTCTCTACTTCCTTCTTAAACTCTTCTCTCGATACAATTTTAAATTTGTTTGAAATTTCTATTTTTCCTGAATATGGTTTTACATCAATTGCAGTAAATGAAACATTAGTATCCATATCTGCTACAAAAGGTAATTTAAAGTTTACTTTTAAAATAAGTCCTGGTAAACCCGAAAAGCGAGATGGTCCGTCACGAAAAGGTAATTCTGTTGTGTACCAAGCTTCTACCATTTGATTATTATTGCTGTATGTTGCCTTCTTCACTTTATAACCTAAAACACTAGCTTCATCTTTTGTTAAAACCCATGTAAAATGCTGTAAAGAATCTTTAACCAATAGTTTAGATTTCATTGTATTTTCTTCATACAATACGTTCATGTTAAAATCTTTATAGATATTAGCACTTACATTTGTAGATAAACCTAATGTTGCTCCTTTAGAATTTTGGTCATTGTTAATTCTTTCTATTTCTAAGAATTGCGATTGTTTTGTATTGGCAAGCAATTCATAATAATACCTCTTATTTTCAGAATTTTGCAATATTTCAGCATATTTTATTCCAAGTTTATCTTTTGCTTGTTTGTCAAACTCTTGCTTCATTTCATACTCTACTCTAATTGCTTCTTGTGAAAACGAGAAAATAGGTAGAAGAACGATTAAATATTTTATCATATTAGTTTTTGTTTCTACAAATATAGAAATAAAATTAACTTTACCTAATCTTTATTGTTTTATCTATTTTTTAATTATTTAAAAATTAATAGGATTATTTCATATCTATATTTAACCCTTTCTTAATAATTAATATCATATTTACTTAGGATTTATAGTAGTAAATTAGCGGTGAGAGCTAAAAAAATACGATCGATTCTCAATTAAAAAGAAATAATGTCTTAATAAATTTTATTTATAGTTTAATCTAAAATAGAAATGAAAAATCTATTGAGAAATTGAGAAATCCGTCTAAATTTGTGTCAGAAAATAAGGTAGAAAATATCTGTATTTTTATTCAATTAAGTAAGTAAAAACAAAATATAAAAATTAAATTATGTCATTAGTAGGAAAAAAAGCGCCTTTGTTTACAGCTCCAGCAGTAATTGATGGAGATGAAATCGTAGAAAACTTTTCTTTACCAATTGGAGAGAAAAACATCGTATTATTCTTTTACCCAAAAGATTTTACATTTGTTTGTCCAACAGAATTACACGCATTCCAAGCTAAATTAGCTGAATTTGAAAAAAGAGATGCTGTTGTAATCGCTGCTTCATGTGATTCTGAAGAATCTCACTTAGCTTGGTTAAATACTTCTAAAGATAACGGAGGTATCGAAGGTGTAACTTACCCAGTAGTAGCTGATTTAGCAAAAACAATTGCTATGGATTACGGTGTATTAGCTGGTGAGTACGTTTACAACGAACAAAAAGATTCTATTACATTCGAAGGAGCTCCTGTAGCATACAGAGGAACTTTTATCATCGATAAAAATGGAGTTGTTCGTCACGAAACAATCAACGATTTACCATTAGGTCGTAACATCGATGAGTATGTTCGTTTATTAGATGCAATTTTACACGTAGAAAAATACGGTGAAGTTTGTCCAGCTAACTGGGAAGAAGGTAAAGAAGCAATGAACGCTACAAAAGATGGTGTTGCTGCTTACTTATCAGCTAACTAATAAAAAATGATTGGTTATCTTTTTTAAGATTCCAAAATTCACATAAAGGCTGTCTAATAAAATTGACACAAGGATTTTAATGAATTCATTTTCAACAAAAATCACTAAGTTCAAAACCTTAGACAGCCTTTTTTATAACCAATTTTTAATAAAAAAATATAAAATGTTTGCAGAATTAGAACAAGATAATTTAGCACAAGTTGTTGCTGATAATAATATTGTTATTGTACAATACGGAGCTGGATGGTGTGGTAATTGCCGTTTAGTAAAACCAAAATTTAAAAAATTAGCGGCTGAATACGAAGGTCAAGCAGAATTTTTATATGTTGATGCTGAGAAATTAGTAGAATCAAGAAAATTAGCTGATGTTCCAAATTTACCAACTTTCGCAGTTTTTAAAGGAGGAGAAAATGTAGGACAAGTAACTGCATCTAAAATTGATGCTGTAAAAGAATTAATAAATGAAGCTGCCGGTATTTAAGAATTTAGCAAAAAATGTTTCTATTGAAGCAATGGAAACTACATTAGAAGTTTTAGAAGTTTATGCTGATTCTCCTGCTGTGAAAGAACCAGAACAGGAAATAATTGGTGAAATGATTTCTAACATTTGTGGAGCAATTGAAATGAAACAAATGATGGAAGATGAAGGTATGGACGAACGTACTGCTGCTAATACTTTTATGCAACGTGTAATGGGATCTATTGATAAATAATCTCATTTAAAATATAAAATTAAACCTCAATAGTTTTTCACTTCTATTGAGGTTTTTTTATTGATTTTATTGTATAATATATTGATTAAAAAGTAGAAAGCTACTTGTTTCAGCGGGAAAAAATAGGTTACTATATAAATGATGATTCGACAGACTCAGAATCACATATCAATTAATCATAAAAAAGCTGTTTAAACAAACGTAAAAACAGCTTTATAAATTATTTATAATTGATTATATATTTCTCAATTTACTCTTTCTATATCCATAAGCAAAATAGATAACTAATCCGATTGCTAACCAAATTAGAAATATTAACCAGTTTTTTAGACCTAATTGTGCCATCATATAAAAACAACATAACATTCCTGCTAATGGAATAATAGATGTTCTTTTAAAATAACAACGAATGACCATTGAGATATAAATTAACAAGAAAATATACATTGGAATTTTATGTTTAAAAACATCCCAACCTTTCTCTGTTTTTTTGTCTTCGTAAACTGGTAACTTTTGTAATGTACTTTCGTATTGTTCTGAGCTTAAACTTTTCAAGTAATCATCTAAATACTCTACTTCATTTCCAGTAATATTATTTAAAGTTGTGTAAGAATCTTTTAATTCTTTTGATGTTAACGACCCTACAAATTTCTCTACAGGAGTTGGTTGTGGTTTATTTGTAAAGAAATCTGCCATATCTGCCTTAAATGTTGTCGCACAAACAGCAATAACAAAAAAGGTTACAATTGGCATTACAAACTTCGCATCTATAAATGGTGTTTTAAAGTTTCCTCTTTTAGCATTAGGATCAGCATCCATTCTTAGAACAGCAGCACAAACTAACACAAAAGCAAACAATGTTCCGATAGAACAAGCATCAACCACTAATTCTAAATCTGTAAAAAGAATTGGAATACCTACTACAAAACCAGTAAAAATAGTTGCAAAAGATGGTGTTTTAAATTTAGGATGTAACTTAGAAAATTTCTTAGGTAATAATCCATCTCTAGACATTGTCATCCAAATACGAGGTTGCCCAATCTGAAAAACAATAAATACACTCGCCATTGCAATAACTGCTGAAAAAGCAATAATTCCTGCAAGCCATTTTAAATCTTGTATTTTATCAAAAACATATGCAAGTGGATCACCAACATTTAATTCAGAATAATGCACCATCCCTGTAATTACCATTGCAATTAACACATATAAAATGGTACAAATTATAATAGATGCAAAAATACCTCTTGGTAAATCTCTCTTAGGATCTTTACACTCTTCTGCCGTTGTACTTATGGCATCAAAACCAATATAGGCATAAAAAACAGATGAAACTCCTGCTAAAACACCTCCTATTCCATTCGGTGCAAATGGGTTCCAATTATCAGGATTAACATAAAAAGCTCCTACAATTATTACTAGAAATACAACGGCCAATTTTAAAACTACCATTGCATTACTTGCTTTCCTAGATTCGTTTATACCACGATAAACAAGCGCAGTAATTAGAAATGTAATTAATAAAGCTGGTATATCTACAACTAAATTAAATCCTACAAATGGAGCATCTTTATATGCTAAATACTTCGGGATTTCTTGTGCATAAGGAGAATTTGCAATTCCTTCTAATGTTTTTCCTTTCGCTAATTCGTTTGTCACAAATTCAAAACCATTTTTCGCTGTAAAATAGTCCATCGTCATCCATTCTGGTAAATGTATTCCTAGACCAGAGAGCAAGGTGGTAAAATAATCACTCCAAGAAATGGCGAGGACAATATTACCAATGGCATATTCCATAATTAATGCCCAACCAATTACCCAAGCAAATAATTCTCCAAAAGCAACATAACTATAGGTATAAGCACTACCAGAAACTGGTACTAGCGAAGCAAATTCGGCATAAGCAAATGCGGTAAACCCACATGCTATGGCTGTAAAAATAAATAAGAAAATTACAGCTGGACCACCTTCAAAACTAGCGCGACCAATTGTACTAAAGATTCCTGCACCTACGATAGCTGCGATTCCAAAACCTGTTAAATCCCGAACCCCTAAGGTTCTTTTCATTGTAGCAGAATTCTTATGTGATTCGGCTAAAATTGATTCTACGGTTTTTTTTCTGAATAATTGTGACATAATTGATTTAAAAAACGGACAAATATAAAAAAGTCAACATCAAAACAGTGTTTATTTTGCATAAATATTGATTTTTTATACAAATTTTCTTTTTTATTTTGTTAGGTTAGATTAAATTTAAATTTAAATCAAAAATTCACATGAAACAATTTTTATTTGCAATTAGCTTAACTGCTACGCTAATTAGTTGTACTTCTACTCAACCAATTTCGCAAGCAAAGTATGAAAAAGAGCTTACGAAATATTCAGAAAAAATTTCTGAAGCTGAGCTTAAAAAGAACCTTTACATTATTGCTGGTCCAGAAATGGAAGGTAGAAATGCAGCTTCGGCAGGTGAAATAAAAGCTGGTAATTATATTTCTAATTATTATAAAGAATTAGGAATTAATGGTCCAAATAATAATTATTTTCAATTAATCCCAGAAGGAACATTTCCTCGTGTTAAAGGAGAAATGCGCAATGTAATGGGATTTATACAAGGTTCTGAAAAACCTGAAGAAATTTTAGTTGTTTCTGCTCATTATGATCATGAGGGAATAAAAAACGGAAAATTATACGCTGGTGCTGACGACGATGGATCTGGTACTGTTGGTGTAATGGAAGTTGCTCGAATTTTTAGAGAAGCTGAGAAAAAAGGAATTAGACCAAAACGCTCTATTTTGTTTTTACATGTTTCTGGAGAAGAAAAAGGATTATTAGGTTCTAAATATTATTCTGATCACCCAATTTTTCCTTTAGCAAATACTATTGCTGATATTAATATTGATATGATTGGACGAATTGATTACGAACATAATAAAGAAACAAAAGACTTTCTTTATGTAATTGGTTCTAATATGTTATCTACTGATTTATATAATGCTGTAAAAAAGGCAAACCAAGATTTAGGAATTAATTTAGATTACCGTTATGATGATCCAAACGATCCGAATCGTTTTTATTATCGTTCTGATCATTATAATTTTGCAAAGCATAATGTTCCATCTGTTTTCTTTTTTAATGGTGTTCACGATGATTATCATCAACCAGGAGATACACCAGATAAAATTGAATATGATTTATTAAAACGTCGTACACAATTAACTTTTAATACAGCTTGGATTTTAGCAAATGCTGAAAATAGACCAGTTGTAGATAAAGCAACGAAATAATGATGGTATATCATCAAATTAAAAAATCTCCATAATGGAGATTTTTTAATTTGATGATTATTTAGATTTTTTAATTTCCTCTTTTAAAGGTTTTGTTACTTCTGTAACACTTTTTACTTCTTCTGCTTCTTTCAGAGATTTTGTAGGACTTGTATTTCCTCTATGACACATTGTACATGTTACAACATTTATCGTTTCAGGATTTTTAGCATTATTCCAATTAAAGTTTTTTGCATTTATTTCACGTGTCATTAAAATCATGTGACGTGCATATTCCTTTTCTTTTTTAGCATCACTTGCAAAATCCATTTTTTTAGTTTCTGCATTATTTGCATGACAGTAATTACATTTTACTCCAAGAGCATCATTGTAACCTCTCATTAATCCTTTCAAACTATCTTCTGAAATATTTTGTGGTAAAACTTTTAAGTTTTTCCATTGTGGATCTGAAATTTTATTTCCTTTGTCGATAGTTCTACTCGTAGTAAAAGAAAATATCACTAACATTAATGCAATTACACTTAAGGGAGCTAAGATTTTTTTTGTTTTCATTTTTGTGTCTCTTTAATACTCACAAATTAAAAACAATAATCCATCCTAAAATATAGCTTTAAAAAATTTGGATTAAGTTTAAATAAACTTAAAAACGCCAAACTAACAAGCGAGAAACTTTGTTTCCTTGTTGCATATCTACAATACGATAATCTCTTGTATTTTCTTTCTTCAAGATACCTTCTAAAATTCGAACATTTTCTTTTTTAGAGACTAAAGTAGAAAACCATTTTACTTGATGTTTATAAGCTACACTTTCTTTTATCATTTTAGTAATAAATAAGCGCTCTCCTCCTCTACACCATAATTCTGAATTATTTCCACCAAAATTCTGAATAGGTTTTTGATCCGATGTACCTCCAAGATTTTTAATCTTACGCATCGTTTGCTCCATTACTTCTTGATTCGATTTAAAGAATGGTGGATTACAAATTGTCATATCAAATTTTTCTCCTTGTTTAATAATATTCTTGAAAATATTATTAGGATTAAATTGCATTCTGATGTCAACTTTATTACGTAATCTAGAATTTTTCTTTACAATTTCTTCTGCATTTTTATGTGATTCGTAATCTAATTCCGCACCAACAAAATTCCAATCGTATTCATAATTTCCAATAATTGGATAAATACAATTTGCACCAACACCTATATCTAAAATCTTAACATCTTTTCCTCTTGGTATAACACCATCAAAACTTTCTGCTAAAATATCTGCGGCATAATGTATATAATCTGCACGACCAGGAATTGGAGGACATAAATTATCTTTAGGTAATTCCCAATAATCTATATCGTAATATGTTTTTAATAGAGCCTTATTTAATGCTTTTACAGCTTCTCTATCAGAAAATGTAATAGTAGGTTCGTTTTCTTTATTTGGTTTAATATATTTAGAAAGTGGCTGATAAACTGCACACAATTTTTCGAAATTATAAGGAGCTAAATGACGATTACGAGAATGTAATTTTTTTAATTTACTCTTCTTTTCAGGAGTACTCATACAAAGATATTTATGCAAAAGTAAGACAACCTTTGCATTTTATTGTAATTATTATGCTGGTTTTACATGTTTGTCTTTTTCATGTAATCTATTTATAATTATCTTTGCACAATGGAAAGTCAAAAAAATAATCCTCTTCACGGAAAACGTTTAGATGATATTATAGAAGAATTGGTAATCTATTATGGAGGATGGGAAGGTCTTGGAAATCAAATAAATATTAGATGTTTTATTGATAATCCAAGTTTAAAATCTTCTTTAAAGTTTTTAAGAAAAACCGATTGGGCAAGAAAAAAAGTAGAAGAATTATATATCAAAAAAATTGCAAAATAATGGGAGCAACAATTCTTGAAGAAAAGATTTTTATTGATGCTGAACTTTTAACAAATATTGAAGAAGAAAGTCAAGTAATTATTCATTGTCGTATGAATGCTGATGAATATGCTAATGCAGCGCGTATTTGGCCATCTACTTTTTTAATTGATAATACAACAGGAAAACGCTGTCAATTAGTTTTTGCTGACGGAATTACAATGTATCCTAATTGGACCTATATTGAAGAAAACTCTAGTTTAGATTTTACTTTAATTTTTAATGGTTTACCAAAAAGCTGTAAATCCTTTGATTTAGTTGAATTAATACCGCAAGCGGGTGGTTTCGAATACCGAAAAATTCCTCGAAATAAAACAGATGTTTATCATGTAGATTTTAGTTAAACAACTATATAATAAAAAAACCGATTCTTACGAATCGGTTTTGATTTATATTTTTGGTTCTTGTTGACTTAAACAATGAAAAGATCCCAATCCCCATATAATATCTGTAGAATCTATTCCAACAACTTTACGATCTGGAAATACTTTTTGAATAATTTCTAAAGCAATATCATCTTTTGCACAACGGTACGTTGGTACAATAATCGATTTATTTGCAATATAAAAATTTGCATAAGATGCTGGTAAACGTTCTCCCTCACAATAAACGCCATCTGGCATTGGTAATTCTATAATGTTTAATGAACGACCATCTGCTAATTTCATTTCTTGTAATTGACGAAGATTTACTTGTAATAACTCGTAATTATCATCTTCCTTGTTTTCTTCTACAACTGTTAATACTGTATTTTCGTTTACAAAGCGTATTGTATCATCAATGTGTCCGTCTGTATCGTCTCCAACAATTCCATCTTCAACCCAAAGAATTTGAGAAACACCATAATAATTTCTCAAAAAATCTTCTATTTGTTCTTGTGAATATTCTGGATTACGATTTTCATTTAATAAACAAGATTTTGATGTCATCAAAGTATCTTTTCCATTAAACTCAACAGATCCTCCTTCCATAATAATTCTCGGATAGAAAACTGGTAAATTAAATGCTTCAGCTATTTTTGTTGGAATAACATCATCATTCTCAAATGGTGGATATTTTCCTCCCCAAGCATTAAATCCCCAATCAACAACTACTTTCGGATTTTCTTTATTTTCTTTATTAATTAAAAAAGCTGGTCCATGATCTCTACACCAAGCATCATTTGTTTCGTGAAAAAAGAATTCAACTTGTGTTAAATCTGCATCTGTTTTCTCTATATGCGAGATTGCAAAAGCTTTCATTTCTTCATCTTTTACATTAATACGAACTTTTTCGCCTTTAGATAATTCGGCGATAAATTCTGCATATGCAGGATATATTAAATGTATACGATCTGGCCAAGAAGCCTCTTTATGTGGCCAAGATAACCATGTTGCTTCATGTTCTTCCCATTCTGCAGGAAATCTGTAACCTAAATCTTTTGGGTATTTTGATGTATCTATTGTTTTCAAAATCTAATTTTTATTTAAGAGTCTTATCGTATTTTCTAAATGTTGCGTTAATCTCCAATTATCATGTCCTGGAATTACCTTCTGAATAATAGGATGTTGAAGCATTAATTTATCTATTGTATTTGGCCAAGCATTTACATTAGCTTCGGCTACATTTCCTAAATCTACTGCTTCCGCACTTTTTATTAAACAACCTCCATTTAAAATTCTATACTTCGGAAACCAGACAACTGTATTATCTACTGTATGACCTTCACCAAAATATTCAATAACAAATTGCTCTCCTCCTATTTTATAAGTCTTACCCAACTTAATTTCTTTTGTAGAAGTTGCTTGATTATTACTTTTTAAAATAGCATTTGTTTGCTTTGTTGCATAAGTTGGTATTCCCAATTTATTGTAATACGCAAAACCGCCCGAACGATCTTCGTGAGAGTGCGAAGCAAATACTGCAATTACAGGTAAATTATGACGTTTTTTAATAGAATCTAATATGGGTTGATATTGCGTTTCATCCCAAGGTGTATCAAATAAAACAACTCCTTTCTTTGTAATTAAATACATTCCATTTGCTGAATATTTTGTCCCCTTAAACGTATTATATGTTGTATGAACATATAATTCTGGTGTTAATTCTTCTATTATTAATGGTTTTTCTTGTGCCAATAATAATGAACCTATTAAGAATGAACAACTTAAAAATAGTTTTTTAAAAATTGAATTAATCTTCATCAATGAAACGTTTCGTGATTGGTTGATAAGAATCAATTCGGCGATCTCTTAAAAATGGCCAATGTTTACGGAAAAAATCTGTTTCGTTTAAATCTAATTCAACTACTTCTGTTTCTTCATTTTCATGAGAAGCTAAATATAAAAGACGACCTTGTGCATTTGTTGCAAAAGAACCACCCCAGAATTTCATAGCTCCATCTTGCTCGAAACCACAACGGTTTACAGAAACTACAGGAACTCCATTAGCTACAGCATGCGAACGTTGAATTGTTTGCCATGCATTATATTGGTCTTTGTTTGTTTCCTCGTCTTGATCTGTTGCCCAACCAATTGCTGTTGGATAAAATAAAATATCAGCTCCCATTAATGCAGTTATACGAGAAGCTTCCGGATACCATTGATCCCAACAAATTAAAACTCCAATTTTTCCGAATTTAGTTTCAAAAACTTTGTAACCTAAATCTCCTGGTGTAAAATAGAATTTTTCGTAAAAAGCAGGATCATCTGGAATGTGCATTTTACGGTATTTTCCTAAATATGTTCCGTCAGCATCTAAAATTGCTGTTGTATTGTGATATAATCCTTGTGTACGTTTTTCGAATAATGAAGCAATAATTACAACACCTAATTCTTTTGCGACAACAGATAACGCATCTGTTGATGGACCAGGAATAGCTTCTGCTAAATCGAAGTTATCATAATCCTCTACGTCGCAAAAATATAATGATGTAAATAATTCTTGTAAGCATACAATTTGAGCACCTTTTGCAGCTGCAACTTTTACTTGCTCTATTGCTTTATTTAAATTTTCTTGTTTGTCTTTTGTACATGTCATTTGTACCAAACCAACTTTAACCTTTGCCATATTAACTTAATCGATGTATAAAATAAGTGATAATTATCGTACAAAAATACGGATTTTAGTAGGATAACTAATAAGGATAAAAGAATTTATATTTTTCTTAATTTAATTAACTTTTATTAACCTTCACAAAAAATAAAATATTAGTAATCAATACCATTTTAAGAAACCTTTGATAAAACTTTACATTAATTTTATTATTTTTAACAGCCTTTTATTAAAATGCAACCTCTATTTTTGTGCCGTAATAAATTATTTATATGAAAAAATTGATTGCACTTTCTTGCTTTTGCCTTGGAATATACAGTTCAGCTCAGAGCCAAGAAAGTTACATTTTAGCAGAAAACACTTCAAAAAATTCCATTTCCATTTCAACAAAAAAAATAACCTATGACGATCATCTAGAAGCAGCAAAGTCTTTTAGTATGCCCATAATAGAAAATTTCGACGAAATTGACGGAATGGTTATCTTAAAAAAACTAGTTGCTGTACCAGAGGAAGGAAATGGTTACACAATAGAAAAATTAACCCACAGTAAAGCATTTCTTAATCCGAAAGCAAAATCTGTTTTAGAGAAAATAGCTTCACAGTTTCTAGACGAAAATAATGTAACGATTGCAGTTACATCACTTACAAGGTCAGAAGAAAGTCAATCTAGTTTAAGAAAAGTTAATAGCAATGCAGCTAAAGGTGATAGTTCACATAATTATGGTGCTGCCTTCGATTTATCTTACACTAAATTCAACAACAAGTATACTTATAGTAAAAAGCATCGTGAAAATTTAGAAGCAATTTTAAAACAATTGCAAGAAGATGGTAAGATATATTACATTAAAGAATACCGTCAACATTGTTTTCATGTAACAGTTCGTAATCCAGAACAATTTAAATCGACAACAATGTAGTATTTTTTGAGTTTCTTTGTTATTTTTACAAAGAATAATTAATTAATATGAGGAATTTACTTGCCGTTTTATTTTGTATTTCATTTTTTTATGTTTCTGCTCAAAGCAGAATAATTATAGAACCTTCTAAAGAATACGTACAACATTTAGAGGCTGCAAAATCTCATAAATTAGAGCTCATAAAAGACAATAAACAATTAGATAAATATACCAATCAAGGAAAATTGGTTAGAATAGCACAGCGTGGTTATGGATGGCGAATAGCAGATTTGTCTCATAGTCACGCTTTTTTAATTCCTAAAGGAAAAGATGTCCTTCGTAACATTGCCAGAGATTTTGTAAAAACTACTGGACAAAACTTTTTTGTTGTTACTTCTTTAACAAGAACCTTACAGGATCAAAATAGATTAAGAGGAGTTAACAGCAATGCTTCTTCTAATGACAGTGCACACAACTTTGGTGCTTCTTTCGACATCTCATATATCCGATTTAATCATAATGTTAGAATTGATTCTAAACTTCAAAATCATTTAGAAAATATTTTAAAATCTTATGTAAGTACTGGTAAAATTTACTACGTAAAAGAGAGTAAAAGTAAATGTTTTCACATTATTGTGAGAAATTACTAAAACAATTCTTTTTTGTTAACAATTTCTTAAAACTAGAATCAAAAAATTAATATTGCATTTTAAATATTTAATTTATTATGCATAAATAGCATTAATTCAATTTATTAATA
>NZ_FRBH01000006.1 GCF_900142565.1 Chishuiella changwenlii
GGCTCACCTCTTCCCATTCCGAACAGAGAAGTTAAGCCTGCCTGCGCCGATGGTACTGTTACTACGGGAGAGTAGGTCGTCGCCAGTTTTTAATTAAAAGCCTCAAGTGAATAACTTGAGGCTTTTTTGTGTTCATAGAGATTTTGAGATAGTAGAAACTAGATAGGAGATTATTGTACAATGTAAAAAGTATAATGTACAATGTAAAGAGTACAATGTAGCTTAGACTTCTTAAAACTAACCTCCAACCTCCAATTTCTAACTTCGAGTTTCCAACTTAACAATCCTTATACCTAATAATCTTAAATCTTATATCCAAGCTAAAGAAAATTTAATAATTAAATGATTTTAATTTATTAATGCGATTATAATGCATTAATAAAGTTTTTTATATATTTGCGATTCAATCGCATTAAATATTTTTCATATTATACTAGATATATAGTAGAGTAGGAATAGTAATATTTATCGATTTAAATTATAATTCTTTAGAATACTTATGCAAAATAAAAAACTTCCAGTCACTGTACTTAGTGGCTTTTTAGGAGCTGGAAAAACTACTTTATTAAATCATATTCTACATAATAAAGATGGATTAAAAGTAGCTGTAATCGTTAATGATATGAGCGAAATTAATGTAGATGCTCGGTTGGTAGAAAATCAAAATACACTTTCTAGAACAGAAGAGAGATTGGTTGAAATGAGTAATGGCTGTATTTGTTGTACACTTCGGGAAGATCTTATGATAGAAGTTGAAAAGTTAGCCAAAGAAAATAGATTCGATTATTTACTGATAGAGAGTACTGGAATTAGTGAGCCTATTCCTGTTGCTCAAACTTTTTCATTTATTGATGAAGAAAATGAAATAGATCTTTCTAAATTTAGTTATATAGATACAATGGTAACTGTTGTGGATTGTTTAAATTTCTTTAATGATTTCTCAAGTAATGAACTTTTACTTGACAGAGATTTAACGGATATGGAAGAAGATTATAGAACGATAGTAAACTTGTTAACAGATCAAATAGAATTTGCAAATGTGATTATATTAAATAAAACAGATCTTGTTTCAGATGAAATAATAGGACTATTAGAAATTACGTTACATAAGTTGAATCCAGATGCTAAGATTATTAAATCTGAATTTAGTAAAGTTAATCCAAATGAAATATTGAATACGGGTCTTTTTGATTTCGAAACGGCTCAATTATCAGCTGGTTGGCAAAAAGAATTAGAAGCAGAAAATCATACACCAGAAACAGAAGAATATGGAATTAGTTCTTTTGTTTTTAGAAATCCAAAACCTTTTCATCCAGAGCGTTTATGGAATTATTTAAATACAGAATATCCAGATACAGTTATAAGAGCTAAAGGTTTATTTTGGTTAGCTTCTCGACCAGAAGAGGCTTTAAATTTTTCTCAAGCAGGTGGTTCTTCTCGTTTAGAAAGAGCAGGAGTATGGTGGTGTAGTATGCCCATGAGTGAGCGTTTAATGTATAATTCTTTTATAGAAAACCAAGCGTATATAGAAAATAAATGGGACAAATTTTGGGGAGATCGAATGAATGAATTGGTTTTTATTGGTCAATACATAGAGAAAGATAAGATGATTTCTAATTTGGAAGAATGTTTGTTAAGAGACGATGAGAATTATTTATTCGAAAATAATTTTAAATTTATAGATCCATTTCCTGTAAATATTTAAAAAATAATTATTATAAAAAACTATAAAGAATGAATAGGCGTAAATTTTTAAAGAGATCAGCATTATTATCTGGACTTCTTGCTCTTAATCCAATTGACACTTTTGCTAATACAGATGCAAAATCTATTTCTGGCACAAAAGGTAAAGCCAAAAATATAATCTTTATGATTAGTGATGGTATGAGTTCTGGAACATTGGCAATGGCTAATCTCTATTCAAAAAATGTGCTTGGAAGAAGTACCAATTGGATGAACTTATATACAGAAAATAAAGTTTCGAGAGCGCTTATGGATACTGCCTCTGCTAGCTCTATTGTGACAGATTCTTCTGCTGCAAGTTCTGCTTTTGGAGGAGGAATTCGTGTTAAGAATGGAACTTTAAATATAGGAGCTAATGGAGAAAAACATTTACCTATTTGGCAAGAATGGAAGAAAAAAGGTAAAAAAACAGGTTGTGTTACGAGCGTTACTATTACGCACGCTACTCCAGCAGGTTTTTGTATCAATTCATCTAGTCGAAATGCAGAGCCAGAAATAGCAGAGATGTATGCTGAAATTGGTTTTGATGTGATGATGGGTGGAGGAGATGAATTTTTTAATCCTTTAAAAAGAGAAGATAAAAAAGATGTCTATGAAACTTATCGCCAAAAGAATTATCAGATAGCTAAAAACAAATCAGACTTACAAAATATAAAAAAGAATAAACCTTTATTGGGAATTTTTAATACTGGTGCTTTACCATATTCTATAGATAAAGTAAATGATAAATCTTTTCAAAATACACCTACTTTAGCAGAAATGTCTAAAACTGCAATAGATCAAATGAAGGATCATGATAAAGGGTTTTTATTGCAAATAGAAGGAGGAAAGGTTGATTGGGCTGCGCATGCCAATGATATTCCTGCATTAATTCATGACCAGTTAGCATTTGACGAAGCTGTTAAGGTTGCAATGGATTTTGCTGAAAAAGATGGTAATACACTTGTTATTATTACAACAGATCATGGTAATGCAAATCCAGGAATTATTTATGATGCAGATGCTACAAAGAAATTTGAGAGTATATCTAATTATAAATTTTCTAATGAATATCTTTTAAATTCATTGCATAGTGATTTTAATTTACAACAAATTAAAGATCTAGTTTTTGAAATGAATCAATTTAGTTTAACTGATAAAGAAGCTTTAGAGCTATTAAGTTTTTATAACGGTTTAGAAAAAGAAGATGGTCTTTATAATTATAAAAAATTACCTTATAAACTATTCTCAGAAATTCAAAAGAAACATAATTCAGTAGGATGGATGAGTATGGATCATTCTTCAGACTATGTTGAGTTGGCTATGTATGGTCCAGGAAGTGAACAATTAAAACCATTTGTTAAAAATACAGATGTACATCAGATAATGCAAAATGCTTTAGGGAAATAGTCAATTAGTTGTTTTGATACGTTATTATATCTTACAATTTATAATATATTGCATAAAAAAAGCTCAACATTAAGTTGAGCTTTTTTGTGAAATGGAGTTATATTATTCACCTAAAAATGAAACTGTTTTGATGTCTCCATCTACAGTAACTTTTGTTAAGTTATATTTTGATAAGTTTTTCATTGATTTATCCCATTTTTTTCCGCTAAGCGCAGCTTGAGATTTTAATTCATTTAAATCAATGTTATCATTTGCTTTTAAAATAGCAATAATTTGAGTTTCTTCTTCTGTTAATTCGTAAGCAGGTGCTGCTTTTTCTGGACGCATTTGAGGGAAGAATAAAACTTCTTGAATAGATGGGTTGTTTGTTAAGAACATAATTAAACGATCCATACCAATTCCTAAACCACCTGTTGGAGGCATACCAAATTCTAATGCTCTTAAGAAATCTTCGTCTATAAATTCTCCAGCTTCATCGTCACCTTTTGCAGATAATTTTAATTGCTCTTCAAAACGCTCACGTTGATCTATAGGATCATTTAACTCTGAATATGAGTTAGCAATCTCTTTACCACAAACCATTAATTCGAAACGCTCTGTTAAGTTTGGATTATCGCGGTGTTGTTTTGTTAAAGGAGACATTTCTTTTGGATAATCTGTAATGAAAGTTGGTTGAATGTAATTTCCTTCACATTTTTCACCAAAAATTTCATCGATTAATTTTCCAACACCCATTGTCTCGTTCACTTCAATACCCATTCCTTTAGCAGCTTCAAATAATTCTGCTTCAGATTTTCCTTCGATATCAAATCCTGTGAAATCTATAATAGATTGACGCATTGTTACACGTTTGTATGGCGCTTTAAAGTCAATTTCGTGTTCTCCGAATGTTGTTTTAGAAGTTCCGTTTACAGAAATAGCACAATGCTCTAATAATTGCTCTGTAAAATCCATCATCCAATTGTAATCTTTGTAAGCTACATAGATTTCCATTGCTGTAAATTCTGGATTATGTGTACGGTCCATTCCTTCGTTACGGAAGTTTTTAGAGAATTCGTAAACACCTTCGAAACCACCAACGATTAATCTTTTTAGATATAACTCGTTTGCAATACGCATGTATAAAGGAATATCTAAAGAATTGTGATGTGTAATGAATGGACGTGCAGCAGCTCCTCCAGGAATAGATTGTAAAACTGGAGTTTCAACTTCCATGTATCCACGGTCGTTAAAGAAATTACGCATTGCAGTAAATAAACGTGTACGTTTTAAGAAAATTTCTTTTACATGTGGATTTACAACTAAATCTACATAACGCATACGGTAACGTAATTCTGGATCTGTAAACGCATCAAAAACGTTTCCTTCTTCATCAGTTTTAACAACTGGTAAAGGACGTAATGTTTTTGATAACATTTTTAAGTTAGTAACATGAACAGAAATTTCACCAACTTTAGTTTTAAATTGATAACCTTCAATTCCTATAAAGTCACCAATATCCATTAATTTCTTAAAAATAGTATTGTATTCAATTCCTTCTTCTGTAGAAGAAATATCATCTCTTGAAATGTAGATTTGGATACGACCTTCGCTATCTTGTAATTCTGCGAAAGAAGCTTTTCCCATTACACGAACACTCATCAATCGTCCAGCAAGCTTGACAACCTTTCCGTCTTCGTATTTATCCTTTATTTCTTTAGAATTAGAAGTTACCACGAATTCTTCGGCAGGGTAAGGCTCAACGCCTAAGTCTCTTAATTGTTGTAGTTTTTCTCTACGAATAATTTCTTGTTCAGACAATTGCATAGTGAATATAATTTATATAAAATGATTGCAAAACTATGAAAAATAATCCTGAATCACGAAGTTTTGATGTGAATAATTAACCTTGAAATGTAAGAAGCTGATGTTAATCAACTAATTCGAAACGACGTTCTAATGTATAATCAGTATCTTGGAATTTTACTTTCTTTGTTTCAATACTATAAGAAATCCATCCATTATCTTTAATACGAGAAGTCGTTTTTACATAATATTTGATTTCGTCCTTTAAACGAGCTTCAGAAGGTTCTTCTGTTTTAAGCTTAACAGCAAGTTCTTTTAAATAAGTATACCAAGAATTAGATAACCATTCTTGATTAGCTTCTTGCATACTAGACATAATGTAGTTTGTTTGCGAAGCACTTATCTCATTCAATTTAATTGCTGTTTTTGCAGGAGTAGGAGATGTACTAAATAAATTATCCATATAAGATTCGTAAACATAAGGTTCACTTCCTAAAGTAAATTTACTTTTCCCATAAAATTGATGAAATTGACGAATATCTTTTTCAAACAGTTTTGTTACATTTTCTTCAGTAGAATAATGCTGAATATTCTTTTTTATTAAAGCTAAAGCAGCAGGATTATCTAAATATTTATTTTCTAAATCTTCTGAAGAAAGTACGATTTCTTTTAAGGTCTGATCTAAATCTGTATAACCTAAGAATCTTCCATCCTGATCTATTTTAAATGAAATAGAAACATTGTTAACCAATGTAAATGGATTACTTAAAAATGATTTCGAATTGAATTGTACATTTCTAAAACTCCATTTAATAACTGTTTCGTTTTGATAAACATTTTGTACTTCTACAATAACATTATAACTGTATTGCTCTTGACTTGCAATTGTGTCATCAACTAATTTTACTTCGTTGTTGGTAACATTATATCTTTTTTTGTCGTTAATATTCCAATATGTTTTAGGAAAAACAGTCTGAATAGTATCTTCTTTTACAAAAATAGAATCTGCTTGTACAATAGGAGTAATACTATCTTTTATAGGTGCAGGTATACTGTCTTTAACAGGATTTTGTGCGGCTAATTTTGTTGCGAAAACTATAAAAAATAGATAATATGTTAGTTGAAATTTCATTTATAAATAATCATAAAGGAAGTCAAAAGTAATGCAAATAATCTTAATTATTGATACAAAAGTAAAATTTAATCATCCAATCTTTTGATAGTTAATTTATTAACAGTTTTTTTAGAGCCAATATTTAAACTAAATAAATAATCTGCTTTTAACAGGATAGAATTTAAGTCGTAAGTATTCTCGTATTTTACCTTAAGTTCAACAGTTTCAGAATATTTTTTAATCTCTTTCTTAACCTGTTCTTGTGTTAAGTTAAGTTTTGCATCATGCAACATATAGTAAGCCATTTCCTCCCACAATTTCTCAAAATCATCTTTACTTAAATTCTGATCAGATACAATTGTATAAGAACCATCTGCTAAATTTATTTCTTTTAAATAAGTATTTGTTGTTGATGAAATAGGAAAACCAAAAATGTTTTCTTGCATAGATTTTCCTTCATAGTATTCACCTAATCTAAAATATTGACCGTTGAAGAAGTTAAAAACATGCAACTCTTGTTCAAAAATATATGGAACATAAGTTTTAGATTTTACCATTTCCTCTATGTGCGTAATATTAGCTTTGTAATCTTCTGACTTTTTTTTCTGTTTACCTAATCTCTCCGTTACTTTTAATAAATTATTTTCAATGTCTGAAACATTTAATAACTCTAAAAATTCTCCTGCTGGATTTGTTGTAAACTGATATTTTATTCCTTCAGAATTATTGATGAAATCCCTATAAAAAGCATCAGGGTCATTAGAGCTGTTTTTACCGTTTACAAACTCAAATTTATTGGCAAAATCATTCTTGTCAATCAATTCTAAAGATTTTAATGAATTGTTGACTACTTTGGATATTGTATCGTTTACAGAAATCGAAAAATTTTGATCTGTAAATGAATAATTATAAACTTTATTTAATTCTAAATTTGGTTTTACCTGAACCGATTTTTCTTCGACATTTACTTGAGCAAAAATTGCTGGAGAGCAAAGTAAAATCAAGGTAAATAGATGTGTTTTCATTATGTTTAAATAGTAATACAAATATATAAGGATTATTGAATATCTTGATTATTTATTGAACGAATCATAGTATCTATTGGCTTGGTTTCTGAAATTTCTTTTTCCATTAATGACCCACCTATTTCTTTTAACTTTTTTACCTGTGGAATAAAACGATTTTCCAAAGAGCCAATTGCTTTATTATAGCTCTGTGTAGCTTGATTTAAATTATGTCCGACAGATGAAAAATGCTGAATTAATACATTTACACGATTGTATAATTCTATCCCTGCATCTCGCATTTGATAAATATTTTCTGCAACATTTAATTGTTGCCAGCTAAATGCAATTGTTCTTAACATTGTAATTAACGTTGTAGGTGTTGCAATAATAATACGATTGTTCAATGCATCTTCAATCAATGTTCGTTCCAATTCTAGTGCAGCACCAAAAGAACTTTCTATTTGTAAATACATAACTACATAATCTGGAGCATCTTTGTACTGATTCCAATAAGCTTTAGAGCTCAAATTTCTTAAATGTTCCCTTACTGCTTTTGCATGCAATTGTAAATGTCTTTTACGTGCGTCTTCATCTTCCGTTTCAAAAGCCGCCATATATTGATTTAGAGGAACTTTAGAATCAACTATGACTTTTCTGTTACCAGGTAGATTTACAATTAAATCTGGACGTAGCAGACCATTTTCTGATTGTACAGATGTTTGTTCTTCGAAATCACAAAAACTTGACATTCCTGCAAATTCAACAACTCTACGTAAACCAATTTCTCCATATTTTCCTCTCGTATGCGATGTTTTAAGAGCAGAAACCAATGTATTGGTTTCTTTTTGCAACTTGTCTGTTGTTCCTCTCATGGCATCTAAAAAGAATTTTATTTCAGAATATGCGCCTTCTCGTGCTTTTTCTATTTCAGATATTTTTCCATCAAATTTATTTAAACTTTCATTTAATGGTTTTATTAATGAATCTATTGCTTGTTGACGTTTTTCTAAATCATTTTTAGAATCTGAAAAATGTTTATCTAATGTTGTTTTTGCTAAATCTAAAAACTGTTCATTATTATTTTTTAAAACTTGAGCAGATAAAGATTCAAATTGTTCTTTTAATCTTTCATTCGTTTCTTGTATAAACAATTTCTGCTCATCTATGGTTTTTAAAGTTTCTTGATAGCGAACAGATAATTCAGTATTTTTTTCTCGTTCTTTTTGCCATTGATCAAGATTAAAATTAGCATCATCTTTTACTTCTAAAAACTCATTTTTTAAATTCTCTTGTTGTTTTAGAAGCTCTTGATATTTAATTTCATTCCCTATAATAGCTGAATTAGCTTTTGACTTGGAATATAAAAAACTAATAACAGCTCCTATAATAAAAAATAATATGGCTGTAAGAATAATTGAACTATCCATGGTTGAAAATTTTAAACAAAGAAATTACTTTTTACGACAAAACATGTCGTTTATATGAAAAAATATAAATAAAAAAGGATTCACAAATTTGCGAATCCTTTTCTTTATATTAAATAGATTCTTGTGAATCTTTTCTTAAATTATTATTTGTTTCAAAGATTGAATTCTTTATAAACTCGGCACTTTCTGTTAAGAGAGGTAAAATCTTACTTTTGTCTTTGGTTTCTTTAAAGCCTAATTCTAAAATAGGATTAACGTAATATAAGACACTCGAACATAACATAAGGTATAAAACTAAACCTAAAGCAGCTCCACCAAGTCTATTAACCAATCCTAGACCAATTGCCTCTACCAATTTTTGGGTTAGACTAGAAATTATTTTTATGGTAAAAAAAGCGATTCCAAATGTTAAGACTAATGCAACTAAAGATGTTAATCCGTCGGCTACGATATTGTAATCATTTACAAAAACTTCTACCATTTGATAAAATTTAAAACTTAACCAAATAGCAATAAAAAATCCTACAACACCAATTAATTGAGAAATAAAACCTTTAAAAAAACCATTAACAAATCCAAAAACTAATGCAATTAAAATAAGAACATCAAGTTGATTAAATTCTGGCATTATGCATTTTGTAATTGATGTTTAGCGGCAATTTTTTTCAACGTATTGATTAAAGTATCAATATCCTCTTTGCTTGTTTCATAAGAAAATGAAACACGTAAAGGTGTCATTTGACTAATTTCATCTTCGTTATAAATTGTTGACATTACAGTAGAAACTTTTGCGGCACCAGAACTGCAAGCACTTCCTTGAGAAATTGCAATACCAGCTAACTCTAATTCAAAACCGATTAATGCATCATGAAAAGGTAATTTTATACTTAATAAAGCATATAAACTTTTGTCTAAATCTGCAGATAATCCATTAAAACCAACTCCAGGAATTGCTTCTTGTAATTGTTGAATAGTATATTGTTTAATTTCTTTAATGTGTTGTACATGCTCATCTAATTCGTCAAGAGCAAGATCAAATGCTTTAGAAAGACCTACAATTCCATATACATTTTCAGTACCAGAACGTAAACCTCTTTCTTGTCCACCACCAGAAATTAATGCTTTAAGATGTGAAGCTTTTTTTGCATAAAGAAAACCAGCTCCTTTAGGACCATGAATTTTGTGTGCAGAACATGACGCAAAATCAACTCCTAAATCTTGAAAATCTAAATCATAATGACCAACAGTTTGTACTGTATCAGTATGGAATAATGTATTATTTTCTTGACATAATTTAGAGATATATTTAACGTCCGTTAAATTTCCAATCTCATTATTGGCGTGCATTAAAGAAACTAATGTTTTTTTAGATTGATCTTTTAACAATTCTTCTAATTGTTGATAATCTATATTTCCATTTTTTAAGATATTTAAACGAATTACTTCGGCTTTACCTCTGTATTCGATATCTTTAATACTTTCTATAACACATTTATGCTCTAAATCTGTTGTTATAATTCGCGTTACATCTAAATCATTTACACAAGAACGAATAATTGTATTATTGGACTCTGTTCCGCAAGAAGTAAAGTAAATTTCTGCAGGAGAAACATTTAATCGTTGAGCAATATTCTTCCTCGATAACTCTATAAGTGCCTTGGCTTCTCTACCAAAAACGTGTGTAGAAGATGGGTTTCCAAAAACATTTTTCATAACATTTGCCATTTCGTCAACTACTTCTGGACGAATTGCTGTTGTTGCTGCGTTATCTAAATATACTCTTTGCATGTAATGATATTTTACTCTGACTATTATTTTATTAAAGCTCTTTTAGCTGTAATCAACAAATTTAGTAAAAATGAAGAGATTAAGAAAGGATTTTTTTATTTAAAACGCATTACATCCGAAGTAGAAAATCTCCATTCAGGTGTAAAAAGAATACCAGTTTTAGCTTCGTACCAAGGAGAAATATTATCATTACTAGGATTAACTAAAATCTGAATATCTTGACTTGGATAATATCCTTGTGCAAGAATGAAAATTTTATTTCCATTTGCGTCTTTTGCCATGTCGATTATAATAACCGCATGATTTCTTATATTTCCTGTCTGAAAGAAAACATCTCCAATTTCTATATTTTCAAATTGGATTGGTTTTAAGAGTTGTTTTATTGTATTTGAAGTTGTATTTTCTAAATAATAAATTAAATAGCTGTCGAAAGTTGCTTTAGATAAATCTCCCTTTGCAAATTTTGTGTATGGAGTAGGCTTCGTTTCAATATTAGCCATTTTATCCATTTCATTGTATTTTTTATTTTGATAAAAATATTCTAATCGAAGTCTAATAATAGCATTTGCATTAAACTGAACATTCTTTTTAGGTTGATCCAAATCTAAAACACCAACATAAATATTAGGATTAGGTTTTCTTATTTCATCAAATGTATAAACAGGAATTTTACTATTCTTCAACGAAATATCATTTAACCATTTTGCAAATGATGATAAATCTTTATTTCGATTATAATTTACTGGTGTTTGATACCGAGTAAAAATTTTTAATTCCTTGCATCTAATAATTTTAGTTTCATTCGTATCAGCAAATTCACTGTTAGATGAAGATTTGAAAATATGAGAATTACACGAAAATAAAAGAACGATAGAAAATATAAAAACTGAAAACTTCATTATAAAAAGATTGATGATTTTACTTTACTTGCGATAAAATTTGGATTTGATCTCTTAATTCTGCGGCTTTCAAAAAATCGAGGTTTTTTGCAGCTTTTTCCATCTCCTTTTGCAATTTTTCTATCATCTTTTCTTTATCTTCTGTTGAATAATTTTCGTTTATTTCGGCAGCTTCTTGTAAGATATGTTTTTGTTCGTATGGATTTTCTTCAAATTCAGCAGCAGCTAAACTTAATTTTGTAATTTTCTTGTTAAGTGCTTGTGGAACTTTGTTATGTTCTACGTTATATTTCATTTGAATTTCTCTACGGCGATTGGTTTCATCAATTGTTAACTGCATACTATCTGTAATTCTATCAGCATACATAATTGCTAAACCATTTATATTTCTTGCAGCACGACCAACTGTTTGCGTAAGTGAACGATGGCTACGTAAGAATCCTTCTTTATCTGCATCTAAAATAGCAACAAGAGAAACCTCAGGTAAATCTAAACCTTCTCTTAATAAGTTAACACCAACTAAAACATCAAATAGGCCAGAACGTAAATCTGCCATAATTTGAACACGCTCTAATGTATCAACATCAGAATGTATATAACGACAGCGAACACCATATTTGGTTAAATATTTCGTTAATTCTTCTGCCATTCGTTTTGTAAGAGTGGTAACTAAAACACGTTCATCTAATTCGACGCGTTTATTAATTTCCTCCATCAAGTCATCAACCTGATTTTGTGTTGGACGAATTTCAATTATTGGATCTAATAAACCAGTTGGGCGAATAACTTGTTCTACAACAACACCTTCAGATTTTTCTAATTCGTAATTAGCAGGCGTAGCAGAAACATAAATTACTTGGTTTTGTAAAGCTTCAAATTCTTCGAACTTTAATGGGCGATTGTCCATTGCAGCAGGAAGTCTAAATCCGAATTCAACCAAATTCTCTTTACGAGATCTATCTCCACCATACATAGCATGTACTTGAGAAACAGTTACGTGAGATTCGTCAATAACCATTAAATAATCTTCTGGGAAATAATCTAATAAACAGAAAGGGCGAGTACCTGGTTCTCTACCATCTAAATAGCGAGAATAGTTTTCTATTCCAGAACAATAACCCAATTCTTTTATCATTTCTAAATCGAATTCGGTTCTTTCTTGTAAGCGTTTTGCTTCTAATCCTTTTCCTATTTCTCTAAAATAATCTACTTGTTTACCTAAATCGAGCTGAATGCTTTCGATTGCACCATTTAAAGTGTCTTTTGACGTAACAAAAAGATTAGCAGGATATAGATTAATTTTATCTAGTTTAGAAGTTGTTTTTCCCGTTTCAACATTAAAAACAGAGATTTCTTCTATTTCATCTCCAAAAAAGTTTACTCGAATTCCATCATCTGCATATGCAGGAAAAATATCTAACGTATCACCTTTTATTCTAAAGTTACCTCGTTGAAAAGCACCTTCTGTTCTAGAATATAAAGCTTGAACTAATTTATGTAAAAAAGCAGTTCTAGAAATAATTTGTCCTATCTCAATCTGAATAACATTTTTATGAAACTCGTTTGGATTTCCGATACCATATAAACAAGAAACAGATGCTACAACTAATATATCTCTTCGTCCTGAAAGTAGGGAAGAGGTTGTACTTAAACGAAGTTTCTCAATTTCTTCGTTAATAGATAAATCTTTCTCGATATATGTTCCCGAAGAAGGAATGTATGCCTCTGGTTGATAATAATCGTAATATGAGACAAAATATTCAACAGCATTGTTTGGGAAAAACTCTTTGAACTCCATATACAATTGTGCTGCCAATGTTTTATTATGTGCTAAAACCAACGTGGGACGTTGTATGTCTTGCACAACATTTGCTATTGTAAATGTTTTACCAGAACCAGTTACACCTAGAAGTGTTTGATAACGATCGTTTTGAAGAATACCTTTCGATAATTCTTCTATTGCTTTTGGTTGATCACCAGTAGGACTAAATTCCGAGTTTAATTGAAACTGCATTTTACAAATTTATTAAAAAAAATACTAAAAAGTAAAAATTGAGTGTTGTTAAATTAGGAGGTATATGATTTTAAGAAGAAAAATAAAAAGGCGACAATTAGTCACCTTTTCATCAAAACCACAAAAAAATGAGAAAACTGTTTACAAAGTAAACAAACTTCCTTCCATTATTACAAGCTACTGCTCGCTATAACCATTACAAATATATGTCGGTTTTCTCACTCTTAGCAATAAAGTGTAATACTTTGTTTTATTGGTGTTGATAAGCGTTTCTTATAATGTGTATAAAGTGCTTTAAAATAGAAGTTTTGTATTTTTCAAAGCAACTTATAGTGTTTTTATTACACTAGCGAATTTTCGCTGTATTCCATAGGATTTCTAGCTCAGAAAGCGTTAAGTCAGCTATGTTTTGATTATTTTCTTTTGCAATTTCTTCTAATTTCTGAAATCTACTGATAAATTTTTTATTAGAACGCTCTAAAGCATCTTCAGAATTGATTCCTATAAAACGACCATAATTGATTAATGAAAATAAAATATCCCCAAATTCCATTTCTTTTTCAATAGAATTTTCTTCTTGTTTAAATTCGATTATCTCTTCTTGGATTTTATCAAAAACTTGCTCAGAATTTTCAAACTCAAAGCCAACGCCTTTTACTTTATCTTGGATTCTGTATGCTTTTACCATTGCAGGTAATGAAGTAGGAACACCAGAAAGAACAGATTTATTTCCCTCTTTCAATTTTATTTGTTCCCAATTTTGAAGAACTTTTTCCTCTGTATCTGCATTTACATCACCGTATATATGTGGATGGCGATGAATTAATTTATCACAAATACTATTTAAAACATCTGCAACATCAAATTGATTTTGTTCTGCAGCTATTTTAGAATAAAAAACTAGGTGAAGAAATACATCACCTAGTTCTTTTTTTATTTCATCTGAATCTTTTTCGATGATGGCATCCGAAAGTTCGTAAATTTCTTCTATGGATAACGTGCGTAACGATTCCATTGTTTGTTTACGATCCCAAGGACATTTTTCACGTAATTCATCCATAATATCTAACAATCTTTCGAAAGCTTGTAATTGATTTTTACGTGTGCTCATCTTCTAAAATTTATTCAGCGTCTTTTTCTTTTTTAGTTGTTTTTTTTGCAGCAGCCTTCTTTGCTGGTTTTTCTTCAGCAGTTTTTTCAGCAGCTTTTTTTGCTGGAGCTTTCTTTTTTGGTTTCTCTTCAGCAACAACTTCTTCTTTAGTTTCTTCAACTTGTTGTGCAACCTCAGCGTCTTGTGCTTCTTGTGCAGCAATAGCAGCTTCTACAGCAGCTAAGTCAATGTTTAATAAACCATTTTTGTGTAAGATATTATACCATTGGAATAATTTTTTAAGATCAGAATCATAAACTCTAGAATCGTCATATTCTGGTAAAATTTCTTCCATGTATTTACGCAATTCTGCACCGCCAGATTTGTGGTCGATTGTTTCTCCACCATTTTCTTTTTTGTAAATTCTAAAGAAAACTTCAGCTAAAGGAAATTCTTGTGAAATACCATAAATAGCAACATTATCTAATAAACTAACATTGTAGTTAGAAGCGATTGAGATTTTTTTACCTTTTTCTAAATCTTCAACAACAAAACCAGCTCTTGTTTGAGAGATTAAACGGTATAATCCTGGTTTTCCTGAAATAGCGATAACTCTTGATAAATCCATATTTTATTATGTTTAAGGGTCTATGAAGGGAATTTCATTTTGTAACTTGTCGTTACTTTCCCTTTTGTTATATTTTTTAATTTATTACTTATTAACTTCTTTTTAAAGTTCGAAATATAATCAATAAAAAGCTTTCCTTCCAAATGATCATATTCGTGTTGAATAACGCGAGCACGAATATCGGAAAAAGTTTCGGTATGTTTTACCCAATTTTCATCAAAATATTCTAATGTTACAGATTCTGGTCTTGTAACTTCTTCATGAATATGAGGAATACTTAAACAACCTTCTGTAAATGCCCATTCGTCACCTTCAGAATGATCTACTTTCTTAGGATTGATGAAAACACGTTTAAAGTCTTTTAACTCATCTTTAATATCTTCATAATCTTCGTCTTCTTCAAAAGGAGAACAGTCTACAATAAATAAACGAATATCTTTCCCTATTTGTGGAGCTGCAATACCAACACCATTAGAGTCGTACATTGTATCGTACATATTTTCGATTAACTCGTTTAAATTTTTGTAATCTTGATCTATTTCTTGTGAAACTTTACGTAAGACAGGATCTCCGTAAGCTACAACTGGTAGTACCATTTTTTGGTCTTTTTATTTAATTTAACGGCAAAGATACAATTTGTTACAATTTATGCGACAAAAATGATTGCAAAATTATTACAGCACTTACTTTATCTACCATTCCTTTTTCTTGACGTTTCTTTTTTTTCATTCCACCCTCAAACATAGCACGTGATGCCATTTTAGATGTAAACATTTCGTTTTCTCTATGTACTTTAATTGTAGGGAACTCTACAGAAAACTTTTGAAGAAAGGGTTGAATTTGATTTTCAATGTCATTTAATTCTCCCGAAAATCTTACAGATAAACCAACAACCAGATCAGAAACGTTTTCTTTTGCGATGTATTGTTTTAAAAATTCTAATAATTTAGAAGTTTCAATTGTATCCAAAGGGGAAGCAATAATTTGCAATTCATCCGTAACTGCAATTCCTGTTCTTTTTCCTCCGTAATCTAATGCTAATATTCTCGACATTTTGCAAATTTATAAAAACGATACAATAATAAACAATCTCTATGGAAAGGCTTCATATTTAATTTTTATATTTGTGACAATATTTATTAAAAATGGAGAACTTAAGACAACTTATAGAAAAAGCTTGGGACAATAGAGATTTGTTACAAGAAGAGGCTACTCAAAAAGCAATTCGTGAGGTAATAGAATTAATTGATAATGGACAATTACGTTGTGCAGAACCAGTTGCAGACGGTTGGCAAGTAAACGAATGGGTAAAGAAAGCAGTTGTAATGTATTTCCCTATTCAAAAAATGGAAACTTTAGAAGCTGGAATTTTTGAATACCATGATAAAATGGAATTAAAACGTAATTATGCTGAAAAAGGTATTCGTGTTGTTCCTAACGCTGTTGCTCGTTACGGTGCTTACATTTCTTCAGGAGTTATTTTAATGCCATCTTATGTAAATATTGGTGCCTATGTTGACGAAGGAACAATGGTTGATACTTGGGCTACAGTTGGTTCTTGTGCGCAAATTGGTAAACATGTACATTTATCTGGAGGTGTTGGTATTGGAGGAGTTTTAGAGCCTTTACAAGCTGCACCAGTTATTATTGAAGATAATGCATTTATTGGTTCTCGTTGTATAGTTGTAGAAGGAGTACGTGTTGGTAAAGAAGCTGTTCTTGGTGCGAATGTAGTATTAACTGCATCAACAAAAATTATAGACGTTACTGGAGACGAGCCTGTAGAAATTAAAGGTTATGTTCCAGATCGTTCAGTTGTTATCCCTGGTTCTTACACGAAGAAATTTGCTGCAGGAGAATTTCAAGTTCCTTGTGCCTTAATTATTGGTACACGTAAAGAAAGTACAGATAAAAAGACTTCATTAAATGATGCTTTACGCGAACATAATGTAGCTGTATAATAAAACTAAATTTTATAAAGTATTATTTTAAAAAGGTAACCTTAATTATATAATACTTGAAAATAATATTAAATCATAACAGAATTAGTTCTGTTATGATTTATTTTTTTTGATTGTCTTCTACCAATCATTTATTTAGTAATTTTGCTATCTAACATAGCAGATTTATATGAAAATTTTGATTATCCAGCATAAGATGATAGGTGATGTATTAATAACATCATTATTGTGCGAAAATATCAAAAAAGCTTTTCCAACATCAACAGTTGATTATCTTATTAATACGAATACTTTACCAGTTTTGGAGAACAATCCGTACATCGACCATAAAATTATTTTTGATGAAAAAGAGAATAAAGGATTATTAAAATTAATTCAGTTTTCTAAAAAAGTTAATCAAAATAAATATGATATTGTTATAGACGCTTACTCTAAAATACAAAGTTGGGTGGATGTTTACATCAATAATGCACCTCAAAAAATATCGTATAAAAAAGTGGGAAGAACTTTTTTATATACTGATAATGTAGAAAAGCATACAGAACCACATTCTTATTTAGGTTTAGCAATAGAACATAGACTAGCATTATTAAGCCCTATTGGAATTAAGAAGCCTTTAGCTACTGAGCCAAAGTTGTATCTTAAAGAAGAAGAAATTTCTGCTGCAAAAGAATTATTTAAACATCATAATGTAGACTCTTCAAGAAAAACGGTAATGATAAGTTTATTAGGCTCAGATATGTCTAAAACTTATCCATTGAAGAAGATGGCAGAGATGGTAGATTTTGTAGGAAGTAATTATAATGTCAATATTTTATTTAATTATTTTCCAAAGCAGGCGGCACAAGCACAGCAAGTTTATAATCAATTATCAGAAAAAGCGAAGAAAAATCTTTATTTTGATTTATTGGGGAGTGATCTTCGTTCTTTTATTGCAATCGCCAATGAATGTGATTTAATTTTAGGAAATGATGGAGGAGCAATTAACATGGCAAAAGCTGTTGGTAAAAAATCATTTATTATTTTTTCTCCTTGGATAGATAAAAAAGTTTGGGCAACTTTTGAAGATGGAATTCTACATACAAGTGTCCATCTTAAAGATTATTTTCCTGAAAAATTTGATGGATTAAATAACAAACAAATAAAAAAGCAAGTAGATGAATATTATTCGATGTTTGATTTTGAATTGTTTAAAGATAAATTATTTACATTTTTAAACCAACATCTATAATAAATCTAAAAGTTTCACTAAATAAGCTAGTTTAAGATTTTATACTAAATTTGTAACGATATAAAAATAACACCATGAAAGCATATGTTTTTCCAGGACAAGGCGCTCAATTCACAGGAATGGGAAAGGACTTGTACGAAAATTCTACAATAGCAAAAGAATTATTTGAAAAAGCTAACGAAATATTAGGTTTTGATATCAAAACAATTATGTTCGAAGGTTCAGCAGAAGATTTAAAACAAACTAAAGTTACACAACCAGCAGTATTTTTACATTCTGTAATTTTAGCTAAAACTTTAGCTGATTTTAAACCAGAAATGGTTGCAGGACATTCTTTAGGAGAAATCTCTGCTTTAGTGGCGAACCAAACATTAGATTTTGAATCTGGTTTAAAATTAGTTTACAAACGTGCATTAGCAATGCAAGCTGCTTGTGAAGCAAAACCATCTACAATGGCAGCAATTTTAGGATTAGAAGATGAAATTGTAGAAAATGCATGTGCAGAAATAGACGGTGTTGTAGTTGCAGCAAATTACAATTGTCCAGGACAATTGGTAATTTCTGGAGAAATAGAGGCTGTAAATTTAGCATGTGAAAAACTAAAAGAATTAGGTGCAAAACGTGCTTTAGTTTTACCTGTTGGTGGAGCATTTCACTCTCCATTAATGAAACCAGCTGAAGAAGAATTGGCAAAAGCGATTGAGGAAACAACTTTCAATACTCCAATTTGTCCAGTTTATCAAAATGTAACAACAACTGCTGTTACAGATCCTGCGGAAATTAAGAAAAACTTAATTGCTCAATTAACTGCTCCAGTAAAATGGACACAATCTGTACAAAACATGATTGCAGATGGTGCAACAGAGTTTATTGAAGTAGGTCCAGGTAATACATTACAAGGATTAGTAAAGAAAATTAATAGAGAAGCTTCAACTTCTTCTGCAAGTATATAAAGAAATGAAAGAATTCCGTTCTAATGGAAAATTATTCCTTATCGGGGAATATATCGTAATGGATGGAGCCAAAGCATTTGCATTGCCCACAAAGTTTGGGCAATGTCTTTTTGTAGAAGAAAATCTTAACCAAGAAAATCTTATTTCTTGGAAAGCAAAAAAACACGATGATTCACTTTGGTTCGAAGCTCAATTTGAGTTAAGTTCATTAACTATAATTAAAACTTCTAATCAGAAATTAAGTGAATCTTTACAGAAAATTTTAGTTCAGGCTAAAAGTTTAAATCCATCTTTTTTTAATTCTAATTTAAGTTTTAAATGTGAAACAAAATTAGAATATCCGCAAGAATGGGGGTTGGGTAGTAGTTCTACTTTAATTGATTTAATCGCAAAATGGGTAGAAATTAATCCTTTCGAATTAAATAAACTAACATTTAATACAAGTGGTTATGATGTTGCATGTGCGCATCACTCACAACCTATCTTATTTTCAAATAATCCAATAACTACTCAATTAATTGATCTGAATTGGAATTTTATTGATGATTTATATTTTGTATATCTTAATCAAAAGCAAGATACACAAGCTGTTGTAGGGAATCATTATAAAAACAAAGAGAAAAATTGGGATTTGATTCATTATTTATCAGATTTAGTTGAGCAAGCAACTAAAGTTGAATCGTTAAATGAACTAGAAAGTATTTTAGATGAATATCAAGATAAATTAGCAGACTTTATGCATCAGCCAAAAGTAAAAGATTTATATTTTTCTGATTATAAAGGTTCCGTAAAAAGTCTAGGAGCTTGGGGAGGAGATTTTGTTTTAGTTACTAAAAGAGAAGGATTCGAAGAGTATTTTAAACAAAAAGGATACACTACAATTGTACCCTTTCGTGAAATGATTTTATAATTATTTTTTGCCAATTAAGGCTTTTAATTTCTTTTTTCTACGTTGTTTTTCATGGAATTTTTCTTGAAATTCTTCTGTTTTATCCCACATCGTATCAATTACTTTTTGTGCTGGTTGATTAATTAAGTTAGCATATTCTTTTGCCATAATTTCAACCATACCTTTTTGTGGTGTAAGTCGAGAAAAATTCTTCATTCTCAAATCAAAATCCATATTATCATGGAAATTCATTCTATTTAAATCAACTAAATAAAATTCATATTCATTCTCATTAATTTTTTTAATTAATGTGTTTCCTGGTGAATGATCCAAAAATTCAATTCCAGCTTCATGTAATTTATATGTAAATTGTGTAAACTGTTTAAGTATTTCATTTTTATTTGGATAGTCTGGGATTTCAACCAACTCGCGGTAAGTTAGGTCAGCTTCAACCAATTCACACAAATAATAGCTATCTAGAAATGTAAAAGCTGTTTTGTTTTCGATGTAAGCAATAGGAAAAGGCGTCTTAAAGTCTAAATCTACTAATCTATTTGCATACTCAAATGAACGTTCTGCTTTAGATTTTCTAAAAAAACGATAAACGACTTTATTGATAATATTCGGAATTTTAAACGACTTTATTGTAGCAGTTTTTCCACATTTTAGTGTCACTTTTTTTATCGAATTTCTTGTTCCTTTCGCGATATAATCATCAATTGAAGCGAAATTTTTTATAATTGATTCAACTTCACTTTCTGTTGTAGGAAATTGATTATTAAGAATGATTTTTGATGACATTGTATAAATCTTATAGTATTTATAGATTTAATCTATATTTATATTTACTGTCAAAGATATGTTTATTTTTGATGTAAATAAACCAAACCAAACCAAAAACCTTAACCCAACGTGAAAATTCTAAACGTAACTTCCATTGTAGAATGGCGTGGCGGAGACGCGCAAATGTATACAATTTATAATTTATTAAACAAGTATAAAGACATCAAGCAATATATTTTATGCCCAGAAAACTCTTTGTTAGCTGAAAAATGTAAGCATGATAATGCTGATTATTTTACTTATAAAAAAAAGAGTAAAATTAAAAGCTTGGTTTCTCCTATTATAAGGATTGTAGAGGAACAAAATATTGATGTTCTACATATTCATGATTCTAGTGCTTTATCAGCAGCAATTTTAGCTAAAATGTTTACTCAGATCCAAGTTAAAATTATTTATTCTAGAAAAAGAAATAATCGTATTAAAGACAATTTTTTTAGTAAACTTAAATATGATAACTCCTATGTAGAGAAAATTATTTGTGTCTCTAAAGCTGTAGAGAAAATTTATTTAGATATAAAAATGAATCAAAGTAAACTTTTGGTCATTTATGATGCTATTGATGTAAGTAAATTTACAGGTAATAAATCAAAAAATATTATCCACAAAGAATTAAACATTTCAGATGATACGCTAATTATTGGCAACATTTGTTCTTTATCAAAACAAAAAGACATTAATACGTTTGTAGATACTGCGAAATTAGTTCTTGAAAAAATACAAAATAAAGTAGAGTTTGTTCTAATAGGTGGAGGAGAATTAGAGAAAGAATTAAAAGATTACGTAGATAGTTTAAATTTAGGAAATAAAATTCATTTTTTAGGATTTAGAAATAATGTGAATGAATTATTGCCTGAACTGAATGTTTTATTAATTACATCTCTTACAGAAGGTTTGCCTCTATCTGTTTATGAGGCTTTTGCGTCTAAAGTACCTATTGTATCAACAAAAGCGGGAGGAATTTCAGAAGTAATTATTGATAATGAAACTGGATTTTTAGCAGAAGTAGGTGCTAGTAATGCTCTATCAAGTAAAATTTTGACACTTTTAGACAATGACGAGTTGAGAAAAGAAATAGTTGAAAAAGCTTTTAATCTTGTCTCATCTAATTTTGATTTGAAAAATTTGGAAGAAAATTATTACAAATTTTATAAATCCTTAGAAATAAAATCTCAATTAGATTTTTGATATATCTTTAATTTTGAAGTGTTTAACTTGTTTAAATTAAATTGATTATTTCGAATTTTGTTTACTAGAAATTTTATTGCGAATGGTAATGAATTCTAAACTTACTGAAGTAGGGTTTAATTTATTTTTATAAATCTTATAGTAATCATAGATTTAATCTATATTTTATATCCATCTGTCAAAGATATGTTTATTTTTGTTGAAAATTATTGCTGACAGTCGTATGGTTAATTTAAAGCAGGTTATAATCGTTATCCCGATATATCAAGATTTTTTAGATGAATTTGAAAAAAAATCTTTAGACAGTATCATTCGTCATTTTAATGAATTTGAGATTGTTTTTGTTGCACCAAATGGAATGACTACAAAATCTTACGAAAATTATTTTTCTCAACTAAATAATTGGCGTTTAAAATATTTTAGTTCAGATTGTTTTATATCTATAGATGCTTATAATAAATTGCTATTGGATACACTATTTTACAAGTGTTTCGAAGAATATGAATATATGTTAATCTGTCAATTAGATGTTTATGTTTTTAAAAATGATTTACTTGCTTGGTGCCAAAAAGGTTATGATTATGTAGGAGCTCCGTGGATAGGAAGCTCTCGTAACTTTATAAATTTAACATTCGAAAAGTTTAATCGTTCAATTAGAAAGTTAAAAGGAAAAGCAATAAAAAATACTGAAATACTTTTTAAAGTTGGAAATGGAGGTTTTTCTTTAAGAAAAGTAGAAAAATTTATTCTTATAACAAAAGAGCAAAAAGGAGAGATAGAATTATTTTTAAAGACTAAACCAGAAACAGAATATCATGTAGAAGATGTTTTTTGGTCACTTTATGTTCCAAAAAAATATAAAGACTTTAAAATTCCTGGTTGGAAAGAAGCTTTAAATTTTTGTATTGATAGAAAACCTAAAAAGGCACTAAATTTGAATAATAATCAACTACCAATGGCATGTCATAGGTTTAATCAACCCAATCCAGCACGTTTTTGGAAAAAATATATTAATTTTTAACCGATGTGTAAAGAAAGACCGATTTATTTTATTTGTCCTGATAAAAAAATACCAGTTGGTGGTGTTAAGCAAATTTATAGGCAAGTAGAAATTTTAAGGAAAAATGATGTCAATGCATTCGTCGTTCATAGGAAAAATGGTTTTAAAGCCAATTGGTTTCAGAATAATGTTCCTATAAAATACTTTCCTAACATTTTTCATAAAATAGACAAGCAGAGAAAAACAAAGCCTTTTTATAAATTAAAGTACTTTTTTAAAGGTATTTTAATGAATAAAAAAATGCCAGAATTAGATAGTATTCTAGTATTTCCAGAAACTTTAGTCACACATATTCCTCCACATTTATTCGAACAAGAAAAGGTTATTTTTAATCAAAATTGTTATTATACTTTTAATGAATACAAGGAAGGAAAAACCAATTACGAGATTTATCAAGATAAGAAAACTTTATTAACAATTGTTGTGTCTCAGGATTCTAAAGAGTTTCTTGAGTATAAATTTGATGATTTATCTATTGTTAGAATTAGTCTTGGAATCAATGATAAGTTTTGTTACAATGAAGAAAAGAAAAAGCAGATTGCTTTTATGCCAAGAAAATTACCAACTGATTTAGTACAACTAAGATTACTATTAAAAAATAAAGCAATCTTTAAGGATTGGAATTGGGTTGCAATTGATAATAAAACAGAATGTGAAGTTGCCGAAATTTTAAAAGAAAGTGCAATCTATTTAAGTACAAATCATATAGAAGGGTTTGGTTTGCCTCCTGCAGAAGCTATGGCTTGCGGATGTTATGTAATAGGTTATACAGGAAATGGAGGAAAAGAATATTTCAAAAAAGAATTTTCATCGAGTATAGAGAGTGGAAATATTTTAGACTTTGCAAGAGAAATAGAAAATATTGTTGAAATTTATAATGCTAATTCTTTAGAAATTAAAGATAAAGGAAAATTAGCTTCTTGCTATATAAGAGAAAATTATAATATTTTCATAGAAGAAAAAGATATAATGAATATTTGGCAAAGATTAATTAATACAAGTAATTAAAAAATAACAATTATCTATAATTACATTTTGTTTAATGAATTCTATCTTTTCTTTAATAAAATGATGAGATACAACAAAAAACAGTAGAAAATAACTTAACATTTGCTGAAAAGGTATTACCAATATCTTTAAATAGATAATAAGCGTTTGTAGGAATTTAATTATACTTTTTGATATGTTTTTTTATTTTTAGTTATTGATAAGAACCAAGAATAAAAGCCTGTATAATAAATAGCAAGATAGAATTTGATAAAGCTCCAATAAGAGAAATTTTGTTTTGCAAATGATAGATATGGTTTTAGGAAGTTAATAATCTGATCTTTATAAATAGAGTCTTCGTTATCGTTATTAATAAGAATTATTTTTAAAGTTCTAAATATTTTTTTTATTGCCTTTATTTTATAACGTTCACCTAACTCATTTAACTGACTATTTGTAGATAAGAAGTCCATTTTTTCTCTTATTGCAAGGTAAAAATCATATTCTTTTTTTGAATTTGCTATCCTGCATATGCTTTCATTGTGTTGTCGGTAATGGTATTTAGCTTGATTTATTAAAATAATTCGATTTGTTTTATAAGCTATTTTATAGAAAATTGAATAATCTTCAAAGTATCTTTGTTCTGGGAATTGAAGATTTTCAAATATCTCCTTTTTGTATAATTTATCCCATAAATAACTTTTTATGGATTCGTCAAATATTATCTTTTCAAAGAAATCGTTTTTGTTTAAAATTTTTATATTTTGATCATCTCTAAATACTTTTTTATAGGATTCAAATTCTTCTATATATCCGCAAACTGCTATATCAGATGAATATTTATTGATACCATTATATAAAATTTCAAGAGTATCTTCTTCAATCCAATCATCAGAATCTATCCAGTATATATATTCACCAGTTGCTTTACTTAATCCTAAATTTCTAGATGAGGAAATACCTTTATTTATTTGATTGATAAGGATTATTCTTTCGTCTAATGTTTTATATTCTTGGCAAATTTCTAAGCTTTCATCTGTAGATCCATCATTAATTATAATTAATTCAAAATTTTTATATGTTTGTTTTAAAATAGATCTTATACACTGCCTTAAGTACGGGTACGAGTTATAGACAGGCAATATAATGCTTATTTTGTTGGTTTTTGGTTTCATAAATCGGTTATATTTGTAACAAAATTACAACAAAATGTCAGACATAAACGAAATTGTAGCAAGACTAAAAGAAGGAGAGACTATTTTATATCCTACAGATACTATTCTAGGATTAGGTTGTGATGCAAAGAATGAAGATGCGATCGAAAAAATTTATCAAATCAAGAATAGACCATCTTCAAAATCGTTGATTATTTTAGTTGATTCTCCAAAAATGTTACAAGATATTGTTGAGGTTCCAGAATTAGCTTGGGATTTGATAGATTTAAATGAGAAACCAATTACTATTATATACGATAATCCGAAAGGTTTACCAGCATCTTTGGTTGCAGAAGACAATACGATTGCAATCCGATTAACAGATGATTTATTTTGTAAGAAAATAATAGGAAAACTAGGAGGACCAATTGTTTCTACTTCGGCAAACTTATCAGGAGAGTCTTCTCCTAAGGTTTTTAAAGAAGTGAGTGAAGAAATAATTAAGATAGTAGATTATATTGTAGATGAAGCGAAAACGTTTGTGCCTCAGTTTACTGCCTCAACAATTATAAAATTAGGATTAGATAATCAAGTAAAAGTTATCAGAGAGTAGTTTTTTTCATCAAATCGTTTACTTTTGCAGAATGAAAATAATAGAAGCTGTATCAAATCCAATTTTTAAAAGCGTTGCCGAGGTTGCCGAAAAAATCGACCAGGAAACTTATGTTGTAGGAGGATTTGTTCGCGATTATTTATTAAATCGTGGTCATAAAAAAGATATAGATTTTGTAACCGTTGGAAACGGAATTTTATTAGCAAAAGAATTATCAAATACATTAGGAAATACATCCCAAGTTTCAGTCTTTAAAAGATTTGGAACAGCAATGTTTAAATATAAAGATACAGACTTAGAGTTTGTTGGTGCTCGTAAAGAAAGTTATTCAGAAGATAGCAGAAAACCACATGTAGAAGATGGTACATTAGAAGATGATCAAAAACGTAGAGATTTTACCATTAATACGTTAGCAATCTCAATGAACAAAGCTACATTTGGTGAATTAATAGATCCATTTAATGGAGTAGAAGATTTAAATAAGAAAATAATAAAAACTCCATTGGAGCCAAACGTTACTTATTCTGATGATCCATTAAGAATGATGAGAGCTATTCGTTTTGCTGCACAATTAGATTTTGAAATAGAAGAAAAATCTTTTCAAGCAATTATTGATAATTCAGAGCGCATTAACATTGTTTCTTTTGAACGTGTAATGGACGAATTTCAAAAAATAATGATGACAGATAAACCTTCGGTAGGATTATTGTTGTTAGAACAATCGGGATTATTACAACATATCTTACCGGAATTAATTGCCTTAAAAGGAATTGAAGAGGTTGAGGGACAAAAACATAAAGATAATTTCTATCATACATTAGAAGTGGTTGACAATATATCTGTTAATACTGATAATGTTTGGTTACGTTGGGCAGCTTTATTACATGATGTAGGAAAAGCTGTAACAAAACGTTTTGATAAAAAAGTTGGTTGGACTTTTCATTCGCACGAATTTGTAGGATCTAAAATGGTTGTACAAATTTTTAGAAGATTAAAATTACCAATGAGTAATCAAATGAAATTTGTCAAAAAAATGGTCATGATGAGTTCTCGTCCAATAGCAGTTGTTACAGATGATGCAACAGATTCTGCTTTAAGACGTTTATTATTTGATGCTGGAGAAGATTTTGACGACTTAATTACACTTTGTAAAGCTGATATTACAACTAAAAACGAAAAGAAACAGAAACGTTTTAAACAAAATTTTGAAGTTGTAGAGCAAAAGATAAAAGATGTTGAAGAACGAGATAGAGTTCGTAATTTTCAACCACCAATTACTGGAGAAGAAATCATGGAAATTTTTGATATTCAACCAGGAAAAGAAATTGGTATTCTTAAGAATGCTATAAAGGAAGCAATTTTAGAAGGAGAAGTAGAAAATAATTATAATTCTGCTCTAAAATTTGTAATTAATTTAGGAAAAGATTTAAATTTGGAACCGAAAAATATTTAGAAAGTGATATATAAAATTCGTGTTTTCCTTGATGCAAAGGAGGATGTATTTAGAGACATAGAAATTAAAGAAAAACAAACTTTATTCACGTTATATAAAGGTATTATAAGTGCTTTTAGTTTACAAGGAGAAGAATTAGCTTCTTTCTATAACTTGGACGAAGAAGGAAATCAAGGAAAAGAAATTCCATTAGAAGATATGTCTGATGATGGAACCGACGAAACAATGGCTGATTTTTATATCAAAGAAGCTTTTGCTGAAGTTGGAGATCGCATGATGTTTGTGTACGATTTTTTCGAAATGTGGACTTTCGTTGCAGAATTAATTGCAATAGAAGATAAACCTGCGGTTCTTAATTATCCTTTAACAGTTTATCGTTTCGGATCAATGCCATTAAAAGCTCCTAAAAAGGATATTGTTGTTGATTTAGATGAAGATGATGACATGGATTTTGATAATGATTCTGATTTAAATGACTTACAAATCGATGACGACATGGATGTCGAAGATTTATAAAATATAATTTTTTAAAATTTTAAGAAAAACCTGAATGGAAACATTCAGGTTTTTTTTATGTTTTTTAAACAGATTTTCAGCAACTTGACATTTTTTTTACATGTCAAAGCAACCTTTTTTCCGTATATTGCATCTACTCTATAAAGTAAACAATCATGAAACAAATTTTGTATTTAGTATTCATTTTAACCAATACGATGCTTATGGCTCAGTCCCAATCGATTGATCAAAAATGGAAGGAAGTTGAATTAGAATTGCAGAATGGTCAATTTAAATCTCTTCAACCCAAAATAGATTTAATCAAAGATTTATCTCGAAAAGAAAATAACCAAGCAAGTTATTTAAAAGCTTTGTTTTACGAATCAAAGATAAAATTTGCAACAACAGACGAAAAAGACGATGTGAATTTTGTGTTTGATTTGTTTAAAAAAGAATTAACAGGAAAATCAAAAGTCAATGATGCTATTGTAAATTCATATTTGGCACAATTGTATAATGCTTATTACAACGAAAATCGTTGGAAAATTGATAGCAGAACAAATGTAGAAAATCAATCATCTAATGATGTTCGCTTCTGGACAGAAGAAACATTTAAGAAAACAATTGTGGATTATTTTTCAAAATCAATTTCTGTTAAAAATGAATTAGTTAAAGCAAAATCAATAGATTATAAAATGATTTTGCAAGATGTTGATAATACTAATATTGATAATAAACAAATAGATTTAACACCAACTGTTTATGATGTTTTAGTTTACGAGTACATCAATTATCTAAAAAGAGAAGATGGTCAGGTTAAAATAAAAGAACTATACAGTGATTTAGTAGGGATTAATTTAAAAGCAAATAATCCGAATGCTATTTTATACAATGAATTGAATTTATTGGATAGTAGAAGATCAGAGTTTTCTACAGCAGATTTCATCAAACAAAAGGAAGCTTTAGTAAAAAAGTATCCAACAGCTTGGTTTACAGCTTATATCCAATATTCTTTAGCAACAGATTTGTATGCGTTAGATGAAAGTAAATTACAAAATATCAATCAAATTTTTGCTATTCAGCAAGATGTAACAAAAAACTTTCCGAATTCTAGTGAGAAAACTCAATTAGATAATTTAGTAGGTAAAATAAAATCGAAAGAATTTAAAGTTGATGCAGAGAAATATTTAATAGAGAATAAAAACTCTCCTATTAAAATAACTCACAAAAATTTTAATAAGATTTATGTAAAAGTGTTAGCATATAATGTAGGTTTTGAAGATGATTCAAAACAACAGTCATTATACGTTTACAATGACAATCGTATTCGTCAAGCACAAGAATTTTTAAATAGATTAAAAGTTGTAGAAGAGTATGCAATAGATTTAAAATCTTTTGATGATTATCAATCTCACTCTACAGTTGCAAAATTAAACCCATTAGCTAGTGGACGTTATATTATTTTGTTTTCTAATGATGCTTCTTTTAAAATTACAAAAGATGATGATATTGACTTTATAGATATTGGAGTTTCTAAATATGCAATTAATCCTATAAACAATCAGTTGTTTGTTGTAAATAGAGAAACAGGTAAACCAGAAAATAATATTTCTGTTGAGGTTTTAAATACGACGAATTATAATAAAAAGGAAACAAAAACTTTCGTATCTAATAAAAATGGAGAGATTATACTTCCAGAAGATTGGAGAGGTTTTGAATTTCGTGTAAAAAATGAGCATGCTGTTTATTCATCTTCTTTTTATAGAAATAGATACGGTTCTGACAATGGAGTAGAAAAAGATGTGAAAATATTTACTGATAGAGCAATTTATCGCCCAGGACAAACAGTTTATTTTAAAGGAATTTTTTACAGTTTAAAAGATAAAACCAGAAATGTTATACCAAACAAAAGCATAACTTTTGTTTTAAAAGATGTAAATGATAAAGAAGTATCAAAAGTAGATGTTACAACAAATGAATTTGGTTCTGCAAATGGAAGTTTTGTTTTACCAGCTTCTGGTTTAACAGGAAGCTTTGTTATTACTGCAGAAGATGATGACAATGATTATGGTTATTACTCAATACTAGTTGAAGAATATAAACGTCCAAAATTTGAAGTTGAGATAGAAAAAAATAAAGGAGTTTATAGTTTAAACGATCAAGTAAAAGTTGATGGAAAAGCAATAGCATTTTCAGGAGCAACTATAGACAACGCAAAAGTAAGCTACCGAGTTTTCCGTCAAGAATTATTTACATTTTGGCCATGGTATAGATCTATACCAAACAATCGTGGACAAAGAGAAGAAATAAAGGTTGGAGAAGCTACAACGGATGCAGAAGGTAAATTTAATTTTACGTTTGATGCAAAACCAGCTTCAGAGAAAAAGAAAGATGAATTAAGAATATATTCTTATTCTATAGAAGTTTCTGTAACGGATATTAACGGAGAAACACAATCTACTTCTTCTGTTGTAAAAGTAGGTGATACAAGAATGGTATTAAATGTTAACATTGCAGATAAAACAAATGTTGAACAATTAAAATCATTTAAAGTTGATGTTAAAAATCTAAACGATGAAAAATTAGATGGAAAAGGGCATGTAGAAATTTATTCTTTAAATGCACCAAAAGAAGTTGTTCGTCGTCAGAAATTTGTAACAGATTATAATTTTTATACAAAAGAAGAATTTAAGAAAATCTTTCCAAACGAGCCTTATGGAGACGAGATGGATTCGAAAAAGTGGACAACGAATAAAAAAGTTTTCGAAGCAGATTTTGATACAAAAGTTTCTAATGAAATAAAGTTTAGTGGAGCAACTAATTTAGAAGAAGGGTATTATGTTGTAAAAGGTTTTGTTTTAGACGGAACACAAAAAGTAGAAGTAGAACGTTTAGTTTATATTTCTAATGAAAAGAAAGCAAACGAGATTAAAACAATCTTAGCCGTTTCACAAGATAAAACATCTTACCAGCCAGGTGATGTTGCAAAAATTGATTTTAAATCTGGTTCTAAAGGAACAACAGTTTATTATGAAATAGAAGCAAATCAAAAAGTAATAGAAAAAGGATACTTAGATGTAGATAAAAAATCTAGAATAGAAATTCCGATTAAAGAAGAGTATAGAGGAGGTATTTATTTAAATTATGTTTTAACTAAGTTTAATGATGTACAATCTGGAGGTTTAACATTACCAGTTCCTTTTACAAATAAAGAATTAAAAGTTACGGCTGAAGTATTGCGAGATAAATTAACGCCAGGAGCAAAAGAAAAATGGCAATTAAAAATTGAAGGAGCAACTAAAGATAAAGTTTCCGCTGAGGTTTTAGCAGGAATGTATGATGCTTCTTTAGACCAATTTGCGTCTAATTCGTTAGATTTTAATGTATATAACATTACTAATCCTCGTCGTAATTACCAGTATTATTTATCTAATTTTTATGCAACGAATACATCAAGAACAATTTATTACCAGAATAAGTACAATTTTTACCAAAATGCTTACAATGGTTTAAGTTTAAACTTGTTCGATTTTACTTTCAACCAATACAGAATGAATCGAACAATGATGATGAGAAAATCTGCTGTAATGCCAAATGCATCTGAACAAGCAGAAATGTCTCTTTCAGATCAATTATCAGGAAGTGTTGATGGGATTGATTTACAAGAGGTAGTGACGGCTTCTAGTGCTCCAGGATCTGCTGATAAATTTATTATTCGTGGACTGTCTTCTTTATCAGAAAATGGGAATAATCCATTGTATGTTATAGATGGAGTTCCGTTTGATAAAATTCCTACAGATTTTAAAGAAGCAGATGTACAAAATATACAAGTATTAAAAGATGCTTCTGCAACAGCATTATATGGTGCAAGAGGAGCGAATGGAGTAGTTATTATTACAACAAAAGCAGGAGCAAGTAAAGCATTAGATAATGTACAAGCGCGTACAAATCTTAATGAAACAGCTTTCTTTTATCCAAATTTAAAAACGGATGCAAATGGAAATGTAATTATAGAGTTTACAACACCAGAAAGTTTAACAGAGTGGAAATTTATGGCGTTGGCACATACAACAGATCTTAAGACTGGATATTTAGAACAAAATGTTCGTACACAGAAAGATTTAATGGTTGTTCCAAATATGCCAAGATTTTTAAGAGAAGGTGATAAGATTTCAATTTCGTCAAAAATTAATAATTTATCTGACAAAACTTTAGTTGGTTCAGCAAAATTAATGTTGTTTGATGCATTTACAAATCAACCAATAGATGCTAAGTTTAGTTTAACGAATGCAATACAAAACTTTTCAGTAGAAAAAGGAAAATCAGACCAAGTTACTTGGACAATAGATGTTCCTAAAAATATTTCTGCTGTTGTTTACAGAGTAGTTGCATCTGCAGGAGATTTCTCAGATGGAGAAGAATCGGCATTACCTATCTTAACAAATAGAATGTTGGTAACAGAAACTTTACCTATTTATGTAAAAGAAGGACAAAACAAGACATTTAAGTTTGATAATTTAATCAATAACAAATCGACATCGTTAGATAATTTCAAATTAACGTTTGAAATGACTACTAACCCAATTTGGTATGCTGTTTTCTCTTTGCCTTATTTACGTGAGTATCCTTACGAATGTGCAGAACAAGTTTTCTCTCGTTTATATGGAAATATGATTTCAGAAAAAGTGATTAACTCTAATCCAAAAATAAAAGCTGTTTTTGATGATTGGAATAAAAAAGGACAATTGAAATCTAAATTACAATTGAACCAAGAATTAAAAAATATCATTTTAGAAGAAACTCCTTGGGTTAAGAATGCAGAAAGTGAAGAAGAGCAAATGAAACAAATTGCGGTTTTATTCCAATTAAACCAAATGCAAAATGAAATGAAATCTGCTTTTCAAAAATTATCAGATAAACAACAAGAAAATGGAGGTTTCGCTTGGTTTGAAGGTGGTCGTCCAAACGAATATATCACAACGCATATTGTAGCTGGATTTGGTAATTTAAAGAAAATGGATGTTAATTTTAATACATTTGGAATTGACGTTAATCCATTGGTTAAAAAAGCAATTCAGTATATTGATGCAGAAAACTTAAAGCGATTTAAAGAATTTAAGAAAGACCAAAAATCGTTTAAAGATATTGTTTACTCAGATGGTTTACATTACTTATATGCTCGCTCTTTCTTCTTAAATGAAGTACCAATGTCGAAAGAGTTGGAAGAGATGAAAACGGCGATGTTGAAAAATCTGAATGATAAAAAATTAGATTTATCATTGCAACAAACAGCAATGGCTGCAATTGTAATGAATCGTTTTGGAATGCAACCAACAGCAAAAATTACAATGAATGCTGTAAAAGAGAAAGCAGTTCTTTCAGACGAGATGGGAATGTATTGGAAAGCAAATCAATCTGGATGGTTCTGGTACCAAGCTCCAGTAGAAACGCAAGCAATGTTAATTGAAGCATTTGATGAGGTTTTAAAAGATGAAAAATCTGTTGAAGAAATGAAAGTTTGGTTATTAAAAAACCGTCAAACAAATCAATGGAATTCAACAAAAGCAACTACAAAAGCAGTTTATGCCTTAATGAATTTTGGTAAATCTTGGGTAGATGCAGACAAAGGAATCACTGTAAAATTAGGAAACCAAACAATAGATTTAGATAAAAATGCTCAAGCCGGATCTGGTTATGTAAAAACTTCTTGGAATAAAGAAGAAGTAAAATCTGATATGGGGAAAGTAGAAGTTTCTAAAACATCTCCAGGTGTAGCATGGGGAGCAATGTATTGGCAATATTTTGAAGATTTAGATAAAATTAAAACTGCCGAAACAGGTGTTAAGTTTAATAAGAAATTATATCTAAAACAAAATTCTGCTAATGGACCAGTTCTAAAAGAAATTACAGCTCAAACGCCAATAAAAGTTGGTGATGTTGTTACAGTTCGTTTAGAGATTTCAATTGATAGAAATATGCAATTTGTTCATATTAAAGATATGAGAGCAAGTGGTTTTGAACCAGTAAATGTTCTTTCTGGTTATAAATGGAAAGGAGAATTCGGTTATTATGAAAGTACACGTGATGCTGCAACAAACTTCTTCTCAGATTATATGCGTAAAGGAACTTATGTTTTCGAATATGATTTAAAAGCAAACAATGCAGGTAATTTCTCTAATGGAATTACTTCTATGCAAAATATGTATGCACCAGAATTAAGTGCGCAAAGCGAAGGAATTCGTGTTCAGATAAAATAATCTAATTAGATTTTTAATTAATTAATCCGTCTTTTACTTTGTAAGAGGCGGATTTTTTTATTACTTCAATAAACGTTATTTCGAGTAATATTATAATTAGCACAACTTTAACTTTTTATTATTTACCTGTCTTATATTGTTGTTAATTAAGTAGTTGATGTTTTTGTGAAGTACTTAATTTTCAGTTTTATATCCGTTTCGTAAAACCGTTGATTAACCATTTTTAATATTGTTTTGTAAATTGCATAGAGTTCATTTTTTACAAAAAGTATAAAAAATATAAGAAAATGTCAGAATTCAATCAACAAAACTTTTTCAATACGATATACAATGATTCTGAAGAAGAATTAATTCTATATTTAACAGAAAACTATAAAATTATTCCAGCAGATAAAAGAGAACAACTCTTAACTACTGTCATGCAAAACAAAAAGTGGAAAGTCTTTGATTATATGATAGACCATGAATTAATAAATACAGAATTATTTGAATATGATTCTTTTGATGATAGATTATTGAGTCCAATTATTTCTCAAACAAAATATTTTAATACTGATGATTTAGCAGAATATCTTCCTCATTTTGAAAAGTTTTTAAATGCATTAGACGATATTAATGAAGAGTTAGCAGGATATAACATTTTGTCTTACGCATTAGAAAATGGTTTCCCACTAGAGATTGTTGAAGCAATATTTCAAAATGGAATTAAACAAGATTTCCATAATAGAGCAGAGCAAAACTATTTACACATCGCTTTGTCTCAAAGACAAAATAGAACAGAAAATTACACACATTACATTAGTTCTTTTCTAATAGACAATGGAATCGATGTTAACAAAGAAGACATCGTTAAAAAAACACCATTATATGTTGCGTTAGAAAACAATTATATTGTAAAGCCTGAAACAATAAAATTATTATTAGATAACGGTGCAGATGTAAATGCTGTGGATAATAAAGGAATATCGCCACTATTTTACGTAAGTGCTTACAGTAAAAATCTAGAATTATTACGATTGTTTTTAGAATATGGTACACCAGATTTTAATCTATTAAATAAAGAAGGAGAAAATTTATTAAATGGTTTCTTAAAATATTCTCAAGCAAGTGATACAGATAATGAAATGTTGATGCTTTTATTAGATAATGGAGCAACTTTATCTGCGACATCAAAATACTATGATAAAGAAAAATCTGGGTTAGACTGGGTCATAGAAAAACCATCAGAATTACTGAAGCTTTTATTGGATAAAGATTTAATAGATGTAAATGAAATTAATAACGATGGGCAAACCATTCTAATAAAAGTTTGTCAAATAAATCCGAATTATGAAGAAGCGGTAGCAAAAGATTTATACAGAAAAGTAAGGTATTTATTAAAAGCAGGAGCTGACTCGTCAATAGAAGATAGGTTTGATAAAAAAGCCATTGATTATGCGATGGGAGATAATATGAAATCAAAAATTGTAGAAACCTTACTCGAAAAATAATACTATGTCACAGTCATTTTTAGTAGCCTGCGAAGGAGGAAAAAGAAAAATCGCAGAAATTCTTCTTGAGAATAATCAAGTAGATGTAAAATATACAGATGAAAAAGGAAGAACAGCTTTACATTATGCCGCTTATCAAGGTTATACAGATATTGTAAAAAAACTTGTAGAAAATGGTACAGATATTAATTATGAAGATCACAACGGTGAAACTCCTTTGTTTTTTTCTATCATTAATAAACAAAAACAGGCATCTAATTATTTATTAGATCAAGGAGCGAATTGGGAAATTAACGATTTCAAAGGAAATTCTTTATTGCATATTGTAGCACAAACTGGTCAGCAGGATATCGCAGAAAAATTAATTTCTTTAGGGTTAGATGTTAATGGACTTAATCAAAATGCTATTTCACCCTTATTAATTGCAATAGAACATAAATTTTTACCTGTAGTAAAAGTATTGATTCAAAATGGAGCAGATAGTAATTATACAGATAAAAATGGAAATACGCCATTAAACTTAGCTATACAACTAAACAGTATTCCAATTGTTTCGCTTCTGTTGGATAACGGATCGCAAGTAAACCAATTAAATGATTTAAACGAAGGCCCTTTGCTTTTAGCAGCTAAACTAGGAAACCGTATAGTATGTGAGCGATTAATAGAACAAGGTGCAGATATTTTTACAGAATCAAGAGAAGGAATTTCACCCGTTTGGTATGCTGTTGGAGCAAATTTAAAAGAATTAGTTGCATTATTTTTAAACAAAGGCCTATCGCCAGATTATGCTAGAAGTGTTGATGCATGGGACGGAAAAGATGGGAATTATATTCAAAAATTAATTGCGAATACAGGAACAAGAACTTTTATACTTGGTTTTGAATCTCATTATGCAGGTGAAACATTGCTACAAACAGCCTCTAAATTGGGTTATCTTTCGTTAGTGAAGTTATTATTAGATAACGGAGCAGATGTAAATAAACAAGATGCGTCTGGTAATACAGCTTTACATTATGCAGCTGCTTATGGTAAGAAAGATATTTTACGTTTTCTCTTAACAAATGGAGCAAAAACTGATATTGCAAATGTACTAGAGCAAAAACCAATTGATTACTCGAATATGAATGGATATAATGAGATTACGAGTAATTTAATTGAGTTTGGAGCAAAGACGAACGCCATAGAAGATGGAGTGGTTAGTCAACCTGTTCAACCAACAATTAAAGATTTATCAGATAAGAAAAAGGCGCTCTTAGATATAAAAGAACTTTTAGATGCAGGTATTCTTACACAAGAAGAATTTGATGTAGAAAAAAAGAAAATATTAGAAGCCTAATTAAAAAATCCTTACAATTCTGTTGTAAGGATTTTTTAATTTTTATTGAATATATAAACTTATACTGGATCTACATCTACATCTATTCTAACTGAACGAAATGCAGCGATTGTATGCAACTGATTAATTTTTGCTCGAATTAAATCTTTCACTTTTTGAGGTGATTGATTAGGACGAATTTTTATCATAACATCTGTTATATACAAATTATTAATTCGACCAATTGATGGAGCTTCTGGACCTAATAAACAACGAGCATCAAAATTAGATTTTAATAAAATAACCAATTGCTCAGCAGTTTTATCTAATCGTTCTTTGTTTTTATGTTTAAAACGAAGCTTTATTAATCTAGAATAAGGAGGATATAAAAACTCTTTTCGTTCGTATAAAATATCCTTCATTGTTGGCGCATAGCTGTACGTTGTAACATTCTGTAAAATTTGATGTTCGGGCTGAAAAGATTGTATTAATACCTTTCCTTGCTCATCTCTTCTTCCTGCTCTTCCTGCAACTTGTGTTAACAATTGAAAAGCTTTTTCATGCGCTCTAAAATCAGGAAAATTAAGCAAAGAATCTGCACGTATAACTCCAACAAAATTTACGTTACCAAAATCAAAACCTTTGGTAATCATTTGTGTTCCAATTAAGATATCAATTTCTTTATTTTCGAAATCTTCTATTAATTTTTCATAAGCAAATTTCCCTCGCATAGCATCTACATCCATTCTTCTAACTTTTGCTTCTGGAAAAATGGTCTGTATCTGTTGTTCTATTTGTTCTGTTCCAATTCCTTTTGTATTTAACTCATGCGAGCCACAACTTACACAACGTAATGGTTTAGCTTGTGCATAACCACAATAATGACATTTTAATTGGTTAGAGAATTTATGGTAGGTTAAACTAACATCACAATTTGGACATTCTGGAGTATGCCCACATGATTTACATTCCATAATAGGAGCATAACCACGACGATTCTGAAATAGAATAACTTGCTTTTTATGGTTCAGTTGTTCAAAAATTTCATCTCGTAAAGTATGCGAAATATCTTCGGTTATTTCTTTCTCTTTTTGCGCTTTCTTTAAATCGATTAAATTAATTTCTGGTAATTTAATTTGTCCAAAACGTTCATTTAATTCGATGTAACCATATTTACCATTTTTTGCATTATAGTAGCTTTCTGCAGAAGGAGTAGCAGAACCCAACAAGGTTTTGGCATTCATCATTCCACCCAATAACATTGCCATATCGCGTGCGTGGAAAAATGGTTTTATATCCATTTGTTTGTAAGAAGATTCATGTTCTTCGTCTACAATAACAAGTCCTAAATTATCAAAAGGTAAAAAAAGAGCAGTGCGTGGACCAATGATAATATCAAAATCACCATTTAAGGTTTTTTGCCAAAGTTCTACACGTTCGTTCTGATTAAATTTAGAATGATACACTCCAACTTTATCTCCGAAATGTTTTTTTATTCGATGAACAATTTGTGTGGTAACCGAAATTTCGGGTAACAAATACAATACTTTATTACGTTTTGCGATAACCTGTTCTATTAATTTTAAATAGATTTCTGTTTTTCCACTAGATGTTACACCATGAAGTAAAACAGTTGATTTTGTTTTAAACTCTTCTTTTATTTGATTAAAAGCTTCAGTTTGTTTTAAAGTTAACTGTGAAATTTCTGTAATATCTTTTTCCTCATTTTCTACACGAGAAGTTTGATTTTGATAAATCTCTACAGCTCCTTTTTCGGCTAAACTTTTAATGACAGCATTTGTAGCTCCTTGTTTTACAAAATCAGCAACTTTTAATAATTTATCTTGTAATTGAGTTTCTAAAGTAATTAATTGTAATAATGCTTCACGTTGTTTTGGAGCTTTACTCAACTGATTTAGGACTTCCATAAATTGCTGCTCATTCCCTTTTAAATCGGGATGTAATCGAACATAATTATCAATTTTTGGCGTATATTTTTCGCTTAGTTTTTCATCTAACCTAATAATTCCTTTATCAATTAATAGTTTTAATGTTGGAATTGCAGATTTATCATCTACAATTAAAGCTGCTTCTTCTACCGAAATAATCTCACGTAATTTTAAAGCCTCAAAAACTAAGAATTCGTAATCGTTTAATTCTTCTATTGTTTCGTAATTAGGATTAATTAAACGAACAAAAGTTTGCGACTCTAATTTTAAAGCAGAAGGAAAAGCATTTCGGAAAACATCTCCCAAAGAACAAACGTAGTAATTGGCTATCCATTCCCAAAAATTAATCTGCGTTTGTGTTACCAATGGTTCATCATCTAAAAAAGCATGAATAGCTTTTGTTTTATATAATTCGGGTTTGTTTTGATGAATAGAATGTACAATTCCCGTGTATAGTTTTTGCGTTCCGAAAGGAACAGAAACACGTTGTCCAATTTTTATCTGCTGTAAATCTGTTTCAGAAAGATGATACGTAAACGTTCCATCTAACGAAAGAGGTAAAATAATTTCAGCAAAATAAGTCGTATTCATTTTATTGTATTGAGCTAGCAAGTTAAGAAAAGCAACGCTTGTATTCAAACTTAAATAATTTAACATTGATATTTTTCTATTCAGATAAATATGGATAAATTATTGTATTGTAAAAATTGATTAAGAGTTAAATTTTTTCATTCCACAAAAATTAGAATTATGTTACATACCATTTTAGATAATATAGAATTTAAGGACAAACCAATCGTGAAAATTTTATTTAGAAATAAAGATACTCGCGTTGTGGTTGTAGGATTAAAGAAAGGATTAAAAATGATTGATCATCAATTACCTGCGCAAGCAAGAATAATTATGATAAAAGGTTCAATCCATTTAGACTCGAAAATAGAAGAAGTAGATTTAAATGAATTTGATGAATACATAATCCCTCCAAAGGTTATTCATCAAGTTACAGCAGAAGAAGATTCTATGATTTTTATAATATTAGATTTTTAATAATAATAAAAGCCGTCACTAATTTTGTAACGGCTTTTATACTTCAAATAAAGAATGATTGCTTTTAGTAAAGTTTTTATTTTATACAATTTGTATATCTAAACCTCTAAAGTCATTCAATTGTTCATCATTACTAGGAAGATTAGTAATAATTGTATCTATATGTTCTATATCACATGCTTTAAATGTTTCCTTTGATCTTAGTTTATTCTCATCCGCTAAAGCAATTACTTTTTTAGAGCATTTTACCATAATTCGTTTAACTTCCGCATCTTCTTTATAAATGGCAGTTACACCTTCTTGATGATTAAGAGCGCATGTCCCTAAAAAATATAAATCTGCGATATAGTTATTTACTTCTAAACACGTACCAGCACCAGCAGTAACCGCAGGATCTTTATAATATTTACCACCTAAAATAATGAGCTCGATATGAGGGAAATCTACAATTATTGGAATTAATTTAGGATTGTTAGTAATAACTCGAATGTTTGTGTCTTTTGCCAAGTTGTTGACTATTGCACAAATAGTTGTACCACCATCCATAAAAATTGTCATTCCATTTTTAATAAACTGTTGCGCTTTTAATGCTATAACATCTTTTTCTTTTGTAGAAATAGATTCTCTTTCTTGAAATGATAATGGATCTTTACTTCTTAATAATGCACCTCCTCTTACTTTCGTTAAAAGCCCATTTTTATGTAAATAATCAATATCTCTCCTAACAGTATCTTCGGAAACATCTAAAACCGATGTAAATCCTTGATAAGTTACATTACCTTCTAATTCTAATTTTTTTAATATTATTTCAAAACGCTCTTCCTTTAGCATGTTTTATTTTTTTAAACTGTAAATTATTGCCACCAAAAGCATAAGCCCTGCAATAGTTATAAATGCAATCTCCATCGTATAAAGATGTGCTATAAAACCTAATAATGCTGGTCCTACAAGTTGACCTGCATAGCCCATTGTTGTTATAGCTGGAATTGAAATGTTTGGCGATATTCCTGAGATACGACCGCCTTCACTAAAAAATATAGGAACAATATTAGATGCTCCAATACCTAGTAATACAAATCCAATTAAAACAAGAGGAATATAAAAAGAAAAAACCATAAAAAATAATCCTATAATAGATAGAATGCTTCCTCCAATAACAATTATTTTAGAGTTTAATTTTTCGACTAGCTTATCTCCTAATAATCTCATTATTGCCATAGAAATAGAGAAAAAAGCATAACCAATTCCTGCAAACTCAACAGCTACACTCTTTGTGTTTTTAAGAAAAAGAGCACTCCAATCTAGCATTGCTCCCTCTGAAAGAAATACTGTAAAACACATAAATCCTAATAACAATACTGTTTTATTTAACCATTGGAAGCTTTTTGAATTATTGTTTTCTTCTTTTTCAGTTTTCTCTATAAATCGATTAATCGTATCTTTTTCAAATTGATAATCAAATAGATTTTTATATTGACTTATAATTAATATTATTAAAGTAATAGAAATTACAATTGCTGATAACAGAGGAGATAACCCCATTTTAATTAACAAACCCAATCCCAAAGAACCTATTATTCCTCCAACACTAAATAGACCATGAAGCGAAGACATAATTTGCTTTTCAAAAGTATTTTGTACTTGTATACCATGCGAATTCATCGCTACATCAACAGTTCCTACACCGCAACCAAAAACAAATAAAGTGAGAAGTATTCCATAATACGAAGGTGTAATTAATAAAACAGGTAATGTTATTGCTATTACAATTGTCCCTATTGCTATAATTTTTCTACTGCCAAATCTATTTATTAAATACCCAGAAATAGGCATCATAATAAGTGCTCCTAGTCCTAACATTAGTAATACAACACCTAAATTAGCTTCATTCAGATTTAGATTATTTTTTACAATCGGTACCATTGGTGCCCAACTAGATAATCCTAATCCACAGACTAAAAAAATTAGTTGTGTTGCTATTTTCGCTTTTTTTATTTTTTTTAAAGAATTCATAAAAATTTTATTCGTATTTACATGTTGCAAATTAATGCAAATTTGCATTAATTTGCAACATGTAAAATGTATTATTTATGAGAATAGAACATATAGCGATATGGGTGAGCGATTTAGAGTTGATGAAAAATTTTTATGAAACCTATTTTGAGATGTCTAGTGGAAAAAAATATATGAATATTGCAAAGCATTTTCAATCATATTTTTTAAGTTTTAATGGTCTAAATAAAACTAGGATAGAGCTGATGCATAAACCAGATCTATTTTTGAATGAATTTAAGAGAGATATGTTACAAGGTTTTGCACATATAGCAATTTCTGTAGGGAGTAAAGAAAAAGTAGATGACTTAACGAATAAATTAAGAAATGATGGTTATACAGTAATTGGTGAGCCAAGAACTACTGGAGATGGTTATTATGAAAGTATTGTTGAAGATCCTGAAAGAAATTGGATTGAGATAACTGAATAAAATTATTGTAATTATGAAAAATTCATCTATTCTACAAAAACCTTTAGATACAAAGTTTAATTACTTATCTCATCTTAATGACATAACAAATGGAATTAATTTAAAAGAAAAGACAGTAATAATAACTGGAGGATGTAAAGGAAGAGGATTGGAAGTTGCAAAAACATTAGCACAATTAGAAGCGAATGTAATTGTTACAACTCCAAATTTGGAACAAGCAAAAATGAACTTGATAGATTTTCCAAATATTCAGATTGAAGAAGTTGATTTAACAAACTTAAAAAATATAGAAGCTTTTTCAGATGATTTTTTACAGACAGATTCATCATTGGATTTACTTATAAATAATGAAGAAATAAGTTTATATAATTATTATAAAGACGATTATGGAGACGAATTGCATTTGTCTCATAATTATTTAGGACATTTTCATCTTACACTAAGATTATGGACAGTATTAAAAGAGAGTGTAGGAGCTAGGATTATAAATTTATCTTCCTATCAACATAAATTTAGTATGTTCAATTTTAGTGATCCAAATTATCATTATAAAGATTTTAATGATGTAGAAGCTTATGCACAATCCAAAACAGCAATGAATTTATTTACAATAGCTTTAGATGAATTAGGTAAGAAACATAACATAAGAAGTTTTGCTGTAAATCCTTACATTCTTGTAGATAGAAATAATATAGAATTATCTCCAAAAAAAGTTATAGTAGAAGAATTTTTAACAATAATATGGTGTGCAACAAATTCTATGTTAGATAATATTGGAGGATTGTATTGTGAAAATGTAAATATAGCTCCTTTAGATTTAGATGATACACTTAATAATTATAATACATTTTCTACTGGAGTTAAAAGGTATTCTCTTGATCAAGTAACTGCTCAAAAACTTTGGCAATTAAGTGAAGAGCTAACAGGAATCTCTTTAGAAATAGATTTTTAATCATAAAAAAACCACTCAAATAGGAGTGGTTTTATATTTTATTAAGAAATCTTAATTATTTAGATTTTTTACGACGTTCTAATTCTTTTTCAATCAAAGATAATTCGCGACCTGTTTGTCCAGCAACAGAAGTGTTTTCTTGTGCACGACGCATTAAGTAAGGCATTACTTCTTTTATAGGACCGTAAGGTAAATATTTAGCAATATTATATCCTAAATGAGCTAAATTAAAAGAAATATTATCACTCATTCCGAATAATTGACCAAACCAGAAATTTGGATTATTTTTCGCTATTCCGTGCTCATTCATTAATTTAATTAACAGTTCAGAACTTTCTTCATTATGTGTTCCTGCAAATAAACCAAAACGATTATGATTAGCAGTAATAAACTCTAAAGTAGCATTGTAATCTCTGTCCGATGCTTCTTTGTTTGGTTGTATAGGAGAAGGGTAACCTTGTACTTGCGCACGAGCACGTTCTTTTTCCATATAAGCACCACGTACTATTTTGTAACCTAAGTAGTAATTTTCACGTTCAGCTTTCGCAAACATTTCTTTTAAGTAGGCAAAACGATCATGACGGTATATTTGTAATGTATTCCAAATCAACGCACGTTTTGTGTTGAATTTTACCATCATTTCATCTGTTAAATCATCAGCAGCATCTTGCATCCAAGTTTCTTCTGCATCAATCATGATATTAACATCTAAATCATATCCTTTCTGACAAACGGCTTCGAAACGTTGGCGAACGTTACTCCAAGCTTTTTCCTCTTCAGGAGTTAAAGTTTGTTTTTTTCCGACCTTTTCAAATAAATCAATTTTTCCGAATGCAGTTGGTTTAAAAACAACAAAAGGAATAGAAGGATTGTCTTTTGCTACATCTACTAAATGTAAAATAACATTTCGTACTTCATCAAATTGTTTTTCCTCTGTTAATCCCTCTATAGAATAATCTAAGATAGAACTTACATGATATTTAAATAATTTGTTTGCAACAAGAACACTTTCTTCTGGAGTTTCTCCTCCAACAAATTGTTTATATATTGTTTCGCGTATTGCAGTTTTTACAAATGGTAAATCTACAGCGAAAGGTAATTTAAAAAAGCTTGTTCCAAAGCTTGTTAAAGTAGGGCTTCCTATTAATTTATATAAATAATATGCCTTCTTTAAATCTTTATCCGATTTAGATTCGAATGCAAATTGAGTATTGTCGAATAATGACATACGATGATATTTTTTTAGCGATACAAATTTAAACTTAAAACCGAATTAAACGCAAAAAACCTGTAAGAATTTCTTACAGGTTTTCTATATATTTTATGATAAAAAATAACGAAATAATATTCGCTAATTATTTTATTATCCTTTTTTAGCGTATTTAGTTCTAAATTTATCGATACGACCAGCTGTATCAACTAATTTAGATTTTCCTGTGTAGAATGGGTGAGAAGAAGAAGAAATCTCCATTTTGATTAATGGGTATTCTACTCCGTCAATTTCTAAAGTGTCTTTAGTATCTGCACAAGACTTAGTAATAAATACTTCTTCGTTAGACATATCTTTAAATGCTACTAAACGATAATTTGTTGGGTGGATATCTTTTTTCATTTCTTTAAAATCTTCTTGTTAATTCTATTGGAGTGCAAAGATAATATTATTTATAGAAATTTACAATCAAAAAATGATAATATTATTCTAAATTAATACGTTAAGCAAATTTAATTTCGAGTGTAATGGGCTTCTTAAAATTAAATCTGCACTTCTTGTACACAATTTTTTCGTGTGCAAAGATAAACATTTTACTTATTTACACAACTATTTTTAGAAGTTTCTATCTATAAAAATCAAAACGGTATATTTGTATTTAAGAACAATAAAAGCTTTTAAATATTGTTTGTTGTTATATTGAAGCATTATTTAGCATGAATGTAAAGACATTTATTTTTGGATTAGGTATAGTATCGTTGGTAGGATTTCATTCTTGTAGAGAAGATTTTGATTATGATCCTATTTCTTCTGAGTTAAGTTTTAACCGAGATACAGTTTCTGTAGATACGGTTTATAATTTCTCAAAATCGGAGACTTATGTACTAAAAGTTTATAATCCAGAAAATGATAATAGAGTAATTCCTAAAATATATTTATCACGAGGAGAACAATCTTTTTTCAACATCAATGTAGATGGGAAATCGGGAACAAGTTTTGAAAATGTTCCGATTCGTAAAAAAGATAGTTTATTTATTTTTGTTGAGGTTTCTGCAAAAGAAGCACCAGCTAATCCATTATACGATGATGAAATTACGTTTGAAACAACAAATTCTACAAAGAAAATTAAACTATTATCTTGGATAGAAAAGGCTAAAATCCATCCTAAAGATGCAACAATTACCTCTGAAAATTGGAATGCTAACGAAGCACAAGTTATTGATGGAAATTTAACGGTTACAAGTAATTTAACAATTGATAAAGGATCAAAGGTATATTTTAAGAAAGGAGCAAGCTTAACAATTGCATCTAATGCTAAATTAACTGTAAATGGAGCTTTAAATGAAGAAGTAAAATTCCGTTCTGCTCGTCATGATAATAAATATGATTCGATACCAGATCAATGGCAAAAAATTGAATTGGCTCCTAATAGTACTTCAACAATTAACTATGCAAAAGTAATTGGAGCAAATACAGGTTTACATGTAAATCATGCACAATTAGAAATTAGCAACTCTAAAATAGTGAATAATCAATCGTATGGAATTTTAGCAACTAATGCGACAATTAAAGGATACAATTTAGTAATGAATAATAGTAATTTATCAACTTTAGCAATAGAAGGAGGAGGTTCTTACGAATTTTATCATTCTACTTTTGCTAACTACTTTAATTTAGGAACTGGAGCTGGACCAGCTCGTTCTTTATATTTGAGTAATGTTGATGAAGATAAAAATACATTTCCTTTAGTAAAAGCAACTTTTGGTAACTGTATTTTCTATAACCAAAGAACACCAAATGCAATTGTTTTTGATAGAGCAGAAGGTGCAAGCTTTAACTATTTATTTGATACAAATATTATTCATAATACAGATATCTCTACGTTAGATGTATCAACAGCGCCTAATTTTATGGGTTCTATAAAACTGGATCCTATTTTTACAAACCCAGCTTATAATGCAAATAAACTGGCTGTAAAGGAAGATTCTCCTGCTAAGAATGCTGGAAAATTAGTTTATGCACAAAACTATCCGTTAGATTATAATGGAAATCCTAGAACAACAGCACCAACAATAGGTGCATATCAATAAACTAAAAATGCTTAGAATTATCTAAGCATTTTTTTTATTTTCTAAGTAAAATTTTAAATTCAGTTCCAGTTTCTTTAGTGGATTTAGCAACAAATATTTTTCCATTGTGATATTCTTCTATAATCCTTTTTGCCAAAGACAAACCTAATCCCCAACCACGTTTTTTTGTTGTAAAACCTGGTTCAAATATTTTCTTTTGTAATTTAGATGGGATTCCAGAACCAGTATCTTTTATAGAAATCTCTACGTACTTATTTTGTGTATAAATTATAATATCTAGTACACCTTTATTTTGCATAGCATCAGCTGCATTTTTCATCAGGTTTTCAATCACCCAACTATAAAGTGATTCGTTTAATTTTATATTAAACTCTTCTACATCTGTCTTAAAATTAACTTCAATTCCTTTTGAAATACGTTGCGAGATATAATTTACCGTTTGCTGAGTTGTACCAACAATGTTATTTTTAGTAAGCTCTGATCTTGATCCAATTTTAGAAAAACGATTTGCGATATGATTCAGACGATCAACATCTTTTTCGATTTCATCAACAGTTGTCGGATCAATATTTTCTAACTTTAACAATTCTACCCAACCCATTAAAGAAGATAAGGGTGTACCAATTTGATGAGCCGTTTCTTTTGCCATACCAGCCCATAAGAAACTTTTTTCTGTTTCTCTTACAGTTTTAAAATACCAGTAAGTAAATCCGAAAAAGGAAATAATTAAAAGGATAATAATAAAAGGATAATATCGTAATTGATTAAGTAATTTAGAGTTTTTGAAATAAACATAATTTTTACTTCCGATTAATTCGACCTCAATTATCTGATCAGATTTTTTCATTTCATTAACAAAGTGTTTCAATCGAGCAGAATCTTCCGTAATCGATCGATCTATGTTTTTTGTATCAGAAATATTACCTTTTTCATCAACTAAAGCGACAGGAATTGTTTTATTATCTTCGATCAATTTAAACAGAAAATCTTGTGTTTTTGAGTCTAAAAAATCACTTGAAGTTATTAATTCTAAAGACTTTGCGTAATTTTCGACACGTTGATGCTCTTCTTTTTTAAACTCTTGGACAATTTTGTTACTTGACCAAATTGTTATAACAAAAAAAATAAAAATAATAAAAAACCCAATCCATCTGTTGTTTAGCCCTTTTGTTATAAAGTTTTGCATCTAAATGTTTAAATCGTTCATAAATATTTATCAAATGTAATAATTATTTGACTATAATATATTTTTATGGCTACATAAGATAAATATGATAAAAGTAATTTTTTTTAAAACCTTAAATAGTTTAGTTTTGTAACTAAATCTCATAGAGAGTAAAATTTATGGATCGTTTTTCGTTTTTAAATGCCGCTCATTTAGAGTTTATAGGCGACTTATATGATCAATACATCCAATATCCGGATAGTATTGAACCGAGTTGGAAAGCTTTTTTCCAAGGATATGACTTTGCAAATGCAACATATGATGGAGAGCCATTATTTGCACCAGCAGCTCAAACAGTAAACAAAGGTAGCCAAACAGCACAAGCAGTTGTAAATCCAACTGTTGTCTCTCAGGTTCCTGATAATGTACAGAAAGAGTTTAAAGTAATCAATTTAATTGATGCTTATCGTAATCGTGGACATTTGTTTACTAAAACTAACCCAGTTAGAGAGCGTAGAATTTTTGAACCTTCTTTAGACATCAAGAACTTTGGTTTATCTGATGCTGATTTAGATTTAACATTCAATGCTGGAGAAATTTTAGGTATTGGTGGGCCAATCACTTTACGTGAAATCATTGGACACTTAGATAACATGTACTGCCAATCTATTGGTATTGAGTATATGTATGTTAGAGACCCTCAAAAAATTGGTTGGATTCAAAACTGGTTAAACCAAAATTTAAATCAACCAAAATTATCAAAAGAGGAAAAAGAACGTGTGTTAGAAAAGTTGAACGAAGCAACTGCTTTCGAAAACTTTATGCATACTAAATATGTAGGACAAAAACGTTTTTCTGTAGAAGGAAACGAATCTTTAATTCCTGCATTAGATACTTTAATCAACAAATCTGCTGAGCATGGAGTTGAAGAAGTTATCGTTGGTATGGCGCACAGAGGACGTCTTAACGTTTTAGCTAATATTTTTGGAAAATCTTATTCTCAAATCTTTTCTGAATTCGAAGGAAAAGCTTTTGATACAGACTTAGTTGCTGGTGATGTTAAATATCACATGGGATCTTCTAATACAATCAAAGCTCATAACGGGAAAGATATCTTAATTAATTTAGCACCAAATCCATCTCACTTAGAAACTGTAGATGCAGTTGTAGAAGGTATTGCTCGTGCTAAAGCAGAAGAAGATTATAACGAAGATTATTCTAAAATTATTCCAATTCTTATTCATGGTGATGCAGCTGTTGCTGGACAAGGTATTGTTTACGAAGTTGTGCAAATGGCAGGATTGGATGGATATAAAACAGGTGGAACAGTACACGTAGTTGTAAACAATCAAGTTGGTTTTACAACGAACTATTTAGATGCACGTACATCAACTTATTGTACAGATGTAGCTAAAGTAACATTGTCTCCTGTAATGCACGTAAATTCTGATGATGTTGAAGCGGTTGTTCACGCATTCCGTTTTGCAGCAGATTACCGTGCAGAATTTGGATCTGATATTTTTATAGATTTATTAGGATACCGTAAATACGGACATAACGAAGGTGATGAGCCTAAATTTACGCAACCTAAATTATACAATATTATAGCTAAGCACCCAAATCCACGTGAAATTTACAAAGAAAAATTGTTAAAAGAAGGTGTAATTGGCGAGGAAATTGTTAAGCAGAAAGAAGCTGAGTTTAAAGCATTATTAGAAACTAATTTTGAAGCATCAAAAGAAATAGAACGTAACCGTATCTTTCCTTTTATGCCAGAAGAATGGGAAGGTTTTGAAATTGCTAGAGATACAGAGGTTTTTGAAGCAGCAAATACAGCTTACGATATTGAAAAATTAAAAGAAATAGCAAAAACTATTTCAACTGTTCCAGAAGGTAAAAAATTAATCAAGAAAGTTTCTCGTTTGATAGAAGGACGTGGAAAAATGATTGACGAAGATAAAATCGACTGGGGATTAGGTGAAGCTTTAGCTTTTGGATCTATCTTAACAGATGGTAGAAATGTTCGTGTATCTGGAGAAGATGTAGAACGTGGAACTTTCTCTCATCGTCATGCAGTTGTAAAAACTGAAGACACAGAAGAAGAAATTATTTTATTAAACAATATTAATGATGAGCAAGGTAAATTAAGAATTTACAACTCATTATTATCTGAGTATGCAGTATTAGGTTTTGACTATGGATATGCAATGGCAAATCCTAAAGCCTTAACTATTTGGGAAGCTCAATTTGGTGATTTCGTAAATGGAGCACAAATTGTTATCGACCAATATATCTCTGCTGCAGAAGACAAATGGAGATTACAAAACGGATTAGTGATGTTATTGCCTCATGGTTACGAAGGTCAAGGAGCAGAGCATTCATCAGCACGTTTAGAGCGTTTCTTACAAATGTGTGCAAGTAATAATATGTTTATCGCAAACATTACAACTCCTGCAAACTTCTTCCATTTATTAAGAAGACAGGTTGTTACAAATTACAGAAAACCATTAGTAGTAATGTCTCCAAAATCATTATTACGTCATCCATTAGCAGTATCTAAATTAGAAGATTTCTCAACAGGAACATTCCAAGAAATTATAGATGATGCTACTGTAGATGCTAAAAAAGTGAAGAAAGTAGTTTTCTGTTCAGGAAAAATCTTCTACGATTTAGATAAAAAACGTCAAGAGTTAGGTGATCAAGAAACAGCAATTATTCGTTTAGAGCAATTATATCCTTTAAATGAAAAGAAAGTTGAAGAGATCATTTCTCAATACGGTAAAGCTAAATTAATTTGGGCACAAGAAGAGCCAGAAAACATGGGAGCTTGGACATATATCTTACGTAAATTAAGAAAATATCCATTCGACGTGGTTTCTCCATCAGAAAGTGCTGCTACAGCTCCAGGTTCTAGTAAACGTTGGGCTGCAATTTTCGAAGAGGTAATTAATAAAGTATTCAATTAAAAGTAAAGCTAATAGATATGTTAGAAATGAAAGTCCCATCACCAGGGGAATCAATCACAGAAGTTGAGATCGCTACTTGGTTAGTAAAAGACGGTGATTACGTAGAAAAAGACCAAGCTATCGCAGAGGTAGACTCAGATAAAGCAACATTAGAATTACCAGCTGAAGAAAGCGGTATCATTACATTAAAAGCAGAAGAAGGTGATGTAGTGGAAGTAGGACAAGTAGTTTGTCTTATTGATACATCAGCAGCTAAACCAGAAGGAGGAAGTGCTCCTGCTGCAGAAGCTCCTAAAGCAGAAGTAAAAGAAGAGCCTAAGAAAGAAGAAGCTCCTAAAGCTGCTGCTGCTCCAGCTCCGACTGCAACTTATGCTACAGGTACTCCATCTCCAGCGGCTAAAAAAGTATTAGACGAAAAAGGAGTTGATGCTTCTCAAGTAGTTGGTTCTGGTCGTGACGGTCGTATCACACAAGAAGATGCAGTACGTTTTACTCCAGCAATGGGTACAGCTCCAGTTTCTGGAAACCGTGCTCAATCTGAGAAAAAAATGTCAGTATTACGTCGTAAAATTGCACAACGTTTAGTTTCTGTTAAGAACGAAACAGCAATGTTAACTACTTTTAATGAAGTTGATATGTCTGCAATCTTTGCTTTACGTAACGAATATAAAGATGCTTTTAAAGCGAAACACGGAGTAGGATTAGGATTTATGTCTTTCTTTACAAAAGCTGTTACGCGTGCATTAGAATTATACCCAGATGTAAACTCTATGATTGATGGAGATTACCAAGTAAAATTCGATTTCCAAGATATTTCTGTTGCAGTATCTGGACCAAAAGGTTTAATGGTTCCAGTTTTACGTAACGCAGAAAATTTAAGTTTCCGTGGTGTTGAGCAATCTATTAAAGATTTAGCTATCAAAGTACGTGACGGAAAAATTTCTGTTGATGAAATGACAGGAGGTACATTTACAATTACTAATGGTGGTGTATTTGGGTCTATGATGTCTACACCAATCATCAACCCACCACAATCTGGTATCTTAGGAATGCACAATATCGTTGAGCGTCCAGTTGTTAAAAACGGACAAATTGTTATTGCTCCAATGATGTATGTTGCATTATCTTACGATCACCGTGTGATTGACGGACGTGAGTCTGTAGGATTCTTAGTTGCCGTAAAAGAAGCTGTTGAAGATCCATTAAATTTATTAATGGGTGGAGATGCTAAACGTGCTTTAGAATTATAATAAGAATACGATTCTAACAAATCCATAAATATAAAAGCCATTCGAAAGAATGGCTTTTTTTGTGTAAAAAAGATAACTATTTAAATAACAATTAATATTATTTCTATTTAATACTTTTGCCTTGTTTTAAGAAAGAAATTTATGAATAAAATTTTACTTACATTTTTGTGCTTAATGTCATTATCAAATTTAAAAGCACAACAAATAGAATTTGGACCAACTATAGGGTACCGTTTTAATAATATTGTAGATAGAGAAGTCGGTGAAAGACGAAGAGCAGTTATTGGAGATGCTCTTTGGGATGTTGAATATGGTTTCCAAGCTGTTTATAATTTTAGAAAACCAAGTGAGGTGATGAATTATAGATTGACAGCATTTTATAATAATCAACAAAAAGGTTCTAGAAGTGAATATGATTCTAGTAAACAAATAAAAATTAATACTGATGGTTTTGGGTTAATGTTTGGTGTAGCAAGAGAGGTCACTACAAATTGGATTTTAACAATGAATATAGGTATTGGAATTAATAAAATGGATACTAAAAATTATTATAATGATGAAGCTCCACAATTCTATTATTTTCATAAATTAAGTTATGATATAGTACCTAAAGAAAGTGAAGTTGCTTTCTTATATCAAATAGGAGTAGAACGTGTTATTATCCAAAATAAACTTTTAGCTTTTGTAGATTTTCATGGAGATGCAGGAATTTCTAAAATGAATTCAAGTATAGGAAAATACGGTAATCAAGGTCTTGGTTTTGGACTAGAACTGCGTTATTTAGTAGACTTATCAAAAAAAGAATAATTTTATCACATAATTATAATTTAGCCATTCGAAAGAATGGCTTTTTTTGTGCTTTACATTTTAAGTAATGAGTAATGAGTAACGAGTAATGAGTGGAAAATTTTATAAATTTTTCTATTTTGTATTATTAACGATATTAAAGTAAATTGCTTAAATAAATTTTTTCATTAGAAACTTTATGAAAACCACTACAATAAAAAATATTATTCATAACAATAGAACAGATATTGCTTTTGTTATAGGAAACGGAATAAACCGTTATCCTAATAATCCAAATGCGTTGTCTTGGGAAGATTTACTAATTGAATTATGGCACCAAGTTTCTTTACATACTCTTTCTATTCGGCCAGAAGGAATTTCCACAACCGAGTTTTATGATATATTAGAATTAGAAAATGTAAAGGATTTAAATTTACAGAAAAAAGTAACAAATTTATTGACAGATTGGGAACCTCTTACTCATCATCAATTAATAACAGAAAAAATAGCTGATCTTAATGCTCCACTATTAACGACTAATTTTGAAGATACAATGTCAAAAACCATAAATTGTGAATTATTCAAGATAGATGATACTTCGTTTACAGATTTCTATCCATGGTCAACTTATCATGGTTTAGAAAAGCTCGAATCTCCTATTAGTGGTTTTGGAATATGGTACATCAATGGAATGATTAATTATCATAGAAGTATTCGACTTGGTTTAGGTCATTACATGGGAAGTGTGGAACGTGCCAGAAATCTTATTCACAGAGGAAAAGATGGAAGATTGTATAGTGGGAAAAATGCTGAACTTTGGAATGGTTATAAGACTTGGCTTCATATTATTTTCAATAAGTCTTTGTTTATTTTCGGATTAGATTTAGGAGAAAATGAAACTTTCTTGCGATGGTTATTAATTGAACGATTTAGATATTTTAAGAAGTTTCCAAACAGAAAACACAAAGGTTGGTATCTGTATAAAAGAAATGAAAAGCCTATTTCTCAAGGTAAAAAGTTCTTTTTAGAGAGAGTTGGCTTCGAAGTAATAGATGTTGAAGAATACGAAGATCTATATGTGAAAATTTGGGAATAGAAGATAGGGTTTAATTAGATTATAAAATTATAATTTAGTTATTCGCCATAACGACTTTTATAGTTTTGAATTTTAAATTAATTTTGCGCCTTATTAATTTTCCTATGAAAAAACTTTTATTATTTATTCCATTTTTAATTTTTTCTTGTACTGATGATGATAGTAATTCAAATAAAGAAAATAATTTACCAACTTCAATTCATGTAAAATATTTATTTGAAAATAATTTTTATATCATAGTTCCTGGAGAAAACAATCAACTGAAGTTATCTTATAAAGATGGTAAATTGAATAGATTTGAAGGAGGAGGTTTTGCAGATCCTTACAGTGCAAACTATACATTTATTTTTAATAAATTAACTGAGTTCACTTATTCTAGCAATAATATTTTGAGAAAATCTAGAAATAATTTAAGAAATTACGAGTATCCTACACAGACTAATTTTATAATGAATGGTAATATTGTTATCAGTTCTGTAGAAGATAGTATTAATAATGAAAGTGGTATAAAAAAATATCAAAAGTATACTTATCATAATAATCAACTAGCTAAAATTTTAACTTACAATAAATATCCTGAAAAGCAAACTTATGAAAAAGAGGGGATAGAAAGGTTGTTCTATTTTAATTCTGTTGGAAATTTGGATAGTATAGTAAAACAAAATGTGGTCGTTGATAATGATTTGAATACTTATGAAGTTTCATCAAGATTAAAAAATAAATCTGTAAAAATTTTAGAAGATTATGACAATTCATCAAATCCATTTAAACAATTATTCTTATTAGATGAATTTTTTGATAGATCATTATCAAAAAATAACTTTACAAAAGTCACAATAAAAGAATATGTAGATAATAAGTTAGAAAGTACATATTATTATAAACTAGATTATCACTATATTAATAGTAAAGTTGATTTAAAAAAATAACTATAATAATATTTAATAAGAAGAAATAATGACAAACTGTTTATTTTTTGGCGATAGTATTACGTACGGTGAATACGATGGTATTTTGGGCGGATATGTAGATTTTTTAAAAAGATTTTGTCATACAGAATACTACACAAATAATGCAGAAGAAGTAAATTGTTTTAACTTAGGAATAGGAGGTGAGACAACTTTTGGATTATTAAATAGATTTACCACAGAAATTGAAGCACGTTTATCTCCCGATAATAATTTGGTTTTTCTTTTTTATGGAGCCAATGATTTAGCGATAAAAGATAATCAAGAATTGGTTTCTTTAAATGATTTTGAAGCTAATTTGCAATTGACTGTAAAGAAAGCAAAAGTATACACGGATAAAGTTTATTTAATAAGTATTATTCCAATTTCTAAACAAATAGATGGCGTAATTGTACCATCTGGAAAATTTAGATCAACTGGAAAGATAGAGTTGTTTAATCAATCAATAGAGAAAATAGCAAAAGAAGAAAAAGTAAATTTCTTGGATGTTTATACTCTTTTCAAAGAAGATAAAGAAAGTTTACTTTCTAAAGATGGAGTTCATCCAAATGAAGTTGGTTACAAATTAATAGCAGAATATATAAAGCCAATTGTAAGAGAGTATTTGTTTTAATAGACTTAGGACATAAGATTTAAAGACTTAAAAGTTTATTATGGTTTTTTATGTAAAAACAAAACCTAATTATACAAAGAACTTATAACGTTTCGAAAGACTCAACGCGATAAGAATAGATAACATTATTTAAATAACCTAAACACTTTACAACATAAAAAACATAACAACTTTTACAAAGTAATTCCTTGCAAATCGTCTATAGTACCATTGTAGATGTTAACATCAACTTTATTGGTTTTAATTCCTTCTATAGTTGCTTTCTCTGTGAATTGCCAAAAATCCCAATGACCTTTCATTTTTTCTGTCCAGAAATTATAATTCGCAATCCAAATGTAGTGTTCCTTAAAATGCTCGTTTAAATAATCTTCAAAATATTTGTCAGACGTATAAATAATCGGTTTTACATTGTAATGTTCTTCTACAATTCTACACCAATTTTTAATTCCTTCAATTAACCTTTCCATAGATTGTGTTCTTGGCAAAGTTTCAATATCCAAAACGGGAGGTAAGTCACCACTTTCTAAATGTACTTGCTTAATGAAATTTTGAGCTTGTAAGGTCGAGTTTTCATCTGGTCGATAAAAATGATAAGCACCACGTAAAATATTATTTTCTTTAGCACCTTTCCAATTCTCTTCAAAAGTTTCGTCAATAGAAGAAGTTCCCATTGTTGAACGTATAAAAGCAAAATTTATAGGATAAAGCTGATAAATCGTGTGCATCTTGTTCCAATCTATTTCGCCTTGATAATGCGAAACATCAATACCAAAAGTTTTTAAATAATAATTATCCATCACCTCAATATTTCGAATATCATATTTGGTGACCTTATCATCTGCAATTTTTTCTCCCTTAAATGTCTTTTCTATAATAGTCATGTAATAATGAATTCCATGTCTGTATCTGTAAGCAAAATAAAGAAGACATAAAATAAGAAAACCAATAAAATAAGTAGATAAACTAATTTGTTTATAGAGAGGAGTTCCTCTATGTTTTTTACGTGACATTTTTGGCAGATGAAATAGATATTACTTATACAATATTAGTACAAAAATCAATGATAGAAAAAAGAAATCTTCATTATATTTGTTCATTATGAAAAAATGGATTTTAGCCGCAAGGCTTCGCACATTACCACTTTCTTTAAGTGGATTATTATTGGCAGGATTTATAGCCAAATCAGAAGGGATTTTCCGCAACGATATATTTTTCTTATCACTTCTTACAACATTAGCTTTTCAGATATTATCAAACTTTGCTAATGATTATGGAGATGCAGTAAAAGGAACAGATGCCAATAGAATTGGAGAACAAAGAGCTGTAGCCTCTGGTCTAATTACAAAAGGACAAATGAAAACTGCAATTGCGATTATGGTTATCATTTCTATTATTTGTGTATGTGCATTATTGTATGTCTCATTTTATCCAGATAATTTAAATTACATTTATATATTCTTTGGTTTAGGTGTTGCTTCTATTTTAGCTGCTATGGCTTATACAATGGGAAAAAAGCCTTACGGTTATATTGGGTTAGGAGATGTTTTTGTATTCTTATTTTTCGGGATTTTAGCTGTAACAGGAGGAGAGTTTTTATATTCGAAATCTTTTCAGTGGGAAATTTTATTACCAGCAGCTTCTATGGGATTTTGGAGCGTAGCTGTTCTAAATTTAAACAATATGCGAGATGTTGAAAATGATATTAAGAATAATAAAATTACAGTCGCTTCAAGATTAGGTTTTCAGAGAAGTAAATATTACCAAATGACTTTAATGACATTGCCTTTTGTTTTTAGTGCTTTGTACGTAACAATGTCTCCATTAAAATCTGGTAAAATATCTGGTTTTGTATTTTTGGTTTTAATCTTTTTTGCAAATGCTATTCGTCGTCAAATATTTGCAGTTAAAAATCCAAAAGATTTTGATCCGTTTCTTAAACAAGTAGCTATGTTAGCTTTATTCTTTGCAGTTTTGTTAGGATATAGCTTAATTGGTTTTGAATTTATCGATACATTAATTCGTTAATTAAATAATACAATATGAAAATACAATATTTAGGGCACGCTTCTTTAGCAATTGAAGCGAATGGAAAACATATTATTGTTGATCCATTTATTACACCAAATGAATTAGCTAAGCATATAGATTTTAATCAACTAAAAGCAGATTACATTGTTGTTACACATGCACATCAAGATCATGTATATGATGTTGAAGCTTTAGCAAAATTAACTGATGCAACGATTATTTCTAATGCAGAAATAGCAGGATATTATGCAGTAAAAGGATTAAAAGCACATGGAATGAACACTGGAGGAAAGTTTTCTTTTGAGTTTGGATCTATTCAATCTACAATCGCTTTTCACTCAAGTTCATTTGCTGATGGTACTTACGGTGGAGATCCAAATGGATATATTATAGAAAGTGAAGGTAAACGTGTTTACATTGCTGGTGATACAGCATTAACATACGAAATGAAATTAATTCCTGATACAATAGGACAGTTAGATTTAGCTATTTTACCAATTGGAGATAACTACACAATGGGAGCTAAGAGTGCTTCTATTGCTGCGGAATATGTTCAGGCAACAAAAGTTTTAGGGTATCATTATGATACTTTTCCTCCAATTAAAATTGATAAAGCAGAAGCGAAATCTATTTTCTTTTCTCGCCACATTCAATTAGTTTTATTAGATATCGGAGAAGATATAACAGTTTAAGAATAGAGCAGATAAATCAATATAAAAAGCTATTTTCAATTTGAAAATAGCTTTTTTCTTTTATAAAATTTAATATTATAGTTTTATTATTTAGATAATAATTTTTTTCTTCTTCTTTTTTGGACGTTTATTCCACCAAACAATAGCTCCTGTAACAGGAAGTGAAGCACAAATAAAAGAAACAATAAAAGCTAAAATTTTTGTAGGATATCCCCAAATGCCACCAGTATGTAAATCATAATTCATATCTGCTATTTGGTTTCCCAAATTTTGATCTTTGCTTGATTTTAAATTAGTCAATTCTCCAGAAGACTTATCAAAATAATACCATTTAAAGACACTTGTTTTCCCTTTTTCTAATCTTACTTGTACATCTTGTTCTTTTTCCTCTTCATCTCTTAATCTTATAGACATCATATCCGCAGTTGGATGTTTAGAAAGAGCATATGTTAAAGATTGATTGAGAATATTAGATGGTTGCAAAATAATTTTATCTGAAGATTGAACTGAATTATTATTTTTTGAAGAAATACTAACTGTATTAAAAAATTGAATGGTTGATTTTTTTAAACCAGGAAAAGCAAAAATTAAACCCGTATAGGCAATTATTAATGCTAATAAGAATGTCTGAAATCCTAAAACATTATGTAAATCATATACTAAACGCTTCCATTTTACACTAAAATCTACCCAAATAGCTTTCTTCACTAATTTCTTTTTCCATTTCTTTGGCCACCATAATACAACTCCACTAATTGTGAGAATCATAAATAATATTGTTGATACAGATACGATTGTTTTACCAACCTTGCTTCCTAATAATAGTGTTTGATGTAATTGTAATAAAACTTGGAAAAACTCATATTTAGTATTTTCTACAAACTGTACTTTTCCATTGTAAGGATTTATAAATACACGTTTATAATAAACAGTATACTCATTGTAGAGTATTTTACTTTTATCTGTTTTATTTGCCCTAAATACCCATGTTCTATTTTTTGCAGGATATAAATCTACACGAGTTATCTTTTCATTTTTAGGAAGATGATTATTAGCAATAGTAATAAGTTCTGTTAAAGGTAATGCCTGCATACTTGCAGGCATTACTCTATCTTGGATAGAATATCTTTCTGGATAAATTGTAGTTTTTAAATCATCATAAAACACATAAATGCATCCTGTAACGCTTATAATAAATATAATTAAGCCAATAATTAAGCCTAACCATTTATGTAACCAAAGAACAGATTTTTTAATCATCTTGTTTTTAAAACTTATAATTTACAGTAAACGTAGCTGTTGTTCCAACTCCTCTTACATAATTAGCTACATTAGCGCTGTATTGACTTGCTACAGTATAATATGTAGTATTAAATAGGTTGTCAATACCTAAACTAATACCCCAATTTTGGTTAAGCTGATAATTTCCTGAAAGGTTAAACAAATTAATTGTTTTTACAGGAGCTTCTCCCGAAAGATATACACCATTATTGTTTGGACTAAAATGATTACGGTCTCCTGTCATTAACCAATTTAAAGCTAAGTTAAGGTTTCTATTTGGTGAAAAGCGCAAGTATGCAGTAGCTTTTGGTGGTGCAACTCTCGCTCCACTTAAATATTTTTTGCTACCATCAGTTTTTTCAGATTTACCTTCAACATGTGCATAAGTAGCTCCTGCTTTCCATTCTCTAGAAATATTTGCATCTAATGTCAATTCAAATCCATAAGTACGTTCTGGAGCTCTTTCTGGTCGTAGCAATCCATTACTATTCTCCACTAAACTAACACCATCACTAGAAGTACTAATGAAATAAGCAGCCGTAAAGTTCAACATTTTGTAACGAGAAGAAAAACCAACTTCATAATTATTGGTTAATATTGGTTTTGTATTTACATTAGTTAATGTACTTTCTTCTGCCGAACGAACAATTCTACCTAATTCATTAATAGAAAAACCTTGAGTAAAACTTACGAAAGGATTAAAGAGATCAAATTTTGTATAACGTAATCCTGCATTGAAGGTAGTTCCTTTGTAAGGAAATTTACCTCCTTCAACATCTATCGATCCCTCTCCGTTTGGACCATCTGCGATTGTTCTGAAATCTTTTATTTTTACTTGAGCATTTTCGTAACGAAGTCCTCCTTTTAAAACTAAATCTTGAAATAAATCTAATTTTAATTGAGCGTATGGTGCAAAACTTGTCATATTCATTTTCGGAATATAAACTCGTCCATCTGTTAAATCTTGATAAGTAACATCGTTTAATAAGTCTAAACCATATGTAACTTCTCCTGGAATGTTTCCTAAAGAAAATGGAGTATTAAAGTTTAAACGAATTCCTTTTTTATTTGAGTTTATTTTTGTTTGACCCGGTCCATACCATGCAGTTGCTGATTGAACATATCTATTCATTGAACGGAATGAATTAAGATAAAATGAAGCGTCAAATTGAGTTTTACCAAAAATAGCATTGTTATTATAACGAACAATTAAATTATGATTAAATGGTGTTCCTGTGGCTTTACCAGGATCTTCTCCCTTTACTCCAATTGTAGGAGACACACCAAATACACCATTTTTACTTATGTATTTTGAGTGTTGTGTGCTATTGTAGAAATTATACATTACACTTACAAAAGATTCATCATTGATTTGATAATTCAATTTAGTATAAACATTATTCTGATATGAATTGGATGTACCATCTGTTTGTCCAAGTACTAATCCTTCTCCATCTCTTTGTAATCCAGTATAATCAATAGATCCACCAACCATGTATGAAAATTTATTACTATTTCCTGAAAGAAATTGAGAAACTCTATATCCAAAAGTTTCTTTACTGTTATAAGGGTTTACTCTCAATCCAACAGAAGTCTGTCCAGAAATAGGGTTTTTGTTAAAATTCTTTTTTGTGATATAATTAATAATACCACCACCAGAACCGTTTCCATAAATAGATGTAGCACCTTTAATAACTTCTATACGCTCTATAACACTTGGATCAATGGTACGTATGTCACGAGAACCATTCATAAGTGGTGTTGATTGTGGTATTCCATCAATCAAAACTAAAATAGCACGCCCACGTAAAGTTTGTCCTGCATTGTTTGATTTATTGTTACTAACACTAAGCCCTGGAACTAAATTTCCGATAATTTGGGAGATGTCAGCAGTAAACTCTAATTGTTCTTGAATTTGTTTTTGAGAGATTACAGTTACCGAAGAAGGAATTTGATTAATGTTTTCAGATTTTCTACCTGCTGTAACAATTACTTCATCTACTGATATCACCTCATTTGGATTAGTAGGGATAGTATCTGTTATTTGAGCATATGTCGAAACGCTAAAAAATAAACTTAAGAATAGGAATGGTTTTGTAGGAATTTTAAAAAAATGTTTTTTCATTTTTATTTAGAATAAATAAACGCAAAAGTATTATTTTCTTTTACTCTCAAAAAGTAATGAGAGTTAATTAACATAAAGTTTTTTTTTATCATCGTTAAATTCTGAGTTCAAGATTTTGTTGCTCAAATTTTTAGAATGATTTTTATAAGTTACAATTCTTGCGAATAAAATTTATTAAGACTATAAGAAACTTCATGTATTCAAGTATCTTTGCCAAAATTATTTCGAAAAATTTATGATTACAGTTAATGATATTGCCGTTCAATTTGGTTCATCTACTTTATTTAGTGGTGTAAGCTTTGTGGTAAACGAGAATGACAAAATTGCCTTAATGGGTAAAAATGGAGCAGGAAAATCTACTTTGCTAAAAATTGTAGCTGGTATTAATAAACCATCTCAAGGAAATATTTCTGCACCAAAAGAAGCCGTTATTGCTTATCTGCCACAGCATTTGTTAACAGAAGATAATTGTACAGTTAGAGAAGAAACATCAAAAGCATTTGATGAATACTTATCAATGAAAAGAGAAATTGATGATATTAACGAGCAATTAACTGTAAGAACTGATTACGAAAGTGATGAGTACATGAAATTAATTGAACGTGTTTCGGAAGTAAGTGAAAAATTTTATTCGATAGAAGAAGTTAATTACGAAGCAGAAGTAGAAAAAGTATTAAAAGGAATTGGTTTTGCCCAAGAAGATTTAGATCGTTCTACTTCAGAATTTTCTGGAGGGTGGAGAATGAGAATAGAATTGGCTAAAATATTATTACGTCAACCAGATTTAATTTTATTAGATGAGCCTACAAACCACTTAGATATAGAATCTATACAATGGTTAGAAGATTTCTTAAAAAACCAAGCCAAAGCTGTAATGGTTATCTCTCACGATAGAGCATTTGTAGATAATATTACCAATCGTACGATAGAAGTTACAATGGGACGTATTTACGATTATAAAGCAAAATATACTGATTATTTAGTTTTACGTCAAGATCGTAGAATTCATCAGCAAAAAGCGTATGATGAGCAACAAAAATTTATAGCAGAAAACAAAACATTTATAGAACGTTTTCGAGGAACATTTTCTAAGACAGAACAAGTTCAGTCGCGTGTTAGAATGCTAGAAAAACTAGATATTATAGAAGTTGATGAGGTTGATACTTCTGCATTAAAATTAAAATTCCCTCCAGCAGCTCGTTCGGGTCAATATCCGGTTATTGTAGAAAATCTAACAAAAAAATATGGAGATCATATTGTGTTTGATAATGCGAATATGGTAATTGAAAGAGGACAAAAAGTTGCATTAGTTGGTAAGAATGGAGAAGGAAAATCTACGATGATAAAAGCAATTATGAACGAAATAGATTTTCAAGGAAAATTAGAAATTGGTCATAATGTACAAATAGGATATTTTGCTCAAAATCAAGCATCTTTATTAGATGAAGACTTAACAATTTTTGAAACTGTAGATCGAATTGCAGAAGGAGATATTAGAACGCAGATAAAAAGTATTTTAGGCGCTTTTATGTTCAAAGGCGATGATATCGATAAAAAAGTAAAGGTACTTTCTGGAGGAGAGAAAACGCGTTTGGCAATGGTAAAACTTTTATTAGAACCATTTAATGTTCTAATTTTAGATGAGCCTACAAACCATCTTGATATGAAAACAAAAGACATCATTAAAGATGCTTTAAATGAATTTGAAGGAACAGTTATTTTAGTTTCTCACGATCGAGATTTCTTAGATGGATTAGCTGAAAAGGTTTTCGAATTTGGAAATAAACGAGTAAAAGAACATTTCGAAGATATAAAAGGTTTCTTAGAACAAAAGAAAATGGAATCTCTAAAAGAAATTGAAAAATAAATAATTTTTTTAAGAAATTATTTAAACTTTTTATAATGTCTACAATCTTAATTAATTCATAGTTTGTCGAAAAATAATGAATTTAAACAACTTAATACTATATAGAAAATGAAATTGCTAGAACAGAATGAGTTAAATAGTTTAGAAATAAGAGATTTATGGCATTTATGGAATAATGAATATCCTGTTCAATTAAACTATGAAAAATTAGAAGATTTTGAAAAATATTTAGAAAGTTTAGAAAATTGTTTTAATATATTACTAATTGATTGTGGAGAAATTATAGGTTGGTCTTTTTCTTTTAATAGGGAAGATGAAAGATGGTTTGGGATAATTATATCTGAAGACTATCAAAGCAAGAGATATGGTTCCTTAATGTTAAATAAATTGAAAGAGCGTGAAAGTCAATTAAATGGTTGGGTAATTGACAAAGCCAATTATTATAAAAAAAATAATACACCATATAAATCACCAATAAATTTTTATTTAAAAAATGAGTTTAAAATTATTAATGATTTTATCTTAGAAACTCCAAAATTTTCAGCAATAAAAATCACATGGAGTAATTCGTAATTAAAAGAAGTAATTCAAAATAAATAATTAATTAAAAGCCAGTATAGTTAGCTATATTGGCTTTTATAATTTTATTAGCTCATTAAAATTAAGTTAACTTTGTTCTACTTTATTAATAGGTTTTGAAAGAATGGAACAGTTAAAAATTAAACAATATTTAGAGAAAGAAGAGGATAAGAACTTATCATTTAGAGTTTTTGATTTACTTCCGGAAAATAAAATTATTCATTCAGAACCAGCTCAACGCGATCATTTTTTAATTCTTGTTATAGAAGCAGGAAAATTAGAATTATTAATAGAAGATAAAATACACTTTCTAAAAGCAGGAAAAATAGCTGTTATATTCCCAAATCAGGTACATTCTATTAAAAAGATGACACAAGATTTAGTTGGTAAAATTATTTTATTTGAAGAGGTTTTATTTTGTTCAGATATTTTAAAAAATGAATTAAGTGTTTACAATGTCAATTTATCTACACAATTAAATTGTACAATTTTACCTAATGAGCAATTTACAGAAAGCTTAAGAACAATAGAATTAATACAAGATGTTTACGAAAAACCGAGTTTAATTAGAAAAGAACAAGCACGTTTTAATATTAAAATATTTTTATTATCTCTTATAGAATCTGTTCATGGTCAACATCCAATTTTAGGACAACATTCATCAGATCAACCTTTATATGTTCAGTTTAAAACTTTATTAAATCAGTATTATAAAGAAGAACGCACAGTTCAGTATTACGCAGAGAAACTTTTTATAACGCCTAAAAAATTAAATTCAATCACTAAAAAACATTGTGGAGAAACTGCTATAAATGCAATTCATAATCGTATTTTGACAGAAATAAAACGTCAGTTAATGTTTGCCGATGTTACACACAAAGAGATAGCTTTTGATTTAGGTTTTAATTCTCCTGCAGCCTTAAATAAGTTTGTAAAATCAAAATTAAACGAAACACCAACACAGCTTCAACAAGAGTTGATGCAAATGTATAATGTTTAGAAAATACATTTCGACAAGCTTAATGTGACAATCCGTTTAAATTAGAAAATTAGAATGTATAGAGTGAATGTCATTCTGAACTTATTTCAGAATCTCATTATACAATTTTTCTTCATTTTTCATTTCGAAAAATAAATCTAAAAGACAGAAAATTACACTGTAATTTTTAACTTTCCAACCTCCAACCTCCAACCTCCAACCTCCAACCTCCAACCTCCAACCTCCACTTACTAGGACTAAATGTATATCAAGTAGTCTTGTATGTATAATAACTTCACTATTACTCATTTTAACTTTGCTCTATCAATAATCATTAATTTTTTAATGATGAAAAAGAGAGAAGAATGAGCATAAATAACACACATACAGTTGAAGAAGATTTAGAATTAATATTAAATGAAAATCTTCGATTATCTAAAGAATTAAATACTCAGCAAGTAGAAAACTTAATTAATGCGATAAACAATGCAAACAGAATTTTCTTTTTAGGAACAGGAAGAAGTGGTTTAGCATTAAAAATTGCTGCAATGAGAATGATGCATTTAGGTTTAAATGTATTTGTTGTGGGAGAAATAGTTACTCCAGCTATACTCGAAGGAGATTTATTAATCGTAGCATCAGGTTCTGGAACAACTTCTACTGTTGTATCTGCAGTGAAGAAAGCAAATAAACAACATGCGAAAGTTTTTGCTTTAACAGCAGACGAAAATAGTGAATTAGCACAGTTAGCAGATGAATTACTTCTAATAAAAGCTGCTGTAAAAACAGATTTTGGAGCTGCTGTATCTGAACAATATGCAGGTAGTTTATTTGAACAATTTACATTTCTAATTTTCGAAAGTGTTTTTATGTCTCTTTGGAAAAAATCTAGTTTAACAAAAGAAGATTTATGGCCGAAACATGCCAATTTAGAATAACAAAATTATTAATAATTAAATATTTAAGTCATGACAAAATTGCAAGTAGCGATTGATTTGCTTACAACAGAAGCAGCATTAGAATTAGCAGGAAAGGTAGCTCCTTATGTAGATATTATTGAGTTAGGAACGCCACTTATTAAGGCAGAAGGATTAAGAGTTGTAACAGCAATGAAAGAAGCTCATCCAGATAAATTAGTTTTTGCAGATATGAAAACTGCAGATACTGGTGCTTTAGAAGCAGAAATGGCTTTCCAAGCGGGTGCAGATCTAGTAACTGTAATGGGAACTGTAGATGATGCAACAATAAAAGGAGCTGTAGAAGCAGGAAAGAAATTCGGAAGAAAAGTTGTTGTAGATACAATTGGAGTTAAAAATCGTGTAGAAAGAGCAAGAGAAGTGATTGCTTTTGGAGTTGAGTTTGTAGAATTACATGCAGGTTTAGATGAACAAGCTTTACCAGGATATTCTGTACAAACATTAATTGCAGAAGGTAGAGAAGCTGGTGTAGCTTTTTCAATCGCAGGTGGAGTAAACATTGATACTATAAAAGATGTTGTAGCTGCAGGAGCAACTGTTGCTGTAGCTGGAGGAGCTATTTATGGTGCAGAAAATCCGGCTGAAGCTGCAAAAGCATTAAAAGAAGCAATTCAATAATAAAATAAATAAAAAAGGCTGTAGTATTTTCGATTCTTCAGCCTTTTTATATGCTCTTTTCTTAGTATCTTTAAACCCGGAATTAAAAATGATAATTAATTAGAACCACTTACAATTAATTTATCTTAGAATAATTCAATGCTTTAAACAATAAACAAACACCTCCAATTTAATTGGGGAAAACAATAGAAAAGGAAAATAAAATTTGCAATGAAAACATTTGATTTTGGTATCGTTGGTTTAGGTGTTATGGGACGTAATTTAGCCTATAACATTGGAGATAATGGTTACAACCTATTAGGCTTTGATGCAGATGAGGAAAAAAGAACTTTATTAGAAGATGGAGCATCACCTAATACAAACGTTAAAGGAGTACAATCTTTTCAAGATTTAGTAGACGGACTTTCTACTCCACGTAAAATCCTTTTAATGGTTCCTGCAGGAAATCCTGTAGATAGTGTAATAAAAGATTTAAAACCTTTATTACAAGAAGGTGATATTATAATTGATGGAGGAAACTCTTATTATAAAGATACAAATCGTCGCGTAAAAGAATTAGAAACAGAAGGTATCCACTTCATGGGAATGGGAATTTCTGGAGGTGAAAAAGGAGCTCGTTTTGGTCCTAGTATTATGCCAGGAGGAGATTTAAAAGCTTACGATGCTGTAAAACCTTTTCTTGAAGCTATTTCTACAAAAGTAGGAAACGATCCATGTACTGCATATATGGGGAAAGATGCTGCTGGACATTATGTAAAAATGGTACATAATGGAATTGAATATGCAATTATGCAATTAATTAGCGAAGCATACGATATTCTTCATAGAGGATTGGGATTAGATAATGACCAATTACACCAAGTTTTTAAAGAATGGAATGATGGAGAATTAAACTCATTCTTAATAGAAATTACACGCGATATTTTTAAATATAAAGATACAGAAGGTTATCTATTAGACTTCATAATGGATAAAGCTGGATCTAAAGGTACAGGGAAATGGACTTCACAAGATGCGATGGATTTAGGAGTTGCAATTCCTACAATTGATGCATCTGTTTCATCTCGTACAATTTCTGCTTACAAAGAAGACCGTGTTAAAGCTTCTAAAATTTATCCATCTCAATTAAATGATGTAGAAGTTGCCGATAAACAAGCTTTCATAGACCAAGTAAAAGATGGATTATATTTATCTATCTTATTAAGCTATGCACAAGGTTTAGCACAATTAAATAAAGCTTCGGAAGAATATAATTTAGCTATTCCTTTAAAAGATGTTGTAAAAATTTGGCGTGGAGGATGTATTATTCGTTCTGTGATGTTAGAAAAATATTACCAAGCATTTATCAATAATCCTGAATTAACAAATATATTATTAGACGAAAACATTTCGGCTTTAGCACAATCTAAAGCAGAAGCACTACAAGAAATTGTAATTTTCGGAATAAGAAAAGGATTACCAACAGCTTGTTTATCTTCGTCATTAGCTTATTTTGAAGCTTTTAAAACAGAACGTTTACCAATTAACTTGGTACAAGCACAAAGAGATTATTTCGGTGCGCATACTTACCAAAGATTAGACGTTGATGGTACTTTTCACACACAGTGGGACGAACAACAAAATGGGTAAGATGAGCAATAATAAAAATGTATCACCTACCATTTTACTCATCTTTGGAGCAACAGGTGATTTAGCAAAAAGAAAACTCTTTCCTGCTTTTTATAACCTGTTTTTAGAAGGTAGAATGCCAAAGCAATTTCAGATAATTGCTTTAGGTAGAAGAGATAACGATAGCGAAAAATTTAGAGATTATATAAAAGATAATCTAAACGAATTTTCGAGAAATAAAGTTGATTCTGATGAGGTTTGGGAAAAATTCTCACAGCAAGTTACTTATTTCAAACATCAATTAGATGAAGAAGAATCTTACAAAGATTTAGAAAAAGAATTAAAAAATATAGATGAAAAATTTGGTGTAAGAGCAAATAGATTGTTTTACTTTTCTATTGCACCATCATTTATTTCAACTGTTTCAGAATATATAAAGAAAACAGAATTAGCTCCAAATGCAGATCAAGATCGTATTATAATCGAGAAACCATTTGGGCACGATAAAGCTTCTGCAATAGAATTAAATGAGTTATTAACTAAAACATTTAAGGAAGAGCAGATTTATAGAATCGATCATTATTTAGGGAAAGAAACTGTTCAGAATATTTTTACGTTCCGTTTCGGTAACTCTATTTTTGAACCTTTATGGAACCATAATTTTATTGAAAAAGTAGAAATTACGGTTGCAGAAGAAGTAGGAGTAGAGGAAAGAGGAGCGTTTTACGAAAAAACAGGAGCCTTAAAGGATATGATTCAGAACCATTTATTGCAAATTTTGTGCATGGTTGCTATGGAAAATCCCAACTCTTTTGAAGCTAAAGAAATTAGAGACAAGAAAGTTGATGTTTTACGAGCAATCAGAAGAATAAAACCAGAAGATGTAAGCAAATATGCAGTTCGTGGACAATATAAAGAAGGCGAAATAAGAGGAAAAGAAGTTGTTGCTTATCGCGAAGAGAAAGACGTTGATAAAGAATCTAACATAGAAACTTTTGCTGCAATAGAATATTATTTAGATAATGAAAGATGGCAAAATGTTCCATTTTATTTGAGAACTGGAAAAAGAATGAAAGAGAAACAGTCATACGTTTCAATTCTTTTTAAATCTATTCCTTCTAATAATTTTCCTGGAACAGAAAATATGTTAGCCAATAGATTGATTATTAATATTCAACCAACAATGGATATTCGTTTACAGTTTATGACGAAAAAACCAGGATTATCTATGGTTTTAAAACCAGGAGAAATGGTTTTCGACTACAATGATTGTTCTTCGGCAGATTCACCAGAGGCTTATGAAACATTGCTTTTAGATGCTTTATTAGGAGATCCAACTTTATTTATGCGATCAGATCAAGTAGAAGAAGCATGGGATGTTGTTGCATCTATTCAGGATGTTTGGGAAAATGAAACAGCGCCAGATTTTCCGAATTATGTTGCAGGAAGTTTAGGACCAGAAGCATCTGATTTATTGCAGACAAAACAAGGTTATAAATGGTTGCCTAATACAATAGAAAAACGAAAATAAATTCCTATGATAGAGATTTTTGATAAAAAAGATGAATTAATAAGTTATGTTGCAAATCAATTTGTTTCTATTGCTCAAAAAGCAATAGAAGAGAATGGTAAATTTGTTGTTGCACTTACTGGAGGATCATCTCCGATAGATTTGCATAAATTATTAGCAACAGATGAATATCAATCAAAAATTGATTGGGAGAAGGTTTATATTTTTTGGGGAGATGAACGTTGGGTTCCATTGGAAGATGATAGGAGTAATGCAAAAATGGCATTTACAACTTTATTAGATCATGTGAATATTCCACAAGGAAATATTTTTCCGATGTATAATGATGTTACTTCACCAGAAGAATATGCAATAGAATATCAGCAATTAATTAAAGAAGTTACATCTGAAGGAACGTTTGATTTAATTCTTTTAGGAATGGGAGATGACGGACATACGGCCTCATTATTTCCACATCAAAAAGTATTAGATGAGCAAGATAAATGGGTAGAAGCTTATTATTTAGAGCCTCAAAGCATGTATAGAATTACATTAACTGCTCCATTAATTAATCAAGCCAAAAATATTCAGATAATTGTTTTCGGAGAAAATAAAGCAAAAGCGCTTTATGAAGTTTTACAAGGAGAAAACAATCCAACAGAATATCCAACACAGTTAATAAAACCAACAAATGGTGAGTTAACTTTCTTAGTTGATAAAGCAGCTGCAAGTCAAACAAAATAGTTTTTTATTCTTTTAAGAAAAGATTAAAATCAATATATCATTTAATTAAAGTCTATAAATCTCTTAACTTGCAAGAGAATTATAGACTTTAATATTTTTTAGATGAAACATACTTTGATTGCCATGTTGATGCTTTTTTCTACTCAACAAATGAATGCACAAGAATTAAACTTACAATCGAACAAATTAAACGAAGGTATTCACGATTTTTCATTAAAATTAGAAGATCAAGATAAAAATGCAATACTTCCTATTCGTGTTATAAAAGGAAAAAATGAAGGACCAGTTTTTACTATTATTGCTGGAGTACATGGATACGAATATCCTCCGATTATTGCTGTACAAGAATTAATGAATGAAATTGATTATACGACATTAAAAGGAACAATAGTAATTGTACCAATTGCTAATACAGCATCTTTTAATGAACGTTCTGCATTCTACAATCCAATTGACGGAAGAAATTTAAATACCACTTTTCCTGGAAAAGAAAACGGTACAATTACAGAACAAATTGCTTATCAAATAACGAATAAAATTATTCCAGTTTCAGATGTTTTATTGGACATTCATGCAGGAGATGCCAGTGAAGATTTAATTCCATTTATATGTTATTATAACGCTGAAGATTATGCTAAACAAACAGCAGAAGCAAAGAGATTAAGTGAAAATAGTGGTTTTGAAAATGTTGTTTCTTATTCTTACACATTAACAAAGAGCCAACCAGCTTTATATGCATTTAAGCAAGCAGTACAAGACGGGAAAGTAGCTTTAAGTATAGAGAGCGGGAAATTAGGAAATGTACAAAAAGAGTCTGTTGCAGAAATTAAAAATTCTGTTTATTTAATGCTGAAAGATTTAAAAATGTACACTAAACAGAATTTAAAAACAGTAAAAAAGATTATAAATTATAATCAGCAAGCTTATATAAAATCAGATGTTCAAGGAATTTTTTATAGTAACTTAAAAGCTGGTGATGATGTAAAAGAAGGGCAAGTTGTTGGTTATGTTACAGACTTTTTTGGAAAGAAAATAAAAGAGTTTAAGTCACCTGTTACTGGAAAAATACTTTATAAAATAGGTACTCCACCAATTAATCCAAACGAAACAGTTTTCTGTATTGCTTATAAAAGTTAGAATGGGGTATAAAAAGGTTTGTTTAACGTGTAAATTATCATTTAATCAATCTTTAAATATTGGTTCAGATGCGGTTTATACGTGTGCTAATTGTGGAAATTCTATGCACCTATTAACACATAGATTTAGACCACCTAGAAAGGATGATAGTAAAGGTTGGGAAGTTGTTGAGTTTCTGATTACAAACGGATTTTATTATCAGCATATTTTCAAAATTGAAAATGATGTTTTGACAAATGTCTACGAAGATTATCCTGTAAAATTAGCAGATGCAAAAGAGTTTGTAGAGAAATATAAAGAGCAATCAATAAAGGAATGATTCTTTAATATCTAAAATATTTTAAAAAGAGCTCTACAATAAAAAAGACTACATCAATATGAAAGTAAAAATATATAATTAAAGATTAATGGAAGTATTAATATATGGTTCTAGAGAAATAGACATTTTAGATGTAAGTATTTCTGACATTCTTAATGTTATAAATAAAGATTTTTCACTGAATTATTGGAGTGTCTTGTGGATTGAGGCTATTTCAAAATCTAATAAATTTAATATATTAGAAATAGAAGAAAATGTAAATAAAAAGAAAAATATCTTAAATTTTAATAACAAAGATTTGATGATTTTTAATGAGAATATATCTATTTACAATGAACTATTTTTAATCGGTAATTATGAAAAAAATTATAATCCTATTCATAAAACAGATGCAGATATTTTTGAAAATAATGATATTGCCATTGAACTAATAGATAATTCATTTTGGGTTATAAAAACAAAAAATATTGATTTAGTAAATTCATTAATGGAATTACCTAGAGCTAAAATAGAATAGCTTAGTATACAACATAAAAGACACGATTTTTAAACATTTAATAATCATATAAAAGCTTGAAATTGTTTTGTCTTTTCTTATTTATTTTTATATTTTTTTCAACAAAAGTGTAACTTTTTTTCATTTTATGTTACTTATAATAGATAACGTTAGAATATAATCTAGAAAAACTATATAAATGAAGAAACTTCTTATGTCTGTTTTATTTGCAGGATCATTAGCTTTTGGTCAGCAAATAAAGTTTGATGAGTATACTTTACCAAATGGGTTACATGTAATCCTTCATCAAGATAATTCGGCACCTGTAATTACAACGGGAGTAATGTATCATGTTGGCTCTAAAGATGAACAAGTAGGGAAAACAGGTTTCGCGCATTTCTTTGAGCATTTATTATTTGAAGGAACTGAGAACATAAAAAGAGGAGAATGGTTTAAAATCGTTTCTGCTAATGGAGGTTCTAATAATGCAAATACAACAACAGATAGAACGTATTACTACGAGACATTTCCATCAAATAACTTAGAATTAGGTTTATGGATGGAGTCTGATCGTTTAAGACAACCAATTATTAATCAAATTGGTGTAAACACACAAAAAGAAGTTGTACAAGAAGAAAAACGTTCTCGTTTAGATAATCAACCTTATGGAAGATTTTCTTACGGAGAAGCTGTAAATCCTCATGTATTTAAGAAAAGTGGATACCGTTGGAGTGTTATTGGATCTTTTGAAGATTTAAGTAATGCAAAATTAGAAGATTTTCAACATTTTAGTAAACAATATTATGTGCCAAATAATGCTGTTTTAGTTGTTGCGGGAGATTTTAAAAAGGATGAAGCAAAGAAATTAATTGAAAAATATTTTGCAGTAATTCCTCGTGGAAATGATGTTGTAAAAACAGTAATTAAGGAAGATCCAATTACGCAAGAAGTTCGCGCAACAGAATATGATTCTAATATCCAAATTCCTTTATTAGCAATTAATTACCGTACAGCAGATAACAAATCTAAGGATGCTTATGCATTAGAAATGTTATCAAGTTATTTAACGGGAGGAAAATCATCTGTTTTATACAAGAAATATGTAGACGAGAAAAAAGAAGCATTACAAATCTTCGCTTTCAATCGTCAAATGGAAGATTACGGAATTTATTCAATCGGAATTTTACCTCAAGGAGATGTTCCGTTAGATAAGTTAGAAAAAGACTTACAACTAGACATAGAGAAAGTACAAAAAGATTTAATCTCAGAAGAAGATTATCAAAAAATATTAAATGGAGTTGAAAATGATTTTGTTTCATCAAAATCAGGTGTTCAAAATATAGCGCATGCTTTGGCTGATGCTTATATGTTGGGAGGAGATACGAATAAAATCAACGATGAATTGAAAATTTATCAATCTGTATCAAGAGAAGATATCAGAAATGTTGCTAAGAAGTATCTAAATAAAAATCAACGTGTAATTATTAACTATTTACCAGAATCTAAAAAAGCTGCTAAGTAAAAAACAACTGAAATTATGAAAACAAAAATATTATCACTTGCAATCGCATTCATGGCAGTTAGTTTAAATGCGCAGGTTACGATTCCAATGCCTAAACCAGGTCCAGCACCAACGATTAATTTAGGAAAATCAAACGAATTCAAATTAAAAAATGGATTAACGATTATTGTTGTTGAGAATAATAAATTACCAAGAGTATCAGCTACATTAACAATAGATAATCCTCCTTTTGCATTAAACGCAAAAAAGGGAGCAGAATCTCTTTTAAGTGAAATGTTAGGAACTGGAACAAAAACGAAATCGAAAGATGAGTTTAATAAGCGTATCGAGTTTCTTGGAGCAAGAGTTAACTTTTGGGAAGAAGGAGCTTCTGCAAGCTCATTAACTAAATATTTCAACGAAATTTTTGGTTATATGGCAGATGGAGCAATTAATCCTAACTTTACTGAAAAGGAATTTGCAGATGTAAAAAAACGTTACATCGAAGGATTAAAATCTAACGAGAAATCTGTAGAAAGTGCAGCTTCTCGTGTTTCGAATATTTTGGTTTATGGAAAAGGAAATCCTTTTGCAGAATTTGACACACCAGAACAAATCGAAAAAATTACACTACAAGACGTTAAAGATTACTACAATACCTATTACAAACCAAACAATGCTTACTTAATTGTTGTTGGAGATATTTCAACAAAAGACGTTAAGAAATTAGCAGAGAAAAATTTTAATTCTTGGCAAACTGGAAACTTGACAATTCCAGCTTTCCCTAAAGTTGCAGAAGTAACAAAAACTGAATTAAACGCGATTAATATGCCAAATGCAGTACAATCTGTTGTTTCGGTATCTTATCCAGTTCAATTAACAAAGAATGATCCTGATTATTATGCAGCACAAATTGCATCTACAATTTTAGGAGGAGATTTCAATTCTAAATTAAACATGAATCTTCGTGAGGCTCACGGATGGACTTATGGAGCTCGTGGAGGAGTTTCAGATTCTCGTTTCATTGGACGTTTCAATACAAATGCAACTGTTCGTAACGAGGTAACAGATTCTGCTGTTATCGAAACAATGAAAGAGATTAAAGGAATGACGCTAAACAAAATCGATCAAAAAACATTGAATGATGTAAAAGCGAAATTCTTAGGAAACTTTATTCTTACATTAGAGCGTCCAGAAACTGTAGCAACACAAGCATTAACAAAGAAAACAAATAAATTATCTGATAATTTTTATGCTGATTATATTAAAAATATAAATGCTGTAACAGTTGATGATGTATTACGTGTTTCTAAAAAATATTTCCGTCCAGATCAAGCTAAAATTAATATTACTGGAAAGTTAGAGCAAATAGGACCAGGATTAGAAAAATTAGGATACCCTATTACTTATTATGATGCTTACGGAAATAAAACAGATAAACCTGTTTCTGGTGCTAAAACAACAAATGTTACTGTTGCTCAAGTAACAGACAGTTACTTAAAAGCAATTGGTGGAGCGGATAAAGTAAAAGCTGTAAAATCATTGTCTCAAAAAGGAAAAATTGAAACAATGGGGATTAGCGGTGATTATACTAGAAAAGATGCAGCGCCAAACAAAACAGCAACATCATTCAGCATTCAAGGAATGACAGTGAAACAAGTTTTTGATGGTGTGAATGGTTATGTTAATATGGGACAAAAGATGGATTTGCCAGCAGAAATGACAGCTCCTCTTAAGAAAACAAATACTTTATTTGTTCCTTTATCAGAAGGTTATAAAACTGCAAAGGTTGAAGGTGTAGTTACAGAAAATGGAGTAGAATATTACAAAGTTGTAGCTTCAGAAATAGATCGTGTAGATTTTTATGACGTTAAAACAGGATTACTAGCCAAATCAGAACAAAAAATGAAATCTCCACAAGGAGATATGGTAACAACAACTGTTAATAAATTGTACAAACCATTTGGAGGAGTTTTAATTCCTACAGAAGTATTAACTGAAATGGGACCACAAACAATGAAAGTTGTTATAGAATCAGCAGAAGTAAACAAAAATGTAACGGAAGCAGATTTTAAATAAGAATTAATTCTTTTTAAATATTTTTCAGAAGAAAGGCAATCCAATTTTTGGATTGCTTTTTTTTATTTCAGATGGTATTTTCAATCCATAATAAAATGCTATTTTTGAGAAAAATTTGTAATAGAAGTTGTTTAAACTTTTTTAAGATTTATATTTTTTTCAATCCTAAGTGTCATTCTGAGCCTGTCGAAGAATAATTAAAGAGTTATATAAAATGTTTCGACAAGCTCAACATGACAAAGCATTGTAAAAATAGGGTCTAATTAAAAAATTATTGAATAAGATAATTTGTTTAAACAATCTCATAAATAAAAGAAATATATGGCAACTATAAATTGGCAAACAGTAAAAGAATACGAAGATATCACGTTTAAAAAGTGCGATGGAGTAATGCGTATTGCATTTAATCGTCCAGAAGTTCGTAATGCTTTTCGTCCAAAAACAGTTTTCGAATTGTTAGATGCTTTTCAATTAGCAGAAGAAGACAGAGAAGTTGGTGTAATCTTATTAACAGGAGAAGGGCCATCTGCAAAAGACGGAGGATGGGCATTTTGTTCTGGAGGAGATCAACGCGTTCGTGGAGCAAAAGGTTATGAAGGACAAGACGGTGTTGGACGTTTAAATATCTTAGAGGTACAACGTTTAATTCGTTTTTCAACTAAAGTTGTTGTAGCTGTTGTAAATGGTTGGGCGGTAGGTGGAGGTCATTCATTACATGTTGTTTGTGATATGACTTTAGCTTCTAAAGAACATGCTATTTTTAAACAAACAGATGCAGACGTAGCTTCTTTTGATGGTGGATATGGTTCGGCTTATTTAGCAAAACAAGTAGGACAAAAACGTGCACGTGAAATTTTCTTTCTTGGATTAAATTATTCTGCACAAGAAGCATACGATATGGGAATGGTTAATTTAGTAATTCCTCACGAAGAATTAGAGCAAGTTGCATTTGACTGGGCTCAGGAAATTTTAACAAAATCTCCTACAGCAATAAAAATGTTGAAGTATGCATTTAATTTAGTAGATGATGGTTTAGTTGGACAGCAAATATTTGCAGGAGAAACAACACGTTTTGCTTACGGAACAGAAGAAGCTGTAGAAGGAAGAAACGCGTTTTTAGAAAAACGTCCAAGAGATTTCTCTAAATTTAGATAATCACAATAATTTTGATTAACATATTTAAAGCGATACTTTTTAGTATCGCTTTTTTAATTAATTATTTTTACGAAATAAAGACAAACAATATCTTTTTCTATTATGTTAATAATATTCTTAGAATTACATTTGTTGTAAATATTTAATGTGTTTAAACAGAGAAAATATAAAATAAGGAATCAGAAAATTATTTCAGCTACAAAGAAACGATTTGTTTTATGGTTTATAGCTTTTATAACTTATTCAGTTTTTGCGTATCTTATAGATCCATTTAATCCAGATTTATATGATTTTCATCAAAAAACGATAGGAGATTTATTAATAGATTTTTTTTATGGTTTAGTTTTTTCTGCAATAATTGTTGAGGTAAGTATATTTATTGATAATATGCTAATTAAATATCTTCCGTGGAAGAATTGGAATACTAAAAGGTTAATTATACAATGTATATTTCAGATATTAGGAAGTATTCTTTTTGTTATTTCTTCATTAGCTTTTTTCGATTATATATTTGGTTGGTTACAAAATCTTAGTTACAAAGAAGAGTACACCATAATTGCTCAATCATTAGCATCAAATATTATTGTATCACTTTTAATCAGCACATTTAATACAGTAGATTATCTGGTGTATAATTGGAAAAAAACAGAATTATTAGTTTCTCAACATAAATTAAAAGTTTCCGAACATAAACAAGCGGCAACAGAAGCAGAGCTTCAGGCGATTAAATTGCAGATAGATCCACATTTTATTTTCAATAGTTTAAGTGTATTATCAGAACTTATTTTAAAAGATCAAAAACTTGGATACGAGTACTCAGAAAGTTTTGCGAAAGTTTACCGTTATTTACTCGTAAACTCTAAAAAAGATGCTGTAACATTAGAAGAGGAACTAAAATTTCTAGATTCTTATATTTATTTAATTTCGAAAAGATTTGAAGATGGTGTAGATTTTAAAATAGATATAGCATCTAATTATAAGAAGTTTTCACTTCCTCCATTGGCATTACAGTTTTTAGTAGAAAATGCCTTAAAACACAACCAAACTTCAAAGAAAAATCCACTTATTATAAAAATTTACACAGAAAATGATAATTATTTAATTGTAGAAAATAATTTAATTCCATTGGTTAATAAAAAAGAATTATCAGGATTTGGATTAAAAAATTTAATGAAAAGATTTGAATTTTTTGGAGATAAAAAAGTGATTATTTTAAACGATCAGAAAGATTATATAGCAAAAATACCATTACATGAAAATTAATACAGTTCTTATTGTAGAAGACGAAAAACCAAATTCGGATAGGTTACAAAGATTGCTTTTAAGTATTAGACCAAATATCGAAATACTATCGGTAGAGGACTCTATTTCTTCTACAGTTAATTGGTTAAAAAATAATGAGCATCCAGATATTCTTTTTATGGATGTACGACTTTCAGATGGATTAAGTTTCGAAATTTTTAATAAAGTTGAATTTAATAGTCCAGTTATTTTTACAACTGCGTACGATGAATATGCTGTAAGAGCTTTTAAATATAACAGTATAGATTATTTATTGAAACCAATAGAAGCAGAAATGCTAGAAGAGTCTTTAAAGAAATATGAAAACTTTTTTGAGATGGTTCCTTTAGTGAGTATGGCTATTGAAGGAGTCGTAAATTATATACAGACAAAAGAGTATAGAAAGCGTTTTCTTTTATCATACAGAGATGGTTACAAAACAATTCTAACACAAGATATCCTTTATTTTTATACAGAAAATGGAATAAGTAAAGGCGTACTTTTAAATGGGCAAACAGAAATTATTCCTCAAACCTTAGAAGAATTAGAAAAACAATTGGATCCAACTCAGTTTTTTAGAGCCAATAGACAATTCATTGTTCATATAGATTCTGTTAAGCAAATATCTAATTATTTTAATGGAAAATTAAAAGTAGAATTAAAAAAAGCTCCAGAAATGGAAGTGATTGTAAGTAGAGAAAAGTCATCTTTATTTAAATCTTGGATGGATTATTAGAAAAAAAAACGCCTCATTGTATTTTACAATGAGGCGTAATTTTTTATACTTTAAATTTATAAAGAATAAGCATATCCTAAAGATATAGCAACTCCTCTATTTTTAATTTTAGCAATGTTTGTATCTGCAATATCAGATAATCCTAAATTGTATCGACCATCAAGAATAATTTTTCCAGGACCAACTGGTAATGCTACTCCAGCTCCCATTTGTAAACCAAAATCTATAGTTTTTGTTTTACCATAAGCAGCTTTTACATTATCATTTTTACCCATCTGAAAACCAATTGAAGGTCCTGCATTTACATAAACAGGTCCAAAACTATATTTTGCTAAAACAGGAACTTCTAAATAATTTAAATTAAACTCTCTTTTTCCTATTGGTGTATTAAGTTTAGTTCCTTTACTAATAAAATTTACTTCGGGTTGTACAGAGAAATTTCCTAAACCAGTATTGATATTAACACCAACACCACCTTGAAATCCAACTTTTGATTTTTCACCATTTACATTTGTAATTGCTTGGTTAGAGATATTAATACCACCTTTTACAATAACTTCTAATGATGATTCATTCTTCTCATTCTTTACATCCTGTGCGTGAGCTCCAGCTAAACCAGCTATAAGAACTACTACTGTTAAAATTCTTTTCATTTTAAATAATTGTTATTTTTTCAACAAAACAAAACTATTGAGATGTCACTTTTGTATATCCTATTTTTATGGTGAAAATGAATAATTACGGCTTAAAACGTAAATAGAAATAGATGAAGTGAATTGAGGCTTTTTTACCTCTAAAAAGATGAAAAAATAGCAAAAAAAATTCAGGTTTGATAATAGACGTTTCATCCTTAAATATTTCCATTTCACTTATTTTTTTAGTAGTAAAAGCCTCTTATAGCTTTTAATTTGCGTCTTGAAATAAAAATATTATGAAATATAAAACAAGTTATTTTATATTATTACTAAGCACAACAGTAATGATATATTCTTGTAATTCTAAAGATAGTCAAGAGCAAGAACAACAAGCTGTTGCTATGTCAACAGATTTTATTCAGGTAAATGCGAGCAATGCCGATATATCAATTGGTTATCCAGGAAGTATTGAAGGACAAAATAATGTTGATATAAAGGCTCAAGTAACAGGATATCTTGAAGCAGTTTATGTTAAAGAAGGGCAGTATGTGAATAAAGGTCAAAATTTATTTCGCATCAATCCTTCTGTCTACAACGAACAAGTAAACAATAGCGATGCAGCATTAAAAGTTGCATTAGCAAATCAAGCAACTGCAAAATTAGAAGTAGAAAAATTAAAACCTTTAGTAGAAGGAAAAGTTGTTTCAGAAATTCAGTTAAAGACAGCTCAAGCAAGTTATCAAGCAGCGACAGCACAAGTAGCACAAGCGAAATCTTCTCTTGGTTCTTCTAGAATTAATGCCAATTTTACGTATATAAAAGCACCGGTTAGTGGTTATATAGGAAGAATACCAAATAGAATGGGAAATTTAATTTCGCCGACGGATGCTTCACCACTTACAACGCTTTCTAATATAAGTACGGTTAACGTTTATTTTTCTATGAATGAAGCAGATTACATTACATATAGTAAATCTTTAGCTCATAATAATACAGGACAAGTAGACTTAATTTTAGCAGATAATTCTAAATACCAATACAATGGTAAGTTAGAAATGGCGAGCGGTAGTTTTGATAAAAATACGGGAAGTATACAGATGAAAGCTGTTTTTCAGAACCCAGAAAAATTATTAAGATCTGGAGGAACAGCGAGAGTTTTAATTCATAGAAATGTTCAGGATGTTTTAAAAATTCCTAAATCAGCAGTGAAAGATATTCAAGATAAGTATTTCGTTTATAGACTAGAAGGGAAGAAAGTTAAAATGATAGCTGTTGAAATTTCAGAAGGTACTCCACAAGATTATTTTGTTTCGTCAGGCTTAAAAGCTGGTGATAAAATAGCTGTAAATAGAATAGACGTACTAAACGATGGTTCTGATGTAACACCAAAAGTGGTGTCGGTAAAGTAATAAAATGAACCATTCAAATAATTAAAAAATGTTAAAGAAAATTATAGATAGACCAGTTCTAGCTACCGTAATATCACTTATAATTGTGATATTAGGTGTAATTGGTCTAACGCAACTTGCTGTAACACGTTTTCCTGATATTTCTCCTCCAACAATTACTGTTTCTGGATCATATCCTGGGGGAAATAGTGAAACCGTGATACGTTCGGTTGTAACTCCATTAGAAGAACAAATTAATGGAGTAGAAGATATGGAGTATATAAAATCTACTGCCAGTAATGATGGTACATTTTCTATCTCAATCATCTTTAAACAAGGAGTAAATGCCGATCAGGCAGCTGTAAATGTTCAGAATAGAGTTCAACAAGCAACACCAATTCTTCCTCAGGAAGTTATTCGTATGGGGCTTACGACATCTAAACAGCAAAACAGTATGGTTATGGTATTTAACATTTATACTGAAGACAATGAAAAGTATGATGAAAGATTTTTGCAAAACTATGCAAGTATCAATTTAATTCCAGAAATAAAAAGGATAAAAGGAGTTGGTCAAGCACAGTTATTTGGATTAAAAGATTACTCGATGAGAGTATGGATTAATCCACAAAAAATGGCTACCTATGGTCTTGTACCTGCAGATATTTCTAATGCAATTGCTAATCACAGTTTAGAGTCTGCACCTGGTAAATTAGGTGAAGAATCAGATGCAGCATTAGAATATGTAATTCGATACAAAGGGAAAAAGAACAAACCGGAAGAATATGAGAATATTGTTGTAAAAAATGATGGAACGAATATAATTAGATTAAAGGATGTTTCGAGAGTAGAATTTGGAGCAATTTCTTATAGTGGAGATGGACTTACGAATGGTAAAAATGCTGTAACCATTGCCATTATGCAAACAACAGGATCTAATGCAAATGATATAGAAGTAGGTATTAATAATACCCTAGAAAAATTATCTAAATCGTTTCCACCAGATGTAAAATATGCGAAAGTAATGAGTACAAAAGAAAAACTTGATGAGGCAACAGGTCAAGTAAAATCGACTCTTATAGAAGCATTTATTTTAGTTTTTATAGTTGTTCTTATTTTCCTTCAAGATTTTAGATCCACTTTAATTCCTGCCATCGCAGTTCCTGTTGCAATTATAGGTACATTCTTTTTCCTACTTGTGTTAGGATTTACAATAAATGTATTAACATTATTTGCGTTGGTATTAGCCATTGGTATTGTGGTAGATGATGCCATTGTAGTTGTAGAGGCAGTTCACAGTAATATGGAAGGAACCAATCTTTCTGGTAAACAAGCAACGCACAAAGCAATGAACGAAATTACAGGTGCCGTAATTTCTATTACGCTTGTAATGTCTGCCGTGTTTATTCCAATTGGTTTTATGAAAGGTTCTACAGGAATGTTTTACCAACAATTTGCTTACACATTAGCTATAGCCATTATAATTTCTGCTGTTAATGCATTAACATTAACACCTGCTTTATGTGTTGTTTTTCTTAAGAATAATCATGGAGAAAATGCACATGGTTCTAAAAAGGGATTTACACAAAAGTTTTCAGCAGCTTTTAATGCAGGTTTTAATAATATGACAGAGCGTTATATTGGTGGTCTACGATTTTTAGTAAAAAGAAAATTAATTGCTTTTGGTTTAGTAGCCGCTGTAATTGGTGGATCTGTTTGGTTTATGACAAGTACTCCTAAAAGTTTTGTTCCAATGGAAGATGATGGTTTAATCATGTACATGGTAACTATGCCTCCAGGAACAGCTCTTAACAAAACAACAGAAGTTACAGAGAAAGCTAATTCACTTATAAAAACCATAGATGCTGTAGAAAGTAATACATCTATTACAGGGTTTAATCTTTTAAGTAATAGTGCTGGACCAGCTTATGCTATGGGATTTGTTAAATTAAAATCTAAAAAAGAAAGAGGAGAGATTAAAGACATAGAGGAGGTAATGAACAAGTTAAACGAAAAACTATCTGTTATAAAAGAAGGAACAGTTCTTACGTTTAGAATGCCTCCTGTAGAAGGTTATGGTGTAAGTAGTGATGCTGAGGTTGTGTTACAAGACAGAATGGGACGAGATCCTAAAGTATTAAAAGCAAAAGCAGACGAACTAATAGGACAATTAATGCAATTACCAGAGGTAGGTTTTGCTTACACAATGTTTAGAGCAGATTATCCTCAATTAGAGTTAGAAGTTAACGAAGATAAAGCAGATCAATTAGGTGTAAATGTTTCGAGTTTATTAGAAACAATTCAAACTTATTTTGCTGGAGATCAATCTCAAAATTTCTCACGATTCGGAAAGTTTTATAGAGTAAATATAAAAGCAGACGGAATATTTAGAATGGATGAAACTGCTTTTAATGATATTTTTGTGAAGAGTAATACGGGAGAAATGGTTCCTGCTAATACCTTAATAAAACTTCATAAAGTATACGGACCAGAATCTGTGCAACGATATAATCTTTACAATTCATTAAATATAAATGTATCTCCAAAGCCAGGAATTAGTAATGGAGAGTTAATTACAAAAATTGAAGAAACGCTAAATAAATTACCTTCAGATTATAGTTACGAATGGACAGGATTAAGCTTGGAGGAAAAATCTTCTAGTGGACAAACTATTATGATTTTCGGATTGTGTTTGTTATTTGTTTACTTATTATTATCGGCGCAATATGAAAGTTATGTTTTACCATTAGCTGTAATGCTTTCTATACCAACAGGTATTATTGGTGCATTCTTAGGAATAAAAGCAATTGGATTCGATAATAATATTTATGTACAGGTCGGGCTTATTATGTTAATTGGACTTCTGGCGAAAAATGCAATTTTAATTGTAGAGTTTGCGGTTCAAAAAAGAAAGTCGGGCTTATCTATTGTAGAGTCTGCTTTACAAGGAGCCAAAGCTCGTTTAAGACCAATTATTATGACTTCTTTAGCTTTTATAGTTGGTATGATTCCTTTAATGATTTCTGCTGGAGGTATGGCTTCTGGTAATAAATCAATTAGTATTAGTGCAGCAATGGGAATGTTAAGTGGTGTTGTATTAGGAGTATTTGTAATTCCAGTATTGTATATGTTTTTTCAATATATAGATGAAAAAATATCACCAAAGAAAAATATTTCTGACCAAGAAAATGAAATATCAAATGAAACTATTTAATGTAAAAAATATGCTTCTTTTTAGCGCAGTGTCATCAGCAATGATGTCCTGCGCAACAAGAAGTGAATATAAGAAAACTGAACTTGAAATTCCTGAAAATTATAAGGATCAACTTCAAGTTACAGGTGACACTGTTATTCTACCTTGGAAAACTTTTTTTAAAGATGAACAATTAATTGGTTTAATAGATAAAGCTTTAGAAAAGAACAACGAAGTAAAAGTTGCACTTAAAAATATAGAACAATTAGATTTAGCTTATAAACAAGCCAAACATTCTTTAATGCCAACCTTAAATTTTAGTGCTGGTGTAAGTAGAGCATGGGCTTCTCAGAATAGTTTAAATGGTTCTCTTAATGAGCAATTTACAGGACAAAAATATTTAGATGATTTTAGTGCTAATTTAAGTCTTTCGTGGGAGGCAGATATTTGGGGAAAAGCCAAAAAACAAAAAGAAGTAGCTTCTGCGGATTATTTTGCTCAAAAAGAAAATCTGAATGTTTTAAAAACCAGAATTATTTCACAAGTGGCGCAAGCCTACTATAATTTAATTAGTTTAGATAATCAGCTAGTTATAGCGAATAAAAATATTGAGCAGAGCGATGAAACATTAAGAATCATGAGATTGCAATATACTGCAGGTCAAATCAATTCTTTGGCTATTCAGCAATCAGAAGCACAAAAGAAAACAGCAGAACTTCTTGTGCCATTAGCAATACAAAATATCTCTGTTCAAGAAAATGCACTTAGTATCTTATGTGGAGAATATCCAGATAAAATTAGTCGAGCAAAAGAATCTAATTTCTTTAATGTGGAGACGAACTTATCTGCCGGAATTCCTGCCGAATTACTTAGTAGAAGACCAGATTTAAAAGTTGCAGAATTTAATTTAATTAGTTTAAATGCTAAAACTGGTTTAGCTAAAGTTGCGATGTACCCAAGTATTAGTTTGGCACCACAAGTTGGTCTTAACTCATTTAAATTTAATAATTGGTTCGATTTGCCTGGATCACTTACGAAAACATTAGCAGCAAATCTTGCATTACCAATTTTACAGAAGAAACAACTAAAAACAGCATTTGAAACAGCAGTGATAGAACAAGAAAAGGCAGCTATCAATTATCAACAAACGATGATGGTAGCAGTTTCGGAAGTATCAGATGCTATGGCTAAATCTCAAGGATCAAAAGATAGATTAAAGATTTTAGGAGAGAAAACTCAAATTTTAGAAAAGGGAGTTGATGATGCTTTAAAGTTATATAAAAGTGGTATGGCAACATACTTAGAAGTTATAACAGCACAAAACAACAAACTTCAAAATGATCTTGAACATATCAATGTGAATTTAGAAAGATTAAATGCTGATATCGATTTATATAGAGCATTAGGAGGAGGGATCGAGTAATCCTCTAATGTTTTTAAGTGTTTTTCAAGTTGCGAGGACAGAAGTAATTTTTTACTTCTGTCTTTTTTATAACTATAAATGATGAAAAATTACTTCTTAAATTGACTAGGTAATACACCAAATTTTCTTTTGAAAGCGGCAGAAAAACTTCGCTGATTTTGATAACCCATCTGATGTGATACTTCTCCTATATTTAGTTGATGATCTGTAAGTAAAATTTTTGCTTGATCCATTTTTATATCATTCCAAAAACCAAAAACTGTTTTCCCAAACAACTCTTTAAATCCTTTTTTTAGCATAAACTCATTTGTACCAACTTGATGAGCCAAATCAATTAACGAATGTGTAGAATGTATATTATTCATAATAAATTCTCGTACCGCATAAATTTTATCTGCATCTTTTTTCTTTAAAGAACCTGTGTACGATTCGTTATTTGTAAACTGTTCTAACTGTAACATTAAAAGCTCAATTACTTTAGCTTCTAAAAACATACGTTTAAAAAGTCCTTTTCGTTCACAATTAATAATGTCATGAATAATTTGATGCATCTGAAAAGAAATTTGATAATTCTGAGAGCTTAATAAACTAGAATTCTGTTTTTCTAATGTATTACGAAAACAATCAAAAATGGGATGATTTTCAGGTAAGAATCGTTTAAAAAATTGTGGACTTAAGTTAATTTCACACAATTGAAAAATGTCTTTTTCCCATTTCATTTCTCCACATAATCCATTTGCATAGATAATATTGTGCCGTTGAGATTCAAAACTAACTTCATTCCTAAACTTATCAGTAGAAGCGCTACTTTTCCCTTTTATGGCAAAGTGCATTTCAATTGTTTCAAAATTAGTTTCAAAACCAAGCGACATTTCCTTGGCTAAATTTGCATTTCCATAACCGATGTGAATTCCATTAAAAAGTATTTCTTTGTAGAAACCATTCACTCCAAAATGCTCTAAATGCATAACAGTTTCTATTATTTCATCATTTTGAATAGAAGGATGAGGATATACTTTCTCCATTAGCACATAATCCATTGTTTTATCATATAATTTCAAATTCATAGACCCTTTTTTATTTATCCTTTATTCGTACATCTTTATCCGTATCGCTTACTTTTTAAGATGTTCTAAATTTTACCTTTGCCAAAGATACAAGTTATTTAGAATAATTCTTAATAGATATGAGCGAAAAACAAAACAAGAAAAATGGAATAATAAGATTGTTAGAGATTGCAGGAGCTAAAAAGATAATGCTATTTTTTTCTGCCTTATTCGCAACACTTCATGCTTTTTTAAGTTTGATACCTTACATTTTAGTTTTTTATATAATAAAAGAACTTACAAAAGATCAGGTGAATTTTGATGTCACACAACACTATATTATTTATGCAATAATTGCTGCGGTAATAAGTATGTTTCTTTTGTTTGTTTCTGGTATACTTTCACATATTGCAGCGTACAATATCCTTTTTGAACTAAGAAAGTATATCGCAAATAAAATTGGTAGAATGTCAATGGGGCATCTTTCTAATAAAAGCTCTGGTGCTTTAAAGAAAATTTTGGCAGATGATGTAGAACGTATTGAAAATTTTATAGCCCATCAAATTCCAGATTTTGTAAAAGCAGTTGCTTTACCCATTGTCACAATTATTTTTCTTTTTACACAAGATTGGCGTTTAGCTGCAATTAGCTTTGTACCACTTTTGGTTTTAGCAGTATTACTTCCTAAAATGTACGGAGGCAATAATAAACAACTTATACAAGATTATCATCAATCTTTAGAGGACATGAATGCAGGTATTGTAGAGTATGTTAGAGCAATGCCAGTAATGAAAATTTTTGGACAATCTGCTGAAACCTTCGATAAATACGGAAATACCGTAAAATGTTTTAATGGTTTTGTAGGAGAGTGGGTTAAAAAAAGTACACCAGGTTTTGCTATTTTCATGAGCTTCACAAGTAATGCAATGCTTCCTGTATTGGCTTTCGGATTGTTTTTGTATTTCCGTAATGGAGTTTCATTACCTACACTTTTATTGTTTCTGATTTTAGGAACGGGTTACATAAAACCTCTTTTTGTTTTAAGTAACATGGGAATGCAAATATCAATTATTAACAGAGGTGTAGAGCAAATAGATAATTTACTAAATCATGAAGACTTACAAGAAAACACAATCTATCAAGAGCCAAAGAATTTTACAGTAGAATTTAGAGAAGTTTCATTTGCTTATCAAAAAAATGACTTGGTTTTACAAGATGTTAGCTTCGAAGTAAAACAAAATACAATTACGGCATTGGTAGGTCCATCTGGAGCAGGTAAAAGTACTGTTGGACAATTATTAGCTCGTTTTTGGGATGTGAATCATGGTGAAATTTACATTGGAGGAATTGATATAAAAGAATATCCAACTCAACAATTAATGGAGATGATCTCTTTTGTTTTTCAAGACAGTTTTATGTTTCAGCAAAGTATGTATGATAATATAAAAATGGGAATGAATAGAACAAAAGATGAGGTGGAAACTGCTGCAAAAGCTGCACAAATTCACGATCTTATTTTGAGCTTACCAAATGGATATGATACATTATTTGGTCAATCTGGTGTACATCTTAGTGGTGGAGAACAACAACGATTTCAATTGGCTCGCGCAATTCTTAAAAATGCTCCGATTTTAATTTTAGATGAAGCAACAGCTTTTGCAGATCCAGAAAATGAATATAAAATTCAACAAGCATTTGGTAAACTTATAAAAGACAAGACGGTAATTATTATTGCACATCGTTTAAGTACAATTGTAGACGCAGATCAAATAATTGTTTTTGACAAAGGGCAAATAGCTGCTCTAGGAAATCAGCAAGATTTATTAGTAGAAAGTGAACTTTATCAACGTATGTGGAATGCACATATAAGAGCCAAGAATTTCGTAATGTAAAATAGAAAAAAATAGAATTTAAAAATAAAAACAATTTATCATGAAATATCAATTAAAAATCAAATTAGCATTTATATCTGCAATTATAGCTTCAATCTGTTGGGTAATAGGCGATATGTTTGTTGCAGGATTCAACGTGAATCCAGAGAAATATCCGTTATTTTCACAAACGTATGCAGATAAAGTAGATGTTGTTTTAGCCACACTTATGTTAGAAGGTTCTACAGAAAGATTAATGTTTGGAGCCTTAATTGCAGCCATGACAGCAGTACTTTTTCTACCTGCAATTTGGTTGGTATATCAGTACATCAAACAAGAATTTAAATCGAAATGGATTGTATGGTCAAATTACTATCTACTTGTTTTAAGTGTTTTGTTAATGCCACTTGGGCATGCTGTGTATTATTATGTGGGAGAAATACATAAAGCCATTTATTTTACAGATCAAATAGCGCATCCTTATTTATTAGAAATAGCAAAAGGGTTTACAATGAGTCTATATATAACTTGGGGAACAGCTATTATTGTAATGTTTTTGGGTTGGATTATTTATGCAATATTTATTTTCATAGGGAAGACATCTTTACCAAAATGGTTCGGATTTTTTACACCATTTTTCTTAACACTGTATCAACACCCTATTTTATATTTTATGCCATCGTCTGACTTAAAAGGTTGGATTACTTCTGCTGGTTTTAATATTTCATATTTAATTTTCTTCTCATTACTATTTATTCTGTTTAGAAAACAACTTTTACAATCTAATTCAAACAATCATGATTAAGAATTTAAAATATGTTACTTCCTTTAATTCGAAAGAAACAGGGAAGGTTATTTTATGGGAAATTATTCATAGTATTTTCATTGCAGCTCCCTCTGGTATTTTATTAGTCATTATATGGGAATTATTTTCAGAACAACCCAACTTAACAAAAGTTTGGTCGGTAGTAGGTTTAATGACAGTAATGCTGTTTCTACAATTTTTTGTAGCATCTAAATCTATGGTTAATTCTAATTTATGGGTATATGATTTATCAACCAAATTACGAATAGCCTTAGGAAATAGAATACAGAAATTTTCACTTGGATTTTTTAAGAAACGAGATCCAGGAGAAATAGCTTCTGTTATGTTACAAGATGTAGCAAACTTTGAAGGTATTTTTGGTCATAGTGTAGGTAATCTATCTTCAGCAGTTTTTGGAACAACTGTATTATCTCTATTCTTATTTGTGTACGATTGGCGTTTGGCATTGTGTTTATTAATGGCTCTGCCACTTATTTATCCATTTTTAGCATTAGCCAATTATCTTGTTTCTAAGATGGGAAGACCACAAATTGAAGCACGTAATAACATGGGAGCTAAATTCTTAGAATATGTACAAGGAATTCAACATTTAAAGTCTTATGGAATGGTTGGAGAAAAGCATAAAGTGTTAGAAGATTCGTTTAAAGATTTAAAAAGTAAAAGTATAAAGCTAGAAGCTGTTCCAGGTCCATTTATAGTAACGGCAGCAATTGTATTTGAAATTGGTTTTCTAGCAATGATTGCTTTAGGACTATATTACCTTAGTGGAAATACGATTACAATTCCTGTATTAATTACATTTCTAATTATGGGCTACAATCTCTATAGTCCATTAAAGGTAGTGATGGTAGATTATTTAATTCTTAGGTATATGAACGAAAGTTTAAATCGTATTGTAGATGTAATGGAAACGCCAACAATGGAAACTACGATAAACGAAGTTCCTGCAAATTTTGATATCCATTTTGAAGATGTAAGCTTCGGTTATTTAGAGAAACAAACAACATTAGAAGCGATTAATTTTTATGTTCCAGAGCAATCTATGTTAGCTTTGGTAGGATATTCCGGATCGGGAAAAACAACCATAGCATCTTTAATTGCTCGTTTTTGGGATGTAGATCATGGACAAATAAAAATAGGAGGAATAGATATTCGTAACATTCATCAAGACCATTTTTATGAATTGATAAGTGAAGTATTTCAAGAAGTTTATTTGTTTGATGATACCATTTATAATAATATAAAAATAGGAAAGCCAAATGCAACCAAAGAAGAAATTTTAGAAGCAGCTGATAAAGCAGAAGTTTTGAGTTTTACATGGGAGCTTAAAGAAGGAATGGATACGAAAGTAGGAGAAGGTGGAAATAAACTTTCTGGAGGACAAAAACAACGTATAAGTATTGCAAGAGCATTATTAAAAGATGCTCCAATTGTTTTGCTAGATGAGGCCACTGCAAGTTTAGATCCAGAAAATGAGATTTACATTCAACAAGCTATTCAAGAATTGGTAAAATCTAAAACAGTTATTGTAATTGCTCATAAGCTAGCAACCATACAAAAAGCAAATCAAATTGTAGTATTAGAAGAAGGACAGATCGTTGAGAAAGGAACACATACCGAATTGTTGAATAACGAACATATATATAGAAAAATGTGGGATATACAACAAAAGGCTGGAGGCTGGAAAATATAATTTTTCCTTGAAATCTTTTAGCTATATTTTTTATCTAAAAAAATTGCCTAATACGCTAGCGTATTAGGCAATTATATATTTTAAATTTTCATGTTATTATTCTCTTTTTAGGAGTAACCAACCCATATACTTTTGTAATTCGCTTGCGTTATCTTCCGTCCATTCTAATGTGTACCAATAACTATCAGATGGTAAATTAAAACCATTTACTTTTCCATCCCAAATAAAATTATTTGCTTCAGATCCTTCAAAAACTAATCTTCCAGTTCTGGTATAAACAACAAATTTAGTATTCTTTTTATTTCGTAATTGAGAATAATCTAATGTGTCATTTTTTCCATCTCCATTTGGCGAGAAAAAGTTAATCAATTTTATTAAAGAAAATTCTTTTGTAACAGGAGTACAATTTAAACTAGACTGTACACGAACCTTGTGTTGTCCTAATGTAACATTTGTAAAAACATTAGATGGTTGAAATGGACCATTATCTAATGAATATAAATAAGGAGGATTAGCTCCACTTGTAATAATTGTAACGGTAGAACCTTGTATTTCTATTGCTTCAATAATAGGATCTTCGGCAGCAATTACTTTAACTTCTTGTGTATAAAAACACCCATTTGTTTCTAATCTTACATGATAAACACCAACAGGAACATTTGAGATTGATGAAGTTGTAGCATTATTAAAATCCCACAAATAAGAATCAAATCCGCTTCCAGCATCCAATGTTGTAAAAGAATCTTTACAGATTGTTATATCTTTTAATACATCAGATTTCTTTGCTTCTTTGTATTTAAAATAGATTGGAGCAATATTTTCGCAGAAATTAACTTGTTTAAATCGAACATAAAATGTTTTATCAGCATTAATTGTTTGATTAGGCGAAATTGCATTTTGCTTTGTTTTTGCATCATTTTCGGTTAAATAATAAGTTGCATTACCTTCAATATTAGAAGTTAATTCAGTTAAATAATCCGATAATACAATGCTTACAGAAGGCGCTAAAGTAGCATTACAAATTTCTTCTTCAACAAAATTATACTGACTCAATCCGTTTGTATAAAATGTTATTGCTTCTATAATTGGAGGACAAGAACCAGGTTCAACACGAATGTAAACTGTTTTAGAGTCAGCGGAAGAATTAAGTTCCAAAGTTGTTATTTCGTTTCCAGAATTAGCTTGTGCATTTGCAAGTGTTGTAAAGAACTTTATAGTGGTGCTTCGGTCAATATCATCAACAATTAAATTGACATAATTTAGTAAATTAACAGTTATATTTCCATTTAATAAGTCATTACAAACATTAAAATTTCGGTCTGCAATAGTAGGACTTTTCGCCATATAAACATAGATATAACCTTTTAATTTTCCACCATCAATAAATTCAATTTCAACTTCATAATAACCTGCTTCACGAACAGTTAATTGAGCATTTGTTTCTCCAATTATTTCTATGCCATCTTTTAACCATTTGTAAGCAATTGCATCTGGCATTGTCGCATCTACAAGGTCTATACTAGCAGGACAAAGTGTAATATCGTCTCCTAATTTTTTAGTTCCAACAAAACTATTTGCTTTTAAAAAAACACCAGAATCATATTGTCCATTTCCTTGATCAGCAATCACAATTTTTAAATGATATTTTTCTCCAGGAACTATGGTAGTACTTGCGGTTAAAAGTTTAGTATTTCCATTAAAACTTATCGGAGAGCTAGTCGGATTAAATTGATCAAAATATTGTGGATTAACAGGAGAACATTTTCCGCCTGTACCATAAACCGTATTTACAGAAACAGGTGTAGTTGTATTAGGTAAAACAGCAAGATTACGATAAGCTTCAGTAGTTCCTGCTTTTTTTATTAAGAAGGCAAAACCATCTGTATAACCACAACTACCTCTATCATTTACTCTTAAATACTGTTCAGAAGCAAAAAGATAATCAAAACTAATTTCATTAATCGTTGTAGACGAAAAATCAAATTCTATACTCGTTGCATCAGTCGTATTATTTATTCTCAGCGCTCTTTCTAAATCTGCATCACCTCTCCAATTTGGGTCACTTGCACTATTAATTCCAAAATTAGGACCTGGAGCATCTATTAATTTTCCCGATGAAAGCAATATTCCTTTATCTATGATAAAATTACTCGCGCCTCGATCAAAATAACCATAACTTTTGTCGCCATCATCAAACGTCCAACCATTAATTTGAATTGAACTTTCATCAATATGAATAAGGCTATTTCCTACAAAAATATCTTTTACCAATTGTTCTTTGGTATAAGATGTATTTACAGTAATAACTTGCCCTATTAAAAGAGAAGAAAAAAGAGTAATAAATAAAGAGGTAAGGAGAGTTTTTTTTGATAGAATAGATGTTATTTCAATCATTTAACTGTTAAGTAAGAGGCAAAAAAACTGCTAAATAACTTTTTATACGAAGTATATTTAACAGTTTCAATTTTTTTATTCTAAAACTAATTTGTTGTGTATTGTTTCGAAATGCTTTTTTAAATGAATTATACAAAACCCTAATTGAGTGTTGTATGAGTCAACAACTTTCTTTAATAAAGAAATGAAATACACAACAAGTAAGTGAATTAAATTATATTTTTTCTAAGTTTTCAGAAATTGTTTCGATAAAAGATGTTAATGGTTTTTTAGCCATCATCTCTATCATCATATTAAAGTTACCTTTAAAATCTAATGATATTTCAGAAGAATTATCATCAACTGCATCAATAGAAATTGTTAATGTATACTCAAAAGCAGGAGCAGGAGATTCAAAAATAATTTTTGAAGGTTCAATTGTTTCCTTTAATCTCATACCAACTTTTGGTAAAGCACCAACACCAACAGTAAATCCTTTACCAGATTCATGTATTTCAAATGATTTAGTATCTTCTGGCATTAATTGCTCGTAATTTTTCATGTCTAACAAAAATGTATAAGCATCTTGTTGATTTTTAGAAAAACGTACTTTATTTGTATTTACTTCCATATCGTTTCGAGTTTTTATAAATTTGTAACAAATCTCCCAAATGTACAAAGTTTTTTTCAATGAAAGTTTGTTAACTTTTCGTAACCAATCAACATCAGAAGCAAAGAATATATTATTTCAGAATGAATCTCAGTTTGATGAAGCATTCCATTTATTATCTTCTAACACTGCAAATTTTGTCAATATTTTTAGTGATGATATAAAAGCTGTTTGGGCTAAATTTCTTCACAATTATAAGCATATAAAAGCGGCAGGAGGTATTGTTCGTAATCCAGATGATGAGTTTCTATTTATTCATCGTTTAGGAAAATGGGATTTACCAAAAGGTAAAATGGAAGAAGGAGAAACCAAAGAAGAATCTGCAATTAGAGAAATAGAGGAGGAGTGTAGTATTACAAATCTTGAGTTGAAACAGTTTCTAATGCCAACTTATCATATCTATTTTTTAAAAGAATATATTATTAAAGAAACCTTTTGGTTTGAAGTTTTTTACAATGGAAACGAGCTTCCTATACCACAACAAGAAGAAGGAATTGAATTTGTTGGATGGAAAAAGAAAGATGAAATTCCTCAGTTATTAAAAAATTCTTACCCTAATATACAATTGTTATTAGATAATTATTTAGATTTGTTATAAATTAAATATTTTATGAAAAAGGTTCTTCTAAGTTTTTATGCTATAATGACTTTGTCGATTACAATAAATGCACAAACGAAAAAAGATACGAAAGTAAAAACTGAAAAAGTATCAAAATCTCAATCAAAAATTTTAGAGAATGGAACTGCTAAAATTGAGAATTTAGATGCTTACGAAGTTTATGGACAATCTTTTAACGTTGAAAATACATTGACAAAAAACGAACTTGGACAATTGTATGATAACATGAAAAAAGGAGATGTTATTGAGAATGTTCAATTTGTATCAACTATAGAATCCGTTTGTAAAAAGAAAGGATGTTTTATGTATGTTGATTTAGGAAAAGAGAAAGAACAATCTTTTGTACGTTTTAAAGATTATGGATTCTTTATGCCTTTAGATTCTGAAGAGTCTAGTGTAGTTGTTCATGGAAAAGCTTTTGTTAGCGAACTTTCTGTAGAAAAATTACGTCACTATGCAAAAGACCAAGGAAAATCTGAAGTAGAAATAGCTAAAATTACAAAACCACAATTGTTATACAATTTTGAAGCAGATGGAGTTTTTCTAAGGGAAAAATAATTCTACTTGATTATAAATTTAAAATAAAAACCGAAGAGAAATCTTCGGTTTTTTTATTCTAATTATTATTAAACTAATTATTCTCTATCATGTTTAATTATTTAGCTATTTTTCTTTTTAAACGGGTTAAAAAAAATGGTCTTTAAAGGTTTGACGTTAATAAAATTGATAAAGCGTAGGATATAGATGATTTAATGAACGAATGTTAATTTTTAAATCATTTCCGTAGCGTTGATAATTTTTAGTCAAAGATTTACGACCTTGATTTTTTTGTTTCGCCTCCACATACTCTGTTGTCACAGACTTTGTATCAAGACAAAAATAAAAATAAATTTATGTTAAACACTTATATGCTTTACTTTAAATGATATAAAAATATTCTCAGTACTAAATTTGATAAACCTTTAATAATAAACTTACTTTTATGTTAGCGTAACATTTCGAATTGGCTTAATGAATACGGCAATAAAAATAACCGTTAAAATTGTCATTATTCCTCCGAAAACAATTCCAGGAACTAAACCAAAGAATGTTGCAGCTAATCCACTTTCTAAAGCTCCTAATTCGTTAGACGAGCTAACAAATATAGAGTTAACAGAAGATACGCGACCTTTTAGATTTTCAGGTGTTTTTATTTGTAAAATACTTTGTCGGATAACCATTGAGATAGCATCAAATGCTCCTCCAAGTAACAATATTCCAAAACATAAATAAACGTTTCCACTTAATCCAAATGCGATAATACAAACACCAAATAAAGCCACAGTTCCCAATAATTTTGGACCAACATTTCCTCTTAATAAAGCAGGAATAGATGATAAAATAATCATCATAATAAGTGATCCTATTCCATGTGCAGAACGTAATAAACCAAATGTTTCCGAACCTTCATTTAAAACCTTTTTAACAAAAGCAGGTAATAAAGATTCAGCTCCACCAAAGAAAACAGCAAACATATCTAAGCTTAAAACAGCCAAAATAATTGGTGTTGCCCAAATAAATTTTAAGCCTTCTTTTATTCTTGTCATTGGAGATTCTGTAGAACTTGATTCAGAAATTTCTGCAGGTTTTTTAGAAATTAATAAGACCATACACATCGAAATGCACATGATACAAAATGCTGTAATCAATGTAAATTCAATTCCTAAATGCGCCAATAATAAACCACCAGCCAATGGTCCCAATACAGAACCTATCATAAAAGCAGAAGACGAAATAGGAATTGCTTTAGTATAATTTTCTTTACGCACAACCAAAGCTAGTAATGCAAATAAGGCAGGTCCTTCAAAAGCACGCGTTAATCCTAAAATAAAGAATGAAAAATAACAAACTCCCAAGTAAACGGGAATCCCAATAGCTTCTCTTATGGTAGGGAAGTTAACAAGCATTAATACAAACGAAGCAATCATAAATGCACTTGTGCTTCGTACTAAAATCATTCTTTTATCTAATTTGTCAACGAGTTGACCAGCATAAAAAGCTGTAAAAAGGATTGGTAAAAATTCAGCTAAACCAATTAAACCTAGAAATATTTCTTTTTGAGTGACCTTAAAAATTTCATAGGCAACAGAAGTACTTTGAATAAATAAAGCAAAGATTAAAGAGAATCTTAAAAAGATGAATGGAATAAATTCTTTATTACTCCAAACAGATGGAACTTGTTCCTTTGTTTCCATTTTATGTGTTATATTTTTTTAAGTTTTAAATGTACATTGAATTTTGTCATGACAGCTTAAAAATGACAAAATTTTACATAAAAAAACTTCGAATAATTTTATCCGAAGTTTCATTTTTTTGAAAATTTATAAACTTGTCCTAGTTTACGAAGAACTTAAATTTTAAGTCTTCTTATGTCATATTCTAATTAGAAAGCTCTAAAACATTAGAATTTTCTAATTGCACACGATATTCGTAAATATCTTCTACTGTTAAAACTGTCATATTGTGCTTTTCAGCAAATTCTATAATTTCTGGAAGTTTAGACATTGTACCATCAGGATTAGTTAACTCACATAAAACAGCTTCATTTCCTAAGTTAGCTAATCGTACTAAATCTATACTTCCTTCCGTATGTCCTCTTCTTTCCATTACACCATTTGCTTTTGCAATTAAAGGAAAAACATGTCCAGGTCTATTTAAATCGGATGGTTTAGCTTCAGGATTAACTGCTGTTTTAATAGTTTGTACACGATCAGCAGCAGAAACGCCTGTTGTAACGCCTTCTTTTGCTTCGATTGTTACTGTAAAAGCAGTCTGAAACTTTGCCGTGTTATCTGAAACCATAGGAGTTAATGCTAACTCATTTGCTTTTTCTTGTGTAATACACAAGCAGATAATACCACTACATTCTCTAATTAATAATGCCATATCTGGCGTTGTAATTGTGGAAGCTGGAAAAATAATATCACCCTCATTTTCGCGATTTTCATCATCTACTAATAGGATTCCTTTTCCGTTTTGTAAACTTTTTATTGCATTTGCAATACGTTCGTTGGCATCTTTACCAAATTGTGTGATTGTTTTCATTTTGTATTTTTTTAATGAAACATCACTTCAGGGCGGAATACATAGAAGTTGTGAGTATTAGTTTTTTGAACATGACGTAACATAACAATTACTTATTATTCAAAATAATACTCAGAAACTTAAAATATATTCAATTTTCTTCTCTCATCCAGACTATACTGTCGGTTTTGGATTTTCACCAAATCAGTCCAATTAAAAAATAAAAGGAGTCGCGGACTATAACCGCCGGTAAGGAATTTCACCTTGCCCCGAAGAAAATTTCGTTGTTAATTTATAATTTTAATTTACTTAGGACATAAATCTTTATAAATTTTCAACTACAAATTTACAAAAGAGAATTAAAATTTTAGTAAATTTTCTTTTGCTTTTTCATAGTCTGACAACAATTCTTCAAAAACTTCTGCCACAGATGGAATGGAGTTAATTAAAGCAGCTACTTGTCCAATTTCTAACTCACCATTTATTAAATCGCCTTCAAACATTCCTTTTTTAGAACGCCCTCTTCCTAATAATTCATTTAATTCTTCTGCATTTGTACCTTGTTGATATTTTTCTTGTATCAGATTAAAAAAATCATTTTTAATTAAACGAACAGGAGCTAATTCTTTTAAGGTTAATTGTGTGTCACCTTCATTTGTATTAACAATAGTGTCTTTAAAGAGTTGATTAGAAGAAGATTCCTGTGTTGCAGCAAAACGAGAACCTATTTGTACACCATCTGCACCCAATGCCATTGCTGCTAAGATTTGAGATCCAGTTCCAATTCCTCCAGCAGCAATTAAAGGAATGTCAATATGTTTTCTGACATTTGGAATCAGACACAAAGTTGTTGTTTCATCTCTGCCATTATGTCCACCAGCTTCAAAGCCTTCTGCCACGACAGCATCAACTCCTGCTTCTTGAGATTTTAATGCAAATTTTGTACTACTTACAACATGGGCAACCTTTATTCCCTCTTTTTGTAAAATTTCTGTCCAAGTTTTTGGGTTTCCTGCAGAGGTAAAAACAATCTTTATTTTTTCTTCAATAATAATATTTATAATTTCTTCTATGTTAGGATATAACATGGGTACATTTACTCCGAAAGGTAGACTAGTAGCGGTTTTACACTTTTGTATATGCGCTCTTAAAACATCTGGATACATACTTCCAGCACCTATTAAACCTAGTCCTCCAGCGTTACTAACAGCAGAGGCTAAACGCCATCCACTATTCCAAATCATACCTCCTTGTACAATAGGGTGTTTTATTGCAAATATTTTTGTTATATTCGTGTTCATTTTTGCTTTATTTGTCAATAAAATTAAAGAAATATATAAAAGGAAAAAATTTAATTTTAACTTAAAGACTGACACTTTGACTTTGGCAAATTATTTGATTTGGCAAAAATGAAAATTTTGAACAATATAATAGAGCTTAAATGTCTCTTGTAATTAATAAAAAGTATAAACTATGTATTGGACTTTAGAATTAGCATCTTATTTAAGTGATGCTCCTTGGCCAGCAACTAAAGATGAATTAATCGATTACGCAATTCGTACTGGTGCACCATTAGAGGTGGTAGAGAATTTACAATCTATCGAGGATGAAGGTGATTCATACGAGAGCATTGAAGAAATTTGGGCTGATTATCCAACAGATGATGATTTTCTTTGGAACGAGGACGAATATTAAGAAAATAGAAAAGCCCAAATTGGGGCTTTTTTCAATTCTATAGTCTATATCTAACATAGTTAACGTATATTTGCGTTTAATTAGTAGCATAATTTTTTGTGTTTCTAATTTGACGAAGAACGACAGAAAATATGAGCATTTTAACAAAAATTTTACAAGGATTCTTAGGTGATAAGAATGCTAAAGATGTAAAAGAATTACAAAAATATGTTGATGCAGCAAATGAAGCTGGTCAAAACTTTGGTTCATTATCAATTGATGAATTAAGAAACAAAACATTAGATTTTAAACTAAAATTAGTTGAAGCTACTAAAGAATTTAAATCTCAGATAAGCGAATTAAAAGCAGAAGTAGAACAAACTGAAGATTTTGGAGCAAAAGAAGAACTTTACTCTAAAATTGATAAAATTAATAAACAAGCTTACGAAGTTGAAGAGAAAATTTTATTAGAAATTTTACCTGAAGCTTTTGCTGTAATGAGAGAAACGGGGAAACGTTTTACTGAAAACGAAACGTTAGAAGTTACAGCTTCTGAATATGACAGAGTTTTAGTAAACAGAGGTCATGATTTCGTTTCGCTTAAAGATGATAACACAGCTGTTTGGAAAAACTCTTGGGATGCAGCAGGTCGTCAAGTTACATGGGACATGTCTCATTATGACGTACAGTTTATTGGTGGTTCTGCCTTACATTTAGGTCGTATTGCAGAGATGCAAACAGGGGAAGGTAAGACATTAGTGGCTACTTTACCAATTTACTTAAATGCTTTAACAGGTCGCGGTGTACACTTAGTAACAGTAAATGATTACTTAGCAAAACGTGATATGGCATGGATGCGTCCAATTTTCTCTTTCCACGGATTATCTGTAGATTGTATAGACAATCATCAACCAAACTCTGGTGGTCGTAGAGAAGCTTATGCTTCGGATATTGTTTATGGAACAAATAACGAATTTGGTTTCGATTATTTACGTGACAATATGGCGAACACTCCAGATGCATTAGTACAAAGAGAATTAAACTTTGCAATTGTCGATGAGGTGGATTCTGTTTTAATTGATGATGCTCGTACACCATTAATTATTTCTGGTCCAGTTCCACAAGGAGACCGTCATGAATTTGATGAGTTAAGACCAAAAATTGATCGTTTATATAACTTACAACGAGAATTATTAGGTAAAACATTAAATGAAGCAAAAACTTTATTTAAACAAGGAGATTTAAAAGAAGGAGGATTTAAACTTTATCAAGTTTTCCGTGGTTTACCAAAATATAAACCATTAATTAAATTCTTATCTCAAGATGGTATCCGTGCTCAATTACAAAAAACAGAAGCATATTTTATTCAGGATAATAACCGTGAAATGCCAAAAATTGATGAGCATTTATACTTTGTTATCGATGAAAAACAAAATCAATCTGATTTAACTGATAAAGGAATCGAGTATTTGTCTAAAGGAATGGAAGATGATAATTTCTTCGTTTTACCAGACGTTTCTACAAATATTGGAGCAATTGAAAATTCTGGAAAAGACAAAGAAGAAATTCTTCAAATGAAAGAAGAGTTTTTCCGTGATTTTTCTATCAAGTCAGAACGTATTCATACATTAAGTCAATTACTAAAAGCATATACTTTATTCGAAAAAGATATTGAATATGTTGTAGTAGAAGGTGAGGTGAAAATTGTAGATGAGTCAACAGGTCGTATTATGGACGGTCGTCGTTATTCGGACGGATTACACCAAGCTATTGAGGCGAAAGAAAACGTAAAAATTGAAGCAGCTACTCAAACTTTTGCAACTGTTACATTACAGAACTATTTCCGTATGTACAACAAGTTAGGAGGGATGACAGGTACTGCTGAAACTGAAGCTGGTGAGTTTTGGGAAATTTATAAATTAGATGTTGTATCTATTCCTACAAACAGACCAATTTTACGTAACGATAAAAATGACATTGTTTTCAAAACAAATAGAGAAAAGTATAAAGCAGTAATTGAAGAAATTACAAAACTTTCTCAAGAAGATAAACGTCCAGTTTTAGTTGGAACAACAAATGTTGAAATTTCTGAGTTATTATCAAAAGCATTAAAATTACGTGGTATACATCACAATGTATTAAATGCAAAATTACACAAAAGCGAGGCTGATATTGTAACAGAAGCTGGTAAACCAGGAGCTGTAACAATTGCAACAAATATGGCTGGTCGTGGTACCGATATTAAATTGACAAAAGAAGTAAAAGAATTTGGAGGTTTAGCAATTATTGGTACAGAACGTCACGATTCTCGTCGTGTAGACCGTCAGTTACGTGGTCGTGCAGGACGTCAAGGAGATCCAGGATCTTCTCAATTCTTTGTTTCGTTAGAAGATAGTTTGATGCGTTTATTCGGATCAGAAAGAATCGCGAAATTAATGGACCGTATGGGACACAAAGATGGAGACGTTATTGAGCATTCTATGATTACAAAATCTATAGAACGTGCACAGAAAAAAGTAGAGGAAAATAACTTTGGTATTCGTAAACGTTTATTAGAATATGATGACGTAATGAATAAACAACGTGAAGTTATCTACAAACGTCGTCATAATGCATTATTTGGAGAAAGATTAGAAGTAGATATCGCAAACATGATTTATGATGTTGCTGCGTCTATTGTAAAATCAAATAAAGATTTTGAAGATTTTGCTCAATATGAGTTAGATTTGATTAAATACTTTACAATGGGAACTCCTGTAACAGAAGATGAGTTTAGATCTAAAACAGCAAAAGATTTAATTAACATCACTTATGATGCAGCTATTGAAGATTATAAAGTACGTATGAAATATGTTGCAGAGACAGCTTTCCCTGTAATTTCTAATGTATTCGAAAATCAAGGACATATGTTCTCTCGTATTCAAGTTCCATTTACAGACGGAATTCGTCAAATGACAGTTGTTTGTGATTTAAAAGAAGCTTACGAGTCTAATGCAAAAACATTAATCAAAGATTTCGAAAAATCTGTTGTATTAAGTTTAATAGATGACAACTGGAAAGAACACTTACGTGATGTTGATGACTTACGTAAAACTTCTCAGAATGCTGTTTACGAGCAAAAAGATCCATTGGTTGTTTACAAACAAGAATCTTTTCATATCTTCCAAAGAATGTTAGATACTGTAAACAAAGAAATTATTTCTTTCTTATTTAAAGGAGAATTACCAAATGCTCAAAAAGAGGAATCTGTAGAGCAAGAAATAGTAAAATAAATATAATTTAACTATCATACTAAAAGCCTTTCTGATTTTCAGAAAGGCTTTTGTTTTGTGTAGCAATTTTGTTTTCAATTTATTAATAAAAAATAAAATAGATTATTGAAAATTACTTACTACATTCGCATACTTTTTAATAAAGGAATTATGAAGTTTAATTGCCTGATAATTATATTTTTATCAACTTACAAGGTTGTATTTTCACAAGTAGGGATTAATACAAATCAACCAAAAGCTACTTTACATGTAGAGCCCTCTAGTGTAGCAACCCCAAATGGAACAGATGGTATTCTGATTCCTAAAATTGCAAACTTTCCAGTATTGATTACAAATAGAATAGGGAAAATAGTTTTTTTACAAGGGAACTCAACTAATCCAGATGGTTTTTATTATTGGAATGGATCAAGATGGTTAGGTTTTCCTACAATTGTAAATAAAGATACCGACGAAACTATTTATTCATTTCAAGGACAAGGATATGCAGGTTCGGATTTAAAACGTGTAATTAATTTTACAAAGTTTATAAAAGCCAATAAGGATAATTTTTCTGTTTCTAATAACGAAATTACGATTGGTAAATCTGGATTATATCTTATTTCTTTAACTGCTAATTCAAAAAGAAGTTCAGCTTCTACTACAGGTACACAAGCTAATTTTAATTATGCTGTTTTAGTTAATGGAAATGCAACAGCTTCTGTAAGTACATCTATCTCGGCAGAACCAACATCTTCTACAAGTGCAACATTAGATTTTTTATATAAGTTAGAAGCTGGGCAAAAGATAACAGCAGTAGTAGAAAAAACTACGGATAATATAATGCCTTACGAATCTTTCGGAATTAATAGTTTAACGCTTTATTTTATTCAAAATTAGTATATGAAATATTTTTTATTCTTTATTTTTTGTATTTCAGTTGCAATCACAAAAGGGCAAATAGGGATTAATACAAATCAACCAAAAGCTCAATTACAAGTTAGTGCTAAAAATTTAGTTTCTGGTGAACTGGATACTGGTTTTGGTGTACCACTTCTTAATAACTTTCCAGAAATAAACCCAACAGTAGAACAGAACGGAATGTTAATCTATCTAGATACAACATCTGTAAGTAATGCAACAGGTTATTACTATTGGGATGCAGCAACAACAAGTTGGGAATTTATGTTAGACAATGTATCAAAAGATCTTGATACATCTAAAACAATTGTATTAGGAACTAAATTTAGTCCTAGCAACATTGGAGGAACAATAACTAGAGCGAACGTTCCTTTTGAGTATATAACAACTTTAGATGCTAGTTTTGAATTATCTAATGGAGGATTAAAAGTAGGAAAAACATCTACTTATTATCTAACATTTTCAGGAGGAGTAGTAAAAGATGTAAATGCTGCTGTTTTTGATTATAGTACAGAGATTTTAATAAATGGTAATCCAAGTAATAATTTAACATCTACTAATTCTGCGCCAGCAAATGGAGGAGGAAATACGAGATCTGCAACTTTTTACATTGCGACAGTTCTTAACTTTAATAAGAATGATGTAATTACTGTCCGAACAACTAAAACATCAGGAACACCAAATTCTAGTCAAGTTTCTGTAGATACGCCCTATACATTAACATTAATTAATATGAAATAATGATGAAAAAGATGATTAAATTTTTTATCTATACATTCTTTTTATCAAGTGTAAACACATTTGCACAAATCGGAATTAATACGTTAACACCACAAGCTACATTAGATGTTGTAGAGCCAAACCCAACAAATCCCTCTAATACTTCTGGAGTAATTGTACCACGTGTAACTACACTAAATACAACTAATGCTAAAGAAGTAGGTTTGTTAGTGTTTTTTAATTCTCCAGATGTAGCACAAAGAGGTTTTTATTGGTGGAATGGAACGGCTTGGCGTCCGTTTATTTCAATTAATAAAATAAGGGATAATAAAACGATAACTTTTGCATCTACCGAAAGTAATTTTACAGAAGGAGAAATGACGAAATTACCCGAAACAGATGTAAGGACTTTAAAATTTGCAACTTTTAATTCGAATGTTCCAGCTAATTTTCAAATAGATGCATCGGGGAATTTTGTAGTAAAAAAGACAGGTTACTATCATATTCAAGCTGCTTCATTTATGAAAAAAAGCTTTACAGCTAACTCAAATAGAAGAGATCAATTAGATATGAAAATTTATGTTAATGGTAAAGACGCTTCATTAGACAAGGCAGATAATTATAATTTAGAAGGAACTAAAGGTTTTCCTGCAGGAATAGTTACAATTTCAATAAATGCAGCTGGCGTAATGAAATTAAATGCCCACGATTATTTAACGATGAAAATAGTAAGAAGTTACAGAGATATTACTCCAGATACTGACATAACTATCATTCCAGAACCGAATACTCTTTCTAATATTACATTAAGATATTTAGGAGATTTTTAATTAGAATAACTTTATTTATAAAGTAAATTTTGATTAATTCAGATTGTCATTCTGAGCCTTTCGAAGAACGAGAATTTAACTAATCAAAATAAAATAGGCTGTTTTACTTATTGTAAAACAGCCTATTTCTATTCTGTAATATTATCTGTTATTGGAACATATCTTTTACACGCTCAAAAAATGATTTCTCATTTTTAGAAGGTTCTGGAGAGAAGTTTTCATCATCTCTCATTTTCTCAAAGTATGCTTCTTGGTCTTTCGATAAATGAGTTGGTGTCCAAATATTAACATGAACAAATAAATCTCCTTTTCCGTAACCATTTAAATCTGGTAAACCTTGTCCTTTAAGACGTAAAACTTTTCCAGATTGTGTTCCTTTATCAACTTTAATTTTTACTTTACCATTTACAGTAGGAATTTCTTTAGAAGCACCTAAAACTGCATCTGGAATAGAAACATATAAATCGTAATGTAAATTATTTCCATCACGTTTTAATGTGTCGTGTTCTTCCTCTTCTATCAAGACTAATAAATCTCCAGGAATTCCATCAAAAGGCGCATCATTTCCTTTTCCACGAACTTGTAATTGTATACCTTCTCTAGCACCTGCAGGAATCTTAAGGTCGATTGTTTCATCAACTTTTATTAAACCTTGGTTATTTGCTCCAGAAGGAATTTTGTCTGCAACTTTCCCAACACCTTGACAAGTAGAACAAGTTGTTGCAGTTTGCATTTGACCTAAAAATGTATTGGTTACACGAACTTGTTGTCCAGAACCACCACAAGTAGGACATGTTTTAGATGTTACACCTTCAGCTTGTTTAAAACGCTTAACTTTTACTTTTTTCTCGCAACCGTTAACCATTTCTTCTAAGTTAAGTTTTACACGAATACGTAAATCAGAACCTTTCATACGACGAGGACCACGTGATTGACCACCAAAACCTCCGCCGAAGCCACCTCCGCCAAAGATATCACCGAAATGAGAGAAGATATCTTCCATATTCATTCCGCCAGCACCTCCGCCACCGAAGCCACCATTAGCACCCATTCCAGCATGACCATATTGGTCGTAACGAGCACGTTTTTGTTCGTCACTTAAAACTTCATAGGCTTCTGCAGCTTCCTTAAACTTTTCTTCTGCCTCTTTGTCATCAGGATTTTTGTCAGGATGATATTTTATAGCAAGTTTACGGTAAGCTTTTTTGATTTGTTCTGGTGTCGATGATTTGTCTACACCTAATATTTCGTAATAATCTCTTTTTGATGACATCTTTCTACTTTAATCTTAATAAATTACAATCCAACAACTACTTTTGCATAGCGAACAACAACGTCATTTAATAAATAACCTGTTTCTACAACGTCAACAATTTTTCCTTTTAAATCCTCTGTTGGAGCAGGAATTTGTGTAATTGCTTCGTGGAAATCTGTATTAAAATCGTCTCCAGCATTTACTTCGATAGGTTTTAAACCTTTTGCGCGTAATGTTTCAGTTAATTTATTGCTAATTAATTCTACTCCTTGGAATAAAACATTGTCTTCAGATTTCTGAATTTGATTTAATGCACGACCAAAATCATCTAAAACAGGTAATAAAGATGTAATAACTTCTTTATTTGCCGTTTTAAACGTATCCATTCTTTCGCGAGATGTACGCTTTTTAAAATTGTCAAACTCAGCGAATAAACGTAAATATTGATCTTTCTCTTTTGCTAATTGTTCTTTTACAATTTCTAATTCTGACTTTCCAGATGTTTCTGTTTGCTCAGTTTGAGCTTCTCCTTCTTGAACGTTTTCTTGAATGTTTTCGTTCTCCAATTCTTCGTTTATATTTTGGTCAGACATGTTCTTATAAGTTTTTTTGTTTCTCATTGAATCAAATAGTTTGCCAATGCCCATTATGTGTCGTTTTGTCAGATTTTAGATAAAAAAATAAGCACTTCTGTCTTAAGAGAAGTGCTTGCAAAAGTATAAGTTTTTTGATTAAAATTTGAAATTGATTTTACCATTTAAAAATCGCCCAGTTAAATAGTTTGGCATTGTATAAACAGTAGAAGAATTTACATCTCGTATCCACGAATTACTAATTTGATTTTTAATATCAAATACATTAAACACATCAACACCAATAGATATTTCCTTAAAGTTGCTCCAAAATGTTCCTGCAGAAGGTTTTAAATCTTTTTGGTTGATGATTTCTTTTACAAAACCAATATCAACTCGTTTGTAATCTCTTAAAGTTGTTTGGTATTGGTAAGGATCTGAAAATTGTGGCGCTCCATTTGGTAATCCAGAAGCATAAATTAAATTTACATTTACCTTAAATGATGGTAAAAACTCCATATAATCTTGGAAAAATGCAGATAATTTAAATCTCGGATCTGTAGGTAAAGGAATATCTCCTTTATTATCTATGTTTTGATATGCACGTGCATACGAGGCAGAAAACCACGAATCTACACCAGGAACAAATTGCCCGAATAATCGCATATCAAGTCCATAAGCGTATCCTTTAGAATTGTTGTCTGCTGTGTAACGAATACGAACGTTATCTACATAATATGGATTTAAATCATTTAAGATTTTATAGTATAATTCTGTTGTTAATTTAAATGGACGATCCATCCATTTAAACTCATAATCATTACCTAAAATAAAATGAATAGATTGCTGAGATTTTACTTTGTTATTTAATGAACCATCTAAACGACGAACTTCTCTATAAAAAGGCGGTTGATAATACAATCCTGTAGAAAAACGAAATAACATATCACTTTTCCAATCTGGTTTTACAGCAATCTGCGCTCTAGGAGAAACCGTTATCTCATCATTAAAATCCCAATAAGAAGTTCTTACTCCAGCATTAAACAATACTTTTGCATCATTCCACATAAATTTACTTGTGTACTGTGCATATCCAGAAATTCTATTGCTTTTTAAGTTGTTCTGAGAATTAACGTAATATCTTAAATTTAAACCATTATTAGGATTAGGATTCACAACATATCCAGTAGAATCTATTGCTTGCCATTCGCCTAATAAATCTCTAATATCTTCTTGTTGAAATTTTGCTCCCCATTCGATATCATTGTTCTTATTGATTTTATATTTTCCTCGGTGTTGAATTCCTGCAACTAACGCGTCAAAATTATTACGTGCATGATCTATTTGTGATCCAACATCGTTTGTAGAAATGGCATTACCATCGTTATCAACTTCAGAAATAAAGTAAGAACCTTGTATGTCGAAATATTCTCTTTCTTTAGAATGATAAGCAAATACATCTAAACCTAAATCAACCTTATCATTTGGTTGATAAGTAAAAGATAAACTTCCCGTTTCTGTTCCGAATCTATCATCTTCTTTTCCATTGTAAAAAACAGATAATAACAATGGATTATTAAATGTATTGATGTAAGTATCACGTTTTATAGGAAACATTTCGTATCGAGAACGTGAAACAGAACCAAAAAAGTTAACGTTCCATTTTTCGTTTAATTTATAATTGATGTTGGTTTGTACATCATAATATTGAGGATTAAAATTGGTATCTCCCTTTAATGTATTTAAAACTAAATTTCTATTTTGATAACGAGCACCTACAATAGCAGATAGTTTTTTATTTTTAGAAGCACCACCAACAGTTAAATTTCCTCCCATTAAACTGGCTTCCATTTGTCCTTCTAATTTCTTTGGACGTTTGTATGTAACATCTAAAACAGAAGACATTTTATCACCGTATTTAGCTTCCCAACCTCCAGCAGAAAAATTTATAAATTCTGTCATTGCTGGATTTACAAATCCTAAACCTTCTTGTTCTCCCGAACGAATTAACTGAGGTTTATAAATTTCGATTCCATTTATATAAATTAAATTTTCATCGTAATTTCCTCCGCGAACCATGTATTGAGAACTTAACTCGGTATTAGAGTTAACAAAAGGCAATGTTTTTAATAAATCTGCAACACCACCAGTTAAACTAGGACCTTGTTGCATCTGAGCAGCACTTAGAGTCGTACTTTGTAAAGGTTTATTGTTGTTGTTTTGAAATGATACAACAGCCTCACTTAATTCTATAGCGTTACTTTGATCTGGAACTAATTGTATAAAAATCTCTTTTCTATTTTTATCCTTTAACGTAAATGTTTGCGAAAATGATGAGTAATGATCATAATTAAACGTTACAATTACGGATTGATTAGATGGAATAGATAATTTAAAATTTCCATTTTGATCTGTAAAAAATGATTCGTTGCCAATTATAATTTCAGCTTTGTTGATAGGATTTTTGTTTTCGTCTACAATTTTTCCAGTAATCTGAGCTGTTTGGGCATATAAAACTCCACCTAAAAGAGATAAACTTATTGTACTAAGAAATCTTTTTGAAAGTGGTAGAGTAGGTTGCTGTATTGTTTTTTTCATCTTTTACGTTTAATTCTAACTGATGGTCTCCAACCGAAATTTGTTCTTTATTCAAATTAATTGTCAATCGTCTAATTTTTTGATCATATTCGGCTAAAACCCATTTACCATCAATAAAAGCTTTGTAATCTTTTATTCCAGAATGAACATCGTTAATTGTAAACTTAATAATGCCATTTGCTTGAGAAAATTGACTATTTGCTTTGATGTTTAACGGAGTAATTGTTGGTTTAGTATTATCAATCATAATAGAGAATACACCAAACTCTTTTATATCTGCAACAAGTTTCCCATTTTTTAGTTCTGTAGTCTCATAACTTTTTTTCCAAGCACCTCTTTTTTGATATTCTCTTACAATAACAGCTTTGTCTAATTGTGCAGTAGGAATATCTACAGAAGGGGAGATAGCGATTGTGTAAGCACTGTGAACAGGCATATTATAATCTCCTACCCAATGTTTTCCATTCGCATATTTATAAGCTAAATCGAAATCTTCATAAAATGAATTTTTCGGAAAAAATATTTCAATTCCGTCTGTTTTAAAATGATTTTCTTTATTCCAATACATTGGGTTTGTATCTGGAATTTTTGCACTATCTATAAATTCTTTCCCATTAACTGTAAATTGTGATGTAGAAGTATTTCCAGCATAATCGGAAACTTCAATTTTAACGGCGTAGCTTTTTCCATTTTCTAATTCAAGAATTCCATCATTCTTTAAATTAGAAAAAACTCGCATTGGATTTCCTTTTTTTACGAATGCTTGATAAACCCAACTATTATTTTTCTGTATATCTCCAAAATCGCAAACACTATTTATAGCTCTTGCTTCGTCAAAAGAAAAACGATTTGCAGTAAATGTGTAAATAGGCTCATCATTCACAAAAACATTTAGTTGATGAATACCATTATTATTTTCAGAACCATTTTGTTTGTCATAAGCTTTTACACCAAAACCAATTGCACCAGAAGCTGAAATAGTACTTCCATTCGCTACAACAGTTCGAGTCGTTTTTTGATTTACATCTCCATAAATAGGATAAACATACGTTCCTAATAAAGATGGTTTTCTTGTGTCAGGAATATCAAAACCAAAATAGAATGGATTAATTGGTTCTTCTGATTTGGTATCTCTTATTTCAAAATGTAAATGTGGACCTCCAGATCCGCCAGAATTTCCAGAAAGAGCAATAATCTCATTTGCTTTTATAGGAAAATCTGTTGGTTTTGGGTGAAGTTCTATTTTAAATGTTTCGTTTGCATATTGTTGTTTGCGTACATATTCTTGTATTGCAGGAGAAAATTCGCTTAAATGTGCATAAACAGATGTGTAACCATTAGGATGATCTATATATAAAGCATTTCCGTAACCAGTAGGAGAAATATTTATTCTAGAAATAAAACCATCTCCAGCAGCTTTTACCTTTAATCCTTCTCTTTGTTGTGTTTTAATATCTAAACCAGCATGAAAATGATTTGTGCGCAATTCGCCAAAATTACCAGCAAGATAATTCGTGATTTCTAAAGGATTTTGAAATACGTTTTTAGGATAAGTTTCAGGTTTTGGTTGTTCTGCTCGTTGTGCGAATACAGTAGAACCTACTAAAAGGTTAAGTAAAATTGGCTTAATTATGTTCATGTTTTCTTTTCAAAAATTAACAATTCATCTAAAATTAGAATAAATCTTTTACAAACTTCTTTAAACTTTTGAATATCTGAAAATATTTTTAGGATAAATCTTTGTAAAATAAACTCAAAATACTAAAAATCAATACATTGTATTTGTAAAATAAGAAAACAACTAAAAGTAAAAAGATTGACCAATGAATTGAAAAATCTTACAACTAATTTTAGATATAACTAAAAAAACATAAAAAATGAAAAAAGTATTTTTAACTGTTATGACTATAATAACAATTGTAAGTTGTGGAAAACATGCTAACAGAGAAGATGTAGCAGAAACAACAAATGAAATGAGTGATCAAGTTTCTAATGCGGTTAGCCCAACTGTAGAAGGTAAGGTCTTTAAATCTAATGCAATGTTAGAAATGAAAGTTGCAGATGTTTTAAAAAATGGTCAAGAAATAGAGCAACATGCGATAGAAAATAGTGGCTTTGTTCTGAATAGTGAATTAACGAATAATACATTGGATAGTAAAGAAGTTAATATCTCGAATGATAGTGTGAAAAAAATGACTAAAATTCAACGTCAAAATTTAATTGAATTAAAAGTTCCTGCAAATAAATTAAGAGAGCATATTATTTTCGCATTAAACAAAGGAGTGATTATTGACCACATTCTAATTAACAATGAAGAATTGACTTTTCAGAAATATGAAAATGATTTGAAAAATGATAACAATTCATCGGTAAAAATTTCTAAACAGATAGAAAATAAAGTAAATAAAGCTATTATTAATGATGGTATAAATTATGCGACAATAGCTTATAGTTTATCTGAAGAACCACATGTTGTAACTTCTGTTTTACCGCAAGCAAAATTAGATGTTTACAAAGAAATAAATTTAGGATACGAATTAAAACAAGCATGGCTTGATGGTGTATATTATTTCAAATTATTTTTAATCATTTTTTGCCAATGTTTACCAACAATTTTATCTGTTTTGGGATTAATTTTTGGAATAAAATATCTTTTAAAGCGCTTTAAAAAGAAATAATCAAATTAGAAAATCTTATTAAAATGCTATTTGTCAAACAAATAAAATAAAACCCACAATATTTGGCTTTTTATGATGAAAAGATGTAAAAAAATACTATTTTTGCAATAGAAGCTAGAATAATTGAAATTCTCCGGAGATGGAAAAAATGATAAAATTTAACGAATTAGAAAATAAAGTTTTAGATCTTTTAAATCAACTAGAGAATTATAAAAATATACTGAAAGGCGCGGAAAAATCGATACAAGAACAGGATAAATTTCAAAATGAAATCCAATTGTTGAAAGATGAAAACGCCAGGTTAAAAAATAAATTGAGAGATTCGCAAGCGAATAACTTACATTTAAATGAAGAAGTAAAACGATTAAAAGTCGTTAATGCAATGAGCGGAAATCAGGAGTATAAACAAATGATGAAGCAAAGAATGAACAAATTAATAAAAGAAGTCGATACTTGCATCGCTCAAATTAAAACAAATAATTAAAAAAAGAAAATGTCAACTCAACGAATTGAGATAAAAATTGCTTCACGTCATTATCCAATGACGATTAATTCTGACGAGGAAGAAATGTTACTTTCTTGTGCAGAAGAGATAAATCATATTTTGAAACAATTTGAACAGAAATACGCTGTTTCTGACAAACAAGATGCACTTGCAATGGTTACAATACAGCTAGCATTACGCGAAGCTAAATTGAAAAAGCAAGTGAAAGATAACGAAGAAATGACAACAGAGCGCATTTCGAAGTTATTGGAATTGATTGATCAGTCAGTCACAAAATAAAAGAGAAGTTCTGACAGTTGTAGAAGCTGTCCATTAAACAATATTCCTACATTAGTTCTAGCTATTTTGGTTAACTCAACACTAGTTTTGTTACCGAGTGAACACCGTTCGGAAAGCGGGCCGCAACCTTAGGGTACATTAATTTGTCAGCGGATACTTGACTGGCGGACTAACTCAAATCCTGTTTTCAGGAGTTAACTCAAAACATACTTTACTAATGTAGGTTTTTTTATATATAAACATTACATAATCTATGGAACTAACGACGATAATTATTGCGATTGTTACATTAATCATAGGTGCTGCAGTAGGATATTTTTTATCAAAAAAATCTGTAGATCAACAAAACCAAAAGTTGATTGATGATGCAACTGCTAAAGCGCAATCTTTGATTAATGATGCAGAAAAAGAAGGAGAGACAATTAAAAAAGAAAAGATTTTTCAAGCAAAAGAAAAATTTTTAGAATTAAAATCTAAGCACGAAGATGTTGTTAATCAACGTGAAAGAAAAGTAGCTGATGCTGAGCTTAAAGTAAAGGAAAGAGAAGAGAGAACAAAATCTGACCTAGCAGAAATTCAGAAACAAAAAGATCAGATTAAATCTGAGAAAGGAAATATACAAGCACGAACAGAAAAGCTTAATATCAGACAAAAAGAGGTTGATACAATGCATAAAAAGCAAGTAGAAACTCTTGAGAAAATTTCTAATTATTCTGCCGAAGAAGCAAGAGCAGAATTAATTGAAGTTTTAAAAGATGAAGCAAAAACTAAAGCACAGGCTCATATCCAAGAAATTATGGAAGAAGCTGAGCTAGAGGCTAAAAACGAAGCTCGTAAAATTGTAATTTCATCTATTCAACGTATAGGAACAGAGCAAGCAATAGAAAATGCTGTATCTGTTTTTAATATTGAGTCTGATGAAATAAAAGGACGTATTATTGGACGTGAAGGTCGTAATATTCGTGCAATTGAAGCTGCAACAGGAGTAGAAGTAATTGTTGATGACACACCAGAAGCAATTATCTTATCATGTTTTGATCCTGTAAGAAGAGAAATCGCACGTTTATCATTACACCGTTTAGTAACTGATGGACGTATTCACCCAGCTCGTATTGAGGAAGTTGTTGCTAAAACAACAAAACAAATCGAGGACGAAATAATAGAAGTTGGTAAGAAAACTATTCTAGATTTAGGAATACACGGATTACATAAAGATTTAGTTCGTATCGTAGGACGTATGAAATACCGTTCTTCTTATGGACAGAATTTATTACAACACTCTCGTGAAGTAGCAAATTTAGCAGGAACACTTGCTGCTGAATTAGGCTTAAATGCTAAATTGGCAAAAAGAGCAGGTTTATTACACGATATAGGAAAAGTTCCAGAACAAGAATCAGAATTACCTCATGCTATTTTAGGTATGCAATGGGCTGAGAAATACGGAGAACATCCAGATGTAATTAATGCAATTGGTGCTCACCACGACGAAATAGAAATGAATTCGTTACTTTCTCCTATTATTCAGGTTGCTGATGCAATTTCTGGTGCTCGCCCTGGTGCTCGCCGTCAAGTTATTGAATCTTATATGCAACGTTTAAAAGATTTAGAAGCTACAGCTTTAAATTTTGATGGAGTTGAAAAAGCATACGCTATTCAAGCAGGTCGTGAGTTACGTGTTATCGTAGAAAGTGATAGAGTTGACGATACTAAAGCGGCTGAATTATCTTTCTTGATTTCTGATAAAATACAAAATGAAATGACATATCCTGGTCAAGTTCGTGTAACAGTTATTAGAGAAACGCGCGCAGTGAACATTGCAAGATAGAAAAAAAATACAGTAGATTATTATCAATAGACAGATCGTAAAAGGTCTGTCTATTTTTTTAATAATTATAGCAAAATATTTATTACATAACTTTTTTTATTCTACTATTTTTTATACATTAATAAGCTGTTAAAAAATAATTATTTATTTGTCTACTAAGTAATTAACAACTTGTTGATAACCTTTTAAATTTTTAAGATTCGAAAATTTTTAATTGTAAAATCTTGTCTTAATTTTGAAAGAACCGATAAGTAAAAGAGTAAAATTGTCAGCCTATTGAGGCTCAATTATTAAAAAATATTCTATAATTACGAATGACAATTTAATAATCCAATTTATGCTTTTTCTACCATAGTTATTAATTTAAAAAGTCTAAAAACCATGTCAATTTTTGATAAAAGAGTAAACTATAAACCGTTTGAGTATCCAGAAATATTAACTTTTACAGAAGCAATCCAAAAAGCATATTGGGTACACGGAGAAGTAGATTTTACTTCGGATATACAAGATTACCATGCAAATTTGGATGATATAAAAAGAGAAATCCATAAACGTTCTATTTTATCAATTGCGCAAGTAGAAGTTACAGTAAAAGGTTTTTGGGGAGATTTATATCACTATTTTCCAAAACCAGAATTAAATGGTTTAGGAGTTACGTTTGCAGAATGTGAATTTAGACACAGTGAAGCATATTCTCGTATTCTAGAAGTAAACGGTTATTTAGATGAATTTAGCATTGCATTACAAAATCCTATTTTTAAAAGTTACAACAACTTTGTAGGAGAAATTATGCGTGACGAGAATAAATCTATCGTAGAAAAATTATTGTTCTTTGCTTTAGTTATCGAGGATAGTTCTTTATTTTCTAAGTTTGCTAATATCTTAGCTTTTACTCGTTTTGACGGTTTAATGAAAAACACAGCAAATATTATTGCTTGGACTTCTACGGATGAACAAATTCATGCGAATGCAGGAATTTATTTAATTAATAAAATTAGAGAAGAAGGTTTATTACCAGCAGAATTAAACCAAGATTGGGTAGAGAATGCTGTTTTAGGTTACATTAATCAAGAAGAGATTATGTTAGATTGGATTTTCGAGAAAGGAGAATTCGGTTATTATTCTAAAGCAGATTTATTAAACTACATGAAATATAGAATAGATGAAGCAATTGTAAAAATTGGTTACAAAAAAATATTCCATATTTCACAAGAACAATATAAACCAATGGCTTGGTTTGAAGAGGAGGTTTTTGCAAGCAGTTTAGATGACTTTTTTGCTAAAAGACCAGTAGATTATACGAAGCATGATAAAAGTATTTCGGCAGACGATTTATTTTAAGACATAAGAAAACAATAATAAACTATATATATCATAATCACACATCAATAAAATTCTAATACTATGGACAATCCGATTATACACGACGAAGATCAAAATGTATTTTTTGATGGAGAAACACCAAAGTTATGGTGGAAAAATTCTGAATCTGAACAAATTTTGAATAGAGGTTACTTGTTAAAAGGAGAAACCGTAGAAGGAGCAATAGACCGTATTACTGCAGCAGCAGCAAGACGTTTATATAAACCAGAATTACAAGAGTCTTTCAAGGAAATGATTGAAAGAGGATGGATGAGTTTATCTTCTCCTATTTGGGCAAATATGGGAACAGAACGTGGTTTACCAATTTCTTGTTTCAATGTTCATATTCCAGATAGTATAGAAGGAATCACACACAAATTAGGTGAGGTAATTATGCAAACTAAAATCGGAGGTGGAACTTCTGGTTACTTTGGAGAATTACGCGAGCGTGGAGCAGCAATTACAGACAATGGAAAGAGTAGTGGAGCAGTTTCATTTATGGAGTTATTTAACTCTGCAATGAATGTGGTTTCTCAAGGTTCTACTCGTCGTGGTGCTTTTGCAGCTTATTTAGATATAGATCATCAAGATATTGAAGAGTTTTTAAAGATAAAATCAATCGGTAGTCCAATTCAAAATTTATTTTATGGTGTTTGTGTACCAGATTATTGGATGCAAGAAATGATTGATGGTGATGCAGAGAAAAGACAAATTTGGGCGAAAGTATTAGAGTCTCGTCAAGAGAAAGGATTACCATATTTATTCTTTTCTGATAACGTAAATAAAAATAAACCACAAGTATATAAGGATTTAGGTATGCGTATTAATGCGTCAAACCTTTGTTCAGAAATTATGTTACCTTCTAGCGAAGATGAATCATTTATTTGTTGTTTATCTTCTATGAATTTAGAGTTATATGACGAATGGAAAGATACAGAAGCTGTTCGTTTAGCAATCTTTTTCTTAGATGCAGTTTTACAAGAATTCATCGAAAAAACAGAAGGAAACCATTATTTAGAATCAGCTAATCGTTTTGCAAAACGTCACAGAGCATTAGGATTAGGAGTTTTAGGATGGCATTCTTATTTACAACGTAATATGATTCCATTTGAAGGTATGGAAGCAAAATTACGCACAACAGAAATATTTAAACATATTCAAACTAAAGCAGATAAAGCTTCAGAAGAATTAGCGCGTATTTATGGAGAACCAGAAGTATTAAAAGGATATGGACGTCGTAACACAACAACATGTGCTATTGCGCCAACAACTTCATCTTCTGCTATCTTAGGGCAAACTTCTCCAGGAATTGAGCCATTTGCATCTAACTATTATAAAGCAGGATTATCTAAAGGTAATTTTATGCGTAAGAATAAATATCTTACAAGATTATTAGACGAAAAAGGTTTAAACAACGAGGATGTTTGGAGAGGTATTATGTTGAACGGAGGTTCTGTACAACATATTGCAGAATTATCTCAAGAAGAGAAAGATGTATTTAAAACATTTAAAGAAATTTCTCAATTAGAGATTGTTCAGCAAGCAGCTATTCGTCAGAAATATGTAGATCAATCGCAATCATTAAATTTAAATATTCCACCAGATTTACCAGTTAAAGAAGTAAATCGTTTAATGATAGAGGCATGGCAATTAGGTGTTAAAACATTGTATTACCAACGTTCTCAATCAGTATCAAAAGAATTAGTAGCTAACTTAGTTTCTTGTTCTTCTTGTGAGGCATAATTAAATCAAAACAATAACTATAAAAGCTGTTTTACAATCTGTAAAACAGCTTTTTTGTTTTTGGATATTCCCTTCGATTGGGTTTTGTTGCAACAAAGGTTTTATATACTAAATTTTAAAGAAGTATGCTATATTTACTATCTATAATAAAAGCTTATAAATGATGAAGAATACATTTACCTTTTTATTAATTTTTACTATTTATAGTGTATCTGCTCAAAAAAAACACGAAACACTATTTGATAATGGACGAGTTAAAGAAATTGGACAATATGATAAAAATAATAAACCCAATGGAGAATGGAAAAGGTATTATGAAACTGGAGAATTAAAGGAAGTTTTTGAATTTGAAGAGGGTAATCTGGTTGGAGAATGGAAGTTTTACAAAGAATCTGGAAAGTTATCCAATATCATATATCTAAATACTGGTCTCACTGAAAACTTTGATGAGCAAGGAAAGCTTTTTAGCTCTGGAAAACAAATTATAAATAAGGGAAAGCAAGGAGAGTGGAAAGAGTATTATTCGAATGGGAATTTAAAAAGAGTTGAAAACTATTTGGATGATATAAAGAATGGTCCCTATAAATCATATGAAAGTGATGGAAGTTTATATGCAGAAGGACAATATAAAGATAATAAAGAAGAAGGATTATGGAAATATTACTATAAGGATAATGTATTAAAAGAAATAGGAATAAGAAAAAATGGTCATAGAGATGGAGATTGGAAAGAATATCATATAAATGGAAAATTAATGTGGCTTCGTAAGTACGATGCTGGTAATAAAACTGGTAGTTGGGAATTCTATGATAATCTTGGAAAATTAATTAAAAAAGAAAATTATAATTAATACAATCTAGTATGAGCAGTTTACATTTGACTAATATAAATTTCATGTTCTTCTTTTAAGTATAATTAAATCAAAATAATAAATATATAATTATTTAAAAGCAATTATGGTTTTACGTAATTATGGTTAAATGTTTCTATATAGTTTTATAATTATTAAATTTTAAATAAGTAATTATATGACAACAATTCAAGCTATTAAACCAGGTCCAAAACCTAAAAAAGATGATGGAACTCCTGATAAAAGAAGGCGAGTAAATCCAGAAACAAAGCCAAAGCATCCAGCTTTAAAACCTCATAAACACAAACCTGGAGATTAATAAAACAAAACCCCTTATTTAATAAGGGGTTTTGTTTTATATCTAAGTTGTTAGATTTATTAATGAGAAGTCTCTTTTTTATTCGAAAGTAGAGACCAAATAATGGTAATGACTAATATACTCCCGATAACTAAAAGCGAGATAGTGGATTCGAAATGATAAAAAGGCATAATAATCATTTTTATACCAATAAAGCTAAGAATGATAGCTAAACCATAATGTAGCTTATTAAATTTATCCATAGAGTTAGCCAATAAAAAATACAATGAACGTAATCCTAGAATAGCAAAAATGTTAGATGAATATAATATAAATGGATCATTTGGTGCAATTGCGAAAATAGCAGGAATACTATCTACAGCAAATACTAAATCTGTTACTTCTATCACCATTAAGGCAACAAAAAGTGGCGTAGCCATTTTAATTCCGTTTTGTACAGTAAAGAATTTATCCTTGTCAAAGTTTGGTGAAACCTTGTAAAATTTATGAACCAATTTTACACCAAAGTTTTTAGATAAATCCTGATTTTCATCTTCATCACTAGAATTCCAAGATTTTATTCCAGCATAAACCAAGAAGAAACCAAAAACGGTTAAGACAACATTTGGTCTAAAAAATTCTTTTGCAGCATAATTTGCATGCTCGGCATGATCACCTAAAGTAAAATGCCAATCACCAATAGAAAAAGCAGGTAAATAAGTCATTTTAATTACTTCAACACCTGCAAAAATAAAGATAGCTCTAAAAACTAAAGCACCTAAAATTCCCCAGAATAATACTTTGTGTTGATACTCTTTCGGAATTTTGAAAAAACCGAAAACTAAAATAAAGACAAAAAGATTGTCAACGGATAAGGCTTTTTCTATCCAATAAGCAGCCTGAAATTGTGAGAATTTATCAATCGCAAATTCGTGTCCATCTGCATTTCGAAAAACGAAATAGATAATTCCACTAAAAACCATTGCTAAAGAAATCCAAACAATACTCCAAGTTAAGGCTTCTTTGTTCGAAACAGCGTGTGCATTTTTATTAAAAACACCTAAATCTAGCAATAACATAATAACTACTGCAACACCAAATCCAGCTATTAACCATGGATGGTTAAACATGTTGTCTTGGACAACACTGAAAATACTCATATAAATTTATTTAATTTCACAATTTACTATAAATTTACCATTCATTACAGATTAGCTGAGAAAAAATGTTTCCCGAAAATAAAAAACAATTAAAATTGATTTATTTCAATATGAAAAAAATAGTTGCTTACATTCTTTTAGTATTTATTATTCCTATTGCTTCTAAAGCACAGAATGTTTCACCATTATATAAAGATTCTATTCAATTACAATGGGTAAATGAAAAGTATGATTCGATGACATTAGAAGAAAAAGTTGGACAGTTATTTATTGTCGCTGCTTATAGTAATCGAGATGCATCGCATGAAAATGATATTCTAAAATTAATAGAACAAGAAAATATTGGTGGATTAATTTTTATGCAAGATCAAGCAGTTCATCAAATCGATTTAACAAATAAATACCAAACAGCTTCTAAAATTCCATTGTTAATAGGAATGGATGCTGAGTGGGGATTAGCAATGCGACTAAAAGATGTAGAGCGTTTTCCTTGGAATATGACATTAGGTGCATTAAAAAATGATGAATTAGTTTATGAAGTAGGTAAACAAATTGGTGTACAAGCCAATAGAATGGGGGTTCAGTTTAATTTCTCACCATCAGTAGATGTTAATGTAAATCCAAATAATCCAATTATAGGAAACCGTTCATTTGGATCTAATCCAGATCGTGTTGCAGCAAAAGGAATTGCTTATATGAATGGGATGAAAGCACAAAATGTCTTGTCTTCTGCAAAACATTTTCCAGGACATGGAAATACAGATCAAGATTCTCATAAAACATTACCATTGGTTCCAGACAATAAAGCCGATTTAGAGAAATATCATGTTGCACCTTTTAAGAAAATGATAGATGCTGGTGTACAATCTATAATGGTTGCCCATTTAAATATTCCTGCACTTGAACCAGATCCAAAAATTCCATCAACTTTATCTAAAAGAATTATTACAGATTATTTAAAAGGAGAATTACAATTTAAAGGAATTATTATTACAGATGCTTTAAACATGGATGGTGTTGCAAAAATGTATCCTCCAGGCGATGTTGATTATAGAGCATTTGTTGCAGGAAATGATATTTTATTATTCTCTCAGAATGTAAAAGTTGGAAAACAAAAAATTATTGATGCAATTAATAAGGGAGAGATTTCTGAAGAACGTTTAGAAGAAAGTGTAAAGAAAATTTTAATGGCGAAATACATTACTGGATTAAACGATTTAAAATTCCTTGATTCTAAAAATATTTTTGAAGATCTTAATTCTGATGTGAATAAAGCATTAACAACAACTATCTTCGAAAAATCGTCTACTATCGTTAAAAATGATAATAAGGTTTTACCAATTAAAAAACTCAAACAAAAAATAGCATTTGTTCCATTAGAACAAACAGATTACGATCAGTTTTTAACACATTTACAGAAATATACAAATGTAGAGTTGGTTAACGTAAAAAATCCATCAGAAATTAATTTATTAAAGGATTATGATGCGATAATTGTTGGAGCTTTCTTATCGAATGAATCAGTTTACAAACCTTATAAATTATCAGATAATTCTAAAGCTATTATCAATGTTTTACCACAAGATAAAAAAACAATTTTTTCTTTGTTTACTAGTCCTTACGGTTTAAAAGATTTGGATTTAGCAAAATTTGATGCAGTTACTGTTCATTATCAAAACACAAAAGAAGCACAAGTTGCAGCTGCACAAACAATTTTTGGAGCAATTGGTGTTGATGCAACTTTACCAGTTGAGATTAATGCAAATTTAAAAGAAGGAAAAGGAATTGCAACAAAACATATAAAACGTTTAGGATTTTCGGCTCCTGAAAATGTTGGTCTAGGAAAAAAAAACTTCTAGAAATAGATAGATTAGCAGAAGATGCAATTAGAAATCACTATACACCAGGGATACAAATTTTGGTGGCGAAAGATGGAAAAATTGTAGTTGATAAAAGTTTCGGAACACAAGATAAAAATTCTTCGGAAAAAGTGAAGTGGACAGATTTATATGATGTTGCTTCTCTAACAAAGGTAACAGCAACGTTACCTTTGTTGATGTTAGAAGTTGATGAAGGTAAATTACAATTAGATCAAACTCTTGGAGAAATAGATAATGAAGCTAGAAACTCAAACAAATCTTCATTAAAAATTAGAGAAGTTTTAGCACATCAATCAGGTTTAAAACCATGGATTGGTTTTTACAATGAAACAGTAAACGTAAAAAATGCACGTTTATATTTGGATTATTATTCTCGTAAACAAGACGATGAACACCAAATAAAAGTAACGGATAATATTTATATTATTAATTCTATAAAAGATACTATTTACGAAGATATTTACAAGTCTCCACTTGGTAAAAAAACATACGAATACTCGGATTTAGGATACTATATTTTCAAGAAGAAGTTAGAAAAAGATTTCGGAACCAGTTTAAATGAGTTAGTTCAAGAAAAATTCTATCAAGATTTAGGAATGTATCGTACTACATTTAATCCGAAAGAAAAATTTCAGTTAAAAGATATTATTCCAACAGAATACGATAAAACATACAGAAACCAATTAGTTCATGGTTTTGTACATGATCAGGGTGCTGCAATGATGGGCGGAGTTGCTGGACACGCAGGTTTATTTTCTAACTCGATAGATTTAGCGAAATTGATGCAAATGTATCTTAATGGAGGAGAATATGGCGATGAGGTTTTTCTACAACCCGAAACAATAAAAGAATTTACTAAACAACAATATAAAGGTAACCATAGAGGAGCTGGTTTTGATAAGCTGGCAAGTGGAAGTGCAAAAGGGCCCTCAGCAGAAAGTTTTGGGCATACAGGTTTTACTGGAACAATGATTTGGGCTGATCCGAAATACAATATTGTTTATATTTTTCTTTCGAATAGAGTGAATGAAACTGTTGAGCCAAATTATCTTTCCATTAAAAAAGTAAGAGAAAACATCAGACAAGTAATTTATGATGCAATTTTACCTTAAATTTGTCTAAATAAAAAAATCGCAAATGAAAATAGGAATTGTATGCTATCCTACTTACGGAGGTAGTGGAATAGTAGCAACAGAGCTAGGAATGGATTTAGCGGAAAAGGGACACGAAGTACACTTTTTTAGTACAAATGTTCCTGCAAGATTAAATATCAAATTACCAAATATATACTTTCATCGTATTCATGTTGAAACATATCCATTGTTTCAATATCAACCATACGATTTAGCATTAAGCACTATTTTATATGATAAAGTATTGCACTATGAGTTAGATTTGGTACATGTACATTACGCTATTCCACATGCTTATGCAGCATATTTTACAAAACAAATGTTGCAAAGAAAAGGATATTATTTACCAATTGTAACTACTTTACATGGTACAGATATTACACTTGTAGGTAAACACCCAGTTTATAGAACAGCAGTAGAGTTTTCTATTAATGAATCAGATGTTGTAACATCAGTTTCAGAAAGTTTAAAACAAGATACATTAGCTGCTTTTGATATTACGAATGATATACAAGTTGTTCCTAACTTTATAGACAACGAACAATATTTACCAGAAAAATGTGTATGTTGTAGAAACAATTTTGCTTTACCGAATGAGAAAGTAATTTTACATACATCTAACTTAAGAAAAGTAAAACGTATACAAGATGTAATTGGTGCATTTAATTTGATTCAACAAAAAATTCCTGCAAAATTAATTATTGCTGGAGAAGGACCAGAATGGGAATTAGCAGATCAAATGATACAAGATTATGGAATTCAAGATAAAGTAAAAAGTCTTGGAATGGTAAGTGATTTAGCAGATGTATTAAAAGCATCAGATTTATTTCTTTTACCATCGGAACAAGAAAGTTTTGGTTTAGCAGCCTTAGAAGCAATGGCAGCTAATGTTCCAGTTATCTCTTCTAATGCAGGAGGAATTCCAGAAGTAAATATAGATGGTGTAACAGGTTTTGTTTGTCCAGTAGGTGATATAGAAATGATGGCAGAAAAAGCAATTTATATTCTAGAAAATGACCAACGCTTACACGAATTTAGTTTACAAGCAAAAGAACAAGCTATACGCTTTGATAAAAAGAATATTCTTCCTCTTTATGAGGATTTGTATAGAAAAGCTATCGCAAGAGAAAAAATCGGGTTATAACCCGATTTTTTTATTGAATCCTAATATAAATTTTATTCCATAATTTATATTCTTTTTTATGTATCGATTGTAAATGATTATATGATTGTTTTGTAATATTATATTTAATTAATAGTTATTTAATTTTTTATTTATAACATTTATTGTATTGATTTTCAATTAATTAAACTTAGTTTTTATTGTTTATTTTTCATTACTTTGTTAACCTAAATAACCTAAATAACCTAAATAACCTAAATAACCAAAATATGAAAAAAAACTACCTTAATCTTTTCATGTCAATATTTTTATTACTGACATTTATTTCATCCAATTGTCAAGTTGGAATAGGAACAACAACTCCCAGAGGAATTTTAGATCTTAATTCACCCATAGAAAGTAATTTAGGGTTGGTATTACCAGCAAATCTTTCACCAACTAATATAGTGAATCCTCAAGGAGATACTGTTGCCGAAGGGACTATGATTTATGATAGTACAGATAAATGTGTAAAATATTTTAATGGGACTTCTTGGTCTGAATGTTTAGAAGAAAATAGTACTGGATCTGGATCTGCTTTAGATGATTCATCTGTTGTAGTAGAATGTTCTGGAGGCTTTTCTGGTAATTTTATAAAAGAAACGGCTTTATCAGAAGCTACTTACCAAGTTACAATAACTAATAATTCTTTTTATACAGCAAAATTAAATTTTCAACCAAACGATTTGGAAGTGAGTGGAGTGAGTGGAATAGAAGTATCTAGTGTTTCACCAACAACAATTAATTTAGAACCAGAAGCATCGCAAATTATTACTTATAGTTTATCTGGAACTCCACAAGAACATGGAGATTTAACTGCTACATGGAACAACAGAATCTTAAGTTGTACAAGTACAGTAAATATTGGAGAAGTTGTTAATGAGTCTGTTAAAAAACTCGTTAGAGTAGCCTATTATGCTCGATTTTCAATAGGAAGTATTCAATTTCCAGCATTTAACTCTCAACTTAATAATCCAGTTAATTATGGACGAACAGGAACTCATAAAGGAGATTTTGACGGTTTTTCTTTTACCGATATTACATCTACTTTATCAAATTTAACTGTTGATCAATTAATTAATTCTTATGACATTATATCAATAGGCTATAGCCATTTAAGTATAAATGATGCCGCTAAGGTTAAGCAATATGTAGACGCAGGAGGTATTGCCATTATAAAATTAGATAATAATATGGGAACAAGTTTATTAAATGCGTTTGGAGGTACAGGAAGTGTGACATCTGGAAGAGCAACACCTGCTACATTAACTAATTCTCATGAAATAAATAATGGGATATTTGGTAATGCAACAAATGTTCAGCTTTTCGGATTTGCGAGTAGTGGTCGAGTTTTAACTAGTCAGTTGGCTGATGATTCAGAAGTTTTAGGGACACAAGGTAATGTAGCGCAAGTGTTTTTAACGGGTCAAGATAATAGAGCAATATTCTTTTGGGATGAAGGCGTTTTTAGAAATTCTAGAGTTTCTGGTAATATAATAAATACTCCACAAGAAATAGCTTTACATAATTATATATCTTACATGTTAAGAAAGAAAGTGTTATAATATAAGAATTAAGAAGAGTAACTTAAGTTTTAATGTTTGCAATACTTATTTGAAAATGATATAAAAATAAATTAATCTTTATTAAGTAATTGCCTTGCTAGATTTACATTTAGTGAGGCAATTATTATTTTTAATAAATCATGATATATGTTTATAGTATTAAAAATTAACTCATAATTTAAAACTGACAATTTTTTTATTGGCATAAGCTTTGACTTACTTATTACCGCTTTTTATTGAAAGTAAAAAGCAAAGTAAAGAAAGTGATTAAATGCTTTTTTGAAATGAATTAGTCAGTTAATATTTCACACACTGACATTTTGAACGTTTAGTAAAATTATGAATATAGACAATTTGTCATTAGCACAAGTAATGGAAGAAGAAATCGAATTAATTCCTTTAATGAGTAAAGACGAAGAAAATAAGTTGAATAAACAAGATATTTCTTCGGAATTGCCTATTTTATCGTTAAGAAATACTGTCTTATTTCCTGGAGTTGTCGCACCAATTACAGCAGGAAGAGATAAATCTATAAAGCTTTTAACACAAGCATATAAAGAAAATCGTATAATTGGAGTTCTTTCTCAGAAAGAAATTGCAGTAGAAGATCCAACACCAGAAGATTTGTATAAAGTTGGTACAGTTGCCAAAATTATGCGAATGATAAAATTACCTGATGGTAACATCACTGTAATTTTACAAGGAATGAAACGCTTTGAAGTGATTAAATACCTTACTGAGGATCCTTATTATAAGGCTGAGGTTAAAATTTTAAACGAAAAAGTTCCTACTTCTCGTAATAAAGAATACCCAATTATTATAGAGTCTGTTCGCGATTTAGCTTTTCAGATTGTAGAAGAAAATCCAATGTTACCATCAGAGGCAGCTGGTGCAATAAAAAGTATTGAAAGTAATACGTTTTTAATAAACTTTGTAGCTTCTAACTTAACGTTAAGTTTAGATGAAAAACAATTATTGTTAGAAATTTCTGACATAAAACTACGTGCCATAGAGGTAATGCGTTTTATGAATGTTGAGCTTCAGAAACTAGAATTGAAAAATACAATTCAGAATAAAGTTCGTAAAGAATTAGATCAACAACAGAAAGAATATTTCTTAAATCAGCAAATAAAATCTATTCAAGAAGAGTTAGGAGGAAATTCTACAGAGGAAGAAATTAATGAAATGCGTAAAAGAGCGCTTTCTAAAAATTGGAGCGAAGAAGTAGCCAATCATTTCGATAAAGAAATTGGTCGTCTTTCTCGTCTTAATCCTCAAATGCCAGAACATAACATTCAACGTAATTACCTTGAGTTTATGTTAGAGTTACCTTGGAACGATTTAACAAAAGACAACTTTGATATAAAAAATGCAAAGAAAATCTTAGATAATGATCACTACGGATTAGATGATGTAAAAGAACGTATTTTAGAGCATTTAGCCGTTCTGAAATTGAAAGGTGATATGCGTTCGCCAATCTTATGTTTATATGGACCTCCAGGTGTTGGTAAAACATCTTTAGGGAAATCGATATCAGAAGCTATTGGGCGTAAATATGTTCGTGTATCATTAGGTGGTTTACATGACGAATCTGAAATTAGAGGTCACCGTAAAACATATATAGGAGCAATGCCTGGACGTGTTTTACAATCTATTAAAAAATCAGAATCATCAAATCCTGTTTTTGTATTAGATGAGATAGATAAAATGTCAGCAAGTGCACATGGAGATCCATCTTCTGCAATGTTAGAAGTTTTAGATCCAGAGCAAAACTCATCTTTCTATGATAACTTCTTAGAAATTGGTTACGATTTATCTAAAGTATTTTTTATTGCTACAGCAAATAATATAGGTGATATTCCAAGTCCATTACGTGATCGTATGGAAATGATTAATATTGCAGGTTATACAATTGAAGAGAAAACCGAAATAACAAAAAGACATTTATTACCAAAACAATTGGTAGAACATGGTCTAAAAGAGAAAGATGTTATATTAGGTAAAAAAGAAATAGAGTATTTAATAACAGGTTACACACGCGAATCTGGAGTTAGAAACTTAAATCAGAAAGTAGCTAAATTAGTTCGTTCTGCTGCTAAACATGTAGCATTAGAAGAAGAATTTAATGCAAAATATACGATAGAGGATATTTCTAAAATTTTAGGACCATCTATTACACCAGATCAATATGAGAATAACGAAGTTCCTGGTGTTGTTGTTGGTTTAGCTTGGACAAGTGTCGGCGGTGATATTTTATTTATAGAATCTATTTTATCTAAATCGAAAAATGGAGGACTTTCTATTACAGGAAATTTAGGAAATGTAATGAAAGAATCTGCTACAATTGCTTTAGAATATATAAAATCGCATGCAGACGAATTAGGAATAAAATCTGAAGTTTTCGAAAACTATAAAGTGCATGTTCACGTACCAGAAGGTGCAACACCAAAAGATGGACCATCTGCTGGTATAACAATGCTTACGTCTTTAGTTTCGTCGTTTACACAACGTAAAGTAAAAGCGAAGTTGGCTATGACGGGAGAAATAACACTTCGTGGTAAGGTTCTTCCTGTTGGAGGAATAAAAGAGAAAATTTTGGCTGCTAAACGCGCAAATATTAAAGAAATTATTTTGTGTGCTGATAACAGAAAAGATATAGAAGAAATTAAGGCTGAATATGTAAAAGGGATGACTTTTCATTATGTAAAAGAAATGAAAGAGGTTCTGGATATTGCTTTAACGAATCAGAAAGTGAAAGGAGCAAAGGTTTTAGATTAAACGAATTCTTTTATTTATAATATCAAAATCCGCAAGATTAAATTAGTCTTGCGGATTTTTTATGTTTAAGAGATTAATTAGATTAACCATTTTAGCAAAGGAATAAGAAGTAATAAAACTAAAATGCCGATATAGAAAGCTCTAATTCTATTATAATCATCTTGTTTATAAGATGCGTTTATTATATCATTAAAACTCTTTTTCTTTCCTAATAATTTATAGGTAATAAAAAGGATTAAAGCTCCTATATAAACTGCTATTTTTTGTTTGAAAATCATGTGTTTATAAAACATTTTTTAACTCAAAAGTATAATGCTTACGCTAGCTGGAGTTTGCCTTTTGTGTTATTGTGAAATATACATTATATAATAACAACACTTCTGGAACACTAGCCTTATCTACAAGTTATATTAGGAAAAAATGGATAATAAACAACCCCCCATAAGTTATGCAAAGAGTTTCCTACTATTAAATAATCATAATTATTATTAAGCTTTAACTTTAACTTCTCTTGTTTCTTCTCAGATATCACGTATAAAAATTTAGCATTCTTTTTAATTATATACATTTTATAGCCTAAGCACTCCAATGGATTTGATTCTTCTTTGAATTTTAAAGTATCCTTTTTATTTACAATAATCTCAGAACCTTTAAAAGCTTGTCCACTAAAAAAAACTAAAATTTCATCTTCTTTTTTATTGTATTCTTTAGGTGTATTTTCATAATACCATTTTTCTATTTTTTTATCTTCATCTGTTTGATTAGAAATGTTTACAAATGAAATATCAGTATTTTTATTAACAGTACATCCATAAACAAATGCGAAGAAAACCAAATATATATTAAAAATATTCTTCATTTTATTGTTTTTTTTGTTCTTCTAAACTATTTAATCTTGATTGACTTGCATTGATAGTATTTATCATGGTATCTGTCTGTCCTTGTTTTACCTCTGTTCCTCCTGAACTACGCATATTTGGAATGTCATTTTCGTTAGAATTCATCATATTGTTAATATTATCAGGAGTATTTGTTACTTTAGAGTTTTCATCAAAAATATGAGGAACTCCAGCTGCATGTGCAAATTCATGTGCTGTATTTGAAGCATTTCCATTTGAAGAAACTGTTTGGTCAATAGGATTTCCTAATGTTGCTTTTCCAGCAGTTACTGTAATTTGCCCATCAACAATGCTAGCTCCAGAAAAATCCTTAGACATATTTAATCCGAATGATGCATTTTTATCCTCTATAACTGATACTGAAAATCCTTCATTTTGTGATAAAATATTACTAACTTCTTGTAAATGATTTTTTACATAATTATTATCAAATTTATCACCTGTTTGAACGAACACCGCTCCCTTCTTCAGCATTATTAACAATATGTTTATTATCAGATTCTACAAGTGTATTTAGCTGGCTTTTGTTGTTTTAAAATTATTTTTTATATAAAATAGTTAATCCTAAATAATCATTATTGTTGATTTGATAGCCCATTTTTGAATATAAATATAGAACGGTTTCAACTTCAGATATTGTAGTTATTTCATTCTTTAAAATTCTTGTACTATCAGACTCAGGATAACTTGTGTAATCTATAAATACTTTATTCCCTTTGTTGTGAAGATTTAGAATTTTTTTATTAATGTATATAGAATCTAATCCTTTATACTGTATTTTGTTGTTAAATAAATCTGATAAGTATTTTTCTGTAGTTAAGTTAGTGTCTTTTTTTGAATAAAAATCATTGTAAATTTCTTTATAGGATATTTTTTTAAAATATTCATTATTTTGACACAAAATATAAAAGTCTGAAAAATTATATTTAGAGGTATAATTATGATTTTTAATATCTTTTGCTAAATCTTCTAAATAAAAAAAATCATCGTTTTTTTTATTGCATGAATACATAAATAGTAAAAATAAAAATAAATAATTATAATATTTTTTTGCCTCCATAAGTAGTTCTTTTATATTGAGATTTTCTAACTCTATTTTCATTTGAAACAGCTCTTTTCTCTGTAGGACTTAGGTGTTTGTTTCCTTTTAAACTATTACCACTTTTTCTCATGTTGTTTTCCCATTGTACTTCATCCTTCATATTACCTGTATCAAAATCATATTGATGACTCATTTCATGAACAACAATAGTTAAATTTGAATCAGGAACTCCTTCGATATCTTTAAATCTCTTTTTTTCTGAATCAGAGAAATTAAAACCTGTCAATGTACCAACACCTTCTCCATTGCTAACTTTCTTTTCTATTTCGCTATTATTTGTGCCAATTTCACTGTCTGAACGAACACCGCTCCCTCCTTCAGCATTATTAACAATATGTTTATTATCAGATTCTACAAGTGTATTTAGCTGGTTTTTTAGTACAGAGTCACTTGAATTTTCAATAGTTCTCAAAGTTGTCAAATATTTATACATTGTACCATTATTACCAATTTTCTCTTTTCCTGGATTATATCTTCTTCCATCTGGATGATAGAAATTACCATTTCTATATGTAAAATCATAATTTTTGTTGTCTTTAGTGATTACTCTAAAAATAATGTCTTCTGGAGAATTCCCATCAGGATCTATAAAACGAATAGGATTATTAAATGCATAATTGTAAGGTGAATGACGACGCATTTGTTCAGCCAACGGATCAATATTAAACCAGCGCCCAATAGCAGGATCGTAATTACGAGCACCGTAATCATATAGGTTAATATCTAAGTCTGTTTGTAACTCTTTCCCGTTGTATTTGTACTGGTAATTACTATTTCCAATTGTTGTAGGAGTGTATCCGCTGTGTTTTAATCCAAATGGATAATAGTTATTTTCTTCTAAAACCTCCACTAGAGATGAGCAAGGATTATTAAAATTTGATAATCTCATTTCAGCAGGATTTTCACACTCTTTTACATTTTCTGCAGAGTTTTTAGTATAGCTTAAACGAACATTACCTAAATGATCGGTATAATTGTAAACATAATTAAATGTTGTATTTCCTTCAACGTTTACATAACCTTCTGTTGTTGGGAAAAATTGTAGTTCGATCGGTTCATTATTTCCATTTTTTTTGTATTGGAAACCTCCAGAATAATCTGTTGTGGTAATTTGTGTACCATCAGTTACAACTTTTCTTAACTTTACACCACTTGCATCATAACTATAGTTAATTTTTTTAGATGCATTCCAAAGAACTTCTGTAAGTAAATTTAAATCATTATAACTAATTTTCGTAATTTCTTTGTTTAAATCTTTTATTAGATTTCCATTAAGGTCATAATCGTAATCATTTCCTATTTTATTCTTATCATCAAAACCTGCTGGTTCATTATATGAATCAGTAACACTTAATAGTTTATTTGAATTAGTTTGATAATCGTAAGTTAAATCATCAATTGGATTATTCGCTTTATCTTCTCTTGCTCCAAATCTCAAAATTCCTTTTATGTTTCCATTTTTATCATATCCATTTATCTTTTCAGAATATGCATTTACAACTCCAACACTTTCATTGTAAGACATCGCATGAAGCAATCTATTTAAACCATCGTATGAATACGTGTATGACCTTATGTAATTATCATTTATAGATTTCCATTTTGTAGCAGATATATTTCCATTATAAATAGGACTAAAAGAAGTGTTGTATTCAATTTTAAAAGCAAATAAATCCTTAAATGTACCTGTTTCTTCAATATTAAGATTATTAATGTCTGTCATCCAACCACGAATGTTGTATTTGTAATCAACATTTTGTAATGGAGTAGAAGCATTGTCGTTTCCAACTTTTTTAGAAATTAATTGATTAATCTCGTTGTACGAGTTTTGAGCAATGTATTCAACAGAACCACCATTTATTTGGTGTGTTTGTGATTTTAATAACTCATTATCATAATAATCAAAAACTTCATTAATCGTTATTTCAGGAGTATTAATATCATATAACTTATGTCTGGTAATTGTATTTAAAACTTTTCCTCTAAAATCTAAAGAAGATGAAGTTGTTTGAAAACCATCTAAGTAATTTTCTAAATGAGTTGTTACAGGACGTACATATTTTGTATCGTAAAAAGTATATGACTTGTTCCATTTTGTTGTACCTAAAACATTGGTAAATGTCGCTACTGCTAATCCTTTTGTTTTTGTATCTTTTTCACCTATAAGCTCTTGACCTGCTATTAAAGAACCCGAAACCATCTCTAAACTTTCGTAATTATCGTAATAATTAACTGTTTGTACAGTTAAACTACCATTAGGAAATTGAGAATTGGTATAATAAATATTTAACTCATTATTTTTGTAAGCGGTTATTGTTCTTTCCTCGTTATTAGGTGTTCTTTTGTTGTTTAATGCAGATTGCATAGCACTTCTAGTAGCGGTGTTTTTAAAAAAACCAGAATAAACAACACGCCCCAATTTATCATACTTAAAGAATGTCCAACCTTTGTTAATTGCTGTACGTTGATTGGCATCTTGTTGTAGAGTTAAACGATCTTGCGTATCATAAACCATAAACTCTCTTCCTTTTCCTGGAAGTTGCTTTTCAACTAATCTATTTTTATCATCGTATTGGTATTGGTAACCTAATTCAGCTAAGTTATCTATGTAATTTCCAACCTCTATTAATTTTGGAGGAAGTACATACGTTAAATTTCCATAAACATCATACACATAATACGTATCGTGTCTACCAGATGAATTACTTGTTATAGCAGGAATGTCAATTCGTTTTAAAACTACCTTTCCTTCTTGGTCTTTAAATTCTTGTATAGGTTGACTATTTTCATCTGTGGTAACCGTTTTATAAAGCGTATTAGGTAGATAACTTCCATTTGGAATTAAACTTGGCACAAGAGCTGATGAAAGTGAAACATCAAAACGAAGAACCTCTTCTGTGATATTTGACTCATAAGAAAATCCTATTTCATGATTTGAACCTTTTTTCCATGATTCACCAGGTGCAGCTTGTGAAAGTACACGATTAAGAGGAGAATTCTCGAATGTTTTTTGAGAATAAGGGGTTGTATCTCCCGTTAAAGTAGTGTAAAAAGAGGTTCCATTGGTTTGCGAAATAATTTGGTTAGAACCATCTGTAGCAGGAAAAGGTAAAAACTCCTTTTCTTGACGTCCAAATCCGTCGTACTCATAAGGAGTTATAATTGTTTTTCCAGTAGGAGAAGCAGCAACTTGTAAAGCTTGTTTTTCTCTACCTAGACCATCAAAATAAACAACAGTTTCTTTTTTCTTAGAGCAATCCTCTTTTAAACATTCAATTGTACGAATAAAGTTTTCTGTTGTTGTTTGAGCAGATATAGTACTTGTAGAGCCTAAAGCTAAACAAGTACTATAAATAATTTTATAAAGGTGTTTCATTCAAGGTTAATAGTTGTAGTTAATTTTTAAAAAACTTCAAAAATTCATGTTTTATTTTCTCCACTTTTTTATGACTATTTATAAATAATAGTTTCTTTTTTATAGAATAGTTTTTATAAGTATAGTTTATTCCCACACCGCTTCTTGTGTAGAAATAAAGACTATTAAAAAGAGAGAATAAACAGAAAGTAAAGTTTTTTCATATTTGGTGTATTTATTTAAAATTTAAACAAATCTAAATAAAATGTTAAAAACAATAATGTTAATTGTAGAAAAAAAATAAGATTTAATATTTATTTAAATAATGGTTATAAGTAAATATTGAAAACGAACGCTATTTACGTTGGGTAGTATATTTTTAATATTGTTTCAATCAGCTTACGAATTTAATTATAGTAACTATTACACTAGTTTTATTTAATGTATTATTAGTTCGAATTCTAAAGTTTTTTCGATTAAAAACAGAATTACATTGTATATTAGACAACTTAAATATTACAAGAGGGATTATTAAATCCCTTTTCTTATGAAAATTGATGATTATGACGAATGAAGAGCAATCAAAAAGGAATTATACTATTCCATTGATTACCATTACACTTTTGTTTTTTATGTGGGGTTTCATTACATGTATGAATGATATTCTTATCCCTTATTTGAAAGAACTTTTTAATTTGACTTTTTTCGAGTCAATGTTAGTCCAGTTTTGTTTTTTTGGAGCATACTTTATTGGATCTGTAATTTACTTTATAATTTCAACAACAAATGGAGATCCTATTGATAAAGTAGGATATAAAAAAGGAATTCTTTTTGGTGTTTTCTTAGCTGCATTTGGTTGTGTATTATTCTATCCGGCTGCAAGTTTTTCTTCTTACGGTTTATTTTTAGGAGCATTATTCATTTTAGGTTTAGGATTTACAGTATTACAGATTACAGCAAATGCTTATGTATCTTTATTAGGATCAGAAGAATCTGCATCGAGTCGTTTAAATATGACGCAGGCTTTTAATGCATTTGGAACAACAATAGCTCCAGTTTTAGGAGGTCATTTAATTTTCGAATTATTTTCTGAACCAGATGGTTCTTTTAGTGCAGCAGCGACAAAAATTCCTTATTTAATTTTTGCAGGAATTCTTGTATTAGTTGCTTTAATCATATCTCGTGTTAAATTACCAGATTTTAAAGTAGAAGGAGAAGAAGCTGTAAAAGGTTTTGGAGCATTACAACATAATCACCTAATATTTGGTGTGTTTGCGATGTTTTGTTATGTAGGAGGAGAGGTTGCTGTAGGAAGTTTTATTATTAGCTTTTTAGAACAACCACAAATTATGAATCTTTCTGAGGTAGTAAGTAAAAACTACTTAGCATTATATTGGGGTGGAGCGATGATAGGACGTTTCTTAGGTGCTATTTCATTAAATCAATCAATTAGTCAATCTAAAAAAGCATTGTACATGGCAGGAGCTGCAATTGCAGTATTCTTAGTAATTTTTAGTATTGTTAATTTAACATTTGCACAGATTAGTTTCTTCTTGGTATTTATTGCATTAAACTTTATTGCTTTCTTTATAGGAAAATCTGCACCAGCAAGAACATTATCAATATTTGCGGCAATAAATGTTGTTTTATTAATTTCTGCAATGCTTAATCATGGAGAATTAGCAATGTACAGTATTTTAGGAATTGGAATTTTTAATTCAATTATGTTTTCAAACATTTTTACATTAGCAATCTCTGGTTTAGGAAAATTTACAAGTCAAGGTTCTTCTTTAGTTGTTATGGCTATTTTAGGAGGAGCAATTGTACCAATTTTTCAAGGATACTTAGCAGACCGTTTTGGAGTTCAGCATTCATTTATTATTCCAGTATTCTGTTATATTATTATCTTAATTTTTGGTTTTTACTGTTCAAAATATCTTAGTCATGTAAAACAAGATGCAGAAGTGAAATCTGGACATTAATAAAATTATTAGAACATTATTTTCGTTTAAAAACGAACAATATATTAAATGCGGAGATTAATAATCTTCGCATTTTTTTATACTACCTTTATAAGTGTAAAAACTAAAATTAAATGAAAAAATTAAAATATTCACTTTATACTATCTTAATAAGCTCAATGCTTGTTAATGCTCAAGAAAGTCTTGATTTTGGTAAAAAGAAAGAAGTAATTTCTCCTGAAGTTAAAGGGAAAGATGTCATCTTTCGTTTACTTGCGCCAGAAGCTAAAACGGTTAAATTACAAGGTAATTGGGATGGTGAAGCAATAGAATTAAACAAAGATAAAAACGGCGTTTGGACATTTATAAAGAATGATTTTTCTCCAGATTTATATACGTATTCTTTTATTGTAGATGGCGTTAAAGCAAATGATCCTAATAATTCTTATTTAGTTCGTGACGTTTCTTCTCTTATGAGTTTGGTTTTTATAGATGGAGAAGAATCTGCAAATTACAAAGTGCAGAATGTACCACATGGAACAGTTTCTAAAAGATGGTACACATCAAAAGGATTAAATGAAAATAGAAGATTAACGGTTTATACACCTCCAGGATACGAAAACTCAAAAGAAAAATTACCAGTATTATATTTATTACATGGAATGGGAGGCGATGAAGAGGCTTGGATGACTTTGGGTAGAGCTTCTCAAATTTTAGATAATCTAATAGCAGAAGGTAAGGCTAAGCCGATGATTGTTGTAATGCCAAATGGACATACAAGTAACAGTGCAGCACCAGGAGAATCGAGTAAAGGATTTTATAAAATAGATTTTATGACACCAGATGTTTTTTCTGGGGATATGGAAAAGAATTTTAAAGAGATTATAAATTTCACTGAGTCGAATTACCGTGTAAAGGCAGATGCAAAAAATCGTGCGATAGCTGGTTTATCTATGGGAGGTTTTCATTCATTGTATATTTCTGCTAATCAACCAAAAACATTTGATTATGTAGGTTTGTTTTCACCAGCTATTTTACCGCCTGATGAAAGTAAAAGTGAGATTTACCAAAAAATCAATGATAAATTAAAAACTCAGCAGAATAATTCGTTTAAATTATATTGGATAGGAATAGGGAAAACGGATTTTTTATATAAAAACGTAAAAGACTATCGTTTAAAATTAGATGAAATGAAATTTAATTATAAGTATGTAGAAACAGAAGGTGGACATACATGGAGTAATTGGAGAATGTATCTTAATGATTTTGTTCCTCAGTTATTTAAATAACAATTGTTTTCGTTTTAAAACGAGTAAATATTAAATGTGCAAAGACAAGTAGTTTTTGCACTTTTTTATTTATTGATAAAACAATGTTAATCGGATATTTATTTGATTGTTAATATATTGATTAACCTTAAAGTTAAGATTAGTTAATGTTGTTTTTATATTGTTGTATTTTTAAAAGAGTAATTTTATTAGACAATTAAAAACTATTGTATCATGAAAAAAACTTTGATGACATTATTAATGTTAAGTTCATTTAGCATTATTGGATTTGCTAACAATTTAAATCCTGAAACTAAAAAAGTAAACAATGAAAACGCTGAAGTTAAAGCTGAATCTTACACTATTAGATTAGGTTTATTAGGTTTAGACGGATCAAAAAGATTATCTGGTTGGGAAGATCTTGGAGGTTTTTATGCTACTAATTTAGAAACTGGAGAAGTTTTTTATAATGAACAAGGGACATTTTTACCAGGGATTATTTTAGATTTACCTGCAGGAACTTATGAGTTTTCAGCTCTTCAAGGGCAAGGAGGATGGGTAGGTTATGGTTCTGTAACTGTTAATTTATCTGAAGATTTAATCGATCAAGAAGGTTACATCACTGTTTATGTACCAATCGCTTGGGCAGAATAATTAGTAATTAATAGTATTATTCGGAAAACTCTCATAAGACATAACTTATGAGAGTTTTTTTATTTTTAGTAAGTAGTATAAACGAAATTAGAATCTCGAAATAGGAGATTAGTTTTTAAGATATAAGATTATTTGCAATAAGGGATACAATGCTAATTCTTTCAAACGATAAAAGAGAAACTAGAGATTAGATTACTTTAGTTTTTAATCTCACTACTAAAATCTAGTAGCTCACATCTATCAAACAACCAATTTCTAAATTCTAGTCTATTTAATCTTGTAAGATATTCCCCAAAAAACAGGTAAATTAAATGGACCTTTTGTTTTACCATATCCTGGAATAACTAAAGGATCAATATTGTCATCTTTTTTACCACCTATATATACAGAAGGATGTAAAGATAATTCTCCATAAAAATTCTTAAAAATTTCTACTCTTCCTCCAACAACAGCTTCAACCCAAAAAGAACTTACATCAACTTTTGGTCGAGAATCATATCCAACAACTATGTTAGATTGCAAATCTCTGATAGGGTAGCTATTTATAGTTTGAGAATATTTAGCATAAGCAACTCGTCCACCAATGTATATTCCGTTCGATTGATTTTCTACATCTTGAGTTATAAACCAGTTTCCTCCAATTTTTCCGAAAATTCCATCTACATCTACATTCCAATTAATTTCATTGAAATTGTTTTTTTCATACCCAACTTCAGCAACCAAATGCCATTTGTTGTTTAATTGGTAAGATAAAAATGCGGTTGCACCTTTTTTATCTGTAAAGGCAGAAACAATAGGATTAAACAAATCTACACCAATAAAAATATCATGGTATTTTTTTGCAGGAATAGAATCTGTAACCGAAACCTTTGTAGAATCTGAAACTTGTTTAGAATCTAATTTATTTTCTTGTCCAAAAGCAAAATTAATTGCGCTCGTTAGCAAAAAGCTTAATAATAGTTGTCGAACCATTTGTTATTTCAGTGTTTACTGTTTCTATACTTCTTATCCAATTTCCTTGACCATTTGCGCCTGTTCTTAAAGTCACATTAACGTCTTTAAATGTTAACCCAAAACCACAGGCTTTAGATGTGTATCCATTACCTAAATCACCATATTCTAAAACTAATTTGTCACGTTGAGCTAAAATAGTTCGACTACCAGGAACACCATCAATAGTATCTCTTACAACTCTATCAGGCCCTTGTGCAATTGTATAAAATACTTTTTTCTGTAAGTTTTGACGAACAGAAATTCCAAAAGTAGATGCATTGTTTACAACACCATTTTCTATTTGAACAGTATCACTTTCTCTATTTGGTGTTATAGTATCAAGCACATAAGCCCAATAATAGATTGTGTCTTCTAACGCAACATCTGTTCCGTTGTAATACATATTAGCAACCATTCTAGGTACTTCACCATCATCAGTACAAATATCATCATCTTCGCAACTATAAAGCACAAAAGAGAATAACATTGCAACAATTGCAAATGATAAAATAGATTGAATTTTTTTCATTTTCTTCGGATTGAATTCTAAGGCATAATGCCTATTTACTATTTTGTATTAGCTTGTTTTTTAATCTTTTGTAGATTAAAATTCTGGCATTACTTTTTCTAAGTAATTAAATACGCTCTAAAAGTACAATATTTTCTACATGATGTGTTTGTGGAAACATATCAACTGGTTGAACTTTAACAATTTTATAGTTTTCTTTCATTAAATCTAAATCACGAGCTTGTGTTGCAGAGTTACAAGAAACATAAACAATACGTTTCGGATTCATGAATAATATATTTTCAACTACTTTTTTATGCATTCCATCACGTGGAGGATCAGTAATCAAAACATCTGGAATTCCATGTTCGTTAATGAAATCTTGATTTAATACATCTTTCATATCACCACAATAGAAATCACAATTGTCTATATTATTAAATTTAGCTGCTGCTTTTGCTGCATCAATAGCTTCTTGTACAGATTCTACACCAACTACTTTTTTTGCTTTTTTAGAAACAAACTGTGCAATAGTTCCCGTTCCAGTATATAAATCATAAACTAACTCATTTCCTGTTAAACCAGCGAAATCACGCGTTAATTTATATAATTCGTATGCTTGTTCTGGGTTTGTTTGATAAAATGATTTTGGACCAATTTTGAAGTTTAAATCCTCCATTTGTTCCATTATATGATCTTCTCCAGCAAAAACTTGTATATCTAAATCATAAACAGAATCGTTTTGTTTTGGATTGATAGCATACAATAAAGAAGTAATTTCTGGGAATTTATCTTTTAAATTTTGTAAGAATGCTTTGCGGTTTTCTTCTTCCTCACGGAAAAATTGTACCAATACCATTATTTGTCCGTTTTGTGAAGTACGGATCATTAATGTTCTTAATAAACCTTCTTGATTTTTTAAATCAAAAAAATCTAAATTATGTTCTAAAGCATAGCGTTTTGCTTCGTTACGAATAGCATTAGAAGGATCTCTTTGTAAATGACATTTCGTAACATCTAAAACTTTAGACCAAGCTCCAGGAATATGAAAACCAACAACATCACGATCATCAAATTCTTTTCCAGAATTAATTTCGTCTAATGTTAACCAACGTGCATTAGAAAAAGTGAATTCTAATTTATTGCGATAAAAATATTGTTCTTTAGAACCTAAGATAGGAATAATTTCTTCAGCTAAATCTCTAAAACCACCAATACGAACTAAATTATTAACTACTTCTTCGTGTTTAAATTTTAATTGCGCATCATAGCTCATATCTTGCCATTTACAACCTCCACAAACACCAAAGTGCTCACATTCAGCTTCTACACGATAAGGAGATTTTTGATGAATTTCTATGGCTTGACCTTCAAGATAACTACTTTTTTTCTTCAAAACATGTACATCCACAACATCTCCGGGAATAGCACCTTTTATTAGTACAGTTTTACCTTCTTCTGTTTTTCCTACTGATACACCTTTTGCACCAGCACGTAAAACCTCAATATTATTTAATATGATTTTCTGCTTCGCTTTTCTTGACATTTTGCAAAGGTAAGGAAGTCCATTCAATTTTCAATTTTTTATGATTCTCTTCTTTATAAGAGTTTATCTAAAACATGAAATTTATACAGTCTCTAAACTTCGCTTTAATTTTAATTTATATATTTACAGCATAAAGTCTATAGTTTTTATAGGATATAATCAACTTGCTATTTAAGTAAATAGAATATAATTCTGAATTAACTATATTATATAGATTTATTTTAATAAATTGATATTTTATTTTGTAATAAAAAGAAAATAATTCTATATTTGAATCAAATAAAACGAATGAAAATTAACGTATTAGATATAACAATGTGTATGTGCAATTCTTTAAACAAAGAGGTGGATATTGTGTTATACTAATAAAAACATATTAATGTAGACTCCTCAATTTTTTGGGGAGTTTTTTTATTGTCAAAAAAATTATAAAGAATGCCAAATCAAAGAAAAAATTATTTAAATGAATTAGAAGATGAAGCAATTTATATCTTAAGAGAAACAGCAGCTCAGTTTCAACGACCTGCATTGTTATTCTCTGGTGGTAAAGATTCTATTGTACTAGTTCATTTAGCCTTAAAAGCATTTCGTCCAGGTAAATTTCCATTTCCATTAGTTCATATAGATACGGGACATAATTTTCCTGAGGCTATAAAATTTAGAGATTACTTAGCAGATAAAATAGGAGAGAAGTTAATTGTTGCTTCTGTAGAAGATGCAATTAAAAAATATAACTTAAAGGAAACTGCTGGTCGTTTTCCTTCTCGAAATTCATTACAAACTTATGCTTTGTTAGATGCTATAGAAGAAAATGAATTTGATGCATGTATTGGTGGAGCAAGGAGAGATGAAGAAAAAGCGAGAGCGAAAGAACGTATTTTTTCTGTAAGAGATGACTTTGGACAATGGGATCCAAAATTACAACGTCCCGAATTATGGAATATTTTAAATGGAAAAATAGAAAAAGGACACAATGTTCGTGTTTTTCCAATTAGTAACTGGACAGAGTTAGATGTTTGGAATTACATTAAACATAATAATATAGAATTGCCGAACTTATATTTTGCTCACGATAGAGAATGTATTGTTTACAATGATAAATTAATAGCGACATCAGATTTTATTCAACCGAATGAAGAAGACAAAGTTGTTGTAGAAAAAGTGCGTTACAGAACAGTAGGAGACATGACTTGTACAGCTGCAGTTCCTTCTAATTCTTCTACAATAGATGATATTATAGATGATATTATCAACACTAGAATTAGTGAAAGAGGAGAAACAAGATTAGATGATCAGTTGTCGGAATCTGCAATGGAAGATCGTAAAAAACAAGGGTATTTTTAAAAGCTAAATTTTAGCAAAACTCTTAAAAGAAAATTTTTTAAAACAAAACTCTATAATTTCTATAGAAATTAAGTAAATATATATGAACACATTAAAATTTATAACTGCAGGTAACGTTGATGATGGTAAGAGTACATTAATTGGTCGTTTATTATATGATTCTAATAGTATACACACCGATCAATTGGGTGTGTTAGAAAAACGAAAATCAAATGATAGTGATGAGATTGATTTATCATTAATAACAGATGGTTTACGCGCAGAAAGAGAACAAGGTATTACGATAGATGTTGCCTACAAGTATTTTTCTACATCTAAAAGAAAATTTATTATTGCAGATGCTCCAGGGCACGAGCAGTATACACGAAATATGATTACTGGAGCTTCTAATTCCGAATTGATTATTATTTTAATTGATGCGCGTAAAGGAATTACCTCTCAAACCAAAAGACATGCAAGTATTGGTTCTTTAATGGGAATTAAAAAAGCCATTGTTGCTGTAAATAAAATAGATTTAGTTGATTATTCAGAAGATGTGTTTCATGCAATAAAAACAGATTTTGAGGCACTTAAAGATCAATTAAATTATGATGAAATAGTTTTTGTTCCAGTTAGTGCACTTGTAGGAGATAATATTGTCGATAAATCACCTAGAACACCTTGGTATAAAGGAGAAAACTTATTACATCTTCTAGAAACAATTTCTATTGATACAAATAAAGATTTACCAGCTCGTTTTCAAGTTCAATGGGTAATTCGTCCTAAAGATGAACAACACCATGATTATAGAGGGTATGCTGGGCAAGTTTTAAGTGGGACTTATAAAGTAGGCGATTCAATAAAAGTTTTTCCATCAAATATCGAATCAAAAATTATAAAAATAGAACGCCATTTAGAAGAGGTGGATCATGCTGTAGAAGGTGAAAATATTGTTATTCATTTAGAAAATAATATTGATATAAGTAGAGGTGATACAATAGTGAAAATTTCTGAAGAGCCAGTTGCTACAAATGAACCAAAAGCATGGATTTGTTGGTTAGATAATCAATCGTTACAACCAGGAAAAACATACGAATTACAACATCGTTTTCATTCGGTTCGTACCAAAGTAAGAGAAATAGATCAACAATGGGATATTAATAATTGGAATTTTATTCCAACGGATGAGGTGAAGTTGAATGACATTGCACAAGTCACATTAAAAACCAACCAACCATTGTTTTACGATTTATTTGAAAAAAATAATAAAACAGGAAATGCAATTTTAATTGACGAAACAACAAAAAATACAGTTGCCGCTGTAATGTTTATATAATTAATGCCAATTAAACCTAACTACTAAATATCTAAAAAAATGTCAAGAATAATAGGAAAAGTAATACTTGCCGGAGCAGGTCCTGGAGATCCTGAATTGGTAACTTTAAAAACATTAAATTATCTAAAAAAAGCAGATGTAATTCTTACAGATCGCTTGGTATCACCTGTTTTAATAGATGAATATGCATCTAAAAAAGCACTTGTTATTTATGTTGGTAAACAATGTTCTAAAGGAATACATACACCTCAAGAAAAAATAAATGAATTGATGGTGGAGTTTGCTTCGGAAGGAAAATTAGTTCTTCGCCTTAAAGGTGGAGATGCTTCGCTTTTCTCTAATATTTTAGATGAATTACAGATATTAAAAGAACATCGTATTATGTACGAAATTATTCCAGGTATTTCTGCAGCTTTTGGCGCTGCAGCTTATTCTGGAATACCATTAACTGCAAGAAATTATTCGAGAGGTTTACGCTTACTTACATTGTATGATTTAAAGAATATTGAATCAAAACAATGGATAGATTGGGCTTCAACATTAGATACTTTAGTTTTTTACATGAGTGGTCAACGTTTAAAAACTTTGGTTAATCAATTAATTTCAAATGGAATTAATACAGATAAAAGTATAGCAGTTATACAACAAGCAACTACACCTAATCAACAAACAAAGATTATTGAATTAAAAAATATTGACAGTGTAGATTTTCCTTCTTTTGATTATGTTCCAACATTAATAATTGTTGGCTATGTAGCCAATTTACACGAAACATTTTCTTGGATAAAGGAGCAAGATTCTTCTACATCATATTTTGATAATCATAATATAAATACAGAGTCGTATGCTAGCTAATGATAAATTAAACTTAGTTCAGGATCTTGTAAAAGAGTTTTCTAGAGACGAAATAATTTGGACAAATGGTTATTTGACGGGATTATTAAATAGAACGCAAGAAGAACAACCAAAAGAAATACCTACTATAAGCAATATAAAACCAACTATTATTTATGGAACAGAAACAGGTAATGCGAAGAAATTAGCCAACCAATTAAATGGTATTTTTAAGAAAAATAAAATACAATCTAAGGCGATTGATGCTTTTCAATATCCATTAGATAAAATTGAAAAAGAAGAATTTTTAATTCTAATTTTTAGCACACAAGGCGATGGAGATTTACCTGAAAATGCACAAAAATTTTACGAAAACCTTTCTAATTTAGATATAAAACTTACAAAAACCCAGTTTGCTGTTTTTGGACTTGGCGATACATCTTATCCATTTTTTTGTAAATCTGGAGAAGATATAGATCAATTATTTGAAAAATTAGGAGCAAGTCGTGTTTTAAATCTAGTAAAGTCTGATGTAGATTTTCAAGAAACAGCAGAAGATTGGTTTAATAATGTACTTAAAATTATTCAATCAAATTCTTCTGTAACTCAAACAGAATTACCAAAAACGACGGGGAAAACTGCACAGAAGAAATCATTTCAGGGAAGAGTAAAACACAAAGTTATTTTAAATGATAGAGGTTCTAATAAAGAAACTTATCATGTAGAGATAGAAGTAGATGAAAAAGTAGATTATGAACCAGGAGATGCTTTAGGAATTTATCCGAAGAATAATTTAGAAGAGGTTTCAACTATTGCTCAATTTTTAAATGCTGAATCTCGTTCAGTAGAGCTCGAAAATAAAAATATTAGCGTTTTATCTAAGAAAATTTTAGACCAATTGTCTACTTATTTAAATGTTGAGATTGCTGAAACAAAAATAGATTTAATCGATTTATTTGTGAAATATTATTCTGAAGAGTCTTCTTTAACATTCGATATTTTATTAGATATTCTTCATCCGAATCCACCTCGTTTATATTCAATTTCATCTTCTAATGAAGCACACGATAACGAAATTCATCTTACAGTAAATCTTCATACTTTTTTTGTAGATGATAAACATAAAAAAGGATTGTGTTCTTCTTACATAGCAGATTTTGAAGAAAACAAAGAAATTGATTTTTACATTCATAAAAATAAAAACTTCAAATTACCAGCAGAAGATCAATCAGTTATTATGATAGGTCCAGGAACTGGAATTGCACCATTTCGTAGTTTCTTGTCTCATAGAGATGCAAGTGGTGGAGATGGAAAAAACTGGTTGTTTTTTGGTGAACAACACTTTGTTTCAGATTTCTATTACCAAACAGAAATTCAGGAATGGCTTTCAACTGGTGTTTTAACAAAATTAGACACTGCTTTTTCGAGAGATCAAAAACAAAAGATTTATGTTCAAGATAGAATACAAGAACAAGGAAAAGAACTTTTTAAATGGCTAAACGATGGTGCTTATTTATACATCTGTGGACAAAGAAATAACATGAGTTTAGATGTAGAAAAAGCGTTGATTAAGATTATTTCAAAAGAATTAGAAATAGATCAAATCGCAGCAGAAAATTATTTAGAAGAGTTAGAGCAATCTGGTCGCTATCAAAAAGATGTCTATTAAAAAGTAAGTAAAATGAGCAAAGAGAAACAATCACCTATTGAAGGTATAAAAATAAAAAGTCACGGTTTACGTGGAACATTAAAAGAAAGTATAGAATTAGATAATCATACAGGAAATGTAAGATCAGACGATGAAGCATTGGTGAAATTTCATGGAATGTATGTGCAAGATGATCGTGATAGAAGAGAAGAAAGAGCCAACAAAAAATTGGATAGATTATATTCTTTCATGATTCGTTTACGTATTCCTGGAGGAATTATTGATGCTGACAAATGGCTTAAAATTCATGAAGTTTCGGAAGAATACGGAACTGGGGTTTTAAAAATTACCACTCGTCAAACGATTCAGTTACACGGAGTACTTAAACATGAGTTGAGACCAACATTAAAAGCATTCGATCAAGCAAAATTAGATTCTATAGCCGCTTGTGGAGACGTTAATAGAAACGTAATTGTAAGTTCGCATCCGTTAGTTTCACCTATTCATGCAGAAATACATGCTTATGCTGATAAATTATCAAAACATCTACTTCCAAAAACAAAAGCATATTATGAAATTTTTGTAGATGGAGATAAAATTTACGAAAGAGAAACAGAAAAAGACGATTTGTACGAGGATCGTTATTTACCTAGAAAATTTAAAATAGCTGTAGCAATTCCGCCAACGAATGATGTAGATGTATTTGCAAACGATTTGGGTTTAATTGCTATTGTAGAAAATGAAGAATTAAAAGGTTTTAATATTGCTGTAGGTGGAGGCTTATCGTCAACTTTTGGTAATCCTAATACATATTCTAGATTAGCAACAGAGATTGGTTTTGTAGATTCAGAAGAAAAAGTACTTAAAGTTGCTTACGAAGTATTAACTATTCAGCGTGATTTTGGTAATAGAGGAGATAGAAAATTAGCTCGTTTAAAATACACAGTCGATAAATTATCTGTTGATGGATTTAAAGAAGAATTAGAAAAACGAATTGGTTTTAAACTTGAACAACCTAAACCATATACGTTTACAGAGCGTTCAGATATTTTCGAATGGCAAGAGGTTTCTAAAGATGTCTGGTATTATACTTTATTTGTAGAAAATGGAGTGGTGAAACCAAATCAGAAAGAATTTTTATACGAATTAGCAAAATTGAAGTTGAGCAATTTTATTTTCACTGCAAATCAAAATCTATTGCTAGGTGAAATAGCTACGGATGACAAGGTGAAAGTAGAAGAATTAATGGAAAAATTCTCTATTCATAAAGATTTAAGCGAGCTCAGAAAAAACTCTATGGCGTGTGTGGCTCTTCCTACTTGTCCTTTGGCATTAGCAGAAGCGCAACGATACTTACCAGAATTAGTTACAAAAATAGAGCCTTTGCTTTTAAAACATCAGTTAATTGAAGAGGATATTGTAATTAGAATGACTGGTTGTCCGAATGGTTGTGGAAGATCTTATGTTGCCGAAATAGGATTTGTGGGTACTTCTTCTGGTCATTATAACTTAATGCTTGGAGGAGATCGATACGGAACAAGACTGAATAAAATATACAAGGAAAAGGTAAATGAAATAGAAATTTTAAATGAATTAGATAAGATTTTTGAAGTCTATACGAAAGAGAGAAACTTAAACGAAACATTTGGTGATTTCACGAACAGAAAACTATTCTCATATAACTAATAAAATAAAAAATTATGAAGAACAATTTGTTCCCAATATTTCTGAAAACTGAACATTTACGTTTTCTAGTAGTTGGAGGAGGAAATGTGGGATTAGAAAAGGTGACAACTTTAATTAATCAAAACCCAAAAACTCATCTTAAAATAGTTGCAAAAGATATTAAACCAGAGTTACAAGAGGTGTTAGAAAAATATCCTCATATCAATGTTCAACAAAAATCTTTTGAAAAACAAGATTTAGAAGATGTCGATTTGGTAATTGTAGCCACAGATAATACTGCAACATCTAAAGAAGTAAAACAAGAAGCAAATGCTAAAAGTATTTTAGTAAATGCTGCTGATCAACCAGATTTATGTGATTTTTATTTAGGTTCTATCGTTAATAAAGGACATTTAAAGATTGCGATTTCAACAAATGGAAAATCTCCTATAATTGCAAAAAGATTAAGAGAATATTTTGTAGATGTAATACCAGATGAGATAGACAATAATATAGAAGAGCTAAATAAAATACGAAACAATCATAAAGGAGATTTTTCTCAGAAATTAGCGCATTTAAATAGTTTAACTTCTGTTTTTGATAAAAAGAAATCAACTAAAAATTACAAGCGATTAGTTTTTGACATTACATTAGTTTTCTTTGCATTATTTATAGGATATGCTTTATCATCGGTACTTAGTTTTTCAGATGCAAAATCATTTGTTTATAATATTCCAACAATTTTTTACATTATGTTGGCTGTTGGATTTTTTGCTCAATTAGTCGATGGCGCAGTAGGATTAGGATATGGAATTACATGTTCCACAAGTATGATGCTGTTTGGTGTCAATTTACCATCTATTAGTGGAAGTATTCATACAGCCGAAATGTTTTCGAGTGGGATAAGTGGTTTTTCACATTATCGATTTGGGAATGTAAATAAAAAATTACTTTTAGCCTTAGCTATTCCTGGTGTTATTGGAGCTGTTTCAGGTTCTTTATTATTGGTTTATTTAGGGAATGAATACGAGACAATAACGTATGGTATTTTAGCGAGTTATACTTTAATAATTGGAATTCGATTAATCATTTTAGCTTTCCAAAAAAAGATTGAGAGAAAGAAATTAAAAGGAGTAGGTTTACTAGGTTTTTCGGGTGGATTTTTAGACGCTTTTGGTGGTGGTGGCTGGGGACCAGTTGTTACATCAACTTTGTTATCTAAAGGAAAAAAATCTAGTTTAGTTGTTGGAACAGTAAGTTTAGCAGAGTTTTTTGTGACGTTAGCTGCTTCTTTAACATTTTTCGCAGCATTAGGTGTTAGTCATGGTTTTATAATTGCAGGATTAATTATTGGAGGAGGAATTGCCGCTCCTTTTGCTGCGAAACTGGCAGGTAAAATTCCTCAAAAAGTAGCAATTTTAGCTGTTGCATTCTTGGTTATACTTTTTAGTGTTAGAATACTGGTTAAGCTTTTTTAATTAAGTATTAAGTATTAAGTATTAAGTATTAAGTATTAAGTATTAAGTATTAAGTATTAAGTATTAAGTATTAAGTATTAAGTATTAAGTATTAAGTTGTGCTTTAAAGACCTATAACTCAAAACTCAATACTTAAAAACGCCAAAGCTATAAAGCTTTGGCGTTTTTATATTTTAATTTGCTAATCCTGCACGTTTCAGAAGAGCATCGGGAGTTGGTTTATTTCCTCTAAACTCTTCATATAATTTCATTGGTTCTATTGTTCCACCAGATGAAAGTAATTTATAGAATTTCTGAGCAGTTTCTGGATTAAAAATTCCAGTTTCTTGAAAGAAAGCAAATGCATCAGCATCTAATACTTCAGCCCATTTGTAAGAATAATATCCTGACGAATATCCACCTTGAAAGATATGTGAAAACGAAGTACTCATCATACTATTCTCAACTTCAGGATATAAATCCGTCTGTTTAAAAATATCTTTTTCAAATACTTGTAAGTTATCTAAGTTATTGTCGTTATTTCCATGATATGACATATCCAATAATCCAAAACTTAATTGACGAAGTGTTTGGAAACCTTCCATAAAACTTGCAGAAGCTTTCACTTTTTCAATTAATTCTTGCGGAATGATTTCTCCTGTTTTATAATGTTTTGCAAAAAGCTTTAAAGCTTCTGGCTCGTAACAATAGTTTTCAAAAAATTGAGATGGTAATTCAACAAAATCCCAATAAACATTTGTTCCTGCTAAACTTTCGTAAACTGTATTCGGTAACATTCCGTGTAATGCATGTCCAAATTCATGAAATAATGTTGTTACTTCCTGAAAAGTTAGTAATGAAGGTGTATCTTTTGTAGGCTTTGTAAAATTACATACAATAGAAATATGTGGTCGTTTACTGTTTCCATTTATATTAGATGCTTCACGAAAACTTGTCATCCAAGCACCAGGTCGTTTTCCTGATCTAGGAAAGAAATCTGCATATAATAAACTTAAGAAATTACCATGTTTATCTAAAACCTCATAAGTTGTTACTTCATCGTTGTACTTATCAATCGTATTAATTTCTTTAAAAGTAATTCCAAATAATTTTGTTGCGACATCAAATGCACCTTGTGTAACATTTTCTAATTGGAAATATGGTTTTAATTCTTCTTCAGAAAGACTAAATTTTTTCTGTTTTAGTTTTTCAGCATAATAAGCATGATCCCAACGTTGTAAAACATCGATATGATCTATTTCTTTTGCGAATTTAGATAATTCTTCAATTTCTTTTTCAGCAAAAGGTTTTGCTTTCGCTAATAAATCATTTAAAAAATCAAGAACAGTTTTTGGTGTTTTAGCCATTCGTTCTTCTAAAATATAATCTGCATGTGTAAAATAACCTAATATTTGAGCACGTTGATGACGAAGTGCTACAATTTTTTTTACATTTTCCTCATTGTTATATTCATTATCTTGATAAGCTTTTAAACCATTAGCTTTAAATAGTTTTTCTCTCAATTCTCTATTTTCAGCATATTGCATAAACGGAATAAAGCTTGGCGCTTGTAAAGTAATTACCCAACCCGTTATATTTTTTTCTTCTGCATCTGCTTTTGCTTGTTCTATAGCATAATCTGGTAAACCTTTTAAATCTTTTTCATCTGTAATAACTAATTGAAAATTATTTGTTTCGGCTAATACATTTTGTCCAAATTGTAAAGAAAGCATAGAGAGTTGTTTATCAATATCTCTTAATTTTTCTTTGTCTTCATTATTTAAATTAGCTCCATTTCTAGAAAAACCTTTGTATTTTTTTTCTAATAAATAAGCTTGTTCATCAGTAAGATTAAAAGAATCTTTTTGCTCATAAACAGCTTTTACACGTTCAAATAATTTTTCATTTAATCGTACATCATTTCCAAATTCAGATAATGAAGGAGAAACTTCTTGTGCAATTTTCTGCATTTCGTCGTTTGTCTCTGCTGAATTCAAATTGAAGAAAATAGAAGAAATTTGTCCTAATTTTTCTCCAGAAAGTTCCATCGCCTCAATTGTATTTTCAAAAGTTGGATTTTCAGGATTATTTGTTATTTCATCAATTTCTTTTTTTGCTAATTCAATTGCTTCTTCAAAAGCAGGTTTATAATGTTCATTCTTTATTTTAGTAAATGGAGCACTTTCAAAAGGAGTGTCAAATTTTTCTAATAATGGATTGTTCATTTATGTTGTATTTTTTAATTAAAAATTTTATATCCTATTTTGCTTTTATTACTCTCGAAAATAATCTTAATTCAGTAATAATTTTAATTTAAAAGCACAAATAGACTTTTATATTATAGTCAAAAGTTAATCCAAACGTAAGAAATATGACAAATCGTCTATTTTGAATTGAAGTTTATTAAATTTGTTATAAATGTAGGTTTTATGAGTATAGCAATTATTTTTAATAATAGAAAAATAGAAGACTGGCAAGAGAAATTATCTGCTCAGTTAACAAATACAAAAGTTGAGGTTTATCCAGAAATTTCTAATCCAGAAGATGTTGAGTTTATTATAGCTTGGAAACCTCACAAGGGATATATTAACGAGTTTCCTAATGCAAAAGTTATTCAGTCTGCTGGCGCAGGAATAGATCATTTATTGCACACAAAATTACCGGAACACGTAAAAGTTACACGAATTGTTGATGAAGAATTAAAACAAGATATGTTTGAACATGTTTTGGCTTGCGTTATGATTTCGATGAAGAATATGTATAAATATTCTAAAAGTCAAGAAAACAAAGAGTGGAAACCTGTTAATTATCAATCAATAAAAGATGTAACCATAACAGTTTTAGGATTAGGTAAAATAGGACAATTTGTTGCTGAAAAATTTGTTAATCTTGGATTTAAAGTAAAAGGATGGTCTAATTCTGAGAAACAAATAGAAGGAGTAAAATCTTTTTCTGGAGAATTAGAATTAGCTGAAGCTGTAAACGGTACAGATTTTATTGTGAATATTCTACCATTAACAAATGAAACGAAAGGTATTTTAAATAAAAACTTGTTTGATGAATTTTCAGCAAATACTGTTTTAATTAATGTTGGTAGAGGTGCGCACTTAGTTGACGAAGATTTAATTGATGCTTTACAATCTAATCAAATAAAAGAAGCTTATCTAGATGTGTTTAATGAAGAGCCGTTACCAGTCGATCATCCTTTTTGGGAAAATGATAAGGTGTTTATGACGCCTCATGTAGCAAGTATAACCAATACTTCTTCTGTGTTGTTACAGATTGAAGATAACTACTACAAAATGAAACAAAAAGCCGGTTTAACGAATGAGGTTTCTTTAGAAAAAGGGTATTAATAATCATATAAAAGGCGTTTATTTTTGTAAAAAAGACGTATTTTAAATTTTTATTGTTAACAAAATATTATATTATTGTAATTGTAAAAAAGACATAAAAATGGCAGACTATATTCAACTATATTCTATCGATAATATATTAAGAACATACAGAGAGGAGGTGACAGATAGAAGGTTAGCCATTTTTGATGTAGGCCCAGAAAATAGTTATTATTTTGTAAAGCGAAAACCTTACAAGTTTACATCTTTGGGCTTAATTTTAATTACAGCTGGAACTTGTGAAATTACAGTTAATTTAGAACTCACTTTAGTAAAACGAGATGATATAATTGTTGTATTGCCAGGTCAATTATTTGAAATAATAAAACATTCGGATGATTTCTCTGTAAAAGCTATTTTTATTGATTCTGAGTTGATTATAGAAGCTGGTTTTCATGTTAAGTCGAATACTCTTGTAGAATTCTTGTCTTCTAAATATCCTAAAATCATTTCATTAGATAAAAAAATTGTACGCGATTTACGTTATAATCTTACAAAGATTAGTAAGTATCTTGTAAAGAATGATAATATCTTTTCTAAAGATTTAGTTTTACATCATTTCTCCGTTTTGATGTATGAAATGGGAGATTTTTACAATAGAGTAGTAAAAGCTAAAAGCACTAAAAAAGAGGTAAGGAAAGAAGAATTAGCCAAGAAATTTTTATATTTAGTCTCTACACATTTTAAGCGAGAACGCAATGTACAGTTCTATGCAGATGAAATGTTTATTAGTAGAAAACATTTAACGAAAATAATAGTTGAAGTCTTTAATAAATCTCCTAAGCAAATTATTTCTGAAACGATAGTTTTAGAAGCTAAGGTATTACTTAAAAACCCTAATTATAGTGTATCTGATGTTGTAACAGATTTAAACTTTGTTGATTCTTCTGTTTTTAGTAAATTTTTTAAGAATTACGCTGGTATTTCTCCAACCAATTTTATTACTGGTAATTAGAATTAATACAAATAAGCGATTTTTATTTATTTATAATTTATAAGTCTTTTTGACAAGTTATTACGTTATTTTACCTAACGTATTTATAAAAAATGAACAGATATTTGTGCTTCAAATTAAATAGGATGCGTCTTTTTTGTAAGATGCTGTGTTTTAGTTTGATTATCAAGTGTTATGGGAAATAATTTTGCAAAGAGAATATACGCACAAATTTCTGCTATTGGAGGATATGTGCCAGAAAATAAACGAACAAACCAAGATTTAGAAAAGATTACTGATACTTCTGATGAATGGATTGTAAAAAGAACTGGAATTAAAGAACGTCGTATTTTAGAAGATGGTTTAGCTACTTCTGATATGGCAGTTCGAGCAATTCAAAATTTGGTAGATACTTATCAAAAAAAATTAAGTGATATTGATGCTTTAATAGTTGCTACATCAACACCAGATATGTTAATGCCAGCAACAGCTAATATTATTTGCGAAAAATTAGGAATAGATAATGTATGGGCATTTGATATGAATGCTGCTTGTTCTGGATTTTTATATGCATTAGATATGGGAGCTTCTTTAGTTGAGAGTAACCGTTATAAAAATGTATTGGTTATTGGAGCTGATAAAATAAGTGCTTATGTTGATATAAATGATCGTTCTACGAATATTTTATTTGGAGATGGAGCAGGAGTTGTTTGGTTAGAACCAACAAAAGAAGAAGGTATTTTAGATGCTTTATTACAAAGCAATGGTTCTGGAAAAGACTTTTTAAATATAGAAGCAGGAGGTTCTTTATATCCAGCAAGTGCTGATTTACCAATTGATGAAAAACATTACATTAAACAAGACGGAAGAATTGTATTTAAAAATGCTATTCAAGCTATGAGCGAAACTTGTTTAAATGTTTTAAAACAAAATGATTTTTCTATTGAACAAGTAGATTGGTTAATTCCACATCAAGCAAATAAGCGAATTATAGATGCTGTTGGTAATGAAATAGGAATTGAAGAAGGTAAAACTTTGGTAAATATCGAACATTACGGAAACACAATTGCTGCTACAATTCCATTATGTATGTGGGAAAATGTTTCAAAATTTAAAAAAGGAGACTTATTAATGTTAACAGCGTTTGGAGCTGGTTTCTCTTGGGGAGCAAGTTTATTACGTTGGTCAATTTAGTAGTAGAAAATATATATATTATAAAAAAGAGTAACAGTTAACTGTTACTCTTTTTTATTTTGTATTCAACGATGAATTCGAAATTGGTTATTCGTAGTTAGAAATTGGTTATTCGAGATTCGTAGTTTTACCTCTAACCTCTAACCTCTAACCTCTAACCTCTAACTCAAAACCGTTATTCTGCCGTAAACTCTTCGTTACATTTTTTACATTTATAAACTGTTTTATAATAAATAGGATAAACCCAAAAGATAAAAGCAGATAAAATAGATAATAATCCTTTTCCACCTTTCATAGATTTAAAATTGCTGTAATATTCATTACTTCCACATTTAGGGCAAACTATCACCTCGTTTAAATCATTGGTATAATTTGTTTCATCAATCTCTTTTAAAATAGATAAAGCTTTTTCATGATCTTCTTTTCTAATTTTTAATCTAATACCTCCTAGTGCTTGTGTAAAAAGAGGATTCATTGAAATAGAATGTTCATCAAAAACAAAAGCATCTATATCTTCACTCTCTAATTTAGATCGCAGAATATGAGCCTCTACAGAAGAGTCGAAAACTTTTAATGTAATTAATTCCATGTTTTTGATATTAAAAAATGTTAAACTTTATAAGCGTAATGTGTGTATAAAATTACTTATTTTTAAATTAGAGTCTGTTTAAAAATAAATAAATTAATTAACACTAAAACATACACATGATGAAAAATATTGTAAAAAGTTTAATTCTAATTTTATTACTTATGACGAATTTAAATGCTCAAAATTTAAAACAAGTTGTATATCAAGATGGTTCTCAGAAATTGAATGGACTAATTACAGAAAATGCAAAGAAGAATCAGCCAGCTGTATTAATTCTACCAGCTTGGAAAGGAATTGATAATGAGGCAAAACAAGCAGCGCAAGATTTAGCAAAAGAAGGTTACGTTGCATTTATTGCAGATATATATGGAGAAGGAAATATACCTACAGATAATGCTTCAGCAGCAAAAATAGCTGGAAAATATAAGGCAGATTACAAAGCTTACCAACAAAGAATTAATGCCGCTTTAAAAGAATTAATAAAGTCTGGTGTAGATCCAAATAAAATTGTTGTTATTGGATATTGCTTTGGAGGAACTGGAGCATTAGAAACAGCCCGAGCTCAATTTCCAGTTAAAGGAGTTATTTCTATTCATGGAGGTTTAGCGAAAGATAAAAGTAGAGAGAATATTCCTTTAAAAACAAAGGTTTTAGTTGAGCATCCAGCAAAAGATGAATCTGTAAAACCAGAAGATATTACAAACTTAATTACAGAAATGGATAATGGAAATACAGATTGGCAAATAATTACGTATGCGAATTCTAAACATACTTTTACAAATCCAGAATCACCAGATTATAATAAAATTATGGCAGATAGAGCTTGGAATCATACCTTATTATTTATAAATGAATTATTAAAATAGTTGTTAGATTTTAAGAGTTTGTATGTTTTAAAGTGATTATGTTTTGTAATTCAGAGTGTCATTTTGAACTTGTTGAAAATAATTCAGTTTCTCAATGATTTATAGCGAAATGAGATCCTGAAACGAGTTCAGGATGACATACTTGACTTAAACTAAATTTATCATTACATAATATATAGTTTTGTCATATAAATTAACATGACATGTTGAAGTAAAAACAAGATTATAATTGAAAATTTTAGAGGAGAATAATTAGTTTAAACAACTTCATAATCCTAAAACGAGTTAATTAAAATAACTTAAAAACATCAACACATTAACACATCAACACATTTTAACATAACCACTAAAAATTATTCAATAAAAATTTTAATCATTTGGTACCAAAAAGCTGTGGTAAAAAATCCAATGATAATGCTAATTCCAATAATTAAATTAGTAAGCTTAGTATTTAGTTTAAATTGTTCAGCTATAATACTAGATGTAACTAATGTTGGCATTGCAGCTTCTATTACTGATATTTTTGCCACATCACCTTTTATTCCTAAAATTAAAGCCAATACAATTACAACTGTAGGAGCTATCATCAATTTATACACCATCGACATAGAAATTTGAGACCATAATTTTCTCCAACCATTAAATTTTAATTGTAATCCAACAGAAAATAAAGCTAATGGACCTACTGTAGCGGCTAACTTATCAAAGAATGGTTCAGCAAAATCTAAATTAATAAATTGAGAAAGGATTAATGCACTAATACATCCTAAAAAAGGAGGGAAGGTAAATAGTCGTTTTAAAATAAATTTTGAACTAATGCCACCAGAATTATTTCCTCCACCTTTTAATGCAGCAATTATTCCTAAAGTAGACAAACATAAAAACATGGTTTGATCGCAAATAATTGCAATACTTAAATACTTTTCTCCATAAAAGGCAGTAATTAAAGGAAAGCCAATAAAGGACGTATTGCTGTAGCCACTTGCTAACTCTAAAGTACGACGAGAACGTTCCGAATAATTTTTTGCTTTACTATAGAATTTCATAAAGAAAAAACTACCAATGGCAATAATTAAGGTAGAAAAAATAGGAAAAAGCATTTCCGTTGACCATTCAACTTTTGGTAAATATTTAAACGAGACAGCAGGTAAAGCTAGATACAATATCCATGTATTAATTCCTTTATGTGCATCTGGATGAATAGATTTTGTAGATTTAAAAATCATTCCTGCAATTACACAAACTGCAATTAGAATAAAATTTACCATTATTTATTTTTTTAGCAAATTTCTAGCACAATAAACTTAAATGCAAGAAATTTCTTAAATATTATTGATGCTCAAGTTATTTAATTCTCATCATGGTAACAAGAGATGTTGCCGCATGTGTCTCTTTTTTTGATTCTTCATTTACAGCAAAAATTTCAGTTCTTATTGTACTGATCTTTTTTCCACCTTTTATAACATAAGATTTAGATAAAAGATAATCGCCAATTGCTGGTCTTAAATAGTTTACTTTTAATTCTACCGTTACCACATAACAATCGTCTTCGTAATGAGAGACTGCCGAATAACCAGAAGAAACATCAACTAAAGAAGCTATCATAGCACCATTAAACATACCATGTTTTCTTGTTATTAATTGTTGTTTTGGTATTTTAATCGATACAAAATCTGTTTCGCATTCAATTAAAGTTGCATTATAAAATTTTAATGTTTCGGAACGATTAAAACTCGCTTCAATTAATTGTCTTTTGTCATCAGTCATTTTATAAAAGTAAAAAAAAATAGCATTAATCTTAAAACATTAATGCTATTTCTAAAGTCTTTATTCTAAACTTAATTTTTTAATTATTGCTTCATTTTCTAATATTGAAACATTTTTTAAACCACGGTAGCGGCTTCCTTTATCCACTAAAATGATTTTACTTTTTAATGCAATCTTATTTAAAAGGTTTTGATTAGGAAATTGTTGAACAGTATTTTTAAAGATAATAAAAACATCGTCTTTGGATAATTTATTTATATCCTCTTCTGTAACAACTTCAATAATATTACTAGGTAAGTATAGTTGATCAAAAATATAATCAAAGGTTTTAAAAGTTTTCCCTTTTAATTCTTCTGTATTGACTAAGAAATTTTTTAATCGATTAACTGTAGAATAAAAACTTCCAACCAAAGGAGGTTTAGGAATGTTACGCTCAAATAAACAACCATCAATTAATGAAAGAGGCAATTTTATCTCTAACTCATTAACATCAGAATTATATAAATGGCGGTAATCTAGATTTCTATTATCAAACTCGCGGATAATATGTTCTTTTAAATCCTTATTCGTAATAGGAAGTTGGTAATTAATAAAATGCACCAATTTTTCATTTGTAATTGGAGATAAATTTAATTCTGAAATGTTTTGTGACATACAATAAATATTTAATGATTAAACAAATATTGTATTTCGATAAATAAAAGGGAGTGTACGTTATTTTTGGATCAATTCCCGTATCATTTTCACCACCGTGGAGACTACTCTCGGTTGGTACCGTTATTCGGTTCGAAATACTTAGCAAATATATAAAAAATATTTATTTAGAAAAATTTACGAAAAATTATGATTTTTTTAAGTGTTTGTAGAAAAATATTTTGTAATTTTGAGTAATAGATAAATAAAAAATGAATTCAAATTTTTCATATATGGTATCATTTAAGAAACAGATTTGCAACGGCAGATACGGGGATACTATATATTTATAAGAAATTATTTTTTATTTTATTTATACTCCCCATTGATTATATCAATGGGGTTTTTTTTTAAGCTGAAAATATTAACCATAATAACTAGGACATGCAAAATTTACAACAATTACAAATTCCGATTTGGCCTCTAGAAGATAACACTATTCTAGAAAAAATTTCGGTGACGTATCAATTATTTGGACTCCCATTGGGGACAGCACCAATTATATTAATTAATCACTCATTAGAAGGAAATTCTGATTGTACATTCCATTGGGATGGAGTAATGGGGAAGAATAAAGCAATCGATTTAAATGAATATACAGTTTTATGTATTGATATTCCAGGTAACGGAATTTCTGATACTATAAAATATACACATATAGACACACAGAAAATTACAGCAAGAGATGTTGCCGTTTTATTTTGGCTAACTCTATTCGAATTAGAAATAGATGAGGTTTTTGCGATTATTGGAGCAGATTTAGGAGGAGGAATTGCATGGGAGATGTCATGTTTATTTCCTAAAAAAGTCTTGAACATTATTCCTATTGCTTCAACACCAAAAACAAGCGAATGGTTGGTTAAAGAACCAACAGCTAAGTCGAATTATTTAAAATCTATTTTTCACACAATAGATATATCTAGACATAGAAGAGATATTTTAGAAGTTGCACAACATATAAAATCTAAAATACATGTTATTTATGTGAAAGATAATGAGTTATTTAATCAATCAAAATTGAGAAAGTTCTATACAAAATTGAACAATATCCACAAGTTGGTTAAATTTTACGAAATAGAACAAATAAAAGATAATGAACTTGTTAAGGAAAAGATTGAACAAATAGAAAAAATTGTCGATCAAATTCTCGAAAAAGAATACATTAATAATGTAGCATAATAAAAAAGCTTCCTAAGTTGGAAGCTTTTTTTTATTCCGTTAAATTTGCAAAAAAAATTGTGCCAATAAGAAACAAGATATTACCTAAAACAAAATCAATTTACAGTACTCAGTTTGTTTTAATGTGTTTAAGTTCGCTGTTATTTTCTGCGAGTTTTAATATGATGATTCCAGAATTACCAGCTTATTTAAGCAGTCTTGGTGGTGCTGAATACAAAGGGTTTATTATTGCATTGTTTACTTTAACAGCAGGTATATCTCGACCATTTAGTGGAAAATTAACCGATAAAGTTGGTCGAGTTCCAATAATGGCAGTTGGTTCTATTGTATGTTTTGTTTGTGGAATTTTATATCCGGTTTTAACTACTGTTTCAGGATTTCTTTTTTTACGTTTAATTCATGGTTTCTCTACTGGGTTTAAACCTACCGCTACAGCTGCATATATTGCAGATATTATTCCTAGAGAGCGTTGGGGAGAAGCATTAGGTTTACATGGAATATGTTTTAGTATTGGGATGGCTATTGGACCAGCCATAGGAAGTACTTTAACTTTATATACCTCAATTAATGTTATGTTTTTTACCTCTTCTTTTCTTTCATTAATGTCAATTTTGATATTGTTTAATATGAAAGAAACTTTAAAAGAGAAACATAAGTTTTCGTTTAAATTACTCAAGATTTCTAAGCAAGATATTTTTGCAAAAGAAGCGCTCCCAGCGGCTGTTGTCACGTTTTTATCTTATTCTGCATTCGGAGCTATTTTAACGCTTATTCCAGATTGGACAGTACATTTAGGTTTCGAAAATAAAGGAATATTTTTTATCGTTTTCACCTTAGCTTCTATGTTAATTCGCTTTTTTGCAGGTAAAATATCAGACCAAAAAGGTAGAGTTTTAGTTATAAAAATGGGATTAGGTTTATTAGTTTTAGCTTTACTAGTCCTAGCTACTTTAGATTTTAAAACAGGTTTAATAATTGGTGCATTAATGTATGGTTTTTCTACAGGTATTCTTTCTCCAGCGCTTAATGCTTGGACAATAGATTTTAGTCTTCCAAATGGTAGAGGAAAAGCTATTGCAACTATGTACATTGCAATGGAAGCAGGAATTGGTTTAGGAGCTTTACTAACGGGTTGGTATTTCCAAGATTACTTAGAAAGAGTTCCGACAATTATTTATGTTGCAGCTGTAGTTTGTATAGTAGCAACGCTGTACATGTTAAAATTTAAAAATGCACCTAAAGTAATTTCATAATCAAATGAAAGTAGAATTATACCAATTTATTGTTTTACAATTAGAAGAGAAAATTAAGTATTTGCAACATTTAATTGACGATTTGCGCGCATCTAATAATGATACTAAAAGTAGTATGGGCGATAAGTACGAAACGTCAAGAGAGATGATGCAACAAGAAATTTCTAGAATACAAAATCAATTAAATGAAATTCTTATTCAACAAGATATATTCTTAAAAATAAAACCCATCGAAAATGATACCATTGGTTTAGGAAGTTATGTTGAAACTTCTATGGGAAATTTTTGTATTGCGTGCAGTTTTGGAGAAGTGGTTTTTGATAATAAAAAAGTTTTTATTCTTTCTACACAAACACCTTTAGTTAAAGTATTATTGGGAAAAAAAGGAGGAGATACTTTTGAAATGAATCATAAAAGATTCAAAATTAAAATTGTCAATTAAAGTTAGAAATAAGGCTCACTTTGCTCGGGAAGTAACGTGTGTGCATTATGGAAAAAATATAAACCAAAGTCAAATTGTGAGCCTGATATTTCTTACTTGTTGCTTACAACAAAATTTTTTTCAAATTGCAAAAATTTCATTTTTCAGAAATTCTGCTTTATATAATTGATAAACTTTCTATTTTATAAGAGAGGAATATCATTTACTATTTTATCTTTTTATCGTAATTTTGAAATTGTTTTTTAAACGAAATTTCATCCTCAGCGAACGTTCGCTAAATTATAAAATTTCGTTTACATTTACCAAACATTTTTGGAAAAATTATGCAAGAAGAATATATTAAACTAATTTTTGGATTAAAATTAAAACAAATAAGAACCTCTAAGGATTTGTCTTTGTTTAAATTATCTAAGCTGACAGGGCTTTCTAAATCTTATTTAAATGAGATTGAGAAGGGGAAAAAATATCCAAAAACTGATAAAATAGTTGCGCTTGCAGATGCTTTCGAAGTTCCTTATGACGAGTTAGTTTCTCTAAAATTAGATAAAAATCTTGCGCCAGTTGCAGAAATCTTACAATCGAATTTATTACAAGAGATTCCATTGGATATTTTTGGAATTGAGGAAAGAGATTTAATTGAAATTATTTCGAATGCTCCAATGAAGGTTAATGCGTTTATTTCTACATTAATTGAAATTGGGAATAATTATAACTTAACAAAAGAAAGTTTCTTCTTGGCTTCCTTACGTTCTTTTCAGGAAGCGAATGATAATTATTTTCCAGAGATAGAAAAAGCTGCAAAAAACTTTTTACGCGAATATATGGTCGATGCAGACGAATGTGTATCGAACGAATCTATAGAAGAAATTTTAAAAGAAGAATATCATTATACAATTGCTTACAAAGATTTTAATGATTTTGGATTTAAAGATTTAGCAAAACTTCGTTCAATTTTCATCAAAGAGAAAAAACTACTATACATTAATATCACTTCCGACAAAGATCAACAACGTTTTATTTTAGCAAAAGAATTGGGGTATAATTATTTAAATCTAACAGAAAGATTATATACATTTTCTTGGGCAAGTTTTGAAACATTCGATCAGTTATTGAATAATTTTTACGCTTCTTATTTTGCTGGTGCTTTGTTATTGCCAGAAGAAAAATTGTTAGAAGATATGCGTGAATTGTTTAATTTGGAAGAACATGATTTATCTAAATTTCAAGAAATTTTAGGGAAATACACAGAATCGCCAGAAACAATATATCAACGAATGACTAATTTGTTACCAAAACATTTTAATATTCGCGATTTATTCTTCTTACGATTGTCAACCAAAAAAGGATCAAACTCTTTTAAATTAACAAAAGAATTGCATCTTAATCAACAACAATCTCCTCAAGCAAATGAGACAGATGAGCATTATTGTAGACGTTGGGTTTCTTTAAATGTTCTTAAAAAATTAGAAACAGAAGAGGATGGCGTTCACGAAACTTCTGCTCAAATATCGATTTATCCATATAACAATAACCAAAAATACTATGTGATTTCATCTGGAACAAAAGATCCCTTTAATCCAGATTATTTAAGAAGCGTTACAATTGGTGTTTTATATAAATCGGCTCAACGTAAAATAAAGTTCATGAATGATTCTACAATTCCAATTCGTGAAGTTGCTGTAACATGCGAAAACTGTGGAATGAAAGATTGTTCGGAAAGAGCGGCAGAACCATTTCGCTTTGAAAAAGATATACGCAATAAACGTCTAAATGTTATTATAAATGATTTTATAAAAGAACAAAGTAAACTAGAGATTTCAAATTAAGAATTAGAAATTCGAGATTAGAAATTGGTTTTAAGGATTAAGTTATGCCTTAAAAACTTAAAAATATAAAAAACATATAAAAATAGTCGGAAGATATTCTTCCGACTATTTTTTTTCTTACATATTTCGTCTATACTGACCACCAACATTAAATAACGCATCTGTTATTTGACCTAGTGAACAAACTTTTGTGACATCCATTAATGCTTCAAAAATATTTCCATTTTGAATTGCAATTTCTTGAATACGTTCTAATTCTTTCTTTTCAATTTCAGCTTTTACATGGTGTAAATTTTCTTTCGTTTTAATCTGAAATTGTTTTTCTTCTTCAGTTGCACGAATAACTTCTGCTGGTACAACAGTTTTAGAACCAGAAGAACTTAAAAATGTATTAACTCCAATAATAGGAAATTCACCATTATGTTTTAATGTCTCATAATACAAAGACTCTTCTTGTATTTTAGATCGTTGATACATTGTTTCCATTGCACCAAGAACACCTCCACGCTCTGTAATACGATCAAATTCAGATAAAACAGCTTCCTCAACCAAATCAGTTAATTCTTCGATAATAAAAGAACCCTGAATTGGATTTTCGTTTTTAGCTAAACCAAGCTCTTTATTAATAATTAACTGTATTGCCATTGCACGACGTACAGATTCTTCTGTAGGCGTTGTAATAGCTTCGTCATAAGCATTTGTATGCAATGAATTACAGTTGTCGTAAATCGCATATAATGCTTGTAATGTTGTACGAATATCGTTAAAATCAATTTCTTGTGCGTGTAAAGAACGACCAGAAGTCTGAATATGGTATTTTAGCATCTGAGCACGCTCATTTGCACCATATTTATTCTTTAATGCTTTCGCCCAAATTCTTCTTGCCACACGACCAATTACTGAATATTCAGGATCGATTCCGTTCGAGAAGAAGAACGATAAGTTTGGTCCAAATGCATTAATATCCATTCCACGAGATAAATAATATTCTACGTAAGTGAAACCATTTGCCAATGTAAACGCTAATTGCGTTACTGGATTTGCACCTGCTTCCGCAATATGATAACCTGAAATAGAAACAGAATAGAAATTTCGAACATTTTGATTGATAAAATATTCTTGTACATCTCCCATTAATCTCAAAGCAAATTCAGTAGAAAAAATACATGTATTTTGTGCCTGATCTTCTTTTAAAATATCAGCCTGAACAGTTCCACGTACTTGTGCTAATGTATTTTTCTTGATTTCTGCATAAACATCAGCTGGTAAAACTTGATCTCCTGTAACACCTAATAACATTAAGCCAAGACCATCATTTCCTTCTGGTAAATCTCCGTTATATCGTGGTCTTTCTAAACCATTATTTTCATAAATGGCTTTTATTTTTTCCTCAACCTCAGCTTCTAAATCATTCTCTTTAATGTATTTTTCACAATTTTGATCAATTGCAGCATTCATAAAGAAACCTAATAGCATAGGAGCAGGACCATTAATTGTCATGGAAACAGAAGTTGCAGCATGCGATAAATCGAATCCAGAATATAATTTCTTAGCATCATCTAAACAACAAATAGATACACCAGCATTTCCAATTTTTCCATAGATATCTGGTCGATGTCCAGGATCATTTCCATATAATGTTACAGAATCAAATGCTGTAGATAATCGTTTTGCAGGCATTCCTTTTGATACGTAATGAAAACGACGGTTTGTACGTTCTGGACCTCCTTCACCTGCGAACATACGTGTAGGATCTTCTCCTTCACGTTTAAAAGGATATAAACCAGCAGTAAAAGGAAATTCTCCAGGTACATTTTCTTGTAAATTCCAAAGTAAAATATCTCCCCAAGCTTGGTATTTTGGTAATGCAATTTTCGGAATCTCTAAATGTGAAAGGGAAGTAGAGTGTGTTTGTATTTTTATCTCTTTATCACGTACAAAGAAAGAATAAACAGGATTTTTGTATTTGTTTACTTTTTCTTCCCACGTAATAATAATTTCCCAATTATGTGGATCTAAATCACGTTTTAGTTTATCAAACTCAGCTAATAAAACTTTTGTTAACTCTTCGTTTTCATTACCTGTAATATCTATTCCATGTTGTGTTATTATAGGTTGTTTACCCGAAATAGTTTCAATTGTTTTAAAGAAGCCATATAATTTTTGAGCAACTTCTTTTTGCGAAACTACTTTTGTATCGTATGCACGATTGTTTTCTGCAATTTCTGATAAATAACGTGTACGAGAAGGAGGGATAACAAATATCTTCTCGGACATTTCTTTTGTAATATCAAAACTAGAATTTAAATCAGCTCCAGTTCTTTCTACAACTTTTTCTATAATCGATTTATATAATTGATTTGTTCCTGGATCATTAAACTGAGAAGCAATTGTTCCAAAAACAGGCATTTCATCAGGATTAATATCCCATAAATTATGATTACGTTGATATTGTTTTTTAACATCACGTAAGGCATCTAAAGCACCTCGTTTATCGAATTTATTAATGGCAACAATATCAGCAAAATCTAACATGTCGATTTTTTCTAATTGTGTTGCAGCACCAAATTCTGGTGTCATAATGTATAATGAAGCATCAGAGTGATCTAAAATTTCCGTATCAGACTGTCCAATACCAGAAGTTTCTAAAATAATCAAATCAAAATTAGATGCTTTTAAAACTTGCAATGCTTCCTCAACATATTTAGATAAAGCTAAATTAGATTGTCTTGTTGCTAAAGAACGCATATAAACACGAGGATTATTAATAGAGTTCATACGAATACGGTCTCCTAATAAAGCTCCTCCAGTTTTCTTTTTAGATGGATCGACAGAAATTAAAGCAATTGTTTTTTCTGGAAAATCAATTAAAAAACGACGAACTAATTCATCTACCATAGAAGATTTACCAGCTCCACCAGTTCCTGTAATTCCTAAAATTGGTGTTGATTTATTTTCAACTTTATCAAAATCAAAAAGTTTTAAAAAATCATCTTCTCTATTTTCAGCTAAAGAAATTAAACGAGAAATAGTTGTATCATCTTTATCTTGTAAAGATTGATAAACGTCTTTTCCGTTTGGTAATTTTAAATCTGGAGTAGCAAAATCCGCTTTTTCTACCATATCGTTAATCATTCCTTGTAAACCCAATTCGCGACCATCGTCTGGAGAATAAATACGTGTTATTCCATAATCCATTAATTCTTTTATTTCCGAAGGAAGAATAACACCACCGCCACCACCAACAATACGGATATGACCTGCGCCTTTCTCATTCAACAAATCATACATATATTTAAAGTATTCATTGTGTCCTCCTTGGTAAGATGTCATTGCAATCGCATTTGCATCTTCTTGTATTGCAGTATTTACAACATCTTCTACAGATTTATCGTGACCTAAGTGAATAACTTCACAACCAGTTGCCTGAATAATTCTGCGCATAATATTTATTGAAGCATCGTGTCCATCAAATAAAGCTGCGGCAGTAACAATTCTAATTTTATTTTTTGGCTGATAAATTTCTGGAATAGGATGTTTAAAATCTTGTTTTTGATCTTTTATTGATTGTGACATTTTTTTGTGGTTTTTTATTTTGTGACAATAGCTAAATTACAAAGTAAAATGTAAAAAGTACAATATAGTGTGTAAAAAGTATTATGTATAGAGTACAAAGTACAAAGTACAAAGTATAAAGTAAAAAGTAAAAAGTAAAAAGTAAAATGTAAAAAGTAGAGTGTACGAATTTTAACGGTATAATGTTTAACTCACAACTCACTATCTTATGTTCAGCGTAAAATAAAATGTACTTCCTACACCGTACTCACTATCAACCCAAATTTTTCCTCCTTGTGCTTCAATAAACTCTTTGCTTATACTTAGTCCTAAGCCTGTACCTTCTTTTTTTGTTCCAGGAATGCGAAAATATCGTTCAAAAATTTTAGTTAAATATTGAGGTTGTATCCCTTGTCCAGCATCAGAAACAGAAAATAACAATTGATTATTCTCTTTTTTAGCACGAATAAAAATGGTTGAATTTTCGTGAGAATAACGAATAGCATTAGAAATAAGATTATTAATTACCCATGCTGTTTTTTCGCTATCGCTAAATACATTTAGAGAAGTATTTTGTGAATCAACTTCTAAATGAATATTCTTGTTTTCAGCGGCAGATTTATTTGCATTTATAGCATAATTAATCATAGGATTTAATTCAGAAGATGTTAAATTAACTTGTATAGAGCCACTTTCTACTTGTGTCATATTAAGCAATTCTCCAGTTATTTTTAATAATCGATCCGTATCATCTTTTATTCCTTTTGTTAATTCTTTTTGCTCTTCGTTTAATAAACCAATTCTGTCATTTTCTAATAATTGTAAGCCCATTTGAATAGAAGCAATAGGTGTTTTAAATTCATGAGAAACGGTTCCCATAAAATTGGTTTTTGCTAAATCTAATTCTTTAAAAGGTGTAATATTTCTGAGAAGAATTACCTGCCCAATAAATTGACTTTTTTCTTCGCCAGTTGGTACAATATTAATGTTGATAATCTCTTTCTCAAAATAACTCTCTTTTCCATCAGCATAAATTTTTAATTGTTCTGATGGGAGATTTTCATTAGGCTTTTTAAAAATGTTTTTAATTATATCTCGAATTAAATCATTGTTTACTGCAACATCTTGAATTTTCTTTCCAATAAAATTTTCCTTTTTTAATCCAGATATTGTTAATGCTTCTTCATTTGCAAATAACACTTTTTTATTTTCATCTATTCCAATAACTGGATCGTGTAAATTATCAATAAGCGTTTCTATTCTTTTCTTTCCTTTGATAATTTTATCTAATTTACTTTCAGAATATTCTTCAATCTTTTCTGCCATAGTATTAAAAGATTTTGCGAGCTCTCCAAATTCATTATGACTTGTAAAATGAACACGTTTTTTATAATTCTGACTTGCAATTTCTTTAATACTCTCTGTTAATTCCTTTATTGGATTTGCAATGTTTGAAGGTAAATTGACTAATAAAATAAAAGCGATATAAAAACATAAAGTTCCTGTTACAGAAATCATTAAAATTGCTTTTTGTGCAGTTTCATCGGCAATCATACTTTTCTGATTAATGGCTTCCATGTTTAGCCGCATAATCTCTGTAATATCTTTTCTTATAGAGGAAGTTAATACTGCATTTTTCGGTTCTATTTTTAAGCTATTGAAATGTTTATTAATCTGATTGGTCGCTTCTATTTCTCCGATTTCTGTTACATTTTTTTGTTGTAATTCTAAATTCTTTTGGAAGTCTATAATTGCAGTAGAATCTGTATTCATTTCTTCTATTGCCAATAACATATTTCTTGAGTATTGCAATGTATTGTAATTGGCAACAAGAATATTATTGGTATCTCTTTTTAATTGATGAATATACCAACCACTTATTGCAGCTAAGGCGAAAATGAGAATAAATAATAATCCCACACCAAAGGTTAATTTTGCTTTTATTTTCATGATAAAAAATTGAAAAATTGAAAAATTGAAAATGTAAATTTGAAATTATTTTTTGATAGATGCTTTTGTTGATTTTATAATTGCGACTAAAAGTTTAATTAATTCTTCTACATTCAAAATGAGAGATTCTGCTTCATTATCAGTAATAAAATCTGTGTCTTTTAATAATCTTATCCAATATCTTGTTTCGTTCGCTTCTTTATTTGCTATCGATAGTTTATGAATAAAATCCATTTTACTTTCTCCTTGCAAAGCTTCTTCAACCATTCCTCCAATGGAAGTTCCACTTCTTAAGACTTGTTTTGATAGAATAAATTCTTGTTTCTCGTCTTTCAAAAATTTATAAAAATTTACAATTCGAATTGCAAAGAGATAAGATTTGTCTTTTAAAATATTATCATTTTTCATCTTTTAATTTTCAATTTTACTTTTCCCTTTAGCTTAATATAACAAGATCGATATTTTCTTTTGATAATTTATTAAGTAACGCGTTAAAAGTATCAGTTGCTAATATAATTTTAGTTAATGTAATATGTGGCTTTCCAATGCAAACTGTTGTTATTTTTCGGTCTTCGCATTCCTTTATTATAGCTTTAGTTGTATTTTTTGCTTTTACCTTAATAATTTCTGCTCCTAATTCTGTTGCTAATTTAAAATTATTGATGAGGTAACGTTGTTTATCTAGAGCAATTTTATCTGGATTTTCTTTTGGAATTTGAACATACATTACATACCATTTACTGTTGTAATAATTAGCCAAGCGAGCAGTTTTTCTGATAATATTTTTCGCTGTTTTTTCATTAGAACTAATACAAGCTAAGAATCGTTCTTTTTTTATATTCCTATCTAAAATAACTTCTGTTTCTACTTTTCGTTGTACTTGTGAAGCAACTTCTTTTAAAGCCAATTCACGAAGTTGTAGAATATGCTCATTCTTAAAAAAATTATTTAAGGCAGCTTCAATTTTAGATTGTTCGTATATTTTTCCATCTTTTAATCTGTCTATTAATTCTTCTGAAGTTAAATCTATATTCACCACTTCATCTGCTTCTGCAACTATACTATCAGGAATTCTTTCTTGTACACTAATACTTGTTATTTGTTTAATGTCTTCATGTAAACTTTCTATATGCTGAATATTTACTGCGCTAATTACATTTATTCCTGCATCTAAAATATCTTTTACATCTTGCCAACGTTTTTCGTTTTTGCTTCCTTCTATGTTGGTATGTGCTAATTCATCTACAATAACAACTTCTGGTCGAAGATTAATAATTGCTTGTAAATCCAATTCCTCTAGCTCTTTTCCTTTGTAAAATAATGTTCTTCTCGGAATAATTGGTAAACCATTTAAAAGGGCTTGTGTTTCTGCACGCGCATGTGTTTCTATGTAACCAATTTTTACATCGATACCATTGCGTAATAGGGTATGAGCTTCTTGCAGCATACGAAAAGTTTTTCCTACACCAGCGCTCATTCCAATGTAAAGTTTAAATTTTCCTTTTCTAGATTTTTGAATTAAATCTAAAAAATGTTCAGCACTTTTTCTTTCGTCCATAGTTTGTCTGCTTTTATGAAATTACAAATTCTCCTTAACAAAATGATTAAGGAGAATAAGAGTAAATGGATATTTAAAAACGAATGGCTAAGGATGTAATTGCCATAGCATTATTTTTTTTCATTGAATCGTCACGGTTTAGAAATATTTCATCTTTGCTATTTAATGTTTTTACTTCTGTACGCCAAACTAAGTTTGGTAGTAATTGATAATCTACATTAAGAGAAGCACCAAATGTTTGGAATCCACTTGGTGTATCTGTCGAAATAATAACACCATTTTTGTCATTGTAATATTCTCCTCTTGCAGCAATACTTAATTTCTCTGTTGGAGAGTATTTAGCTATAATTACTGGAGAATACCAGCTATTATAAGCATTGCTTCCTTTTACTTTTTGTTGAGCACCAATATCAAAACCTGCAATTAAAGCAAATTGATTAGTAATTTGAAATTGTCCATACAGATTATGAAAATAACGCATTCTTTTCTCATCGTCAGGAAAATCGTTCCCAATAAAAGAACTACTGTTTAATGTTATTTTTTCGTTTGGACGGTAAGTTAATTGGTGTCCAAAAGCAGGAGTAGAGTTGCCTTCTACACGCTGTATTCTTTGCCAACTATTCAACACTAATACAGCCATGCTCCATTTTCCATTTTTGGTCGTGTAAGATAACTTTGCTCCAGTTTCAAAATAGGGAGAATTATCTGCTAACATACTTCTTGTTAATGTGAAACAATCTGCACTAATGGCGCTTTCGAAACCAATATGAGATGGTAAAATACCCGCGTCTAACCATAAATCATGATTTTTAGAAAGTTTTACACCAATATTTGCTTCGTAGATATTTTTTAAAACACCTTCTTCTGCAGCATAATTAGCATTCATATAAGAACCAACACCAAGAGCCAAATTAGCTCTTAGGTTTTCTGTTTGGTAATTTGCTTTTATAAAACCTAAATTAAGCGAAACCTCATTATTTCTATTGTGACTGTAAATAAATCCTGCTCGTTTATTAGTTGTTGGATTATTAAAATCTTGCTGATAATAGACTTCTGCGTATCCGCTAATAGTTAAAGGTTTTTTGATAGAATCTTGAGCGAGTAAGCATTCTGATGTACTTAACAGAATTGCTGATAGAACAATTATTTTATTCATTTTTAATAATTATTTTAAATTATCTAAGGCTAGATTTAGTTTTAAGACATTTATTTTCTCAGTACCGAATAGTCCCAATAGAGGTTTTTCTGTATTTTGAATGATGATAGCGTTTAATTTATCTTGTTGGATATTTCTCACTTTTGCAATTCTATCGATCTGGATTTTTGCTCCTTGCACAGAAATATGAGGATCTAATCCACTTCCACTTGCAGTTACCATTTCCGAAGGAATATCAGCTTTAGCAACAGTCGGATTATGTTTTATAAAATTGTCTATTCTATTTTCTACATCTTTTAGATAATCGGGATTAGAAGGACCTTTATTACTTCCTCCAGCTCCAGCAGCATTGTAATCTACTGCAGAAGGACGAGTCCAAAAATATTGATCTTGTGTAAAAGCTTGCCCTACATTTGGATAATATGTTTTTCCATTTTGTGTAACTGTTTCGCTTTTTCCTTTTCCAGGAGCAAATTGAGCAATGCTCCATATAATTGCAGAGTAAACTCCTACAAAGAAAATTAAACAGACAATTGTTAAGCGAAGTGCTGGAATTATATTTTTAATCATTTTAGTTTATTTTTTATTAATTACATGAATAATGATACAATGAGATCAATAATTTTTATCCCAATAAAAGGGACAATTATACCTCCAATACCATATATAAATAAGTTTCCACGTAATAATGCACTTGCACCAATCGGTTTGTAAGCCACGCCTTTAAGTGCTAATGGAATTAATACTGGAATAATAAATGCATTAAATATTACAGCAGATAAAATGGCACTTTCTGGACTATGCAAATTCATAATATTTAATCCTTGTAATGCTGGAATAGTTGCAATGAATAGAGCAGGGATAATGGCAAAATATTTAGCAACATCATTCGCAATACTAAAGGTTGTTAGTGTTCCGCGTGTCATTAATAATTGTTTTCCAATTTCTACGACTTCAATAAGTTTTGTAGGATCATTATCCAAATCCACCATATTTCCTGCTTCTTTAGCAGCTTGTGTTCCGCTGTTCATTGCTACACCAACATCTGCTTGGGCTAAAGCTGGCGCATCATTTGTTCCGTCTCCCATCATGGCTACTAAACGACCTTCTGCTTGTTCTTTTTTGATATAATTCATTTTATCTTCTGGTTTTGCTTCAGCAATAAAATCATCTACACCAGCTTTGTTGGCAATAAACTTTGCTGTGAGTGGATTATCTCCTGTTACCATTACGGTTTTAATACCCATTTTTCGTAGACGCTCAAAACGTTCTTGAATGCCAGGTTTTATAACATCTTGTAATTCGATAACACCCAAAGCTTCTTCGTTTTCAGACACAACTAACGGCGTTCCTCCGTTTTCAGATATTAATTTTACACGTTCTATTATTTCATTCGGAAATGTATTTCCAGCTTGTGTTACAATATTTTTAATAGCGTCTGTTGCACCTTTACGAATACGAGTATTCTCGAAATTAATACCTGAGCTTCTCGTTTCAGCAGTAAACTTTATAAATTCTGGTTGTTGAACATTAAATGTTGCTGGTGAAATATTAGCCAATTCTATAATTGATTTTCCTTCTGGCGTTTCATCAGCCATAGAACTTAAAACAGCAGCTCTGATTAATTTTTTTTCATTTACTCCGTATGCAGGATAAAAATGAGTTGCTTTTCTATTTCCAATAGTTATTGTTCCTGTTTTATCTAATAGTAAAACATCTATATCGCCAGCCGTTTCTACAGCTTTTCCACTTTTTGTAATAACGTTTGCTCTAAGCGCTCTGTCCATTCCAGCAATTCCAATTGCAGATAGTAAACCACCAATAGTTGTAGGAATAAGGCAAACAAACAATGATATAAATGCAGCGATTGTTATATTCACATTTGAATAATCTGCGAATGGTTTTAATGTTACACAAACAATGATAAACACTAATGTAAAACCAGCTAAAAGAATTGTTAAGGCAATTTCATTAGGTGTTTTTTGACGTGAAGCTCCTTCTACAAGCGCAATCATTTTATCTAAAAAACTTTCTCCTGGTTGCGTTGTTACTTCAACCACAATTTTATCAGAAAGCACTTTTGTTCCACCAGTTACGGAACTTTTATCTCCACCAGCTTCTCTAATTACGGGAGCAGATTCTCCTGTGATAGCACTTTCATCTATTGTTGCTAAACCTTCTATAATTTCTCCATCAGTAGGAATAATATCGCCAGCTTCACAGACAAAAATGTCTCCTTTCTGTAGTTTTGCAGATGAAATTATTTCTCCATTTTTTAATTTTGCAGGAGTTTCTTCTCTTGTTTTTCTAAGACTATCAGCTTGTGCTTTTCCTCTAGCTTCTGCAATGGCTTCTGCAAAATTTGCAAATAATAAGGTTAATAAAAGGATGATAAAAACAGTAAAGTTATAACCAAAACTTCCTTGGTCTTTTGCGCCAATTAATGTCCATAAGCTTACAATAAGCATTACAAATGTTCCGATTTCTACAGTAAACATTACTGGATTACGAAACATACTTTTGGGATTAAGTTTCAGAAAAGATTGTTTCAAGGCTTCTTGAACCATTTCTTTTTGAAATAGGGATTTATTATTGTTCATTTTTATGAAAATATTTTATTTGTAAAATGTAAAAAAGTGAAGAGTGAGAATTGAAAAATGAAATTTTTAATTCAATTTTGAATATCTAATATCTAATATCTAATATCTCAAATCTAACAACTCTGTCTACATACTAAAGTATTCTGCAATAGGACCAAGTGTTAATGCAGGAAAGAAAGATAATGCCGCAACAATTACGATAATTGCAAATATCATAAAGCCAAAGGTTGCTGTATCTGTTTTTAGAGTTCCTGCACTTTCTGGAATATATCTTTTCTGAGCAAGACTTCCAGCTATTGCAATAGGACCTATAATTGGTAAATATCTCGCAAGTAACATGACAATTCCACAGGCGATATTCCAGAATGGATTATTATCACTTAAACCTTCGAAACCACTTCCGTTATTCGCACTTGAAGAAGTAAATTCATATAACATTTCACTAAAACCATGAAATCCAGGATTGTTAAGCCAACTGCCGTATTCTTCTGGATTATTGGTAATCATATAACTTGAAAGAGCCGTTCCAACTAGAATTAAAAATGGATGAAGTAAAGCTATAATCATGGCTATTTTCATTTCTCTAGCTTCTATCTTTTTACCTAAAAATTCTGGCGTTCTACCTACCATCAATCCACTAATAAAGACGGCTAGTATAATAAAAATGTAAAAATTTAAAAAACCAACACCAACACCACCATAAAGACAATTCACCATCATTCCTAATAATTGATTCATACCACTTAAAGGCATAAAACTATCGTGCATAGAATTAACACTTCCCGTTGAAATTACAGTTGTTGCAATACTCCAATAAGCAGAAGCTGCCGAACCAAATCTAATTTCTTTACCTTCCATATTACCCATTGTTTGAGAAATTCCCATTTCAGAGATGGCTGGGTTTCCTTTAATTTCCGAGATAATTGTAGGAATGGAAAGAAGTAGAAATCCTACAGTCATAACACCAAAAATTGTCCACGCTAACTTTTTGCGTTTAATCATATATCCCATCGCAAAAACTATTGCTATAGGAATAATCATTTGCGTTACCATTTCTATGATATTTGTAAAGTAATTTGGGTTTTCGAGCGGATGAGCCGAATTGGGACCAAAGAAACCACCTCCATTTGTTCCTAAATGTTTTATAGCCACAAAAGTTGCAACTGGACCTTGACTAATTTGTTGCTCAGCGCCTTCTAATGTTGTGGTCGTTATTTTACCTTCAAACGTCATAGGACTTCCATTAAAAACCATTAATGTTGCAACGATTATCGCAATAGGAAATAATATTCTTGTACAACTTCTTACAAAGAAGAAATAAAAATTACCCAATTTTTCGGTAGATTTTTCTTTCATTGCAGTAAATACAATTGCAGCAGCAGTTATTCCACATCCAGCACTTATAAATTGAAAAAGCATTAAAATAAGTTGCCCTAAATAAGACATTCCCGTTTCTCCAGAATAATGCTGTAAATTGGTATTACATATAAAACTTATGGTTGTATTAAAAGCTAATTCAGCATTCATAGATGGATTTTGATCTGGATTTAAGGACAGCCAAGACATATTCATCAAAACAAACATACCCAGTAAAAACCATACAAAATTTATTGTAAGAAGAGCTATAAGATGCTGTTTCCAATTCATCTCTTTCTTAAAATTAATGCCACTTAGTTTGTAAAAAAGTTGATCTAATGGATTAAATATTTTATCTAACCAAGTCACTTCATTATTTAAAACTTTTCCGATGTATCGTCCTAATGGTAATGCGAATGCGATCACTAAAACATACATGAATATAATTCCTAAAATTTCTGTATTCATTTTTTATTTTTTTAAAACTTTTCTGGTTTAATCAGTACGTAGCAGATGTAGATAAATACAATAACTGCTACAATAAAAAGTACTATCATGATATTGATTTTTGTATCGAATAATTTTTGTTTTGTAACAAGTAAACTTGTTTAAGGTTTGCTGGAATCGTGTTATATAAGTCAGCCCATTGTTGAGGATTACATCTTCTTTTCATTCCTACAAAAGATTGAACAAAAAGATTTTCGATAATGTATTTTACATATTCATTTCCTCTTTTATACAACCAACCAATTAGTTTTATTTTAGTTCCTATTTTCTGAATTTGACCAGAAGTAAGTAAAACATTGATGTGATTAATTATTGCTTGAAACATTCCGACGAAATTTTGATGAGATGATAAATCTTGTAGTTCATCATTTATTTCATTGTAATGACTTGTTAAATAACTTGCAACGATGTCTTTGTTTATATTGTTCATATTTAGATATTTTCAAAAAAATCAATTGATTTGATAAAGACGCCAAAGAAGACAATGCCTGTAAGCATTAGAATAATTGTTACCATATTTTTAAAATTTTAATTAAACTGTTTTGTGACATTTCATTTATTATTTTGAGGAGTAATGCCAAATTTTAGTCCAGTCAATTAAAATTTTTCATAAGGTATTGATATGTAGTTTTTTATTGTATTTGTACCATTTTTAGAGCAAATAAAAAGCCTATCATTTTGATAAGGTTTTATCAAAATGATAGGCTTAATCTTTTTTTAGAAGGAAGTTTTTAAATTATATATTTTTAAACAGATTCAAGCGATGTTTACTCAATCTTATATTGTTCCAACTTTCTATAAAGTGTTGCAATTCCAATTTCTAAAAGGCGTGCAGCTTCCGCTTTATTTCCAGCAGTATGATTTAGAATTTTCTGAATATGTAATTTTTCTGCGCTCGCCATTGAGAAGGCAGATAATTGATCATAATAAGACTTTTTATATTGTAAATCTTCTGGAAGAGTATCTAAATTTAATTCGTCATTATCAGCTAAAATAACACTTCTTTCAATTACATTTTTTAATTCACGTATATTACCTTTCCACGTGTTGTTTTCTAATGCTTTTAGATAATCGTCCGTTAATACCAAAGGTTTTCTATTTGCTTTTATAGCAAAAATATCAGCATAATGTTGTGCAATTTCTGGTATGTCTTTTTTACGATCTCGTAGAGAAGGAAGATGAATATCAAAAACAGATAATCTGTAAAATAAATCACTTCTGAAATGATCTTTTTCTATTTCATCTGCTAAATTTCTATTTGTAGCTGCAATAATTCTAACATTAACTTTTATAAGCTGCGTATCTCCCACACGAAGAAATTCACCCGTTTCTAAAACACGTAGAATTTTTGCTTGTAAATCGATGGGCATTTCGCCAATTTCATCTAAAAAGATAGTACCGTTATGAGCTTCTTCAAACAGACCATTCTGATCTTTTATGGCACCTGTAAAAGCACCTGCTTTATGCCCAAACAATTCATTTTCTAATAACTCTTTGCTAAAAGCAGAACAATTTATTGCTACAAAATTATGATTAGTACGATTGCTCGCATAATGTATTGCTTGTGCAAAAACTTCTTTTCCAGTACCTGTTTCTCCTGTAAGTAGGACGTTTGCATCAGTTTTAGCAACTTTTTTAGCTAACTCTATTGCTTTAATAATTGGTTGAGATTTTCCAATAATCTTATCAAACGAGTATTTTTTTTCTAATTGCTTTTCAAGATGGATAACTTTTTTGTTCAATTTTACTTTTTCGAAAGCTTTATACAACAAAGGAATTATTTTGTTGTTATCATCTCCTTTGGTAATATAATCAAAAGCACCATTTTTTATTGCTTGTACACCATCTGGAATATTACCAAAAGCGGTTAGTAAAATAACTTCTACAGATGAATGTTTTTCTTTAATCAGTTTTGCTGTTTCTATACCATTTCCATCAGGTAATTTTACATCACAAATTAAGACATCAATATCATCTAATTCTAATCTCTTTAAGCCAGATTTTAGATTAGGAGCCTGAAAAACTTCAAATCCTTCAAAACTGATAATTTTAGCCAGAAGATTTCTTAATTTCTCTTCATCATCTATAATTAATACTTTCATTTTTTCATCACAATGTAGTTTTCAAAATTACTAATAAATAGCTTTATAAGCGATATTCTTAAATAAATGTTTAATAATATCAATAAATGTTAAATTATTTTGTCCGATTAACAATAATACTTATAATATTTATAAATTTGTTTTACCATACTAAATAAACCGAAATAAAGCTATGTACATTTATACATTTAAGAATTTGATGCAATTCTCTGGATTGAATCATCAAATGATTACTCTTTGGAATAAAAAATATAAAATTTTTAGGGAAGAAAAAATTGATAGAGATTCAGTTTTTAACAAATTTGACCTTAAAAAACTTATTTATGTTTCTTTTTTAGCCGATTCAAATAAAAAATTTACAGTTGAAAGATTGTGTGCAATGAATGTTTCAGAATTACAAGTTTTAGCAGAATTTGAAGTTCAGAACTATTTACAAAAAAGCAATGATTATCAGCCAATTATTCGTTTAATGATTAGTTCTTGTTTTTCTTATGATGAAAAATCATTTGATTCTATTTTGAGTATTTGTTTCAAGAAACTTGGCATTGAAGATTGTTGTTTAGATTTAATATTTCCATTTATTCATGAAATAGTAGAAATATTAAAAACCCATTCAATGGAAGAATCGGTTAAATCATTTACTCGAAATTTAGTTCGAAATCATTTACATTATTACATTATCGTTTCATCTCATACAATAAAAACCAACGATAAAAGAAGATGGTTGTGCTTTTTACCAGAAGGGGAAAAGAACGATATAGATCTACTTTTTGCCCATTTATATTTTAAAATAAATGGAGAAAGTGGTTTGTTATTAGGTGAAAACCAAGAACTATCGACAGTTGTACAATGTCTAGAAAGTGTTAAAATAACACACGTCTTCATTTACATTGACGACGATTACGACTTAAACGTTTTAGCAACTTATTTAGAAGAAATAAAGAACGTTGCACCAGATGTTACAATTTTTGTCGCTTCGTATGCCAATATAAAAGAAACATTAAAAACAAGTGTTCCTTATGTAAATGTTAATTCTCCAAGAGAATTTAATGAGTATTTAGAAAAAATAAGAAGTTTATAAAACTATAAATTCCAATTGATTTGATTTAAATTTTTACTTTTTAGAAAATCATTTGTTTTAGAAAAAGGTTTACTTCCAAAAAAACCTCTGTGTGCAGCAAATGGAGAAGGATGAGCAGATTCGATAACAAAATGCTTGTTACGATTTATTCTTTCTCCCTTTTTCTGTGCGTAAGCTCCCCATAAAATAAAAACTAAGTTTTCTTTTTTATCGGAAAGCGATTGGATAACCGCATCTGTAAACTCTTCCCAACCTTTCTTTTGGTGAGAACCAGCATTAGATGCTTCTACAGTTAAGGTTGCATTTAACATCAATACACCTTGTTTTGCCCAAGGTTCCAAATTTCCTGATGCTGGAATTTGAATGCCCAAATCATCGTATAATTCTTTGTAAATATTTCTTAAACTTGGAGGCGATTTTACACCATCTGCTACAGAAAAAGATAATCCATTTGCTTGTCCAGCTCCATGATAAGGATCTTGCCCAATCAAAACAACTTTTACATCATCAAAAGAAGTATGGTTAAAAGCAGAGAATATTTTAGATGCTGGCGGATAAATTGTTTTTGTTTGATATTCGTTGCGAACGAAATCTGTCAAATTAACAAAATAATCTTTTGCAAATTCATCATTCAAAATCTCTTTCCAAGAATCATCTATTTTTACATTCATTTTACAATTTTTTGGACTATAAAATTATGCGTAAATTTGTATCAATGCAAATATCAGAACAAACTTTAAAAGATTTAGAATTTAATGCGGTTCAGAAAGAAATCGCAGAATTTGCTTATACAGAAAAAGTTGAAGAGTTTATTTTTAACTTAAAACCGTACGAAAATCATCAGAATTTAGTTGAGGATTTACAAATAACAAACGAATATTTAACATCATTTGAAACAGGAAATCGCGTTCCTTTTTCAGAATATTATATTTTAGATGAAAATCTGAGTCGATTAGAAATCGAAAATTATTATTTACCTGCCGAAGAATTTTTTAAGATTAAAGCAAATACATTGCAAATAAAAGAAATCTTGAAATATTTAACGGCTTTCCAAGAATATGCTCCAGTATTATTTAGTAAAGCTTCTACGATTCTTTATGAGAAGAATATTGTAAAATTAATAGATCAGGTTTTTAATAAATTTGGAGATATTAAAGATGATGCTAGTCCAGAGCTAAAAATCGTTCGTGACAGATTACGCCATTTAAATGGAAGAATTACCGAATTATTTAATAAATCGATGACGTATCATGCAGATTATTTAGATGATATTAGAGAATCTGTTATTGGAAATAGACGTGTTTTAGCCGTAAAATCTGCTTTAAGAAAACGTGTAAAAGGACAATTTTTAGGAACTTCTAAAACTGGTTCTATTACATTTATTGAGCCAGAAAGTGTTCAGAATCCTCGTAGAGAATGGGAAGAATTAAAAGAAGAAGAAAAGCATTTGGTTATTCAGATTTTATTAGATTTAACAGCTAAAATAGCTGAATACAAACCTAATTTGGAAGAATATCAAGCCTTTTTAGAATACATAGATTTTACACAAGCAAAAGCAAATTATGCTTATTCTATTAATGCTATTTTACCTAAAATTTCCGAAAGTAGGATTATAAAATTAGTTGATGCGTATCATCCTGTTTTGTTTCTTAATAACAAGAGAAAGCAACAAAAAACTATTCCACAAAGTTTAGAAATTAATGAAGAATGTAGAATTATCATTATTTCTGGACCAAATGCTGGAGGTAAATCAATTACTTTAAAAACAATTGGTTTATTGCAAATTATGATTCAGAGTGGAATTTTAGTTCCAGTAAAAGAAGGAAGTCAGTTTGGATTTTTTAATCAGATTTTTACAGATATAGGGGATAATCAATCCATCGAAAATCATTTATCAACATATAGTTATCGTTTAAAACAAATGTCTTATTTCTTAAAAAATGCAGACGAGAAAACATTACTATTGGTAGATGAATTTGGTACAGGATCAGATCCTGAATTAGGAGGAGCTTTAGCTGAGGTCTTTTTTGAAGAATTTTACGAAAGAAATTCGTTCGGAATTTTTACAACACATTATACCAATATAAAATTAAGTGCCGAGCAATTATCAGAAGCAATAAATGCTTGTATGTTGTTCGATAAAAAAACGCTAGAACCTTTGTATCGATTAGAACTAGGGCAGGCGGGAAGTTCATTTACTTTTGAGGTTGCGGAGAAAAATAAAATTCCATTTCGTTTAATTAATCGAGCGAAGAAGAAAGTGGAAAGTGGAAAAGTTAGTTTAGATAAAACAATTTTGAAGCTGCAACAAGAAAAATTCGAAATTCAGAAAACGAAAGATCACGTAGAAGAATTACGCGAAACTAATATAGAGAATAACGAAAAGTTAGAACAAACAAACGAAAAGATTCAACAGAAACTTTACGATTTCCAACAATTGTATGATCGTGAACAGAAACGATTAAAACTTGGAGAACGAATTTCTGATATGGCAGACTCTTATTTAAAATCAAAAAATAAGAAACAAATGATTTCTAATTTCTTGAAATTGATAGAAATGGAAAATGCTAAAAAAACGAAAGAGGTTCAACAGCTTAAGAAGATAGAGAAAATTGTAGAGAAAGAAGTTCAAAGAGAATTAAAACAAAATTCTGATACAATTTCTAAGCAAAAAGAAGTTATTGAAACAAAAGAAAAAGCTGCAACACAAAAGAAAATTGATGCTTTAAAAGTTGGTGATCGTGTAAAAATTCATGGTTCTACATCTGTTGGTACAATAGATAAAATAAAGAAAGAAGTTGTTTTCGTAAATTATGGCTTATTCACTACGCAAATTAATGTAAATGAAGTTTATAAAATATAGTTTTATTGGTTTATTATTTCTGTTTTACTCTTGTGAATTCTTGAATAATAGCGATGATGATAGTATAGGTAAAATAACTTATTCATGTTCTAGTTATACAAAAATTAATAGTTGGAACAAGTCATTAAGAAATTGTTCATATATCATTAGTTATTCTAAAACAATACCTCTTAGTAAAACAGGCTATTTTTATTTAACAATGAGAAACAATTCAGGAACTTATAATGTAAAGACATCTGAGTTAACATTGGAAGAAGGAAATCATTCTATTCCAATAGAAATTAATAACTGTAAATTTCAAGATGAAGTTACAGCTGTTTGTTTTATGACCAGATAATTTTTAGTTTGCTTAACGCTTAAAAAATCTTAATTTCGAGTTTTATAATCTAAAACTCGAAATTAGGATTATATTTTTATATCAAATTAAATTGCTTAAAATGATGTGTGAAGTGTTTTTTATGAAATGTTTTCCAATCATTATAACCAACTTCATCTAAAACTGGATTTACAGGTTTAGCATCTGGATTTTCGTCAAAATAAACATGGAATTTTTCTATCTCAGCTTCTAATTTATCAATTGCTTTTTCTAAAGACTCATAACGTAAATCTAATAAACCATCCATTCCATTTGCTTTTCTTCCTCTTGGCATCTCTTGGTCAGTTTCTAAAAGCACTTGTCTGTATTGTGGAACTTGTTCTTTTGGAACAGCACAAGCAATAGATAATCCTCCATTAGATATTTTAACTGTTACAATTAAATGTTCTACCATGTGTTGAGGCGTCATAATTCCCCACTCTGGTTGTTGTTCTACTTTCAACGTTTTTAAAAGCGTTATAAGGTTAGATTTATCTTCAAAGTTTAAAAACATAATTTTTTATTTCGAAGATAATTATTTTTTTATCAATCTATGATTATCATTTTATCAATAAAAACTACTTTTACTGAAGTTTTCATATAAATGAATGAGTGATATTACAGTAAACCCAATTTATGAAAAGATTATTGATGATTTGTTGAATCAAAAGTATTCTATTTCCGATTTCTTCTTTTCTAATGAAGAAACAAAACAACTTCGCGAATCTATTATTCAACAAGATACTAAACAAGATTTTCATCAAGCAGCCATTGGTAATTCTCAGAATGAGCAAATTGTAAAATCTATTCGTGGCGATAAAATTTTATGGATAGATGAAAGTAAAATGACAGAAACAGAAGAAATTTTCTTTTCTAAGATTAATCATTTTATCGATTATCTAAACAGAACATGTTACATGGGAATAGAAGAAAGTGAGTTTCATTATGCGATATATCCCGAAGGAACATTTTATCAACGTCATGTAGATGCTTTTAAAAACGATGATAGAAGAACACTTTCTATGGTTTTTTATTTAAACGATGAAGACTGGAAAGATGATTTTGGAGGACAATTAACTTTATTTCTTCCTGATGAAAATAATAAAGAAAAAGAACTAGATATTTTACCACTTGCAGGACGACTAGCTATTTTTGATAGTAAAACGATTCCACATGAAGTAAAAAAGGTAAATAAACCAAGATATAGTATTACAGGTTGGTTGAAAACTAGAAAATAGATTTAAGCAGTTTCTTAATTCTTATAAAATAAAAAATGGAAAACGATATATTTCACTTTATATCATTTTCCATTTTTGAAATTTTATAATCTCGTTCTTTTATTTCACTTGTCTTGATATAAGCCACGAAACAAAACTTCCTAATCCTAAAACAGTAACAATTACAGCCGTAAAGTTTTGTACAGAAAACAAAAATGGAAATGGAACAGTTTCAGACGCCATAACCAATCCAAAATTAACTTGTAGTAAACCAATTACACAAGCAATTAAAAGTCCTGTAAACATTGCTAAAAGCGTAATTATAAGTCCAGTGTAGAAAAATATATTACGAATGTTTTTTCTAGATAATCCAAAACTATACATGGTTTGGATTTCTTTCTTTTTATCTAAGATTAAAATAATAATTGTTCCAGCTAAATTGAAACATGCAATAATAATAACCAATGTGAAAATTAAATAACTAATTAAATTTTCCATGTTCATTACCTTTAAAAAAGCAGAATCTAAATCTTGTCTTGTCTGAATGATGTAATTAGAACCAAGAGATTGCTGTAAAGTACTTTTTATATCATTAAGAGATTTATTACCTATTGTTTTTAGTTCTATTGCATAACATTTATTCTCTTTTAAATCTAGTAACTCTTGTGCGAGACCTAGTGTTGTAAAGATATGTTTGTCATACTGTTCATTCAATATAAAAACACCAACACTGTAAGCTTCTTTCTTTGTAAAAGCTTCACTTTCTTGTTTTATTAATCCAGTTCCAGCTTTTGGCATCATTAAATCTGCTGGTGTAACGGGATCAATATACAATTGTAAGCGTTCTGCAATTCCATTAGAAACAATAAAATTATCATCTCTACTAAAATCTAAATAGTCACCGCCATAAACAACTGTATCTAAACGAGTAACTTTCGTAAAGTTTTCATCAATTCCTTTTAGATAAGCAATGTCTTGCTTGCCTTTATAATCAATGTAAACTTTTTCTTCAATTACCTTAGAAAAAGCTTTTATATCTTGCTGTTTTTCTAGTGTTTTAATAACAAAAGTTAAACTATCTAATGTTTTTCCTTTTGCTGGAGATATTTTTAATTCAGGATTTACATTGCTAAAATATTTCAGATTCATTTTTTCTAAACCCGAAAAAACTGACAGAATGATAAACAAAGCTGCAGTTGCTACTAAAATTGCGCATACAGCAATACCTGCAATAATATTTACTGCATTGGTATTTGTTTTCGAAAAAATGTAGCGTTTCGCAATGTAAAGTGAAATGTTCTTCATTACAAGATTGGATTATTTCCTTCTCCTTTTAAAGCTTTGTCAATTTTATCTATTTCATCTAAAGAATTATCCAAAATAAAAATTAATTCTGGTGTAATACGCATTTCTTTTGATGCTCCGTTTGATAAGATTCCTCTAAAAAACGGAATATTTTCTTTAATTGCTTTAAAGATTTCTTCTTTTTTATTGTTTGGAAATATACTTACATAAATTTTAGAAACACCTAAATCTGGCGTTACTTTTACTTCTGTAACACTTATTAAATTTCCAGGAAACTCTTGTACAGCCCATTTTCTGAATGCTTCTGCTAAATCTTCTTGAAATAATTTACTTACTTTTTGTTGTCTATTACTATCCAATTTTCTTCTATTTATTAAGGATGTAAAATTACTGTATTTTTTTGTGATTAAAAACATTCATGTTTTGATTTAGTTCTTCCTAAATTTGTTTATATGAAAAACGATATCGAAACTTCAGAAGATGTAGCATTATTAGTGAATACTTTTTATGATAAAGTACAAAATGATGATGTAATTGGTTACTTTTTTTCAGATGTTGCAAAAGTAAATTGGAGCGAACATTTACCTCACATGATTCAGTTTTGGGAAACTGTTTTATTAGGAAAAGCAACTTTTGAAGGTTGGCCGATGCGCACACATTTAGTTTTAAATAAAAAAGAGAAATTATTACCACACCATTTCGATCGTTGGATAGAATTATGGTACGGTATTGTAGATAGTTTATTTGAAGGAGATATTGCAACAGAAGCTAAAAATAGAGCAAGAATAATGAAAGATCTTATTTTATTTAAAATAGATCAAATGGATCAGAATCAAAATATCATTCAATAAAAAACTTTATCACCGTAACTTAAAATAATCATGCTTCCAATTCAATTAACAATAGAAGGTTTATATTCTTATCAAGAAAGACAAACAATAGATTTTACTTCGTTAACAGAAGTTGGTCTTTTTGGAATTTTCGGGAACGTAGGTTCTGGAAAATCTTCTATTTTAGAAGCAATTACTTTTGCGCTTTACGGAAATTCTGATCGTTTAGGGAAATCAGATTTTGCTTATAATATGATGAATCTAAAATCCAATAAGTTATTTATTGAATTTGAATTCCTAAATCATGAAAATAAGCACTATAAAATTACGAGAGAATATAAACGAAACAGTAAGAACTTTGAAAAAATAACAAACTCTGGTGTTGTTTTATATGAATTGATAGACAATAATTGGATGCCACAAGAAAGTTCTGATGTTGAACCTATTTTAGGTTTAAGTTCAGAGAACTTTCGTCGAACAATTATTATTCCTCAAGGAAAATTTCAGGATTTTATACAGCTAAAACCAACAGAGCGTACACACATGATGAAAGATATTTTTAATCTTCATCGTTACGATTTACAAGATAAAGTTGCAGCATTAAATAGTAAAAACACGACGAATCTTAATCTGTTACAAGGAAAATTATCTGGTTTTGAAGAGGTTTCGGAAGAAATTATCAAAACTCATCAAGATAAATTAAGTTCAGAAAACGAAATTGCGGTAAAACTTCAACAAGAGGTTAATCAAATTAATGAGAATTTTCAACGTTTAAAAAGGCTCAAAGATGATTTTGAACGTTTAAAACAAAAGAAAGTAGAATTTGAGAAACTTAATCATCAGAAAGAGATTGTACAACAAAAGAAAGTTCAATTAGATTTATATGAGCGTATTTATCATCAATTTCATCAAAAACTTTTTGATTTAAAGAAAGTAAAAAAAGAGTTAGAAATAAATTCTACAGAAAAAGAACAACAACAAAAAGAATTGGTTGCATTAACCAATCAATTAGAAAATATATCGACTAAAATTTCTACCATAAAACCTTACTTTGATGAACTAACAACTAAACAAAAAGAAGAAAATGATTTAGAATTAATTATTCAAATATTTGATTATCAAAAAAATATTAATGATAATAAAGTTCGAACTCAAAATGGTTTAGAAAGAGTAGAAGAAGTAAAGGCGGAAGTAAAAGCAATAGATGATCAAATAAAATTAGTCGAAAATGAAATAAAATATTTAGCCAAAAATCGTATTAATTCTTCTAATTTAATAGATGCAGGAAATTGGTTTTCTCAACAAAAAAATATACAAGAAACTGCTACTCAACAGCAACAAAAGATAGAAAATTTAGAGCAGAAAATTATTCAACTTCTTTCAACTTTTAAAGTGGAAGGAGAGCATATAAGTGAAGAAGATTATTTGGTTAATTTAAATGATTTAGAGAAGAATAAAACTGTATTAGAACAACAAAAAACACACATTCAAGTTCAGGAACAATTAGCGCATTATGCTCATAATTTGCACGATGGCGAAGCTTGTCCTCTTTGTGGAGCATTAGAACATCCATCAAAAATAGAATTAGAAAATATTTCTGATAAAGCACTTTTAATAGAAAATGAATTAAAAGTATTGAATGATAAAATCAATCTTTTAAAAAATATTTTTTCGGAGAAAAAGTTTATTGATGATCAATTAAAAGTAGAAAAAGAGAGTGCAATACATTACAAAAACTTACTTGAAGAGCATTTTAAGAAGTTTATTTGGAAGGAATTTGATGCACATAATTTTGATGATTTCGAAACAAAACGTAACAATACTATCTCACTTGAAAAATCACTTGAAGAAAAAAATAGCTCTATCCAAAAAAGTAGAGAGAATTTAGAAACAGCAAGACAAAAAGTTGAAAGATTCTCAAAAGAATTAGAAAGGATTCGAGTAGAGGAAATTCAGAAAGAAACTCAAATTCAACAAAATAAAAACAATTTAAAAGTTCTTGATTTTAATGATTTTACAACTAAAAACGTTGAAGAAATTCAACAAGAGTTAATTGTTTTAAAACAAAAAAATAGTTCGACTGAGAAAGAGTATAATGCTTTAAATGAAGAATTAAACAAAATAAATCCGTTGTTATCTGTTCAGAAAAAATCAATTGAGATCAACGAAAAGAATAAAATAGATTTAGAAGCGCAAGAGAAAAGTTTAAAAGAGAATATTCATCTTCTTTTAAACGAACAACAAATACAATCTATAGAAAAAGTTGAAGAAATATTAGCTTTAAAATTGAATATCTCTGAAATTAGAAAAGAGGTAGAACAATTTACAATTCAATTTGAAACATTAAAAAATGTGATTATTGAATTAGAATCAAAAACAGAAAATACTTCTTTTGATGAAGACGCTTTTCAACTCGAACAACAAAAATTAATTGAAGCAGAACAGAAATATAAATCTGCAAACGAATTAGTGATTCAGTTAAAATCTGAAATCGATCGATTAACAAAATCCTTTGAAGAGAAAAAAGAATTGCTAATCAACTTACAAGAGATACAGCAGCGAGCAGATAATTTAAAAATCATGCAAAACTTATTTTACAAAGCAGGTTTTGTACAGTATGTTTCTTCTATTTATCTTAAACAATTGTGTGAGAATGCAAATGTTCGTTTTCATAGAATGACTAGAAATCAATTGAGTTTACAAATTAATGAAAACAACGATTTTGAAATTATTGATTACTTAAACGAAGGTAAAAGTAGAAGTGTAAAAACACTTTCTGGCGGACAATCTTTTCAAGTATCATTAAGTTTAGCTTTGGCGTTGGCAGAAAGTGTGCAAGCTGATGCAAAATCAGAAAAAAGCTTTTTCTTTATAGATGAAGGATTTGGGACTCAGGATTTAGATGCTGTAAATATTGTTTTTGAAACCTTATTAAGCTTACAAAAAGAAAATAGAATTGTTGGGATTATATCGCACGTAGAAGAATTAAAAGAAAGAATTCCGATGGCTTTATCTGTTACAAAAGATGAAGAAAAGGGAAGTATTATAGAAGTGTCTTCTTAATTTTTAGATGTTAGATGTTAGATGTTAGATGTTAGATGTGAAATTTTTTCAAGTTGATGCTATTGAAGCGTCATAATCTTATAATTTTTTCATTTTCTGAATTTTAAACTAATTTCGAAGAACAACTATCCAATTTCTACTTTATACCCTACATTATCCTTGTAAAAATTTTACTTAAAAGTAGGATTATTCATTAAAACTTTCCATCTTTGACAAACAATGGGGTGCTGATATTTTTGGCTGAGAATATACCCAAGAACATTTTGTTCTATACCTGATCCAGGTAATGCTGGCGGAGGGATTGATGTTAGTAATAACTTCTATCTCCTCATCAAAAAATATAAAATTAGTATGATGAAGGATTTTCTTAACATGTTGTCTTGGCAAGAGTGCCTAGGCTTTATTTTTTCTGTATGTCAAGTTGTTTTAGCTCGATACAATAATCCAAAAAATTATTTATTTGGAATAGCAGGAATTATTCTATCACTTTTTGTGATGTACAATGCGAAACTTTATGCTGAATTTACACTAAGTATTTACTACTTAGTAATGAGCATTTATGGTTGGTTATATTGGAAGTTTGGAAAACAAAAAGATGAAATTGAAATTTCTGAAACAAATAGCAAAGAATGGAAAATTGTTGCAGCTATTGTTGTCGTTAGTTTCTTTATTTTTTACTTCGCATTAACTCATTTTACAGATTCTGATGTTCCTATTTGGGATTCTCTTGTAAGTGCTTTTGCATGGGCAGGAATGTGGTTAATGGCAAAACGAAAATTAGAAAATTGGATACTATTAAACATTAGCAATATAATCTCTATTCCTTTAATGGTACATAAAGGGTTGTATTTGTATGCTATTTTATCATTCATACTATTTAGTGTTGCAATTTCGGGTTATATGAATTGGAGAACTATTTTAAAAGAGAAAAATGCTTGATATATCAACTATTCGAAAACAATTATTAAATGTTGACCGATTTGATGATGAAATTCTTGCCATTATAGAAAGTGAAAATTGGTTAAATATATGGGTTCCTAAAAACTACAATGGTTTAGGATTAAGTTTCTCTGAAGGCTTAGCAAGATTGCAACATGTAGCAAAAATAGATGGAAGCTTAGGGTGGTTAGTTACTTTGTGTAGTGGAGCAAATTATTTCTCTCGTAATCTTAAACCAACAATTGCAAAAGAATTATTTTCTTCTCAAAAAACTTGTTTTGGAGGGAGTGGAATGTTAGGAGGAACTGCTGAAAAACAAGGAGATTATTATTTGATACATGGTTTATGGTATTACGCAACAGGTGCGCCCTATTTAACACATTTTACATTGAATGCGAAAATTATTGAAAATGAGGTAGAGCTATTAGATGAAAATGGAGAACCTCAATTTTTATCTTTTGTGTTAGATGAGTCTCAAGTAGAAATGATTTCAACATGGCAGTCAATGGGAATGGTAGCAACCTCTTCTCATAGTTTCCAAGTAAATAAGCAACTTGTCCATGAGGATTATAGTTTTGTTTATAATCACTTTTATTCGAATGATTTAGTAGAACAAGTCCCATTTAGAATTTTTGCAGATTTAACTTTATTAGTTAATTATATAGGAATGGCAGAACACTTCTTAGAGAAAAGTTTAAAACATTTTACCTTTGCTTTACAAGATGAACTGCATCAATATTTAATAGCTAGTACATTAAAAGTTACTGCTTGTGCAAAGAAAATAGAGAAGTTATTAATTAGTAAAATTTCTATTTCTGAAGCATTAGAAAAAGAAATTCATCAATTCGGAGAAGATGTTGTTCAGCAATTAACACAATATATTATAGTTTTATATCCTCAAATGGGAATACAAGCTTCTAAAATAAATAATGAAATCAATCAAATTTTTAGAGATTTTTTCACCGCAACGCAACATCGAAACTTTAGAAAAGAGATGGTTTAAAAGTAGTGTAAATTCCTAATTTTACATTCTTATTTGGCTGCGTAATTTAATGGATAGAATATCAGATTCCGGTTCTGACAGTATGAGTTCGAGTCTCATCGTGGTTACTATAATGAGGATTTTAACAAATCCTCTTTTTTTATTACATTTGAAAAAATGCAAATCCTCTTAATAGGAAAATGAATAGAATTATACTTATTGGTAATGGCTTTGACAAAGGTGTAGGTCTACCAACTTTATATAGTGATTTTACGGAGTGGTTGATAGAAGGTATTATTGAAAATATAAATAATAAAATCCCTTCAGATTATGATATTATATATAAAAATATTATATATAAGGTTAATATAAGAGATCATACAAAAGATTATTGTGATGATTTTATTTTTTGTAATTGTATAGATTTTCAAAATATTAATAGAGACTTATTCTTTCGTAAGACTAAAGAAGCTTCTTCATACTTTACTAATAATGGTTTTAAAGAAGAAATAATAAGAAATACTGATCAGTTTAAACATTTTCATAATAGTCTAATACAATTTAATAATATATTTTTCAGTTTACTAATTAAAAAATATCATGCTAATGATAATTGGGGAAATATTGAACAAATATTTTATGATGAATTAATTAAAACTTCTGATGATAAAATAGAGGAGTTAAATAAAGATTTTTTAGTACTTATAAATAAATTAGAAGAATACCTTAAAACAATAGATATTGAAACAATAATAAATTCAAAATCTAAAAATTACATGAACTACATCAAAGGAAATATATATTCAGATGATTTAAGATCAAGTCAATTTTGTCCTACTTCAATAAAAGAAAAATTAGTTGATTTTAGACAAACTCTTTTACAGAAAGATTATAGTATCAGAAGGGAATTACAAGAGAAAATTGAATTTAAAGGATCTTTTATGAGTAAAAAATTTATTGATCATATTATAACTAAGGATATAGATTTAAAATTACTTTCTGATGAATTCAATATTGATAATTACCTTTTTTTAAACTTTAATTATACTGATACTCCCAATTATTTTATTAATGAAGATAAGAATAATGTTTATTTAAATATTCACGGAGATTTGACAGGAAATCTAAATAGTCCTATCATCTTTGGCTTTGGTGACGAATTAGATGAAAACTATAAAATTTTAGAAGATAAGAATAATAATAGCTTTCTAAAACATATAAAATCTATTAATTACCTTCAAAATAATAGTTATAGAAAATTGATTGAATTTCTAGAATCAGAACATTTTCAAGTATTTATTTTTGGTCATTCATGCGGAACTTCTGATAGAACATTATTGAATACAATATTTGAACATGATAATTGTATAAGTATAGTACCTTTCATTAGAACTGATAGAGATAATTATCAAGATACAGTAATGAATATTTATCGAAATTTTACGGATAAACGTAAATTAAGAAAACGTGTTGTAAATAGGGATTTATGTAAAAACTTAACTTTAAATGAAAAAGAAATTTAAAAAAGAATTAAATAAATATTCTTTATGGATTTTAATTGGGACAATTCTTCCTATCATTATCTATCTTTTCGTATTTGGAGCAAATGGTTTGTCTCTTAAAAATACCAATTGGTCTGATTTTGGAAGTTTTATCGGAGGATATGGAACTCTTATTTTTGGAGCAGGTAATTTATATTTACTTATAAAAGTGAGCTATCAACTTAATTCAATTGATGAAGAGAGAAATAATCAAAATAAAATTGACTCAGTTAAACCATTAGGTATATTAAGCCATGAAATCGACTATAAAAACTTAAGTTACAAAGTCAACATTAACAATCTTGGTTTAGGTCCTCTAATTGTACAAAATTATACATTAAAATATAATGAAACTATTTATAAAACTTTTAATGATTTTTATAATGAAAATACATTTTATTTAAATTCAATAAATCTACCTATTAAGAATAATAAATTTTTTGTAGGAGCTAACAATCATTTTACTGTATTTGAAATAACATTTAATAAAGTCGATTTGGAAGAAATGAAAATTTTAAATATCAGAAGAAATGAAAATTTTAATGATTTATTAAGTAAAATGAAGTTAGTTGAATTTAACTTTGAGTGTGAAGATTTATTTAAAAACAAGATTGAGTTACATATTAAGTAAAACTTTAATTTTCACACTTACTTATTAACTCTATTAATTTTGAATAAATATTTCAAAGAGTTTGTTAGAGAACTCATCGTGGTTACTAATAAACTAATTAATTTCAGGAAGTTTAAATTCTTTGTTATAAAGTAAATAAACTATGTTTTTTATAAAATCGTCTTTGTTAATTCTTTCACCGTTTGTATCATAAGCTATTGATATATCTGCCTCTCTATTATAAAAAAGAATAGCGTGAGAACCTAATGTATCACCTCCATGTCCATAAAATAGAATACCATCAAAATCCCAAAGAGCAATTCCTCTTCCCCAATCTTCTTTTCCTAATATAGGAACCATTTGTTGCAAAGATTCTTTTTTGATGATCTTATTATGGAATAAATTATTGATGAAAATATTTAAATCATAAGGAGTTGCGGAAACATCACCAACACCAATTACATTAGGAAAGTCGATGTCTTTTTCTAAGATATTCCAAGCATTATTATCATAACGATAAGGAAGGAATACATTTTTTTGGTTAGTTGTAAAAGAAGTTAAATTTTTAAGATGCAGAGGTTTTATAATCTCTTTATTAATTATCTTGTTAAACGGTTTTTTATATTTTTCTTCAAGAATTTTTGTTAGTAAGTAATAAGCTGAATTAGAATATGCGACTTTTTCGCCAGGCTCAAAACTTTTTCCTTGTGCTACAATAAGATCCATAATCTGTTTGTCTGTCACCTTTTCTGTCACCCAAACTTCTCCATCTTTTACAACATAGCTCCCTAATCCACTTGTATGTTCTAATAAATTTTTGATACTGATTTTATCAGAATTCGGAATTTCCGGATAAAATTGAGAAAGCTTATCGTTTAAGTTTAATTTGTTTTCTTCAATCAGTTTAAAAATTAAAGTCGCTGTCATCATTTTGGTAACAGAACCAACCTGATAACGAGTATCCTTATTGTAAACTAAATGAGGGATATTTTTTTGCCCGAAATTTCGAGCATAAACTTCCTTACCATTTTTAAAAATAGATAGGCTACCAACTCCTAAATTATTACTTTCTATGTAGTTGAAGTAATTGTCTAACTTTTCAGAATTAATGGTTTGTGAAAATACACAATTAGAAAGTGTAAGAAGTAGAAACGCTATTTTAATTTTCATGGTTAGATTTTAGTGTTGATGCTATACAACAATTTGACTATCAAATATATTAAAACTGTTTCAATTATTAACTATATGCTGATAACGATATTTTTTAATAATAAAGAGATGTAAACGTTTATCTTTGTTTTATAAAAATAATACTTCAAAATAAGCTAAAAAATGATAGGTGATTTTTTTAGACAGTTTAATCTATTTTCTGAAGAAGAAGTAGATCAACTAACTCGTCTTTTTGAAAGAAAGACCATAAATAAAAACGAATTATTTTTAAAGGAAGGAGAGAAGTGCAAAGAAATAGCATTTTTAGAATCGGGTATATTTCGTACCTATTATATTTCTGAGGATGGTAAAGATGTTACATATTGTTTTAGATTTCCGAATGATTTATTAGCCTCATATTCTTCTTTTATTTCTAATGAACCAAGTGTAGAAAATATACAAGCTATTTCCGATGCAAGTGTTTTAATTATCCGTAAAAAAGACTTGGAAGAATTTGGAAAGGATAATTTGAATTGGATAAAGTTTTTAAAAATAATAGCAGAACAAGAATACATTGGATTAGAAAAACGTTTTTTCGAATTACAACGAGATAATGCTTCTCAACGTTATGCGACATTAACAGAAAAACATCCAAATTACATACAAGACATTCCGTTGTATCACTTAGCATCCTATTTAGGAATTACACAAAGACATCTTAGTAGAATTAGAAATAACGTTTCTTTTTAGACATTTGTCCTTTTCCTAAAATGGCTGATAATTTAATTTTGATTCATCATAAAATTTAAAATTTGATATGAAGAAAATACTTATTATTAATGGTCATCCTAATAAAGAATCTTTTAATTACGCTTTAGTAGATGCGTATAAAAAAGGAGCACTAAATAGTGGTGCAGAAGTTGAAGAAATTGTAATTGCTCATCTTAGGTTTAATCCTAATTTAGAATTTGGTTATCAAAAACGAATGGAATTAGAACCAGATTTAGTAGATGCTTGGGAAAAAATACAATGGGCAGAACATTTGGTTTGGGTACATCCTGTTTGGTGGGGAGGACTTCCTGCAATAACAAAAGGTTTTATAGATCGTCTTTTTCTTCCAGGATTAGTTTTTAAACCGAGAGAAAATTCTGTTTGGTGGGATAAATTACTAAAGGGGAAAACTGCTCATATTATTACAACATTAGATCAACCAAGCTGGTATTACCGCCTATTTTTTGCAAGACCAAGTGTCAATCAATTAAAGAAAACTGTTTTAGAATATTGTGGAGTAAAACCTGTAAAAGTAACTTACGTAGGTATTATAAAAACAGCAGACGAAAAGAAACGAAAAAAATGGCTTCAACAAGTAGAAATTTTAGGGCATAAACAGAAGTAAGTTCAGATATAGATAATACATTTGTCGAAATTTACAATAAGTTGGAACTAGATATACTTTTTTATCTATGTATCGTTGCTTTTATAGCGGGATTTATAGATTCTATTGTTGGTGGAGGAGGTTTAATCCAAACACCATTATCGTTAGCATTTTTACCTAACATTTCAATCTCTTCTGTTATAGGAACATTAAAAATTCCGGCATTCAGTGGAACAGCAATCGCAACCTATCATTATCTGAAAAAAGTAAAAGTAGATTGGCAACTCTTCCTCATTATGGCAATCTGTGCGTTTGGTTCTGCTTTCATAGGATCGCAATTGTTAACTGTTGTTAGCAATGAGTTTATGAAACCACTTTTATTAATTATTCTTATTGCATTAGCAATATATACCATCTTTAAAAAAGATTTCGGACAAGCTGCAGAACGAAATATTCCGTATAATAGAGTTGTAATTTATGGTTGTGCCGTAAGTATTATTGTAGGTTTTTATGATGGATTTATTGGTCCAGGAACAGGAACATTCTTCATTCTAGGATTTGTGACATTACTTGGAATGGATTTTCTGAAAGCCAGTACAAATGCCAAATTAATAAATTTAGCCACTAATTTTGGTTCTATTTGTTTATTTCTTATCAAAGGACAAATTATTTGGAAAATAGCTTTACCAATGGCTGTTTGTAATGCTTTGGGAGGTTTTGTTGGAGCAAAATTGGCAATTAGTAAAGGAAACCAATTTATTCGTTATATATTTATTTTTGTTATCTTATTGTCTATTTGTAGATTTGGTTACGAAGTAATTATCAATTAAGAGCCTGTTTAAATGAAATCTTATTATTTAATCTTATTTTTTTCTTTTTGTACAATTGGTTTTTCACAAAGCTTTGTATTCAAAGATTCTATTGCGGTAGCTAACCAATCGTTTAAGATGATTGATACAGATTTAAATAATTCGCTTTATTTAATTTCTGAAACTAAAATTGAGAAAAGATTCCAAAATAAAGCATCAAAAATAATTGATTTTAAAAATGTAATTACTTCTGTAGATGCTACAAATCCACTTAGAATGTACATTTATTCTAACTTTAATAGGTTATCAATTTTAGATGAAGATTTAAATCCTATTCAAGATCCAATATCTATAAAATCATCCGATTATATTCCGACAGCATTAAAAGTTATTGATAATCAGTTTTGTTGGTTTTATGATATGTTGGCAAATAAATTAATCTACTTTAATTATCAATTACAAAAAGCAATTGTAATTTCGAGACAAGTTTATTTAAAAAATAACGATCAAGCGATAGAGAAAATACATTCTTATAAAAACTTTGTCTATCTAAAAGGAGAGCAAACAATATATGTTTATGATGATTATGGAAATTTTAAATATAATTTTGAATTAGCTACTCAAAATCAACCTTATTATTTTTACAAAAACGTATTATTTTATATTCAAGATAATCAATTAATAAAAGTAGATTTAACAACAAAAGAATCAGTAACTTTATTTCCATTAAGGTTTATTAAAAGTATAGCATTTAATGAAACAAATTTTTATGCTTATACGGGTAATCAAGTTTATGTATATTCAGTTAATTAGTTGTTTATGAATAGTAAATAAGATTGTTTAATTACTTAATCAGAATAAATAGAGTAGGAGGATAAACAAATCAATTGAAATTATTTTTTTCTAAAAAAAGATTTTTCTATAAGTAGAGTTTTAAGATTTTGTTTTGAATTTTTATCATTACTATATTTGCAAACGTATAAATAAATTGTAAAAATGCACATCGCCATCGCAGGAAATATTGGAGCAGGTAAAACTACTCTAACTAATCTTTTAGCCAAACAATACAATTGGACAGCTCAATTTGAAGATGTAGAAACTAATCCATACTTGGATGATTTCTATAACGACATGGGAAAATGGGCTTTTAATCTTCAGATATATTTCTTAGGAAGTCGTTTTAATCAAGTAAAAGAAATCAGAGAAAGTGGAAAAGACATCATCCAGGATCGTACGATTTATGAAGATGCACACATCTTTGCTAGTAATCTTAACGATATGGGATTATTATCTACACGAGATTACAATAACTATTTACGTGTATTTGGTTTAATGACAAGTTTTGTAGAAGCACCAGATTTATTAATTTATCTTAAAGCTTCAATTCCGACATTGGTTGCACAAATACAAAAAAGAGGACGAGATTATGAAAACTCTATTAGTATAGATTATTTAAGTCGTCTTAATGAAAAGTATGATAATTGGATTGATAATTATAAAGAAGGAAAAGTATTAGTGGTTGATGTTGATAATTTAGATTTCGTAGAAAACAAAGAGGACTTAGGTTTCATCTTTGATAAAATAGAGGCGGAAATTCATGGGCTTTTTTAGTCGATAAAAATACAGTAAATTGCACGGCTTGTTTTTTTCGAAATCAAGCCGTTTTTTGTGAAAAATAATTATGGAAAATAAAAATATTTTAAAAGGAGTTTTGTTCGTTGGGCTAGGAGCTAGTTTCTATGGAATGCTAGCCACTTTTGTAAAAGTTGCCTACGATCAGGGATATACTACAGCAGAAGTTACAACAGCTCAGTTTGCAATCGGAATATTAATTCTAGGAATTGTAAACTTAATTATGATGAATAAAAAAAGCTTACCAAAGGTTGAAAAAATAGATAAAAAACGTTTAGTATTAGCTGGTTCTTCTTTAGGTTTTACAAGTTTGTTTTATTATTTATCGGTACAATATATTAATGTATCTATTGCAATTGTTTTATTAATGCAAACTGTTTGGATAAGTATATTAGTAGAAAGTATCTTAAATAAACAAATACCATCTGCAAAAAAACTAATTGCTATGGTCTTGGTTTTATTTGGAACTGTGCTAGCAACAAATTTAATTAACCAAGAAGTAGAACTAAACCCAAAAGGATTATTTTGGGGATTCTTAGCAGCATGTTCTTTTACATCTACGATGTTTAGTTCGAATAAAATTGCCAATTATTTACCACCATACAAAAAAAGTTTATGGATGTTATATGGAGGGGCAATTGTGGTTAGTTTATTCTTATTCTTTAGTCAATTAGGTCCATTTTATTCGGAAGGATTATTTTCTTTATATAGAAATTTTTCTGATGATGTAGCCGGAATACATTCATTTAACTTCAGCATATTTTACGTTTGGGGTTTACCATTGGCTGTTTTTGGAACAGTATTACCTCCAATATTATTAAATAAAGGATTTCCTCATACAGGATTAGGATTAGGAAGTATAGTTTCGTCTTTAGAATTACCAGTTTCTGTAACAATGGCTTTTATTGTTTTACAAGAGAAAGTATTGTTAATTCAATGGACGGGAATTGCAATCATCATTTTTGCAATTATTATTTCTAATGTTAGTTTTGGGAAGAAGTAGAGGAGAGTACAAAGTGAAATGTACAATACCATGTTGGGCTTGTCGAAACATCGTTTAAAATACAATTTTCTGTCAGTTCGAGTGATTTTTCGAAATGAAAATGGAGAAAAATTGTATCGAGAACTTAGATAAGAAAATAAATAAAACTGTCTAAGTTCTCGATACAAAATTCTAAACGAATTTCACTCGAACTGACAGTTTTCGGTTGGGTGTAAAAGTTTGATGTTCAATATACAGTGTCATGTTGAGCTTGTCGAAACATCATACCAAACTTGAAAAACAAGTTTATTTCAATATAGAATTAATTTTATTGATGATATCAGAATCAGTATGGTGTAAATTCACAAAATAGTTCACTTGCCATGCTTGTGTTTTCTGGGCTTGTTTATTCTCCGTTTTTACCCAATTAGGATAAACTCTATATCCTCTTTTACCTTCTTTTTCGTTGATACTAATCAATTGTTTTTTAGCTAAAATATCTTTAGGAAAAATAAAAAAGCCAGAATTATTTTCATCAAATGAAGCAATGATATAAAAATCAAATTCATCATTTAAATGAAAAGGTTCTGTTTGCTTTTCCTCATTCCTTTTCCAGAATGTTACAAATTGACCAACCTTTTTAGGCGTTATTTTCGATTTTCTGAATTTTATATTCCATTCATTCACCTTAAAATTAAAACCTAAATATTCCTCGCATTCTTTGTCTTTTACGACATCAGTAATTTGTAAATCTATTGGTTTAAAAATAATCTTCTCAAGTAGTTGTAATTCGTTAATCACGCTATTAGTTTTTTATTTTAAGAAAGAATTAAACCATTTTCTAAATTCCTCTTTTTTATATGAATTAGTTAGTATAGCATTCTCTTCAAGATTATTGGAGAATGTTAACATATCTACATTTTCTTTACTTATAAAAATTACAAAAACTACAGAACCATTTCCTAAATTATCTTTAAAAGCAACAACAGTTGGTGTATTAATTGTTTTAACAATTTCTTTTAATTCTTCCCAAACAGATTCGTCAGAAATTTTTTTATAAGAGCTAGAACTTTCGAAAGATTTTATAAAACTATTTTTAGAAAAACCAGATCCATCATAATAGTATTTATAATGCTCATGGAAATCTAAAACTTTATCACTAACAGTTTTAATTGGAATATATTTTTCGCCACTTTTTTCTGAAGTTGTCCATAAAAGCTGTTGAGCAAAAAGAGTTGAAAATGGAAAAGCTAGAGCTAAAAACAAAAGATATTTCATAATGATAATTTGATGGAGTAAAAATAATAACAATATATCTTATTATGAAATGACTTTTGTTCAATTCGTACAAAAAAAAGCATCTCCTTTGGAGATGCTTTTTATATTTTATAGTAATGTGAGAATTATTTTAAAATCTCTTTTGCTAATTTATTATTTCCATCAATTTTTTCTGTTATAGGTAAGCCTAATAATTTTGCAATCATAGGGTAAACAGCTGTATTTGTAAAAGTCTTAATTTCTTTTCCTGTTTTAAAATTAGGTCCCCAAGCAAAGAAAGTAGCTTTCATTTCTGGTGTTTCTTCTACCAAAAATCCATGCGAGCCATTTGGCGCTTTATTGTTCGCAAAATAACTTGGCGCATGCGCAATTAAAATGATATCACCTATACGGTTATGATAATCGTTCTTTTTATCGAATTTATATTTTTTTGGAACATCCGTAGTTTTATACACTTCGAACTTTTCAGTTTTTGCAGCTTTTATTTCTTGGTAAATAGACTCTATATCTTTTTCATTTTTCACAAATAAACTTACATAAGAACCATTTGATGAAACATCTACTTTAGACTCATCTATTTTAATTGGAAGTTTTAAAGGATTTTGATTGTCTATTCTTGTCATTCCATGATCAGAGACAAATACAAAATTTACTTTTAATCCTGTTTTAGTAACAGCATCGTTTAATTTTTTTACAGACTCATCTACAAATTGTACTGCTTCTTTTGTTTCTTTAGCATCTGGACCATAAGAATGTCCTGCGTGGTCAACTTCAGGGAAATAAAATGTAATAAGATGAGGTCTTTTTTCTGCTGGTAACTCTAACCAATTTACAACTTGTTGAATACGAAAATCTACAGGCGATTTTTCTGAGTATTTATACGAATATGTTGGTAGACTTCCATTTATCGCAGCTTCTGATCCTGGCCAATAGTAACAAGCAGATAACATGTTGTTTTGTTCTGCTAAATTCCAAATTGGTGTTCCACCGTACCATTTAGGATTTGTTACCGCACTTTTATTTCCTAGCGAATAACGTTCACCAGTTTTTCTATCGAACATACTATTCCCTACTAAACCATGATGAGGAGGAATTAATCCTGTTACAATAGTATAATGATTAGGAAATGTTACAGACGGAAAAGAAGGATTCATAGCATCTGCTTTTATACCACTTTTAGCTAATGCCAATAAGTTTTTAGCGTCATGTTTTTCAGCATAATCGTAACGAAAACCATCAGCAGAAATTAAAATAACATATGGTTTTTCCTGCTGTTTGCTATCGTTTACACGATTTTCTACTACAAGTTGTTCTTCAATTTCTTGAGCATTTATAACTACTGAAGTTGTAAAAGCTATAGCAGAAAATATAGTTAAGAATGTTTTTTTCATTTTCCAAATTTACTAAGTTTTCTAAAGTTCTAGAATTAATAAATCATCAAAAATGAAAATAATTATATATTATTTTTAGCTTAATTATCATCAATTAATTGTCTTTAATTATTATTTATTTAAATAATATCCTACTACACACCAATCTAATTTTATATATAAAAATTAGGTTTAGATGTTTTATAATTATTTAAATTTTAATTATTTATCTATAAAACAATAATATATATAAGGAAAATTATTTAATATTTTTCATATATTTGATATAACTAACCTATAATATATGAATTATGAAAAAGATTTACCTTTTTTTAGGAAGCATCTTTGTAGCTATTCAGTTACATGCTCAAGTGGGAGTAAATACTACAAGCCCAAATGCAACATTGGAAGTAGCTTCTTCTCCAACCAATACTACTCAAGCTGATGGATTTATTCCACCTAAATTAACAGGAGAACAATTAAAAATGAAAGACGGAGCATATCAAACAGCTCAAATAGGTTCTATCATTTATATTACGGCTCCTGTTGTTACACCATCTCCAAAAACTGTAAATGTAACAACTTCTGGACATTATTATTTTAATGGGGCATTATGGCAAGAAATGAAAGGTGTAAATGCTGATGATGCAATTAACGGATTGACTATTTCTGAAAATAAAATTAAGCTTGGAGGTACATTAACAGATCCCACGACTACAATTACAACCTCTTTATCCAATACATTGAGATTAAGTGGTTTGCAGCAAGGAAGTGTTAGTGAAGGAAAATATTTAGTTTTAGATGAATTAAATAATGTTAAGCGAGTAGATAATATAACAAATGCTCTATCTATACCCACACCAGCTATTTTTATTTTACCTACAAGTATAACAAATTTTTTGAGTAGTGCAGGTGCTGGAGGATCACAAATTGTAAATTTTAATCTTCAGAAAAATGTTATCCCTGGACTTACATTTAATACTTCTACAAGTGTAGTTTCATTTCAACCAGGAACTTACCAAATAACATTTGTTTATGAAGCAACGCATAATATAGCTGGCTGCACAATAAGCTCTTACTTTGTTGATTTTCCTGTAGATATTGTTGGTTCTACTACCAGACAACGTATTCATGGTACATCTTCTCATACTGAAGGGAATAATAGTAATCATGGAGGGACAATTAGTTATACGACAACTTTAACAGCTCCAAGAACTTGGGAAATGCGTCTTGGAAGAGGACAGTCTGGAAATTGTGGAGGAACAGGTATGACTCTTTTTGCAGGATCTACTGAAGTTGTAATTTTTAGATTAGGAGATTAATAATATGAATAAGAATTAAACTTAAAAACAAAAAGAACTGTATAACTACTTATACAGTTCTTTTTGTTTTTAAGTTCTAAACTAGAAATTAGAAACTAGAAATTTAGCTTTTCAAGATAGTGTATGGTAGAATGAGCTTCTGAAATAAGCTCAGAATGCTAGTGCTAGAAAATATTACAGTCATTTAGAAAGATTAAAAAATAAATTTTATTCTTCGACTTTTATTCCTAAATGTTGAACCAAACCAATCAAATTTTCTTTCGCTATTTTAGCACCCTTTAATTTATTTTCTGTGGTATTAATAATAAAATTATTAGAAGTCCTTAAATCTGCTTGTGTTAGGTTTGTATTGTAAAAAATAGCATGCTCAAAATTACAATTATCAAATAAAGAATTGCTTAAATCAGTATCCGTAAAATCTACAAATTGTAAGGAACAATTCTTAAACAGAATTCTTTTTAATTGAAGATTGTAAAAAGAAGAATCATTTAATATGCATTTATTAAATGACACTCTTAATCCAAATTGATTACTGTTTTCTAAGTTAAAACCAATCTGCTTACATGCGTTAAACGTTACCTCCTGAAAACTTGTATCGTTTAATTTTACATTGCTTAAATTACTTTCTATAAACTCACAATTTATAAATTTCATGTTACTTAAATCAGTAGAATTAAAATCGCAATTTATAAATATACAATTTTCATATTCAGACTCATTAATCGTTTCTTTCGTAAAATTTTTTTGAGAAAAAGTCTCATCTACGTAATAATTCATACCTATTTTTTTACAATGAAAGATCTTAGTCCTAACCAGAAAATTAGCACAATTAAATCAATATAAATTCCAATTTTTATTTGAGATACTTTGGTACATAAATTTTCACCAGTAACGGAAGAAATACAAGTTTCTATACCATCTGTTTCATATTTTATACTCACCATTGTGTTAATTAGAAAAAGGAACAGAATAGGAATAATAAGAAAAATGATAACTGCGATAAGTGTATGATATTGTTTTTTCAAGCTATTAATCGTTAAAAGTTAACTTTACTTCTTCTCCAAATTGTAGGACATATCCATTGTTATCATATATAGCAAACTCGCGCATATCCCATTCAAAAGTTTCAATTTCGTAAACAACTTCGCACGTATCTTTTACACTATTCCATAATTCATCTACATTATCAACCACAAAATAAAAAGAACCCGTAAAAGCTGCTTGTTTAAAGTTAGCATCGTCGTTAGGAAAAGCAAGCATAATTTCTGCATCATCTTTCTTTAAACAAGCCCATATCCAATCTTCATTCTGATCTTCAATTTTAAAACCTAAACTTTTATAGAATTTTGTTGTTTTTTGTAAATCTTTTGTCCAAATAATAGGACGTAAACTTTTAAAAGCCATTTTCTGAATTATTAGTCTTCAAAATTAGTTTAATTTTTCTGAATTTTTATTTCTGATAAGATTGTTTTTATACAGTCTGTCTTGTTTAGCTTGTCGAAACATTTTATTATTCTTCGACAAGCTCCTTTAGACAAAATATATTAAAATTATTAATTTAACTAATAACGAATATCAAATTTGTCATTCTGAGCCTGTCGAAGCATAAATTTAGCTTATCAATGATTTGTAGCGAAATGAGATCCTGAAACGACATTTCGACAAGCACAATGTGACAAGGATGACATACCAAACTTAAACTAAATTTATTATAACATAATATTTAGTTTTGTCATAGAAATTAGAATGACACGCTGAGCTAATTAAAATTATTTATCTAAAAAAAAAATAAAAAACTTCAATTGCAAATTTTATATACTCAATCAATTTCCTAAATAAATAAAAATATACGCCCCTAAATATTTTGGTTGTATTGCAATAGGAGTATTACTTCCTCCCGAATTTACCGTATATGTATGCGTATGACCTCCAGCTGCACCTGTAGTTCTAATTTGATTGTTATCATCTATTAAATTTCGAGTACTCCCAACTTCTATACTTACCAAAACACCAGTACCTCTTTCATTATAGACATGGCTATGTGTTGAAGAATTTGTTGTCCCATTTAAAGTAATGTTGGGTAAATTAGATTGTGTTAATTGAACAGTATTAGCACCAACAACTTGTCCTAAATTTTCTGTTGTAGATTTGTATTTAAGAAAATGATCATTGGCATTAGGTAAATTACTTGTAAAACCTAGGGCTGTAGCTTTTTGAGAAGCATTTGTAGACAATGTATTTATAAGTCGCCCATTAAGTAAATACCATCCGTCATGATCATTAGATGTTGCGGAATATTTAATATCTCCAAAAGCAGGCGTTTCAACTTCTAATTTTTGCCAAGCTGTACCATCGTTATGATAAAGACCAGGAAAAACACTTGTGTTTACATCATCATTAATAGAAGTATTAATGTTATAGACAATCATCCCTGTAATATGAGAAGGTAGTGGTGTAGCATTTGTTACTGAGGCTAAATTTACATAAGGTAATAATAAACCTTTAGAAGCGCTATTAGTACTTAATTCTAAAATAGCATTACTATCGACAGCTCTTGATGTGCTTTCATCAGAAATTAATAATTGAGAATATACAGTAGTTAAAGCGCTTATAAAAAGAATAATAGTTATAATTGTTTTCATAATAGATTAGTTTCCTAAATAAATAAAATATTGAGTTGTAAGGTTTCTTGGATAATTAACAATTGGAGTTGCTGTACCTCCTGTAGGAATAGTAACAGTATGACTATGCGCTCCTGCTGGATTTGTAGTTCTTGTTTCGGTTGCTAAATTTCTTAGTGCTAAAGCACTACCATTATTGTGGTTCCAAGTAGAATTGGCGTAACTCGTGAAATTATGTGTATGATCTAGAACTGAATTTACACTACCACTATAAGTTATATTGGGTAGATTAGCTTGAGTAAGCACAATATTACTATTACCTCCCGTTATTGCAAAAACTTCAGTTGCAGCAATCCCTTTTAAAATTCGATCTGTTGAATCAGGTAAATTTGTTATAATTCCGATGTTGATTGCATTTAATCTGGCATTTGTTGGTAATGTAGAAACTGCACGTCCATTTAACAAATACCATCCATTATGTTCAGTTGCAGCTACATTCGCTTTTATGTCTCCTATTCTTGGATGAGAAATATCTGTACTTAATAATATCCATTTTGTACCGTCATTATAATAAAGACCAGGATAAACTTCATTTGGTGTTGTACCAGCAGATTCTGTATTGTAAACCCATAAACCTTCTTGATGATTAGAAAGTGGAGAAGGGCTATTGGTTGAAGTAAGTTGCAATTTATTGAATAAAATACCTTTGTTGGTTGTATTAATTTCTAGAATAGAAGCGGTATTTGGCAATTGAGTACCTAAGCCTACTTGCGCATTTACGTTGATAGTTAAAAGGCAAAAAAGAGAAATAATTATAGATGTATTTTTCATTTGTATAGTTTTTTATGCTTCAGTTCCTAAGTAGATAAAAATATTTGTAGCAATACTCTTTGGTCTGTAATCAACAGGTGCATTACTTCCTCCTAAAGGCATACTTATAGTATGCGAGTGTGTATCAGATTGTGTAGTTAAATTAGAGTTTGCATTATTTGCTACAGGGTTACCAGATCCCGAGGCTGTGCCAATCGTTGTAGCTGGATTATCTAAATAAGTGTGTGTATGATCTCCTACAGCAGAAGTAGTACCAGTAAAACTAACATTTGGCAAATTACCTTGTACAATTGTAAAACTATTATTTCCGTTAATAGAATTCATCGCTTCTGAATTAGATTTATTTTTTAGAAAACTATCTGTTAAGTTGGGAAGATTAGTCGTAAACCCCATTTTTTGTGCAACAGCTCTAGCATTTGTTGGTAATGTAGAAATCGCACGTCCGTTTAGTAAATACCAGCCATTTGTATCTGTTGTTCCAAAACTGTTTTTTAAATCTCCTAATCTATTAGATTTGGTTGTTAGCTTTATCCATTTTGTACCATCGTTAAAATAAATACTTGGTTGCACACCATTAACTCCAGTAACTGTTGCAGTATTGTAAACAACCATACCAGAAACATGTGCAGTTAAAGGTGATGGAGAATTAACATTACTAAGTGTTAACCTTGGTAAAAGAAAACCTTTGTTGTTATTTTCGCTCGCTAAATGGAGTATAGCATTTGTGTTAATCTGATTATTTTTAGAATCAGTTATTTTTACTTGCGCGTTAGCACTGCTTACTATCAGTAAAAATAATAAGGGTAATTGTTTTTTTGTCATATTGATTATTTATAGTTGAGTTGAAATAGATTTTAAGAGGTGTGTAGAGAAAATATTGTACTTTATAGATTTGTTGTTTTTGTATTTTTTGCAAATTAAATTAAAATAATTAATTGTATTGTAATAAATTATTATTCAGTGATTTAAATCATAAAAATTAATCATTTTTTGCCAAGATAGTTTTTTAAAATATGTCATACAAATATTTTAACAATAATTGTAAAAAGAAATAAAAATTACATTGTTTTATCTAAAAAAAACAATGTAGAGTAATCAATCAAATTATTGCTTTTGTGTTAAATGAAATAATGTCAAAAAAAAACGCTCAACATTTGTTGAGCGTTTTTTAAATTATATTATAATCTGTTGTTAAGGATTATATTTTTTATTTAATGCTTTTAAGATAGCCCATGTTTCAGCATCTATTGCACCATCGTATTTTTCTGGACGGAAGTGCATTTGAAAAGCAACAATAGCATTTTTAGTTTGTGTATCTATCATTCCATTTGTTGGAACATTGTAACCATATTTCTTTAAATCTGTCTGAAATTGAGTTATAAATACACTACTTGTTGTATCCCAAGGATATTGAGATATAAATAATAATTTATCAGCATCATCATACCAAGCACCAACACCATATTCTGTGTATAATCTTTTCCATGGGAAAAGTGGTCCTGGGTCAAATTTTCTTCCAGGAGTAATATCAGAATGTCCAATAACATTTACAGGTGAAATAGCATAACGCTTAACAATATCCTGTGCTAATTCTCCAACTTTTTTAATCTGATAATCTGGATAAGGTGTATAATTAGGAGATAGATCATTTCCTTTGTTTCCAAGATTTACAATTTCAATTCCGATAGAAGAGAAGTTTAAATTATCAAGACCTTTCCAATTACTAATTCCAGCATGCCAAGCACGTTTTGTTTCATCAACTAACAAGTTAATTACTTTATCATCGTAATCATTTACTAAATAATGAGCACTTACATCTTTTTGTGTTAAAACTTTTAAAGATAAATCGGTATTAATAGCTGTGTAGTGTAAAATTAAAAAACGAACACGATTATCTTGCGAAATTGCAGGATAATAATCCGTAGTCACTTTATAATTATCTAATTTTGCAGCACGAGTCATCTCTGGTTGCTCCGTTTTAGAGTTGATGATAACCGTATCTCTAATTACTTTTGTAATTACTTTTGGTGGTATTTTACTTGTTGCACAACTTGTTAGTATAAAAATACTCGCAATTGCCGAAAATATTAATCCTTTAACATTCATTATTTTAGTTCTATATTCCTTTTATACAAGCCAAAATTAAGCCAAAAAAATTAATTTTTTTTCAAAAAAGACTTGTTTTGCAATAAAAGACATTCTATATTTGCAACCGTTTCAAACAACAAATTAGTTGTTCGTCTAAGAAACGAAGGAGAGGTGCCGGAGTGGTAACGGAGCAGATTGCTAATCTGTCATCGGGTAACCGATGCCAGGGTTCGAGTCCCTGTCTCTCCGCAATATAATTAGACCAATCGGGGTGTAGCGTAGCCCGGTCATCGCGCCTGCTTTGGGAGCAGGAGGTCGCAGGTTCGAATCCTGCCACCCCGACAAATTTTTAGAAATAAAATTTTGGATTGGTCCAGTAGCTCAGCTGGATAGAGCAACTGCCTTCTAAGCAGTAGGTCTCAGGTTCGAATCCTGACTGGATCACAAATAAAAAAGCTGTTTTCATAAAATGAAAACAGCTTTTTTTGTTGTACAAAGTCGATGTACAAATTAAGAAAGATTTAATATACTATGTTTGATAGTGTTGTTAGAGCTTCTATAAATTTAATCTCCAATCTCCAATCTCCAATCTCCAATCTCCAATCTCCAATCTCCAATCTCCAATCTCCAATCTCCAATCTCCAATCTCCAATCTCCAATCTCCAATCTCCAATCTCCAATCTCCAATCTAAAAAAGATAATGTTCTGTTGAATAAGTCAAGTATTTTTATGAAATTTGAGTCATTCTAATAAAAAGAAATGGAAGATTATCTGATTGGTATAGGAAAAAGAATAAAAGAAATCCGTAAAAAAAATAACTTAACAATTCATACTATTGCAACGGATGCTGATGTGAGTAATGGACTTATTTCTAGAATAGAAAATGGTCGTACAATACCATCATTACCAGTTTTATTAAGTATTATACAAGCACTTAAAATTGAAGTATCTGATTTTTTTCAGAGTCTACCAAAATCGGATATGAAGTCTTTTATTGTTTCACGTAAAGAAGACAATCTTTCAATAGAAAAAGAAGATTCAGCAGAAGGTTTTGAATACAAATATATCTTTGGAAAACAGCAATCTTCTATCGGTTTTGAAGCCGCATTACTTGAAATTCAACCCAATTGTAAACGAGATAAAGTAGAGACAGATGCTTACGAGTTTAAATATATTCTTACAGGCGAATGCTCTTACGTTATTGGTGAAGATGAAGTCATTTTAAATGAAGGAGATTCTATATTCTTTGATGGACGTATTCCACATGTCCCTATTAATAGAGGTAATGTATCTTGTAAAATGTTAGTTTTATATTTTTTTATTAAAAAAGAGGAATGAAGTTTTTAAAACTATTTTCTGTCAGTTCGAGTGGTTTTTCGAAATGGAATGAAGAAAAATTGTATCGAGAACTTAGACAGGAAAATCGATTAATCCTTACTTATTTCTCGATACAAAATTCTAACGAACTTCACTTGAAATGACGGATTATCAATTTTTTTTTAAAAATAATTTTAATAAAACACTTACCTAAATAATATTGTTTTTAGTTCTGTAACATCATTTAAAATATAATCTGGTTTTGCAACCTTTAATTGCTCCTCATTTTGAGCACCACTTAATACACCTACCGTTATTCCACATTTGGCGTTCTTACCTTCTAGAATGTCAATCTCAGAATCGCCTGCTTTTAATACATAAGAGGCATTTGTAATGTCAAATTTTTGCATCGCCATTTCTATCATATCTGGAAAAGGTCTTCCATTTTCTACATCATCTGCGGTAATGAGTGCATCTATCTGATTATTAACTTTCCAATTAAGTTTTTTTAAAAGTTTATTGGCCGTTTTACTATCATATCCTGTGTTTAATACGATTTTAATGTTGTGCTCTCTTAAAATACTAAAGAATCTCTCCATACCATTAAAAGTTGTTATTTCACATTCATCATATGCTTTTTCGAGTAAAATTTTAAAATTAGTAAATGCTTTATTGGCTATATCAGTTATATTCTCCAAATTAGTAGAAGAAGTAAGTATATCTGTTATTGCTTTGTGTTTTTCTTTTCCAGCACCATGTACTAATACATCTTGCAGTGAAACATTAAAACCCTCTTCATTAATTGCTTTTTGAACAGTTTTGTAAACTAAATTATTTTCGTTTATCGTTGTACCAGCCATATCGAGTACAACCATCTTTATATCTATCATTTAATAAAAATTAAAAATTTTATTAATATTTTCTTTTGCAAAACCTGCACTTCCTGTCATTCCTTTACCACCAATTCCTGTTATAATATGAATGTGTTGATCTATTGTATGATTAAAAATGTCATTTTCCTTAGATTGAGAATAGATACCAAACCATCTTTTTTGAATTTCATATGTAGGTAAATCAAAAATTTTCTTTGCTTCATTTATCATAAAATCATCAACCTCATTACGTAAATCAAATCCTAAATTATCAATGTCTTTAGCATCAGCATATTCATGAGAATCACCAAGTATAATAGAACCATCTGTTGCTTGTTTAAAAAGTATGTGAACACCCCATTTTTTTTCGAAAGAATTAGGATCTTCTTTTGCTTTTATCATTTTAAAAGAAGGACATTCGTAGAAGGCTTCATAACGACGGATAGATAGACCAGTAAGTATAGAGCCATTTAATTTATAATTTGGTTGGGGTTTAGTTTGTAGCATTTGTAGTTTCGTGACTTGCAAATCGCTTTCGGCAAAAACAGTAGGATAAAGTGTCTTAAACTCAGAACCACAACAAACGATTGCTTTAGATGATTTTAAAATTTCGCCTTTGCTTGTTTCAACTTCAACTTCATCGTCCCAAATGTCGCAATGTATTACCTTTGTGTTTGGTAAATAATCGAGTTCTTTTTCTGTTGTAAGATAATCCAACAGTTTATTAATCATTAAATTGGGTTCTATGGTTATTTCTTGCGGAAAAAATAAACCTGCCTTAATATAATCTGTCTTTAATCCAGTATATTTTTCAAGGCATTGTGCTTTGGTAAGTAGATGCGATTCATAGCCATTATTCTTATTAATAATTGATAGTTCTTCTATAAGTTGGACTTCTTCATGATTAGAAGCTAAATATACAGAGCCATTATTACGGACTGAGATATCAAACTTATTTTGAATATGATTGTATATTTTAAGACTTTCTCTACCATAATTTTGCCATTTACTATCCATTCCACTTGGAACAACTTGACCAAAATTACGCACTGTAGCGCCAAGTGGTTGAGCATCTTTTTCTATTAATGCAACTTTTAAACCTTTTTGTAATGCATGGTAAGCATGAAAAGTCCCTAGAATTCCACCACCAATAACGATTAAATCATATTTTTTATTCATTTTTAAGCGTATATAATTGTTGTTTTGTAAAGCGTCGATTAAAATACCACAGGGTCACTATGGTTAACAAAAGCATTAGCGTAGCTGTTTGTAGATTAAGTTTTGTAAAGAAAACTCCCCAACTTTGTTTAAATGTGATAATTTCTTTTAAAAATAAAACTGCTACACTTACTAAATATCCCATTGCATCTGCTGTGTAAAATAGAAAACCTACATTTCCTTTAAAATGAAGTAATGCTACTAGTCTTTCAAATATCATACAATGAAATAAAATATATGGTAAGTAAATACCTATCCCAGATGTAATGATCCAGAATACTGGTGATATCATATTTTTATCAAATAATACAGTTGTTACAATAATAATTAGAGCTCCTAAAGCAGTGAACCACATACTTGTATTAAATGCAATTTTGTTTTTTCGTATTAATGTGCCAGTCGCTGCAATAAGAAGTACAATAATAGCGATAGGTATTTCGGTTAAAGTAACAATTTCTGGTGTGCCTTTAAAGCCCATTTCTGCCCAGAACTCTACAATAAAATTATCTCTAAAATCTCGCATTAAAGTAAGTAGTATATATATACCTACTAAACCAAAATAACCCAACCCATTGTGTTTTATAAAAGCTTTCCTATCTTCTTTATGCATGGGTACTCGTTGTTTGCGAGATTCTAAATCGCTTATACTAGGCGATGAGGTTTTATTTAGAATATACACTGAAATTAAAAATATCGGAAAAAATATAAGTCCTGTAGCAAATGGCATATTATATTCACTTATATTAAAATCCTGCATTAAAATAAGACCTATAGTTTTTACAAAACCAGTAGAAAATATAAAGGTAGCACTAAGAGCTGCTGCAAGTAATTCCGTATTTTTTCTCCCTTCTATATAAGAAAAGACTAAACCGAATATCATTCCCAAGGGTAATCCATTAAGAAATAGTGCAAGTACTTTTAACTTAGGAGGAGCAATGGCGAAAAGACCAAGCATTAATAAACTAAAAGAAATAAAACTGATAAGCCAAACTGCTCTTTTATTTTTTTTCATTTCGGATATAATCTTTATCCCAATAAACTTTGAAATCATATAACCAAGAACTTGACTAATAACTAAAATGATTTTTGAATCTATTTCAAAACCTATTGAAAGATCTTTATACTGTCCAGCTAAAAAAGATTTTCGTACAGCATACATACTTGTATAACATAAAAAGATAACAAGGAGCATTAGCCATACTGGGATTTTTTTACTATTTGTAATGTTTTCAATTTTAAATGGCATAGCAATTTCTTTTACTAACTGAGCAAATTTAGTGATATATGATTTTTTAAATGTTAACTAAAGATAAATATTGGGTTAATTTGTTTACAAATAGTAAATAAATTATAATTATTTATAAACTTCTAAGTAAAATAAAAAAGCTGTTTTCATTTTTATGAAAACAGCTTTTTTGATTTATAAATTTTTACTTTATCTAAAAATTAATTATTGAATTTTGCTTGCCATTCAGCAATTTCAGTTTCGTTTAATAGACAAGCATTTAACTCTTGTATTATTTTCTCTTTGTCTAATCCTTGACCAATAAATACGAGCTCGATAATTCTATCTCCCCATTCTTTAGACCATTTTGCATCTATTTCTTTTTGATTGTATTGGTAAGCAGCAAACTGAATTCTTTCGTCATAAGACATAGAACACCACCAAGCGCCAGCAGGATCTATTCTGATACTTCCTCCAGCTTGACTTAAAAATATAGCATCACTTGGACGATTAGCCAACCAAAATAATCCTTTAGAACGGTAAATGGTTGCAGGAAAATCATCATTAAGATACGTTAAGAAACGTTCCGCATTAAAAGGAATTTTTTGACGGTATACAAAAGAACTCATCCCGTATTTTTCCTCTAAATGATTGTGATGTTCGTGAGTACAATTTTCTCCACACTCATGGTCATGGTCATGATGGTGATGCGCTTCATGCTCTTGCTCTTCTAGTAATTTTACCCAAGCATCCATATCTTGAATTTTCTCAAAATCGAAAAGATTGGTATTTAAGATTTCATTTAAATCAACCTGAGAAAAGTTTGTAGGAAGTATTTTTGCTGTAGGATTTAGCTTACTCACAAAAGCTTCTATTTTTAATAAAGTTTCTTCATCAACCAAATCCATTTTATTTAAAATGATAACATTAGAAAATTCAATTTGATCAATTAATAGATTTACAATAGGACGATTATCTTCTTTATTTTCAGTAAAACCTCTGGCAAAAACATCTTCATCAGTACCTAAATTATTAAAGAAGTTATAAGCGTCTATTACTGTTGCAATTGTATCTAAACGAGAAACTTGTGGTAAATCTATTTTTCCATCAGGAGAAACAAAATCTAACGATTGTGCAATAGGACCTGGATCAGAAATTCCAGAACTTTCAATCACTAAATAATCATATTTGTTTGCTTTAGCTAGTTTTTCTATCTCTACAATTAAATCTTCTCTTAATTCGCAGCAAACACATCCATTACTTAATTCAATTAATTTTTCATCTGTCTGAATAAAGTCATTTTCTCTCGCAATCATTTGCGCATCTATGTTCACAGCGCCCATATCGTTAACGATTACGGCAACTTTTAAACCTTTTTTATTGTGTAATATATGGTTAAGAAGTGTTGTTTTTCCGCTTCCAAGAAATCCAGAAAGTACCGTTACAGGTAACCTATTTTTCATAATCTATACTTGTTATTATTGCAAATTTACGTTATTCTAATTTCAGCATTCCTCTAGGATTATTTATTTTTTTTATAATAATCTGTTAAGAATTCAATAAAGTATAATTAATGTTGAGATTTAATTTAAATTTGTTCAAATTCAATCAAAAATAATGTTTGTAAATGCAACTATTGTAATAGTTATTATTTCTGTTCTTCTGGAAATATATTTGTTTTTTAACTTTAAGAGATTCATAAAAAGTAAATTTGTATTATTTGCTAACATTGCTATTTGGTTACTAATAATAGGAAATTTCGGTTATAATATGATTTTTTTCGATAGAAATATCGGACAAACTCAAACAACAATGTGGGCAACAGGTTTATTTATGTTGTTCGGATTTCCAAGAATAATACTTTTCTTAATATTTCTAATACAAGATATTTTTAGAGGTTTTGGTTGGATATTTAATAGAACAACGAATACGAAATCTACAGAAGGTTCATATTTGCCTTCTCGACGAAAATTTGTTATGATTTCTGGTTTGTCTATTGCTTCTATTCCGTTTTTAGGATTATTACATGGAATGACATTGGGAAAGTACAATTACAAAGTCATTAAAAAGAAATTAGCTTACAATCGTTTACCAAAATCATTCGACGGATTTAAGGTTTTACATGTAACAGATATACATTCTGGAAGTTTAGATAACAGAGAAAAAATAGTAGAGGCGGTCGATTTAATTAATCAACAAGAGTTTGATATTTTGTTATTCACGGGAGATATTGTAAATAATTTTCATTGGGAAATGGATAGATGGATAAACGTTTTTTCGAAAATAAAAAAAGCACCCTACGGAAATTATGCAGTTCTTGGAAATCATGATTATGGTGAATATACAGATTGGAAATCTGAAGAAGATAAACAAGATAATTTTGAGAAAATAAAAGCTATTTTTCCACAAATAGGAATGGAGTTGTTACTTAATGAAAATAGATTTATTGAAATTAATGGTGAAAAAATAGCAATTGTAGGTGTACAAAATTGGGGAACACGTTTTAAAAAATTAGGAGATTTAGAAGAAGCTTCGAAAGATGTTTCTCTTAATGATTTTAAAATTTTAATGTCTCATGATCCTTCACATTGGAATGAAATTGTAAAAAGTGATCCTAAACATTATGACTTAACATTATCTGGACATACACACGGAATGCAATTAGGTATTGAAGTTCCTAAAATTGGTTTACGTTGGAGTCCTGCACAATATATTTACCCACAATGGGCAGGGTTTTACGATTATCAAGGAAAAATAATTAATGTTAACAGAGGTTTTGGTTATCATTTTTATCCAGGTAGAGTAGGTGTGTGGCCAGAGATTACGGTAATAGAATTAAAGAAAGCTTAATAAACTTATTTATTCGTTAACTGTTTGTGTTTTACAGCCCATTTTTCTAATTCTCGCCAAATCGGAATTAACTCTCTTGCAACATCAGTTAATTCGTAATCAACATGAGGAGGAACTTTAGCATAAACAGTTCTTTTTAATAATCCCTCTTTTTCTAATTCTCTAAGTTGTAGGGTTAGCATGCGTTCTGTTATACCATTAATTTGATTTCTTAATTCACTAAAACGTAATTTCTTTTGTTCCAGTTTACCTAAGATAAGAATTTTCCAACGTCCACCGATTTTACAAACGGCATAAGCTAAATCGCATTCCATAAGATTCTTTTCATTCAGCATATTTGTTGAATTTTCCTTTCTAATTCCCATAACTTACATTTTTGTATGTACCGAACAATTAATTCAGTACTGTGCAAAAATAGTAATTCCTAAATAGATTTGTCTCTGAAAATAATCATGAACAATAAATTTAAGAATGAAAAAATATGCATATATAGGTTCTATAGGAGCTATGGGAGTTATTACAACTGAATTTGGTGTAATTGGAATTTTACCACAAATTGCAAAATACTATTCAATCAGTATTGATAAAGCAGGAATATTATTAAGTGCTTTTGCTTTGGTAATTGCATTAACAGGTCCTTTTATGACATTATTGACGTCGGGTTTTGATCGAAAGAAAATAATGTTATTAAGTATTTTTATATTTCTAATTTCAGGAATTGTTTCCTCACTTTCGCCTCCATTTTGGTTGTTGGTTTTTGTTAGGTTATTACCTGCATTTTTACAACCAGTTTATATTGCGACTGCTTTATCTGTTGCAATATCAAAAGGAAATAAATCCAATGAAAATGAATTAATGAGTATTGTTTTTAGTGGAATAACAATTGCCATGGTAACAACAGTTCCTTTAGCAACCTATTTTGCAAGTATATTTACTTGGGAAGTCTCATTTCTAATTCAAGCAATTGTAAGCTTTATAGCGATTTGTTTTATATATTTTGGTTTACCAAATCTACCTGTAAAAGAAAAAAAATCTTACGGAAGTCAGATCAAAATATTACAACAACCTATATTTTTAGTAAGTACTGCAGTTAACTTTTTTATGATTACAGCTTGGTTTTCTACTTATAGTTATTTTGCTGAATATTTAAATAAAGCAAAGAATATGGATGATACTATGGTGAGTTATATGTTTTTTGTTTTTGGAATTTTAGGAGTTTTATCAAATTTCTTGGCAGGTAAATTAATGAACAAAAGTATTTACAAGACCATTTTATTTTTTCTAACAGGAACTGTTATAATTCCAATACTATTATATTATTCTGGAACAACAATTTTAATAACAGTTTTTATAATTGGTTTATGGGGATTTATGTACTCTCCAAGCTTTTTTAATGCGTCAACTTATATGATATCATCAGCTCCTAATGCAATTGAATTTGCAAATAGTTTGGCTACATCTTTTGGAAATTTAGGTGTTTCAATTGGAACAGTAACTGGAGGTTATGTAATTGCAAATTATGGAGTAGCGTACACGCCTTGGTTAACATTTGGTTTTGGAAGCATTGCAATAATTTTAATTGGAGTAAGAAAATGGATGGAAGTAAAAAGTTCATTATATCATTTAAGTGAAACTACAAATTAACACATAAAAATAATGCGCTCCATAAGAGCGCATTATTTTTATGTGTATGTCATTTTAAGATTCTTCGTCTGTAAAAGTCTGTTCAATTGCAACATGACCTTCCCATTTATCAACAGCAACTGTAGATAATGCGTTTCCTAATACATTTGTCATAGAACGCGCCATATCACAGAAGTGGTCTATTGGTAAAATTAAAGCAATACCTTCTGGTGGAATACCAAACATAGAACAAGTTGCTACAACAACTATTAAAGAAGCTCTAGGAACACCTGCAACTCCTTTAGAAGTTAACATTAACACCAATAACATTAAAATTTGTTTTTCTATTGGCATGTGAATCCCATAAACTTGTGCAATAAATAATGATGCAAATGTCATGTACATCATAGATCCATCTAAGTTAAATGAGTATCCTAATGGCAAAGTAAAAGTGATAATTTTTTTCTGAGCTCCAAATTTTTCTAATTCTTCAACTAATTTAGGGAATACTGCTTCCGATGAAGTTGTAGAAAAAGCAATTAATAAAGGCTCTTTAATATGTCTTAATAAATCAAATAATCTTCTTCCTAAAATAAAATAACCTACAAGACAAAGTACAACCCATAAAAGAATAATACCAATAGCAAAAGCTATGATGTATTTTAGATATAATATAAAAATTCCAAATCCATATGTTGCAATAGCAGCAGCAATGGCACCTAAAACTCCTAATGGTGCAGTCCACATAATATATCCTACCATGATAAGAACAACGTGAGATACTTTATCTAAAGCCTTTGTAACCATTTCTCCTTCTTTTCCATATGCAGCCAATGCAATACCAAAGAAAATAGAGAAAACAACAATTTGTAAAATTTCGTTTGTAGCAAATGATTCAAAAACAGATTTTGGTATCATGTGCGTAACAAAATGCTCTAATGTTAAAGAAGACTGTGCGTTTAATAAATCTTGTGCATTACTAGCATCCATTTCAATAGTAAGTCCATCTCCTGGTTGCATTAGATTTACAACGATAGCTCCAATAACTAAAGAGGTAAGAGAAGCTGTAATAAACCATCCCATAGCACGTCCACCAACTCGTCCCACCATTTTCATATCACCCATTTTAGCAATACCAACAACTAATGTTGAAAATACTAATGGAGCAATAATCATTTGAATTAAACGGATAAAAATTGTTCCAAGTAATTTTATATTTGTTGAGAAAGATTTAATGAATTCTGGTGATGAATTGTAATGTACATAACCACCAAGTGCAACACCTAAAAGTAATGCAATAATAATGGCTATAAAAAGTTTGTTGTTTTTCATTGTGCGATTTTATTCTCTCCAAAACTACTATTTTTTTAATAAAATATTAAGAAATTATAAAAAATAATACACTAATTAAAGTCTATCCATTTAATAAATAGTTAATTACAGGATATTTTTTTAGTGTTAGTCTAACTGCCTAAATGGAACTTCTTGATTTAAAATTTCTTCAATCAATTTTGACATCGGTTCTTTCGATATTTCTACAATAGAAAAATTTATTAATGTCTGATTGTCAACTTTTAATTTAATCAATTCTTTTTTAGGAAATCGAATAGGATAAATGCATAATTCAATTTCTTTATTTTGATTTTTTTGTTCAGCATAAAAAAGATGCGCATAAAATATTAATTGTAATTGCTTTGCTTTATCTTCTTTTTGATAAACAAGGTCTATTTCTTCCGTTTTTACGCCAATGTCTTTTGCATATCCTGTTTTATAATCTATAATTCTAATTTGATTGTTAACAGCATCAATTCTATCAATAATACCTCTTAGTTTTACATGTTGACCATTTGTTAAAGTAAAATCAACTTCATGTTTACTTTCTAAGGTCATAATAATTAACTCATTTTCTTTTGCAGTTTTAGCATCTTTCGTTAAAACACCATCAACAATTTTTTCTGCAATTTTATAAATCAAATAATTTGGTCCTTTATCCAAATGTCCATCTTTGTATTCTTTTCGGAAATGAGTTTGTAAGGCTTGCTCTTTTTTATTATTTATTTCTTTAAAATCATATTCCGTTAAAATTCTATCCAAATAAGGCAAATAAAGCTCTTCTAAAGCACCATGTACAATGTTTCCTAATGTTCTTGCACTTACGGTTTCTTCTGCTTCCTCAACCTCGTTTACATTAAAAACACGTTGCTCATAAAAATCTAACGGATTGCGTAAATAAGTAGATAATGAAGAAGGAGAAATACCATAATTTGCCCAATTCCATAACTTATTCATTGTTTCGTTTGTTTTTGGAACAATGATTTCTTTTAACGGTTCCGATTTAAAACTTGGTGCCGCAAAAGTTTCTTTTATATCGTGATTACTTTCAAATTTTATTTGTGCTAAAAATCTCGACTTTTCTCCAGAACCCATTCCATCTGCTTCTGTATCATAAATAAAATACGCATTTTTAGCACGTTGTATTAAACGATAAAAGTGATAAGCATAAATAGAATCGTTTTCAGTAAATGTGTTTAATTTCATTTGCTTACGAATATCGTAAGGGATAAATGTATTGTTCTGACGACCAAGTGGCAAAATTTCATCATTAACAGATGTCATAATAATATTGTCAAAATTTAGCAACCTGGTTTCTAGTAATCCCATTAATTGTAATCCTCTTAGCGGTTCTCCAATAAATGCAATTGTTTCTGCGGATACAATTTTGTTGTATAATAAAAACAAAGTTCTATAATCTTTTATATCATTAACTTGTAAAAGATTTTCATGTAATTGATTGAATACTTTTTTAAAAAAGAATAAATATTCCTTTGTTAACAAATCATTCATTGTTGGATGATGTAATAACTCATCTGTCCAATTTTTTAAATGATGAATAAACGTCGTGATAGAACTAGGAATATGAAATAAACTTTTAAAAACAGATTCTCCTAATGCTTTTTGGATAGAATTTTCACTATTAAAAATTCTATTTTGTGTTCTAATGTCATTTACTAAATTTCTACTCTCATCAGAACTATAATTTGATAAGGTTTTATTTTCGAGAATTTGTACTACATTTTTAAAATAGAACAAGGATCCTTTTCCTAATTTTTCTCTATTCATTTGTAATTCAAAAATAGATTTAAAGAATTGAGCCAATGGAACAGAGCGTAGTGGGATTCCCATCGAAATATTTAAATAGGAAATATTTTCGGGTAATGAATTAAGAATAGCAGGTAGAATTGCTTCATCTGCTAATATTAAAGCTGTTTTTTTAATTTCATCTTCAGATAAATTTGCAATTAAATCGGCAACATATTTTGCTTGTCCAACCTGTTTTGCAACACCTATTGTGTGTATGTTTTTGGGTTGAGAAAAATCATCACTAATAGTCGTAATTGGTTTTATTTTCTCTTTGTATTTTCTAAGAAACGCCCCAGCTTCTTGATTAGGATTTTCGTAATAATATTTATCTGCATCCCAATAAAGTGTTGCAAGATTTTCTTTTTCTAATCTAAAAATTAAACCTTGTTCAGCTTTTGTTAGTGCATTAAAACCTGCAAAAATATAATGAGAAGAACGGTTTTCTGAAATTTCGTTTACTTTTTCACTTGCAATTCTAAAAACCATTCCAGCATAACCTTGTTTTGCCTCTAATAAATCTTTTTGCAATTGAAAATAGATTTTAGTAACAATTCCCCAAAAAGTTAAATGATTTTGGATAACATCATTTTTTCCGATTTCTATTTTTCCTTCTCCCCATTGGTTAATTCGTTCTACAGAAACCAAATAATCTAAAATTTTATGAGCTGGTTCTAAAGAAGCATCAATATCATCAAAGTCTTTTAAAACAGTTGGACCCCATTTTATAAATTCCTCGAATGTATCGGGTTTGTCAACTACTTTTTTATACGCTTTGTAGGCTTTAAACCAAAGGTTAATTCCCGAAATTATTTCTAAACCAGAAAGATCGCTCATTAATTCCTCAATACTTTTCATTTCTGGAAGCACAACATTATTTGTTTGACGCTGAAACTCTTCTTTAAAGAATAACATAGGTCGTTTTCCTGGTAGAATTAAAATTGTATTTAAGAAATTAGTGTTTTTTTCGATTAAATCTGAAACAACTTGTTGTATGAATTGTGCCATTTGAAGCTAATAAATAGAGTTGTTGTAAATGTAAGTTTTTTGAAAGAGAATATGTGAAGTTAAAAACAGAATTAAATAATTTTTTTGAGATTATGGTTTTCCATATTTTTTAACAATATGTTTAAACGATTTTTGCAAAAATTATTTATGATGAAAAAATATTTTACTTTTTTATTCTTTTGTTTTTCAATTATAATCTTTGCACAAAACTTAACATTAAGTGATTTACTTGCTTTGAGAAAGAAAGATATAGCAGAAGTTGATGAATATTTAACAAATAAGAAATGGAGTTTTTTAGAAGCAGAAGAACCTTCTGATGAAATTTTAGGAAGTTTAACGTATGCTTTTGGTAAGAGTAATTATGATGATGAAGCGTTATCATTTATAAAATATTATTATTCAAATTATTCAACAACTAAAAGAATTGGAATTCAAATTCATAAATCTTCAATATTAAATGTTTTTGTAAATCAAATAAAATCTTGGGGAGGAAAGTTATACAATTCATATGTAGATGATGGAGCAATTATAAAAATATATAGAGGCTCAACAATGACTTATAAAGTTCATACAGATACTCAATCTAGTGATTATGGAGGGACAAATACAATCTATACTTTAGTGATTTACACAAATGAAGATTTTGATCTAAATTCTTAATTTTACATTTCGAATTATGTTTTACAACAATCTGAAAAAAATGATATTTAAAGCTTTGACGTTACCCTAACGCATCAATTATTGCTTTAATTCTATAATCTTTTCATTAAATAACTTTTTAAAAGTATTCAGAATATTCTCCTTTGCCATAGAAAAACCAATATAATAAATAGCAAAAGCTATAAATAACATTGAGATTAATACACCAATTGCAATGTACCATTCTTTCATTAAAAACAATGAAAATATTCCAATTATAGACATTAAAAATAACCAAAAATAATAGAAAATAGCAACGAATGAACTTATCTTTAGTTCAAATTCAATTAAAGTTTGTTTGTTGATATTTTCATTATACTTTCCTATAATCATTGGATTAAAAGAGTTTCTTCCATTTATAGTTTTCTCAAATTTAAAATGATCTTGAGCAACTATACCTTCAAACTCAAAATTGCTTTTACCAAAAAGATGCAGACGTTTTTTATCTGTATTTTCTGAAAGAATTTTATAGACTTCTTCCTGAGATTGTTTTGTTTCTATTTTGTATTGAGATGATTTGAAAAGCATATTTAAAAGTAATAAAAAAAACCGTTTCAAAAAAGAAACGGTTTCTATAGTTTTAGTAAACTAAATATTATTTTATAACACCTAATTCTTTACCCACTTTTGTAAAAGCAGCAATTGTGTGGTCTAATTGTTCTTTTGTATGTGCAGCAGATAATTGTACACGAATACGAGCTTTATCTCTAGGAACTACAGGGAAAAAGAATCCGATAACGTAAACACCTTCATTTAATAACTTATCTGCCATTACTTGAGATAATTTAGCATCGTATAACATAACAGGAACTATAGCAGCATCACCTTCTGGAATATCAAAACCAGCAGCAACCATTTCTTTACGGAAATATTCTGCATTCCACATTACTTTATCACGTAATGTTGTATCTTTTTCTAACATCTCTAAAACTTGTAAAGCAGCACCAACAATTCCTGGCGCTAAAGAATTAGAAAATAAATATGGACGAGATTTCTGACGTAACATTTCTATTACTTCTTTTTTACCAGAAGTAAAACCTCCCATTGCACCACCAAGCGCTTTTCCTAATGTAGAAGTAATAATATCTACACGCCCCATAACTTCGTTATGTTCATGTGTTCCACGACCAGTTTTACCAATAAAACCAGTTGCATGAGAATCATCAACCATTACCAAAGCATCATATTTATCAGCTAAATCACAAACACCTTTTAAGTCAGCTACAATTCCGTCCATTGAGAAAACACCATCTGTAACGATGATTTTAAAACGGTGATTTTTTTCTGAAGCAGCAATTAATTGCGCTTCTAAATCTTGCATATTATTGTTTTTGTAACGGTAACGAGCAGCTTTACATAAACGTACACCATCAATAATAGAAGCGTGATTTAATTCATCAGAAATAATAGCATCTTCTTCTGTAAATAAAGGCTCAAAAACACCTCCATTTGCATCAAAAGCAGCAGCATATAAAATGGTATCCTCCATTCCTAAAAAATCAGCAATTTTTTGTTCCAATTGCTTGTGAACATCTTGTGTACCACAAATAAAGCGAACAGAAGACATGCCGTATCCTCTATCGTCTAACATTTTCTGAGAAGCAGAAATAACATCTTTATTATCAGATAATCCTAAATAGTTGTTTGCACAAAAATTTAATAATGTTTTTCCATTCTCTAAAGTTATCTCAGCACTTTGTGGAGAAGCAATGATTCGCTCCTTTTTGAACAATCCTTGTTCTTCTAAATCATTTAGTTGCGTTTGTAAATGTTGTTGAAATTTATTACTGTACATAGTAAATCACTTTTGTTTATGACAAATATAGTGGTTTACCTTAGTTTTTGATTAACTTTGTAATACATAAAAAATAATAATCGGTGTTTTTAATCATAATTTTTAGTGTTCAATTCTATTTGCTAGCAAAGTTTTTCAAGAAAGATAAGTTGAAAACCATATTGTCTGCTGTAGGATTGTACATAGCAGGAGAAATAGCTTTTTCTTTTGTTTTTGTTTTATTGTTTGCTACTGGTGTAATTGATATTGGTATAAACATTAACAATATGTCGGTGAATAATCTTACAGAGAATTCTCTTAAGATGAATAAGTATTTAATGGATAACTATGTTACAATTGCTGTACAGCTATTTTTATATGTAGCGATTGGAATGATATACTATAATTCTTTAAAAAGAAAATGGACTTTCGAAATGATCGAAGGAGAAATGAATAAAAGAAAAGAAGAAGTACTTGAAAATATAGAAATTAAAAAGAAAATTTCTCCTATAAAATTAAATGTATATGTACATTTTCATGCTGTAAATGAAAAGAATATTCATTTGATAGAATCATTATCTAAAGATATTTGGAATGATGCTTACAAGGATTTATTAAGCCAAGAGCAAATAGATTATATGTTAGATATGATGTATAATGTTGATAAAGTAAATGAAGGACTTGCAAATGGTGAAATCTGGGAAATAGTAAAAGTAGATAATGTTCCAGTTGGTTATTTACATTATAAGTTAGATGAGAATAATACAGTCTTCTTATCTAAGATTTATCTTAAAACTACAGACAAGACGAAAGGAGTAGGGCAAGTTATGATGAATCATGTAATTGAGTATGCAAATAGCATTAATGCAAAAGATGTTCACTTAACGGTGAATAAAGAAAATGCGAGAGCAATTCGTTTTTATGAAAAGAATGGATTTAAAAATATAGAATCAAAGACGTTTGATATTGGTAATGGTTATGTAATGGATGATTATATTTATCAGAAGAATTTAATTACCAAACTGCCTCAATTATAAACTATCAATTATAGAGCATAAAAAAAGCGAAATCATTTGATTTCGCTTTTTTATTTTATAATGTATTTAATTTTTTTTGAATAATCTTCTTTCTGAGTTTGTCGGAGTTAATAAAGATTATTAGTTATTCATTTCTTACTTAAATTTATTTGTCCAAGTTCTCGATACAATTTTTATTCATTTCATTTCTAAAAATCACTCGAACTGACAAATTTCATTATTTAGCTAATTTTCTTTTTTAAACGGGTTAAAAGAATGGTATTTAAATGTTTGAAGTTAATAAAATTGAAAAATCGTAGGATACAAATGATTTAATAAACAACTTTAAATTAATAAAATAACTCTTATAATTCTTTTTTCATTTCGTATTGCTGATCGTATAACTTTAGCCCTAATGATTGAATAAAATCGATAGTAGAAATTTCTCTCTCATCAACATTAATCATTTTAATTTCTTTATTCTTTAAATCACTAAAAAGTATTGATGCTAAATATCTATTTCTGTAATCTCTGTGAACACCAAATTGGTAAATACGCGTATTATTCTTATTGATAATTTTATATGCAACTAAAATATCATCTTCAAAAATCCCATTTATATGGCAACTATCAATAATATTTTTTACACTTTGTATTTGGTTTTTCCATGTAGGTTTAATATCCCAAAAGTTTTCTTCTGTAATTAAGTTTAAATCATCAAAAGAAACAATTGCATGTAATGGATTAACAATTAATGTAGGAATCCCTTTATAGCTATTTAAAACTCTAGTTTTTGTAAAATCACATGCTTGATACGCATTAATTGCAAAATCATTTTTTGTATTAACTTCTAAAAAAATATTTTGAACACCTGCATCTTTTAATCTAGAAAAACTATAATCTAACATTTTTTGTGTTATCTTATTTCCTCTTTTATCAGGAGCAACTCCAGTTCCGCCAACATAAGCCGTTTTTACATCTTTATAAAACCTTATTCCATAAAGTAGGAAACCAACTAATTCATCATTAATATAAGCCCCAACAGATTGTTGTAGATCAATATCTTCCATTTTTAATTTACTTTCGAATTGTTCTTGAGTAAGTTCTATAGGAATATAATAATTCTGATAAGAAAGATTATATAATGCTGACAATTTACTAATGTCAACATTGTTTAAAGTATGTATTTCGATATTTGTTTGCATAACTATTATTTGCTCAACAAAAATATAACCAACATTTATATTTTTGATAAAAATTATTTAAAAAAATATATAAATTATTTAGATCGTATTTTAATTATTTTTTTTCTACTAAAACGTTTGAGTAGAAGTGTTTGCTGATACGTGATAAACAGACGAAATTTCTCCAATATTAAATTTGTATGATTTAACGTAAGTTTATTGCTAAATATCATGAATAATATTCTAAAATATCATTAAATTTGCGTACATTTTTAAAACTAAAACTTGAGAGAAGATTTTGATTTCTCCTCATTTGTTAAATTATATTTCTTCTCTCTATTTTTTTCTTTTTTAAATGTAAGTATTTTTCTTCTTAAAAGTGTAAACTATACACTAATTTAATTATTGTTTTTTCAATCCATATCCTCATTTGTTTACTGACAAATATCAATCTATTATTTTTTAGGTTCAATTTTTACTGATTTTACAAGAAGTGGAACTTTTTTGAAAAAAAAACTAACAAACATTTGTTAGTTTTTTTCTTTTGAGTATTTTAGTCGCTCAAAATCATCAAAAAAAATGAGTAAAAATTTCAAAAAACTGATCTTTTTAAGCATATTATGCTCTCATGCGAATTTGTCTGCACAAAATATAACAGACACAACTCTCATAAAAAAAGATAGTATTGTAGTTTCTACACCAATTCAGAACAAAGACAAAGTCGATGTCGAATTTTATGGATTTATCAGAAATGATATTTTTATGGATACACGACAAATGATTGGAGCAGGAGAAACGCTAGTACCATTATATCCAAGAGATAGATTACTAGACGTAAATGGAGCAGATATTAATGACGCATCAAAATTTCATATGCTTTCTATAGTTTCTAGAGCAGGAGTAAAGCTTAAAGGTCCAGAATTATTAGGAGCAAAAACTTCTGGTATTTTAGAAGGAGAATTTTTCGGTGCTACCGAAGGAGGTATTAATGAATTTAGATTGAGGCATGCCTACTTTATGATGGATTGGAAGAATACCCAATTAGGTATCGGACAATTTTGGCATCCTTTTGTTGTACTAGAAGCTCTACCAAATGTAGTTAACTATGGAACAGGAGCACCCGTTTATGCATTAAATAGAAATCCACAAATCCGTTTAACGCATAAGTTCACGGATAAATTAAAAGTTATTGCAGCATTACATTCTCAACGAGATTTTACGCCGAATACAGAACCATTTAGAAATAGTGGTATGCCGGCTGCGCATTTACAGTTACAGTATAAAACAAAAACGTTTACTGCTGGAGTTGCTGCACAATACGAAAATTTAAAGCCGAAACTATCTTCGGGTAATCCACCAATTAAATCGAATGAAAGAGTAGATAATCTTTCATTTATGGCGTATTCTAAATTTGATACAAAACCGTTACAAATTACGCTTGCAGGATATTTAATGCAAGATGCTTCATCTTTTGTACAATTAGGAGGAATAGTTGGTTATCAGACTTCACCAACAGCATTAGAAACATATAAGCCTATGAATACACATAGTATGTGGGTAGATTTGCAACAAAATTCTAAAGGTAGATTTGCTTTTGGTTTATTTGCAGGTTATGTTCGTAATAATGGTGTTAAAGATCCTGTAGAAGGAGCTACTGCTACATCTTATGGTGTAACAACAAGCTGGGGTGCAATTTCTGCAACGCCTGGAGGAAGAACAGTTAACTACTTATATAAGTTTGTTCCAAGGCTAGATTTTACATTGAGTAAAGCGCTTAAATTCCGTTTTGAATATGATCGCAGTACAGCGCAATGGGCAGATGCTACAATTAAAGGAACTGGAGGAGCTAATAAATTTTTAGCAAACAATAACAGATTTCATCTAACAACATTATTTAATTTCTAATTACACAAAAAATGAGTACACAAAATTTAACAAACGCTCCTTCTCCTACAACAGAGAAGAATAATATATTTCAAGTAATTATAGCTTCATCAGTAGGAACATTAATCGAATGGTATGACATGTTTTTAGCTATTATTTTAGCAAGTGTTTTATCAACACAATTATTTCCAAACGATGGATCATCTCACTTCTTAGAGACTTTAGCAGTAGTTGTATCTTCTTTTATGTTCCGACCAATTGGATCATTAATTTTCGGAAGTATTGGAGATAGAATAGGGCGAAAATATTCTTTCTTAGTTTCTTTAATCATGATGGGGTCTGCAACTTTTTTAATTGGTTGTATTCCAACTTTTGAAAGTGTAGGTTGGTTTGCTCCAATTCTATTATTAGTTTGTAGAATTATGCAAGGATTAGCAATTAGTGGAGAATATGCTGGTGCAGTAATTTATGTTGCAGAACATGCTCCAGCTAAGAAAAGAGGTTTCTATACAGGATTTATACAAGCAACTGTTCCAATTGGATTATTACTTTGTTTATTAGTGGTTTTTCTAACTCAGTCTGTATTGTCGGAAGAAACATTTGCAAGTTTTGGATGGAGAATACCATTTTTATTTAGTGGTTTTTTAGTTGTATTAAGTTACTTTATTCGTAAGCGTTTACATGAAAGTCCTATTTTTGAGCAATTAAAAAAAGAAGGAAAAACTTCTAAAACACCAATTAAAGATGCTTTTACAACTCCAGGAAATGTAAAATTAATGTTGAAAGCTATTTTTGGAGGAAATGCAGCGCAAAGTACAATTATGCAAACAACTTTATTTGTTACATTATTTTTCTTACAACGCGCCGTTAACTTACCATATGAAACTGTTTTAATCGTTGTATTATGTTCTACATTATTCAGTTCATTCTTTTACCAATGGTTTGGAGCAATAAGTGATAAAATTGGACGAAAACCAGTTATGTTAGGAGGAATGATATGTAGTTTTATCTTAATTCCATTATCATTTTACTTATACATGCAATTAGGAAATCCAGAAGGATTAAAAGAAGTACATTCAATATCTAATTTAGCTGTAGTAGGAATTATTGTAGTTAGTTTAGTAACATCTATTGCAGGTGCAGCAACGTACGGACCTTTAGGAGCATTTATGTTAGAAATTTTCCCTACAAAAATTAGATACACAAGTATGGGGTTTGCTCAAAATATGGGGAATGGATTTATTGGTGGAGCAACAACTTTTATTACAGAGTTAATAAAAAGTACAATTATTGTTTCTGCTGCTATGTCGCCATATATTGGATTAGCTTATCCATTAGTGTTAATCTTTATAGCGATTTTGGTTAATTACTTTACAATTCCAGAAACGTATAAAACAGATTTAACAGAAGAATAAATAGAAGATATAAGACATAAAAAAATCCCTCAATTGAGGGATTTTTTATTTATTCATTAATCAGAATAAATTATTTTTTCTTTGTATCAACTGCTCCTGATAATTCAGATCCAGCTTTAAATTTAGCTACAGTTTTAGCAGCAATTTTAATTTCTTTCTTAGTTTGAGGGTTGATACCTGTTCTTGCAGCTCTCTCAGATGTTGAGAAAGTTCCGAATCCTACTAAAGCAACTTTGTCTCCTTTTGTTAAAGCTTTAGTTACATTTTCTGTAAATGAGTTTAAGGCTTTTTTAGCAGCTTCTTTAGAAATTCCAGCGTCTGCTGCAATTGCATCAATAAGTTCTGATTTGTTCATAGTTGTAACTTTTTAAATTAATTTATACACAAATATACTCTTTCCCTTTATTTGTGCAAGTTTCGAGACAAAAAAAATCAACAAAATTTACATATTTTTAATAATATGTGTCAAAAATCAGTAAAAAATGCGTTATTTAACAAATAAGGAACCTTCATTTTGATGTCCATTAATAAAATCTTTTGCCGACATACGTCTTTTACCTTCTGGTTGAAGTTCTAATATTTCATAAACTCCCTGAGGAAGATTGACATACAAATTATTTTTCTGTAAAACGATTTCAAAATCTTTCGCATCTAACACCAAATCTGTTTTAAGACCAGCATAAATTTTTAAAGATTTATAATCCTCATCATTTCCGTATGTTGTCCATGCACAAGGATAAGGAGATAAACCACGAATTTTATTATGGATATTAATTACTGAATCGTTCCAATCAATTTTACAATCTTCTTTAAAAATTTTAGGTGCATGTTTCAGTTCTAAAGTTTCATCTTGAGGATGAGGTTTTAAAGTATCATTTTCTAATCCGTCCAAAGTTTTCACAACTAATTTAGCACCTATGTGCATTAACTCGTCATGAATTTTTCCGACATTATCATTTTCCTCGATTTTTACTTGATCAGCAATTAAAATATTACCTGTGTCGATTTTCTCATCAATTAAGAAAGTCGTTACACCAGTTTCTTCGTCACCATTCATTACAGCCCAATTTATTGGAGCAGCACCGCGGTATTGAGGAAGAAGTGATCCATGTAAATTAAATGTTCCTTTAGTTGGGATAGACCAAACAACTTGTGGTAACATACGAAAAGCTACGATAACAAAAACATCTGCATTTAGAGCTTTTAAGTCTTCAACAAATTTTTCATCTCGTAATTTCTCTGGCTGCAATAAATTTAGATTATTTTCTACAGCATATTTTTTTACATCAGAAATATGTATTTTTTGCCCTCTTCCAGATGGTTTATCTGGAACTGTAACAACTCCTACTACTTCGTGATGACTATTTGTATTGATTTCGTGTAAAGATGTCGCCGCAAATTCGGGCGTTCCCATAAAGACTACTCGCATTGTTATTCTATTAATTTATAAGCGTCCAAACCGACTGGTTGAACTTTTAATTCGTCAATTAGAAATTGTAATTCGCTGACGATATTTTCTTTTGGCGAATGTAAGAATTTTGTAAGAATTTCGGTCTGCGTTTTTGGACCTTCTGTCAAATACGCGATCAAATCTTGTTCGTTAAATGTTTTAGATTGCTGCTTCGCTATACATACATCGCATTTTCCACAATTTTCATCAGATTTCTGATTAAAATAACCAAATAGTAATCTTTCTCTACATATGGTATGCTGTTCTGCATAATATGCCATTGCTTGTAAGCGTTTCCAATTATTTACTTGAATTGCTTCAAACTCCTTCCAAAATTTTTTTTGAAATAGATTAGAATCTCTTGGAATTAAAAATCTAAATCGAGCTAAATATCGATCCGAATAATCAATCATTTCATTTTTATGATATTCGTGCAAAGAATTTCTAATATCTGTAATACTTAAATGTAAATCGAAAGCCATTTTACTTTCAGATATTTCTCTATTGTAAGTAAAGATACCAGCATAATAGCGCTGTAAATATTCGAATATTTTATTTTCATTGAGATTGATCGCATGCGGAGAAGCTAAAATTCTTAATGTACTATTCTGTGTATAATTTTTTTGAAAAATAACTTCTTTCGTATTTAGAAATTCTAAAAAGTGAACAACCATTTTAAGATTTAAACTAAATTTTTCTGCAAAATGCGGTAAATCTAATTGGTAATTTTCTTGAGGAAATTCGCCATCAGCAATTTGTAATTGACTAAATAAACAGTTTGCTATTTTTATAAACTCTTGTTCAGAAGGCAAGTTTGCTTTAAAAATATTTTCTGCTTGAATACGATCATCAGGATTGTATAAATAAATTCCGACAGCTTCATTTTCATCTCTTCCAGCTCGACCCACTTCTTGGTAATAAGCTTCTATTCCGTTGGGTAAATCGATATGGAAAACGGTGCGAACATTTGGCTTGTCTATTCCCATACCAAAAGCATTCGTAGAGACCATAATACGGGAACTACTTAATGTCCAATCTCTCTGCTTTTGTTCTTTTTCATCTTTGGTTAATTTTGCATGAAAAAAATCGGCATCGAAACCTGCAGAAGCTAAAAAGTTAGCGATTTCGTAAGTTAGTTTTCTATTTCTGACAAAAATAATACTTGGACCAGGATATTTTTTTAAATAATATACCAAATCATTCTTTTTATCAGAAGATAAATAAACATGGTAACTAAGATTTTCTCTTTTTAATGAAGATTTATAAATAGCAGGCTCTTTTAAATTAAGCTTTTCTATTATTTCATCTTTAATTTTATCTGTTGCTGTAGCTGTTAATGCTAAAACAGTAACGTCTGGAAATAGTGTTCTTAGATTTGTAATTTTATGATATGCAGGGCGAAAATCATGTCCCCATTCCGAAATACAATGTGCTTCATCAATTGCAACAAGTGAAAGACTTATTTGTTTAATTCTTTCTATAAATAAACGGCTCTGCAACCTTTCTGGAGAAACATATAATAATTTAATTTTTCGATTTTGACAATCGTCTAAAATTTTTCCAATTGTATGCTGATCTAGTTCATTTGTAATATATGCTGTAGGAATTCCTTTAGAAAGTAAATTCTGTACTTGATCTTTCATTAAGGCTATTAATGGAGAAATAACCAATGTTAATCCATCAAGAATAATAGCAGGAATTTGATAACATAAAGACTTACCACCTCCTGTAGGAAGTATAGCAAGCGTATCTTTTTTTTCTAAAATACTTGCGATAATTTCTTCCTGTGGCGATTTAAACGAATCGTAATTCCAATAATGTAATAGAATTTCTTTTGGTGTCAAATGCTAAATGATTTTAGGTAAATTTAATCTTTTTTAACGACAAAGTATGTCACAATTAAAAAAAATAAAACATTAAATCTTTATTTTTTTTTAAAAAAATTTAAATCTAAAAAAATTACCATAAGACGTGTACTGCCAATGAAATACTTTTTTAAGAAAATTGATTTTTACGGTTATATGCTTTTGTCCTAAATACTTAGTTATTTTTTATTTGATTTATATTTGGTTAACCTTAACCTAATAATTATGAAAAAAAGTCTTACTTTTAGAATACTACTACCTAGTATTTTTTTTACTTGTTATTCTGTTTCAGCACAAGTGGGAATCGGAACAACAACTCCAAGAGGAGCGTTGGATATAAATAATCCAACTACTTTTAATATGCCATTGGTATTACCTGCAAATGTAAGTGTAAATAATATGATTAATCCACAAGGAGGAGCAGTTGTACCAGGTAGTATAATGTATGATAGTACACTAGATTGTATACGATTATACAAACAAAATACTGGAAATGGATCTCCAGGTTGGTCGCCGTGTTTAGGTTTAGGCGATTCGACTACGAGATCCGTAGAAAGTATAGTTTGTAATCAACCAAAAAATACAGGTGTTTTAGCTGAAAATATAGAAGTTTCAGAAGCTACATTTACTATAAATTATATTAAAGGAAATGGTTCTTCTTATCCTAAAGAGATTGTCAATTCTACTGGTGTAACAGGACTTACAGCAACCAGAGTAGAAGGGGAGTTTAATAACGGTGATGGATATATTACTTATATTATTAAAGGAACACCAAATAGTAAAGGAATAGCCGTTTTTCCAATAACTATAGGTGGAATTTCTTGTAATGTATCTAGATCGGTTGAGGCTTTAGTTGCATTCGGAACAGCTTGTGGTGATAATGAGGTAGTTGCACCCAACCTTACCTCAGATCCCATTCTACCTTATCTAACAACAACTCTTGCCGCATATAAAAATGCAAGTGTCGGATCTACTGTCTTTATTACAGAAACAGAATTTCTAAATATACAAGCTTCTAGTGGTGTATCTCGAGTAGCTTCTCAAACACTTAATGGTACATCTACTTTTGATAAACCTTATAGCGAAGTAGCTCTCACTAATCCAGCAACTTCAGGTAAAAACTATTTTGCTTTTGCTTTTACTGGAGTTCCACAAACAATCCATTTCAAGATTGTAAGAATGACTAATTATACAAGTTTATGGAGATCTCCAAATATAGTAATCCCCTCAGCAGGTAAACATTATATTGTTTTCAAAGGAAGCGCTATTAGAATAGAAGGTGTAACTTCTAATTTAGGCCTTTATAGAACAACTAGTATGGGAAGTGGTATTAGTTCTCTTGCAAATAGTTATAGATATGTATCAGGCGATTCGGAATGTGCTGGAGCCATTACGGCACTTGGAGATATAGAGATTGGAATTTCAGCACTTGTCAAGTAACTTTATTAATGTAAAAAAATCCGATTTATAATTAATTTTCTTTAGAACAATCTTATAAAAGATTCCTCTATTTTTATTGTGATTGTTGAATTTAGCAGTATACGATTTATTAATTTCTAATTTTTAATTAGAAAATTAAAATATCAATAATATATTATTGTTTTTTTTAAAAATATTTTTATAACCCAACTAAACCTATAAAATTATGAAAAAAAGTCTTACTTTTAGAATACTACTACCTAGTATTTTTTTTACTTTTTATTCTGTTTCAGCACAAGTGGGAATCGGAACAACAACTCCAAGAGGAGCGTTGGATATAAATAATCCAACTACTTTTAATATGCCATTGGTATTACCTGTAAATGTTAGTGTAAATAATATGATTAATCCACAAGGAGGAGCAGTCGTACCTGGTAGTTTAATGTATGATAGTACACTAGATTGTATACGATTATACCGACAAAACGTGGGAAATGGATCACCAGGTTGGTCGACTTGTATTGGTGCTGGTGAATCTACACCTACATCTGTTGCTAGTATTAATTGTAATAATCCGACTAATACTGGAAATGTGGTTGTTAATGAAGCAGTATCTCCAGGAGTTACTTTTACAATTAATTACACAGGAGGTAATGGTTCTTCTTATCCTCAAGAGGTGGTGAATTCTACAGGAATTGAAGGATTAACAGCAACCAGAATTGCTGGTAATTTTAATAATGGAAATGGTACTGTAACGTACACAATTACAGGAACAGCTACTAGTACAGGAACAGCTATTTTTCCAATTACCATAGGCGGAATTTCTTGTAATGTGTCAAGATCTGTAATTCTTCCTCCTCCTGTTCCTGCTCCAACTATTATAGCTAATTGTTCAGGATTTTTGTTACCATATAGAACAAATAATACTACAGCTGTAGGAACAGTAAGTGGTTTACCTGTTACGTCAACTTTTAATGAATTTGTGAATATTGGTACGTTAGGATCAAATGTTGATTGTGGTATTGCAACTTTTGCAGAAAATACATTCTGGTTAGGAGGAGGTAATAATGTATCTTCTATGTCTATAAAATTTGATAGACCTGTATCAAACCTAAAGGTATTCCAAACAGCTTCTATAAGTACTACTAATAGTAAAGAAACGTTCTTCTATACATTAAAACGTAATGGAGTAGATGTTACACCAACTTCACCAATTACAAGAGTATATTCAGGAAGCTGTATTCCTGGTCAATTTAATATATTTCAAAATCGCGTTAGGTGTGACTCTACTACTCAAGCAGGTGTAGTATATAGTGTTGGAGGTGTGTGGTTTGATGAAGTTGTTATTTCTGCTATTGCTAGTATAGGAAATGGCTCTATATTTAATTTCTGTATAGGAAATACCTATTAAAGTAATGTTTTATGAAATTAGATGTAAAGTGAAAATAAACGTTTTTAACTTTCAACTTCTAAATTGAAATAAAACATTCATTTTTTAGTGTATAAAAATAGAATAAATACCATAATTGTTTTTAATTTTCTTTAGAGCAATCTTGTAAAAGGTTGCTCTTTTTTTATTGTGATTGTTGAATTTAGCAGTATACGATTTATTAATTTCTAATTTTTAATTAGAAAATTAAAATATCAATAACATGTTATTGTTTTTTTTAAAAAAGAGTTATATTTGGATAACCAACTAAACTTATAATTATGATGAAAAGTATTACTTTTAAAAAATTTGTATGCAGTATTTTTTTTATATCTAGTTTTATCTCAGCACAAGTGGGTATAAATACTGCTGTACCTAATGCAACATTAGATGTTGTTTCTTCACCAACAGATGTTGCAAAAATAGATGGTTTCATTCCTCCTAAATTAACAGGAGATGAGTTGAAAGCAAAAGATAATTTGTATACAACAAATCAAATAGGTGCTATTGTTTATATTACGGTACCTTCAATTGTAACGACACCAAAAACAGTTCGTGTTACTAGTGTGGGTTATTATTTTTACGATGGGGTAGAATGGGAAAAAATTAATTCTGATACAACCGATCTTTCTGGTGCTGCTCTTATTGCGGGAATATATGGTTTTGCTCCTGCATCTACAGGTAACACAACAACTTATCTAGGTGCTAATATGGGTGCTAATATCAGAAAGGTTAGATGGGATGCTGTAAGAAAACAGGTTACGGATATTATTACGTATAATGCTACAGATAATTCTTTTACGGCTAATAGAACAGGATACTTTCAGTTTGCTGCCAATTTGGTATTCAGAGGTCCTTATAACGATTTTGTTAGGCTAGGGTTTTCTAGAGCTTATACTGGTACATTATCAACAGCAAGCAATGCTACATTCTCTTTTTTTACTCAACCTAATTTTAATGCAGATGCAAACGCTCCTGTTACACTTTATTCTAGTGGAGTTATTCGTTTAGTAGCTGGTCAGAAAATATCGACTATAACTAGATTCATTACACCTACAACGAATACATTAGATGTGGAAGATATAAACTACGATAGAACTTTAATAAGTTCTTTGGTTGTAACTTTTTATAGTGAGGATTAATAAAAATGTAATTAAACATAGAATTAATATAATTTTTTAGGCAACTAAGGGCAATCTTTTACAAGATTGCTCTTTTTTTGTTATGAGTTTAACGATAAACGTAGTATGTGGTATATTTTAAACTATATATTCCAACCTCGAATTTCCAATTTCGAGTTTCTAATATCTAACCTCCAATTATAGCTTCTGCGATTCTTTCTCCTGCAGTATCACAAAAATCTAATCCAGAATAATCGGGGTTTAATCCTCCTATAAATGGTACTGTCATAATATAAACAGAAGGAATAGTTTCTTTGTAAATGTTTATAGATTGAAAATAATCGTTTATTCCGAGTCCAGAAACTTCGAGGTAATAATTGTGATTATAACCTTCTACAACTTTTTCTTTTTTCTCTTCGAGCATTTTTTTGCCAATCTTTTCATCTTTAAAGTCCAAGAAACCGGGACTTGTTAATTTTAAATTTCTTAAACCATCAAAAGGAAAATCAGTCCAATTCATCTTTTTTTGACCAATTGCATCAATAAAAAAATCATAATGTGCATTTATATTTTTTCCTTCAACAGATTTGTAAGAATAAATAACACCAGTGTCACCATCAGGTTCTACTGTACTATTTTTATCGACTTGTATTAAATCGATTAAACCAGCCTTATAAAGTGCCATTATTTCATGATAAGAAGATTGTGGTAGTGCCGCAATAATTACAGATATTAAGGGTATTAAAGTTTTTTGTAAACGTAACATATCTTCTGCAGAAAAATGCTTAGCAGGATAATTCATGGCATAACTAAAAGCGTAAATTGTTTCTTTCCACGTAATAGATTCTTTGTTTTTAATCGATTTTTGAGCTTCTTTGTATTCAGCTTCAAAAAGATCAAAAGAATCTACTTCTTTTCTTATTTCGAGCATTTTATCTACAAATTCCTTAATTGTTAAGTCTTTAATTTCTTCATAAAATTTAGGATCTTTTTCACGTAATGGTCTCTTAAAGCTATATTCGAAAACCGTATCTAATGGAACAAAACCATCATTCTTTTGCTTAATGTCGTATATTTCTTGTAATGACATAATCCATTTAGATGAAAAGGTTTCATCTTCGGTATGGAAACGTAATGCAGGTAAAAAGCCACTTGTAGAAAATAAATGAATTTTAAATTTTTCCGAATCTTTATTAACGATATATTTTAAATCGCCATTGGTTTCTTTTACAAATTTTCCATTTAAACGGGCAATTGTTTTCACAGCATCAATCGCTGTAAGAGAAGTTCCTCTTATAGCAACAACACAATTAGTTTTTTCTTTAAATTTATTAGGAGGGTAGGGAGAGTCATACCAACCTTTTACTTTATCCTCGTGTGTTTTTGGCCACACGTGACCAGTTGATACAATTACTTTATCTACAAAAAGATCATTTTCGGGATTTGTGATAATTTCGAATTTATCAATCTCATCATTTTTGATAATATCTAATACAGGCGTATTTTTTCTAGCAATAACTTTAACACCTATTTGTTTTGCTATTTGCAGATACTTTTCAAACTGATTTTCTAAATAATCACCTAATAAGAGTCTTGGAAGAACTTTGTTTTCATTGTAACTCTCTTTGTATTTTTCAAAATAAAACTCTTTAAAAGAATTCACCATTTCTGGTAATTCATTAGCAGAAACATTGGCAATATGTTCCGCCGTAGCGCCAAATTCGCTGTAAGGCATTCCGACTCCAAAACGTTTGTTTTTCTCGAAAATATATATTTCTTCTGGTAAAATAGCCATCTTTAAAAGATGCTTTAACATTAATAGTGCTGCTGGTCCTCCTCCGATAATTGCTATTTTACTTGTGTTTTCCATAAAAAAAATTTAGGAACATAAATCAAATTACGTTCCTAAATTTTTGAATAATTTTATGACAAGGATATTTTATTAGTCTTTGATAAATTTCATTGTTTTTGATTCTTTATCTGTAAAAATCTTGATAATATAAACTCCTTTTGATAATGAATTTACATCTACTTCATTTTTAGCATTTGGCGCTCTTTCAAAAAGTTTTCTACCATTATAATCAGATACAATTACTTTATTAATCTTTTCGTTTGTTGATATTCTTAAAATATCATTTGTAGGATTAGGATAAAGTTTAAAAGAAGAATTTAATAATAAGTCAGAACTGTTTAATGTCTCAGATTGTGCATTAATTGTTAAAGCTTCTATAGACTCACAACCATCTACAGTTTGTGTAGCATAGTAAGTTGTATTATTTACAATTTGTGTTGTATTTGAAATTGAATTAATATGCTGACTAGCGTCTTCTTTTGATTGATACCATTTTATATTTTCTCCTATCGTTTCAAAAACAGATAATTGATCTCCATTTCTAAAGCTTAATTTTATACCAGGAGCTGGAGCTGAATCCGAAGAATTTATAGTGAAATTTCTAATCACATTACATCCATTACCATCTGTAATTGTTACCGAATAATTTCCAGCAGCTAAATTATTTATAGAAGAAGTTGTTGCACCATTAGACCAAAGGTATGTATAAGGCAAAGTTCCACCAGTAGGAATTACTGCAGCAGCACCATTTGCTCCTCCACAACCTGTATCTGTTTTTGAACTAGCTACATTTATTGCAGATGGTTGTGTTACCGAATAATTTTCCGTCTTAGTTCGGTTTGCTGCATCTGTAATTGTTACCGAATAATTACCCGCAACTAACCCTTTTATGGTAGATGAAGTTGCACCGTTTGACCAAAGATATGTGTAAGGTGTAGTTCCACCAGTAACATTTAAAGAAATTTCACCAGTAGCACTACCATTACAAGCTATAGTTGTAGTAGTAGCTGTTACTTGTAAAGCGTTTGGATCTATAATTACATTAGAATCTTTTACCCATGTAAATGCATCAAGTGCTCCGTATCTATAGGCACCTCCTAATGTTATTTGTAATTCATCAATAATAAGATTTGTGTAGTTCTGTCCATTAAGATTTGTTAAATCTATTAATGTATATCCATTTGTAACAGCAGTAGTTTGATTAAAACCTGTTGTTTTTATTGTAGAAAACTTTGTAATTCCACTTAATTTTCCTGTAATTGTTAAGGTACCTTGAACACCAAGATCTGTGTTAGCTGCACCAAGATACATCCAAAATCTATTTACTTTAAATAAATTAGATGTTGTTTTAATACTAAAAGAAGCAGGAGTATCTGCAGTAGAACTGCTGTTATCTATATAACGGTTATCAGCACTTGTACCATTCCAACCCGTACCTGGGTAGTTTCCTTGTATAGTAAAAGTACCTCGATGAGAAATGATATTAAATTCAACACCATTATCTGTAAATCTAGAATTTCCAGGAGATTCTGTTTCGAAAGCCTCTGTACTGGTTTGTGCAAAAGTAAAATTGGAAAGCATTATAAATAATGCAATCATTAAAGAGTTGAAGTGTTTCATGTGCTATAAATTTTATTTTTTTATTTAATGCAGTAAATGTAATAAGATATGAAAGGAAAATGTATCTTATAGGGGTGGACATTGGGGTGGACAAAAGCGTTTAAAAACGTTTAATATATTGTTCTTAAATTGTGTTAATTAATTGTGGTAAAATAATCTACTTTATAAAAAAAAGGAAAAGTTTAAAACCTCTCCTTTTTTATAATTAATATTTTGATTTATGTATTACTTTTTATTACTCAGTTATACCTTCCAGCATAAATAAGAATGCATCTTCTTTGGCATCTTCTTTTAAAGACTCAAATCTACCAGAAGCACCACCGTGTCCTGTATCCATATTGGTATCTAAAAGTAAAATATTATCGTTTGTTTTTAATTCTCTCAATTTAGCAACCCATTTTGCAGGTTCCCAATATTGTACTTGAGAATCGTGTAAACCTGTTGAAATATATAAATTAGGATATGCTTTTGCTTCCACATTATCGTAAGGAGAATATTCTTTCATATAATGGTAATATTCTTCATCGTTAGGATTTCCCCACTCGTCATACTCTCCAGTAGTAAAAGGAATACTTTCGTCTAACATTGTTGTTACAACATCCACAAAAGGAACTTGGGCTACAATACCATTAAATAAGTTTGGTTCGTAATTAATTACAGCACCCATTAATAATCCACCAGCAGAACCACCCATTCCGTATAAATGAGTAGAAGATGTGTAATTCTTTTCAATTAAAAATTTAGCACAATCGATGTAATCAAAAAATGTATTTTTCTTTTCTAGCATTTTTCCATCTTCGTACCATTCACGTCCTAAGTATTGTCCACCACGAATATGCGCAATTGCATAAACAAAACCTCTGTCTAATAAACTTAAACGGATAGAACTAAAATTAGGCTCAATAGTATAACCATACGATCCATAAGCATAAAGTAGAAGCGGTGTATTTTCGTTTAATTGAGTGTCTTTGTGATGAACCAAAGAAATAGCTACTTTTTCACCATCTCTTGCTTCTGCCCAAATACGTTCAGAAGTATAATTTTCCTTCTTAAAATCACCTAAAACAGTTTGTTCTTTTTTTACTTCCGATGTTTTATCGTTCATATTAAAATCGATAACAGAAGTAGGTGTTGTTAAAGAAGTATAACCATATCTCAGAATATCAGTATTAAAATCTGGATTCGTTCCAGAACCAACCGTATATGTTTCTTCGTTAAATGGTAAATAATAATCTGCAGATTTGTCCCATGCTTTTATATTAAGCTGAATTAATCCATTTGTACGCTCTTCAACAACTAAATAATTTTGGAAAATTTCAAATCCTTCAATAAATGTTTCTTCACGATGTGGAATGACATCAATCCAATTATTTTGCTCCGTTTTTTCGATAGATGTTTTCATTAACTTAAAGTTAAATGCATCATCTTTATTAGTTTGGATGTAAAATTCTTTCCCGAAATGCTCAATTGAATATTCTAAATCGCGTTCGCGTTCCTGAAATATTTTAAACTCAGCATCTGGCTCATTTGCAGGAATAAAACGATATTCGTCCGAAACTGTAGAAGAGGAACCAATGATAATATATTCTCTCGATTTTGATTTGTAAACGTAAACAGAAAATGTATCGTCTTTCTCCTCAAAAACTAAAGTGTCTTCGCTTGCATCAGTTCCTAATTTATGTTTCCAAATTTGATATGCACGTAATGTATCATCTTTTCTCGTATAAAAAAGTGTTTTATTATCAGCAGACCAAACAGAACCACCAGTCGTGTTTTCTATAACATCTGGTAAAATTTCTCCTGTTTTTAAATCTTTAATTTGAATGGTATAAATTCTACGTGATACATTATCAACACCAAAAGAACATAATTCATTATTTGTAGAAATAGAGATTCCTCCCAAATTATAATACGAATGTCCTTCTGCCATTAAGTTAACATCAAACAAAATTTCGTCGTTATTATCTAAAGAATCTTTTCTTCTTTTATGAATAGGATATTCTTTCCCTTTCTGAAATTCTGTTAAGTACCAAAAACCATTTAATTTGTAAGGAACAGACGAGTCGTCTTCTTTGATACGTGCTTTCATTTCCTCAAATAATTTCGTCTGAAACTCTTCTGTAGGCTCTAAAATAGCTTTTGTATACGCATTCTCGTCTTCTAAATATTTTATAACTTCTGGATTCTCTCGCTCGTTTAACCAATAGTAATTATCGATACGAACATCTCCATGTTTTTCTAATTTTTTTTCTATTTTTTTAGCAATAGGTGCTTGCATATTTATTTCTTTTCTGAGGAAAAATTCTTTTCAGAATTTTTTTCGAATTAATTATTTATAACTTATTTCGTATAAGTCGTTTTAGTCCATGTTTTATCAGCAGTCTGATAGTCAATTGAGATTTCATTTTCCGAAACAAAACCAATTGTTTGATAATTCCCTTTAGGTGAAATTACAGTTACATGGTAAACATTCTTTTGAGAAGAAGGATAGAATTGAGCAACTATTTGTGCAGTTTCTCTATTCATAAAAATAAAACTACCTTGTGATAAAGTAGCTACTTCATATTTTTGTCCATTTAAAGAATATATTTTGTTCTCTGAAACACTTACAATAACTGGTTGTTCATTTGTAATAGTAGTTGTAGTGTTTGTAGTAGTTGTAACAGGTTGTTCTTGTTGAACTGTATTTGGAACTTCTTTTGCATTTTGCATCGGCGCTTTTGCCATTGCAATAGCTAATGCTTCTTGGTAACCTTTATCAAATTCCTTTATACTAGAAATTCCTTCGTACTCACTAATAAGATTTTCGTTACAATCTGTAAAAACAACTTTTAATTTATTTTTAAAAGTACTTTTCATACTTTCTATGTTTGCTTTTGCTGCTAAACAAGGATTGTTTTTTAAATCTGTAGGTTTTTCTGTTACACCTTCAACAACAATTTCATAATTTTTCTTTCTTAAATGCATTTTTAAGTGTGCATCTAATTTGTAATTATTTTTATCGAAGTCAGCAAATTTTCTTGGAACAGTAATGTATTTGTAATCACTAACAGATTGAGCTTTAGCAAGTGAAAAAATAGTCAATAATAAGACAGTCAGGATATTTTTCATTATTTTAATATTTAATCAAATTTAAAATTTTTTAAGCAATAATGATGATATAATACATTTATTTCTGAGGTAATTTTAAGAAAATTTTAAAACCATTTTTCATAATTATAGTTAACTTTAGTAGACACAAATTAAAATAAGCAAAATGGGAATTTTAAAAGAAAAAGTAGCGATTGTAACTGGAGCAGGTTCTGGAATAGGAAGAGCTATTGCTAAATTATATGCACAAGAAGGAGCTAAAGTTGTTGTTTCTGATATTAATGAAGAAGGAGGAAGCGCAGTTGTAGAAGAAATATTAAATGTAGGTGGCGAGGCAATATTTTTTAAAGCAAATACAGCTTCTCCAGATGATAATGAGGCATTGGTTAATGCAGCATTAAAAGTTTACGGAAGATTAGATGTAGCATGTAATAATGCAGGAATAGGAGGACCAGCTTCTTTAACAGGTGATTACACAGCAGAAGATTGGAAAAAAGTAATTGACATTAATTTTAATGGTGTTTTTTATGGATGTAAATACCAAATAAAAGCAATGGAGCAGAGTGGAGGAGGTTCTATTGTTAACATAGCATCTATTCACGGAATGGTTGCAGCAATAATGAGCCCTGCTTATACATCTTCTAAACATGCTGTTGTTGGATTAACTAAAAATATCGGAGCAGAATATGGTACTAAAAACATTCGTTGTAATGCTGTAGGACCTGGTTATATTAAAACACCATTGTTAGAAGAACATTTAACTCCAGAGCAATTAGAAGCATTGGTTGCTAAACATCCAATTGGTCGTTTAGGAGAAGCTGAAGAAGTTGCAGAATTAGTTGCTTTCTTAAGTTCTGACAAAGCCTCATTTATGACAGGAGGTTATTATATGGTAGATGGAGGTTATACTGCACTTTAATCTAAAAATATAACATAGATATTATAAAGGATTAAATCTATATTTCATGATTTAATCCTTATTTTTGTATAAACATATTAGAAAAATAAAAGAATGAAATTTTTTATCGATACAGCAAACTTAGCTGATATAAAAGAAGCTCAAGATTTAGGAGTTTTAGATGGAGTAACAACAAACCCATCTTTAATGGCAAAAGAAGGTATTACAGGACAAGAAAATATTATTAATCACTACAAAGCAATTTGCGAATTAGTTGATGGTGATGTTTCTGCTGAGGTAATTTCTACCGATTTTGAAGGAATGGTAAAAGAAGGTGAAGCTTTAGCTGCTTTAAACCCACAAATCGTTGTAAAAATACCAATGACTAAAGATGGTGTAAAAGCATGTAAATATTTCTCTACAAAAGGAATTAGAACAAACGTTACATTAGTATTTTCTGTAGGACAAGCATTATTAGCTGCAAAAGCAGGAGCAACTTATGTTTCTCCATTTATTGGTCGTTTAGATGATATTTCTACAGATGGTTTAAACTTAATCGAAGAAATTCGTATCGTTTTTGATAACTACGCTTACGAAACAGAAATCTTAGCAGCATCAGTTCGTAACACAATGCATATTGTAAATTGTGCAAAAATTGGAGCAGATGTAATGACAGGACCATTATCATCTATCTTAGGATTATTAAAACATCCTTTAACTGATTCTGGTTTAGCTCAATTCCTAGCTGATTATGCAAAGGGAAACCAATAGTAATCACGGTTACAATTAAATAAATATTTAGAGTCGCTTATTTTTAAGCGACTTTTTTTATGGAAAAACCATTTTTAACACAATTTTATTATGAGATTTATAAAAGTTAATTAATTCGCAAAAAATGTGTTATTATTATAAATATTATTTAAAATATATTTTATAAATTGTAATTAATATTATGAAACCATAACATTTTTATTATTATGATAAATTTAATTGTTACACTTTCGGTCTTGTTTGGTATTCCTTTTATATTGGTTTTAGTACTTTATGGTATGACATTTTTTAAAAAAAATATAAACAATGACTAATTTTTCCTCATTTACTAAAAAATAAAATCCTTCACTTTACAGCGAAGGATTTTATAATTTTTATCTGTTTGTAATTCTTATTTAATTACAACTCTTTGGTTAATTTCCATTCCTTTACCAACAACTTTAATTACGTAAACACCAGGATTTGAGAAGTTAACTTCAACTTCTTTTTGGTGAGTAGAATTATTAACTTCGTTTACTTTTTGTCCATTAATATTAAAAACAGAAACTTTCTCAATTTGTTTTTTATTGTTTTCTAAACGAACAACTATAGAACGAGAAGTTTTGTTGTAAACCTTAACATCGTCACGTTTTTGATATTCGAAATCATCAGTTGCTAAATTAGCTCCCCATATTTTTTCTACATATTCTGGGTGATCGATATATGGATTTCTGTTCTTTTGACTCTTGTAAATTAAATTGTTAATGTCTATTTCTCTATCAGAAACAGGATCATTTAAATGCCAAGTAATTAATATTTTTAAGAAAGTATCTGTAAAAACTTTGTCTTTTGTACCGTTAAACATTGCATAAGACCAGTTTTGGATACCATCTTCTTGGTAACGTGTAGCAAAGTAAAGGTATGCACGTGCAACATCTCCTTTAAATTCATCAATTGGTTCAAATACAGTTCCTGAGTAACCTGCAGAATAACCTGAGTTTTTATTACCTCCTAATTTTGAGCCATTTAGTGATGTTTGTGAAGCTACTCCTACAACACCATGAGGAAAATTACTTCTTACTCCATTCACTTTTCCATCAGTTGGCCAAATATGGAAAGCATCAGCAACCATAGGAGATCTTTCGCTAAAAACACTTTGTGGAACTAAATGTTCTCTGTTATAACAATCACCTTCATTTCTGTAACCACTACTACCACATTGATTAGTACTTTTTGTAAAACTATATGGATCCGCTCCAGTAGGATTTTCAGAATAGATATCTAAAATAGTATTGTCTTTCTCATAATACTTATCTAAAAAACCATTGCTGTTGTCGTTTGAAGCATAAATTGTCCATAATCCTCCATAACCTACACTTGTGTGTCCTTTTATAATATTGTATAACTGTGTTTTAAGTTCGAACTTATCACCTGTAGCAGTATTATAATAATTTAATGGAGCTTGTGCAAAACCAATAAAACTAATAATGGTAATAAATAAAGTAAATCCTTTCTTCATATAAATCTATTTCAAATTAATAATTGTCCCTATATCAAGGAGAGCAAAATTATGAAACTAAAACAAATATCCATTTAAAATTAAATAATTTAATGATAATTTAAACTTGAATTTTTTTTTTAATGTTGCTAATTAATTAAAAACCTTATTTATAAATATTGTCATTATAGTTTATATGGTGGTGTAAATTATAATTACGTAGTGAATTTTTTATTCTCTGCGTAACCTTTGTGCTCTTTGTAGTTAAAATAATATAAAACGAAGTGGAAACTAGATTTAGTTTTAAGATATAAGATTATAAGGAATAAGGCTTGTCGAGTTGTGAATTATAATTTTACGCATTTTATCGAATCCTGTCATGTTGAGCTTGTCAAAACATAATAAAGAATTCTATTAAAATCTTTCAACAAACTCATTATGACAAAATACAATTAAAATAAGTTTATAATTTCAACTATTTTTTTTGATAATCATTGTAAATAATCAAAGAATCTTGAATTTGTTTATTTAAAAGTTTATATAAACTTGGTTGATTGAGAGTTGTTGTAGCAACTGATTTCAATCTTTTTTGAAAGTTTTTCTGAAGAGCCATAAATCTTGCTTTGTAGGCATCTTTGCTCATTTCTTTCTTTTCTCTTAAGCTTTCAAACTCTTTTCTAATTTTACGTGTATACAATTCAGATAAATCAAATTGTAATTGCATGTCATTTAATATCTCTTGATTTTTCATCGAAATCCAAGATGTATTTTGATCAACTTTATTATGGACAAATAATTCAGGAACTTGTCCATTTCCTTGTGCAATTTGCCATCCCATTCTCATGTCTAAAACTCCTTGAGGAGATTTAGTTTGATCTGGAGTTTTCTTAAAGTTCTCGTAGTTTAATTTAGTGCTCTTATCCCATTCTATATAATTTTGGGATTTTACTAATAATGGTAATAAGTAAATTATAATTACCGTAAAAAAATTTGTTTTCATAGGGATTTGGTTTTATAGGTTTAATGTTGTTATGTTATTCAATTATAAGTAGGTCAAGTCTCATACCGTGCGAGCCTTTGACTAAGATATTTTGAGTTAAAATGAGATTATCTTTCAAATATTCTTCAAAAGTAGTCCTGTTATCAAATTTTTTGACTTTCGAGTTGTGCGTAATAGTCTCTTTGAAATTTAGACCTAAAATAAAAATTTGGTCAAAATTTAAGCTTTCTGCTAAATCTAAAATTCGTTGATGTTCTATTTTAGATTCATTTCCTAACTCGAACATATCACCAATAATAACAGTTTTTGTTCCTTCAAATTTTACAAAATTATTTAATGCTGCTTCCATACTACTAGGATTGGCATTATAGGCATCCATTATAATTTTATGATTTTCTTTTTCTATAATTTGAGAACGACTGTTTGATGGAAAATAGTCTTCAATTCCTTTTTTAATAGTTACAGAATCAATTCCGAAATATGCTCCAAGAGTAATGGCACATGAGATATTGCTAAAATTATAATGTCCAGTTAAATGAGATTCAATTAGTTCGTTTTCATAAGAAACGGCTAAAAACTCTTGTTTGCTTTCAATTAATTTTATTTGATAATTTGTACTACTTTCATCAGAAAAAGTAATTCTTTTTATATCATTTGTTTTTTCAACCTGTAGCGGATCATTGTAATTAACAATAGCAGTTTTATTATTGCTACGTAAATAATCATACAATTCAGATTTTCCTTTTATAACACCTTCAATTCCTCCAAAACCTTCTAAATGTGCTTTTCCGAAATTTGTAATGTAACCATAATCAGGCTGTGCAATAGAAGCTAATAATTCTATTTCTTTCTGATGATTTGCACCCATTTCTATTACAGCAATTTCTGTATCTTCTGGTATAGATAGAATAGTTAATGGAACACCAATATGATTGTTTAGATTTCCGAACGTATAATGTGTTTTAAATTTTTCTTTTAATACAGCAGAAATTAACTCTTTCGTAGTTGTTTTACCATTAGATCCAGTTAAACCAATAAATGGAATCTTTAAATAATTTCTGTATTCACGAGCTAAATCTTGTAAAGTTTCTAAAGTATTTTTTACTAAGAAAATATTATTTGATGGATTTTCGTACTCTTCTTCATCAACAATAGCTAAAGTAGCACCTTGATTAATTGCTTCCTGAGCAAAAGTATTTCCATTAAAATTAGCACCTTTTAAAGCAAAAAAGATACAATCTTTTGAAATGTTACGTGTGTCCGTCGTTACTTTTTTAGATTTTAGAAAGTAATCGAATAATTCAGCTGTATTCATGGTAACAAAAATAAAAAATCTCAGTAAATTTTTACTGAGATTTTTCTTTATTTTCTAAAAAATAGCATTTGCAATTTTTTGTGTATTGATAGAGTTGCTCATTGTGTAGAAATGTAACCCTGGAACACCGAATTCTAATAACTCTTTAGATTGATTGATACACCATTCTAATCCAATTTGTTTTACAGTTTCTTTATCTTTTGCTTTTAAAACTTCCATAGCAAGTGTTTCTGGTAAGTCGAGATAAAAATTTTGAGGTAAAGTTTTTAACTGATTAAAAGTTGATAATGGTTTAATTCCTGGAATAATAGGAATATTAATATCCATTTCGCGGCATTTTTTTACAAAATCAAAATATTTCTGATTGTCAAAAAACATTTGTGTTACAATATAATCAGCACCTAATTCTACTTTTTTCTTTAGGTAGAACATATCCATTGCTAAATTCGGAGACTCAAAATGCTTTTCTGGATAACCAGCAATTCCGATACAAAAATCTGTTTTGTTAGTTTCTTGTAATTCATCGTCTAAATAAACACCTTTATTTAAAGCTGTAACTTGTTCTATTAATTCAGAAGCATAAGCATTCCCATCAACTTCAGGAACAAATGTTTTTTCAGATTTTATAGGATCTCCACGTAAAACCAATACATTGTCAATATCTAAGAAGTTAAGATCTATTAAAGCATCTTCTGTATCTTCTTTTGTAAATCCACCACAAATTAAATGCGGAATAGCATCTATCTTATAATGATTCTGTATAGCAGCACAAATAGCAACAGTCCCTGGTCTTTTTCTTACCTGATGACGTTTTAATAAACCATTTTCTTTTTGTTTGTAAACAAATTCCTCACGATGATAAGTAACATCTATAAATGCAGGTTTCATCTCAACCAAAGGATCTAATGTTTTGAAAGTGCAATTAACGTCTTGACCTTTTAATGGAGGTAAAATCTCCACAGAGAACAAAGGTTTGCCGTTTGCACGTTCTATATGTTCGGTAACTTTCATTATTTTATTTTCATTTAACGAAATCTAACTTCCGTTTTTATATTTTATTATTTCAATTTTCTTGTCTAAGTTCTCGATACAATTTTTCTTTATTCTATTATGAAAAACCACTCGAACTGACAGAAAATTTTATCTTTCTAATTATTTCTAATCCGTCATTTCGAGTGAAATTCGTTTAGAATTTTGTATCGAGAAATAAGTAAGGATTAATTAATTTTCTTGTCTAAGTTCTCGATACAATTTTTCTTTATTTCATTTCGGAAAATCACTCGAACTGACAGAAAATTTTATCTTTCTAACTTCTAACTTCTAACTTCTAACTTCTAACTTCTAACTAAGCTAAATTAGGACTAAGCCAGCGTTCAGCTAATTCAACAGAAATGTTTTTTCGTTGAGCAAAATCTTCAATCTGATCCATTTTAATTTTACCAACTCCAAAATATTTAGCCTTTTCATTTCCGAAATAATAACCAGAAACAGACGAGACAGGATACATCGCTAAAGAACTTGTAAGATTAATTCCAATTTTATTTGGAACATCTAGAAGTTGAAAAATAGTTTCTTTTTCTAAATGATCTGGACAAGCAGGATAGCCAGGAGCAGGGCGAATACCTTTGTATTTTTCTGCAATTAATTCATCATTAGATAATGTTTCATCTTTTGCATAACCCCAAATTTCTGTACGCACATGTTTGTGTAAATATTCAGCATAAGCTTCTGCTAAACGATCAGCAATTGCTTTTACCATAATAGAATTGTAATCATCTAAATTATCATGAAATTCTTTCGCATAATCTTCTATTTCTGTACCTGCTGTTACAGCAAAAGCTCCCATATAATCTTCGATTCCAGATTCTTTTTCAGCAATAAAATCTGCTATAGAAATATTCGGAATGTTTTTAGTTTTCTTTGCTTGTTGACGAATTGTATAGAATTCATTTAGTTTGTTATTATTTTCATCAAATAATTCTATTGTATCATCATTTATTGTATTGGCTTTAAATAAACCGAAAATACCTTTGGGTTTTGCTAAATTCTCTTCGTCAATTTTATTTAACATAGCCAATGCATCAACATATAATTCTTTTGCATTTTCACCAACAATTTCATCATCTAAAATAGCTGGGAATTTTCCGTGTAAATCCCATGTTTTAAAAAATGGTGTCCAATCTATAAACTCTCTTAAATCGGCAACTTTAGCTTCGTGTGTAAATACGCCTAATTTGTTTGGTTTAACTGGTTTAAATTCGTTGAAATCTAATTTTAGTTTATTCTCTCGTGCAGCTTCTATTGATAAATATTCTTTTACAACAGCTCTGTTTAAGAAACCTTCTCTTATTTTATCATAATCAACTTTTGTTTCAGCGATTAATGTATTTTGATTTTGACCAATTAATTTCTGACAAATTGTTACGGAACGAGATGCATCTAAAACATGAATTGCTTTATCGTATTCTGGTGCAATTTTTACAGCTGTATGTGCCTTAGAAGTTGTTGCGCCACCAATCATTAATGGGATATCAAGATTAAGACGTTTCATTTCTTTTGCAACATGTACCATTTCATCTAACGATGGCGTAATTAATCCTGAAAGACCAATTACATCTACTTTATTTTTCTGTGCTTCTTCTAAAATAATATCCGAAGAAACCATTACACCTAAATCTATGATTTCAAAACCATTACAGCTTAATACAACCGAAACAATGTTTTTTCCGATATCGTGTACATCACCCTTTACGGTTGCCATTAATATTTTAGCAGGTTCTTTATCTGTTTTATTTCTTAGTTTTTCTTCTTCTAAATAGGGTGTAAGGTAGGCAACAGCTTTTTTCATTACACGCGCCGATTTTACAACCTGAGGAAGAAACATTTTTCCACTTCCGAATAAATCACCAACCACATTCATCCCGTCCATTAAAGGACCTTCTATAACGCGTAATGGAGATTCTATTTTTTCTAAAGCTTCTGCAGTATCTTCATCAATAAATTCTGTAATTCCTTTAACTAAAGCAATTTCTATTCGTTTTTCTAACGGTAATTCGCGCCAAGCATTATCTTTCTTTTTCTCTTTAGTGACACCTTTTAAACCTTCAGCAAAATCAATTAATCTTTCTGTTGCATCATCACGTCGATCCAGTAAAACATCTTCTACATGTTCTAATAAATCTTTCGGAATATCATCGTAGATTTCAATCATTTCAGGATTAACAATTCCCATGTCCATTCCATGCTTAATTGCGTGATATAAAAAAGCAGTGTGCATAGCTTCGCGAACAGCATTATTTCCACGAAATGAGAATGAAACATTAGAAACACCTCCGGAAACCAATGCATGAGGAAGATTCTCTTTAATCCATTTTGTAGCTTCAAAGAAATCAATAGCATTACGGCGATGCTCTTCCATCCCTGTTGCAACTGGGAAAATATTGATATCAAAAATAATATCTCTTGGATTAAATTTTACTTGATTAACCAAGATATCATATGAACGTTTTACAATTTCTATTCTACGTTCGTAATTATCGGCTTGTCCGTTTTCATCAAATGCCATGATGATTGCAGCCGCTCCGTAACGTTTTATTTTTTTAGCATGAGCAATAAATAATTCTTCACCTTCTTTTAAAGAAATTGAATTTACAATTGCTTTTCCTTGAACGTTTTTAAGTCCTGCTTCTATGATTTCCCATTTAGAGGAATCAATCATAATTGGAACTTTAGAAATGTCAGGTTCAGAAGCAACTAAACGTAAATATTTTACCATAGAAGAAACACCATCAAGCATTCCTTCATCCATGTTGATGTCGATTACTTGCGCACCACCATCTACTTGATCACGTGCAATTTGAAGAGCTTCTTCGAATTTTTCTTCTTTTATTAATCGTAAGAATTTTTTAGAACCAGTAACATTCGTACGTTCACCAACGTTTACGAAGTTTGAATTTTCTCTAACAATTAAAGGTTCTAATCCAGAAAGTTGAATTTTTACGCCTGCCATTGTTCTGCAATTTTTCTTGGTTGGTATTCTTTTGCTAAGTCTGCCATTAATTTAATATGGTCTGGAGTTGTTCCACAACATCCTCCAATTATGTTGACAATTTTCTTTTCTAAAAAAGGACGAATATTTTCTAGCATCATTTCTGCCGTTTCATCGTAACCACCAAATGCATTTGGTAAACCAGCATTCGGATATGCACTAACATAAAAAGGCGCTTTTTCTGCTAAAACTTCTAAATATGGAATAAGATCTGTTGCTCCTAAAGCACAGTTTAACCCAACAGAAATTAAATCGATATGTTCTAAAGAAATTAAAAAAGCTTCTGTTGTTTGTCCTGATAATGTTCTTCCAGATTTATCTGTAATTGTTCCAGAAGCCATTAAAGGTGCGTTAATTCCTGTTTCTTCTATTGCATCTTGTATTCCAAAAAATGCAGCTTTTGCATTTAATGTATCAAAAATAGTTTCAACTAATAAAATATCTGCACCAGCTTCTAACATTGTTTTTGCCTGACGATAATAAACATTGGCTAATGTATCAAAGTCAATATCTCTAAAACTAGGATCATTTACTTGTGGCGAAATAGACGCTGTTTTATTTGTAGGTCCTAATGAACCAACTACAAAACGAGGTTTATCTGGTGTAGAATATTCTTCGCACGCTTCTTTTGCTAAACGAACAGCTTCATAATTTAATTCATCTACCAAATCCACCATATCATAATCCACCATAGAAATGATGTTAGCATTAAATGTATTTGTTTCAATTAAATCTGCTCCAGCAGCAAGGTATTCACGATGAATATCTTTTATAATTTTTGGTTGCGTTAAGACAAGTAAATCATTATTTCCTTTTAAGGAAGTATGAAAATCTTTAAATCTTTCGCCTCTATAATCATCTTCTTGTAAATTATGCTTTTGGATCATAGTTCCCATTGCACCATCTAGAATAACAATTCGCTCTTTAAGTATATCGTTTAATGTCATTTTTGTTATTTAATTAAACCGAATAGCGAATCTTTGAATAAAGTATTTCCTTATCTTTCTCTATAAAACTAGAGTAGGATGTAGCACCCAACTATGTTTTGGGTTGCCAAGATTTCAGCGGTCCTATTCCCTCCATCTTTTCGCTATAAGGTTCCCACAAAATTATTCAAAGTATTGATAATAAAAAAGTAAAGAATTTAAAAAATAATTTGATTTAAAATAAATTAGTTAATGAAGTTAGTTTTGTTGATGATGAGTTTTTTAATTCTTATTTTTTAGAAATAAATTCTATTTATGTTGATTTATTTAGAAAAAATATTTTTAATAATGTTAAATAGCTATTTTAGATAAAAAAATATTTGGTAAAGGTTAGTTGCTAGAGATGAGATTTGAGTAGTAAGAAATTAGAAGTTGGAAACTCGAAATTTGGATTCTATTTTATTAGATTTTATTATTTAAATCTCATTTCTAATATCAAGAAACCTTGCATGATGTGATACTGAAACAAGTTCAACAGGACAAACCACTGCGAAATATTGATTAAAGTAGGTTTAAAATTATATAGAGTAAAATCTAACTTCTAATTTCCAATATCTAATTTCAGTATGACAAACTAGATTTTAAACTTGGCGTTCTCTGCGTAATCTTTGTATTCTTTGTGGTTGAGTAGGTTTAAGAAGGTGAAGTAAAAACCTAACTTCTAATTTCCAACCTCTATTTTCCAATAACAAAAAAAAGTATCCAACTTAGTTGAATACCCTTTTTCTATTTGTAGATATTTATTTAATCAATTTCTGTAAAACCTCTGGTTTATCAGTTGTGATATAATCAATTTTTTGATCAAGTAAATACTGCATATCATCTTCTTTATTTACAGTCCAAGAATTAACAATTAATCCTAATTTCTGTGCATCTTTAATCCAAGTTGGATTCTTTTTGTATAAAGAATAATGATAATCAATTCCTGTGAAATTAAGTTTTTTAGCTTCCTCTGGGCTTAAATCTCCATTTAAGTAAGATACATGACTTTTAGGATTGTGTTTTTTTAATTGTTCACAAATGTTTTTACTAAAAGAAATATATTCTACTTGATTTTCTACACCTAATTTTTTAACTAATTCTAATGAAGCTAAAACTGCACGATCCTCATTTTCTTTTGTTTTATGAGGTTTTATCTCATAAATCATTTTCAATTTTGGATACTTTTTTCCTTCAAGTAAGTATTGTTCTACTGTTGGAATTTTTTCTCCATTTTTGATTGTAAGATTTTTGATTTTATCGTACGTGTTTGTTTCAATATCAACTCCTTGTATATCTGCATCATGATTAACAACTAAAACACCATCTGTTGTAATAGAAACATCAAATTCGCTTCCGAATGCGTTAATCTTGTTAGACATTTGTAAAGATTGAATCGAGTTTTGTGCGTTGTTTGGAGTATCCCAATATCCGCGGTGTCCGATAACTTTTGTTTGTGCATTAATCATAACTGTAGGAATAAATAATCCTGCAAATAAAAGTTTTTTTACTGTATTTTTCATCATTTTAATTTTTTTAGAAAGCGTATCTCAATCCAATTTGAACTTGGTATGGATTACCAGAATAACTTGATACTCCTGTATTTGTATTAACATTATAAACAAATTCTTGTTTTTCTGCATCAAAACTTCTAACAGAATAAATATTTTGTTTACCTAAGTTTTTAGCACGTCCCCATTCTTTGTTCATTAAGTTCGCAACATTAAAAATATCAGCAGAAATTTCTAAGCTATGTTTGTCTACGATTTTTATTTTTTTAGATAAACGTAAATCTACATACCCATAGAAACCATTCACACCTCCGTTTCTTTCTGCAATTTTCCCGAAACTATTTCTTATATATTTTTTAGTACTCTTGTCTACATCAGGATTATCTAAGATAGTTTGAATTCCTTCTCTGATATAATCAGGCGTACTTGCGCTATTGATGTCATAAATATAAGCTAAATCATTAGAATTAACGAAATCTCCATTCACATTTCCTGCAACACCTAAAGAATATCTTGTACCTCCAATGGCAGAGAATCTAAGACCAGCATTAATCCCAAAGAATGTAGGAGTTGTTCCATAAATAACTACTTTGTGACGAAAATGATTATCTGAATACGTCATTCTACTTAAATTTCTTGGATCGTCATTTACCATTAAAGATAAAGTTGCAGAGTTAGCTACGTTACCAGTATATGTTGTATTATCTTTTGTATCGTTCCAAGTATAAGAAACAGAAATTTGTCCTTCTTTGTAGTAATTCCAAGTTCCATCAACAACAAATGCATATTGATTTACTTTACCATCACTTACCATTTCTAAAACACGTCCAATTTTATCAGATTTTCTACCTAACATCCAATCTGTAGCACCATTAGTCGTATTAATTGAGTTTGCAGGTACAAAAACACCACGATCTCCTTCTGCAGCAATTCTAAAGAATGGATCATCTACCATGTTTCTATCTACATACATGTAGTTATTTCTTCCTAAAGACATGTAAGCGTGTGCACCAACCTTAAAGCGATTGCTAAAGAAGTGTGTATAAGATGCATTTGCTTTGTATACAACAGGAACTTTTGCATCTGCAGAGTTCATATTGATAGTTGCTATTTTAGGAATATTTGGATTGTTGAATAATTCTGCACCTGGAGCAGTTCTAGGATCTTCTCTATATCCGATAAAATCTGGTCTTGGAACTAAATTTCCTTGTACGTCGATAGAAGCAACTTTTGTTCCGTCAAATACCATGTTATTAATCATAGCATAGTTGTTAATATCAGAACCAAAAATACCAGCACCTACACGAATAATGTCTTTCTTATCTTGGTTAACATCCCATGTAAATTGGAAACGAGGTTGAACTTGGAACGTTTTTAAAACATTATCAGTTCTTAAACCTAATTCGTCAAAAACTAACTGATTGAAATTTCCTTTGTCAAAGTAATGTGTATAATCTAAACGTAAACCAGCTGTTAACTCTAAACCAGGAGCAAGATTAGTTTGTAATTGTCCATAAACACCAGTAGCTAAGATATTTTGTTTTACGCGATTATCATCGTTTAAATAAACTTCTCTTGCATAACGGTATGGCGTTAAATTATCAAAGTTATCCATTCCTGTAAAGTAGTAACGACCATTTATTTCACTTCCATAAAGTGAATTCATGTTTGTGTACATTAAATCACCACCAAAAGTGTAATTTACTTTTTCTGTATTCCAGTATAAGTTATCTGTAATTTGGAAAACGTGGTTGTAAAAATTCTCTGGAGAATAACGTTGTCCACCAATTTGTATGTTTGTAAAAACATCTCTTCCTCCAACAGAAGATTGTACCCTTTCTACAATTCCACGAGGAATATTAGATTGTGGTAATTGCTTACTTGGAGTTGATTGTTCTGATGTATATAAATGCTGAACTTTTAATTCGTTTGTTATTTTAGAGCTTATTTTTGTACGTAAACTAGCTAAAAAACTATTGTCTACAGATTTTACATCTCCATAAACTTCATATAAATTAATCGTTGTATTATCTCCTAACCCTAAATTATTTCTATCGTTAACATAGTTATTACGAATAGTTAATAAATTATTGCTGTTAATTTGCCAATCTAAACGTAAGAATAAAGCATCTGTTCCTCTTTTTTTATCAAACTGACCAAATTGAGGTGAAGATGCAACACCATATTTATTTCTTGCAATATCAACAAAACGATCTAATGTAGATTGTGTTAAATTGTATCTTGCTTCATCCTCAGCATTTCTTATATCTGCAATAATTAATGGTGATGAATGAGCTTGGTGATCCCATGCAAAGAAATAATGTAATTTATCTTTAATAATTGGTCCACCTAAAGTTAAACCATATTGATAAGTTGAGAATTTAGAATCTCTTTTATTTGCATTAATGTCATAAGGACTAGATAACCAGTCTGTACGACCAAACATAAAGGCACTACCCGAAAATGTGTTGGTACCAGATTTTGTTACGGTATTAATTGTACCACCACCACTACGTCCAAATGTTACATCGTAAGCATTTGTTACAACAGCAAATTCACGAACAGACTCCATTGAAATAGAGTAAGGACCTCCATTACGGTTAGTAGCTCCACCAGAAGTAGGGTTTTTTGCAGTCATACCATCAATAGTAAAGTTGGTAGAAGATGCTAACTGTCCAGATAAAGTTTCTCCTGAGCTTAATGGAGATAAATCTATTAAAGATGTAAAATTACGTCCGTTAACGGGTAATCTTTCAATATCTTTTGCAGTAACAGAAGTTGAAGAACCAATGTTCTTAATTGTTTTCTTTAAGGAATTTCCTGTAATTTCTACAGCGTCAATTTCTATAACATCAGAAGAATTAAAATCAAAATCAACCTTAAGGTCATCACCAAGGTTCAATTGGTAACCATTTTGTATTTGTTCTCCTAGTTCATTCGATTTTGCTGTAACAGTATAAGGACCGCCAAGAGGTAACTGTTTAAAATAGAATTCTCCTTTTTCATTTGTAGTTGTAGAAATTGTAAAACCTGTCGATTCATTTTTTACTTCAACTGTAACAGAAGGTATTCCTTGTCCGTTTTCGTCATTAATTTTTCCTGAGATAGAACTCTGTGTTCCTTGGCCATAAACACAAATTGTTGATGCTGTTAGCGCGGCGAGTGTTGTGATCTGTCGAATCATTTTAATAGAATTATTGTTTTTGTATTTTTTTGATTTACAAACATAATTTCGACTTGTTAATTAAACGTTAAGGGGTTTTAATGCTTTGGTTATGATACTGTAAAAAAAAATAAAAAAAGATTAAATAACCCGCTTTATGACTTATGTTCTTTCATTTTTTATAAAATTTTATTATATAAATAGTAAGTTAAGTACTTAATAATTAGATAATAAAATATTTCTTTTAATGAAAAATGAAAAAAATTAGAATTAAATTCTATAATAATTTAAAATAAAGAAAAATATAATTATTTTATGCTTTAATTTTAGATTATTTAGAAAAATGTATTGTTTTAGGTAAAAAATAATTTTGGAAATTTGAATTAGTTTACTTTAAATTTGTACCAACGAAATAGTTTATTAAATTTTACAATTTATCAAGAAAAGTGGAGGGAAATGGCCCGTTGAAGCTTTAGCAACCTGATTATATTATCAAGGTGCTAATTCCAGCCTCGTAAGAGGAGAGATAATAAAAACTGAATACCAAAAACGATCATTTAATATTTAATTGAGAATTGGTTGAATTGTTTTTATTGACAATTTAACCAATTTTTTTTGTCTCTTCTTTAGCTTGATAAAATGTAACCCAGAAAAATAAGAAGTCATTTTATGAAAAAATTGAATATCGGTTTATTCGGATTTGGAGTTGTAGGAGAAGGAATTTACAAAGTTTTAGAAGAAAAGCCTCAACTTAATGCTGTTATAAAAAAAATCGTAATAAAAGATCCAAATAAACCGCGAAATGCACCACAAGATTTATTCTCTTCAAATCCAGATGATATTTTAGAAGACGACGATATTAATGTTGTGGTAGAATTAATTTCTGATGCAGATGCAGCTTATACAATTATTAAAAAATCATTTGGTAAACAAAAACATGTTGTTAGTGCGAATAAGAAATTGATAGCAGATCATCACCAAGAGTTATTAGAATTACAACATGCAAATAATGTTTCATTTCTATATGAAGCATCAGTATGTGGTTCAGTTCCAATTATTAGAAACTTAGAGGAATATTTTGATAATGATTTACTGAATTATGTTTCTGGAATTGTAAATGGGACAACCAATTACATTTTAACTAAAATGGCAAATGAAAATCAGTCTTACCAAGATGCTTTAAGTTCTGCGCAAGAAAGTGGTTTTGCTGAAGCAGATCCTACAGCAGATGTGGAAGGGTTTGATGCAGCAAGTAAAATTTCTATTGTAACCTTACACGCATTTGGTAAGAAAATAAAAGCAGAAGAAGTTATTAGAAAAGGAATAACATCTTTACAGGTTGAAGATTTTAAATATGCGCAAGAAAAAGGAGCAACAATAAAATTAATTGCTAAATCACAGATAGATATAAAAACAGGAGAAATAACATCTACTGTTTTACCAACATTTGTATCGTTACACAAGACAATAGCGCTAGTTAATAACGAGTATAATGGTGTTTTGATCGGAAGCTCATTGGCAGATGAACAATTTTTATATGGAAAAGGAGCAGGGAGATTTCCTACAGCGTCTGCTGTATTAAGTGATATTTCTGCTTTAAAATATGATTATAAATATGCGATAAGAAAATATGAAAATACTCAAAGTGGTGTTTTTAATCAATCGGGAAAAATACGTGTCTATATAGGTTTTAAACAGGCAGATGATACTGTTTTTAAAATTTTAGATGAGGTAGAAGAGCGATACCAAAGTAAAGATTATAATCATATTATAGGAATAATAGATATAGAAAAGCTAAAAAATAAAGATATTATTGAAAATGACAATCTTTCAATAATTGCTTTTGAGTAATTTTTTGTGGTGAAATCGCAACTATAATTTAGTTGCGATTTTTTTATTATTAAGAATTTTATTTAAATTTATTTCATCGCAATTTTAAAATGTATTTGAAAAATATTATAATAATTTTCCTATCTGTATTATTTTACAGCTGTAATTCTAAATTTGAAAGTGATCTAAAAATAGAAAAGAGAGATGATTCCTTTGATGAGTTATTTTCTATACTAAAAGAAAATTTCATAGATAAGGATTCTATAGACTGGTTGAAATTTGAAGAAGCTGTTTTATTGAAAAATAAAATTTCTAAAGATTCTGCAATAATTGAAGCTTTAACTTTGTTGGGAAATAGGCATACATCTTATATAAAAGCTAATGGTGTTCATTTGAGAGGGAAATTTAATAAATCGATAAATAAAGTTGAAGAAAATTGCTTTAATCTTACCAATAACAATTTATTTAAAAGCTTAAAAAACATTTCATACATCAAAATTGATAGAATAGATAACAAATCTCAAATGTCTGAAAGAGAGTATATTTTTCAGAATTTAAGTTTAATTTCAAGTAAAATAAATTCAGATTATTGGATTATTGATTTGAGAGGTAATACTGGAGGAGCTATATGGCCAATGTTAATTTCATTGCTGCCTTTTTATCAAGATGGAATAATTGGACATAATGTTTTTAAAAAAAATAATTTTAGTACAGCGTGGGTAAAGAAGGAAGGTTCTATTTTTCTGGGAGATCAGAATCAATCAGAACATTATTTAAATGATAAAATATATTTTACTGTTAATCCTAAAAAAGTTTTTGTTTTAATTGATCAAAAGACCATGAGTTCAGCTGAAGCTGTAGTAATATCATTAAAATCATTATCTAATGTAGAATTTATTGGAAGTAGAACTGGAGGTTATACAACTAATAATGTTGATGTTAGTTTGAAAAATTTAGATAAATTGCGTTTGACTGTAAATTACATGGCAGATAATCAAAAAAAAGTTTATAAAAGAGGAATTATGCCTAATCAAAAATTATGTAATGAAAGTGATATTTTGAATTATATTGAGGATCAAATCAATTAATTATAATTAATTGATTTGACTTGTGTGAAAATTTTATTTAAATTTTTTACACTTAATAAGCCAGAATGTTTTCCTATTATTTTTAAATCTTTATCTAAAAAAATCCAGAGAGGATAACTGTCATTTTCGTTATCCTCTGCAAAATTCCTTACAAAACTGTGTGTTTTAACTTTGTTATTGATGATGATAGGAGAATATTTTTCGTTTAAAAATATAATTTCATCTCTTGATTCAGCATTTAATTTTATAAAATAGAAATTATGATTGAGGCTATTTTTAATGTCATTATTATTCTCAATTTCTCTTTCTTGAATTTTACAGTACGCACACCAATCGGTATAAAAATATAGAATTGTAATTTTTTTATCTTTTAAATAGTCATGATTATAGTGTTCTAATGAGATTTGACCAAAAGAAAAGATAGAAAGGACTGTGAATATTGAGAATAATAATTTTTTCATTATTTAATTGTATATCTTAAACCAATAAAACCTCGTATGCCTTGTAATGGAGCATAATTATATGCTGTATCAAATGTATAACCATAAGGATTATTTACGGGATCATTCACGTTTTTATCAAATGGATCGAATGGGCGCATTAATGGATTTTTTGGAATAAAATTAAATATGTTTTTTAAACCTCCATAGACTTCAAACTGTTTAAATGTTTTTGTTAATTGAATATTTGTAAGCATATAAAATGGTGAATATTCTGGTCGATAATCATTAGGTTGTATAGGTAAACGCATTGCTCCATACCAATTTCCCGTTAAATCAACCGTCCATTTCTTAGGAAAATTATAACTTATAGTATAATTACCAGACCATTTTGGTGCGTGCAATTGTTGTATTTTTTCGGATTGATTTTCTTCATTTGTTTCTGTTCGGTAAACATCCATATAAGAAACACCAAGATTAATTTTTAATGGAAAACGAAAAGTAATATCAGAATTAACCGAAATTCCACGCGAAACAGCATGTCCATCTAAATTATCATAAATAATTAAATTTTGATCACTCTCAAAATCTCCAATAATTTTGTTTGTAAAATATGAATAGAAAGCTGTCGCATCAATGTTTAGATTTCCAAAACCAAGGGTTTTATTGTAAACATAATTTAAATTACCGTTATATGATTTTTCAGGATTAAGGTTATTTTTAATGACAACTTCTCTTGATCCTGTTAAAGCTGCATGATCTTCTGTAAATAAATTTACAACACGAAATCCTGTACCAAAACTTGCTCTAAATGTATGCGTTTTGTTTGGAGAAAACTTATAAGCGAATCGAGGTGAATGTATGTCTTTATGGTGTTTGTCATAATCTAATCTATAACCTAATAAAAGTTTATGTTGGTTATTAAATGTAATTTCATCTTGAATAAAAATTCCTGGTAATGGAGTTTTCATAGGATTGTTTTTTCCATCGCTTGTAGCTGTTCCAGGTGTATTATCGTCATAATAAGTATAACGAAATGTTGCTCCGGTCAAGAGACTATGGCTTTTGATTTCTTTGTCCCAATAAAGCTGACCAAAAGCAACATGTTGTTTTGCTTGGTATGAATTTTCTCCGTAAAATGAATTTTGTTGATGGAAATTATAAGAGAACTGTGTAAATATTTTTTCTTTTATTGGTAATTGATACATTCCAATTACTTCTGCACGGTTAGTAAAAATACTTTCGCCATATACATCTCCGCTTCCTCTATCTTTTCTTTTATCGTATTGCATTTCTCCGCCCCATCTGTCTTCGTAAACATAACGTGCAGCAAGAGAAGCAATTTTATTTTCTGGGCGTTTAAAAGTCCATTTATTAAAAATGGAAATTCTATCTTGTAAAGTTACATCAGTAAAATTGTCGTTATTTTTATCTTGTTTGTTGTCGAACAGAAAATAATTTACGCCGAAAAGTGTGCTTGTATTATCACTAATTTTTGCTTTGTAGGATAAATCAATATTATTTTCTAACCAAGTGGTTGTGTAAATATCGGCACTAAATTTATTCGCTTTTTCAGTATCTTTTGTAATGATATTTATAATTCCTCCCATTGCTTCAGTTCCATAAAGTGATGAAGCAGGGCCTTTAACAACCTCTATTTTTTCAATTAAACTATTCGGGATTCCATTTAAACCATAAACGGTAGAAAGAGAAGAAACAATTGGCATTCCATCTATTAAAATCATTGTATATGGTCCTTCCATTCCATTAATGTGAATATCACCTGTATTACAAACATTACAATTTAATTGTGGTTGAATACCATTTATCATTCCAATAGATTCAAAAATAGAAGGATTCGGATTGGTCTTAAAATATTTTGAAGAATAGACTTCTATTGGAACTGGAGAATCTTTTCTAGAAACGGGTTTCATAGTTCCTGTTAATACAACTTCATCTAATTCACTTTTTATAGAATCGTTTTTTGTTTCAGTTTCCTGAGCTTGCAAAATAGAACAAGCAAATAGTAGTGGGATTAATATTTTATTCATAAGAGATTTATTATTGAAATATAAAAGTTAGACAAATCTAACAAAAATATTTATTTAATTAAAAATTTAATTTTAATAACTGTTTCAATTATCTTTACAAAATGAATTCATTGGTTGAAGAAAACTATCTTAAAGCGCTATTTCACCTTTCTAAAAATGGGGGAGGAGAAGTGAATGTAAAGGACTTAAGTAAGCATTTAGAAATAAAAATGCCAACAGTAAATAGTATGATGAAAAAATTAGCTGAGAAAGATTTGGTTATTTACGAGTCATATAAACCTTTGCGTTTATCGGAAAAAGGTATTTTAAAGGCATCTCTTATTGTAAGAAAACATCGTTTAACAGAAATGTTTTTAGTGCAAGAAATGGGATTTGGATGGGAGCAAGTACATGAAATTGCAGAACAAATTGAGCATATACAAAGTCCATTGTTTTTTGACAAAATGGATGAATTATTAAATTACCCTAAATTTGATCCACATGGTTCTCCAATTCCAGATAAAAATGGAAAATTTGATACAACAAATTATCAAAAACTAGCAGAATTTAAGAAAGATGATGAGGTAGAGATTTGTGCTGTGACTGGTTCATCAGATGAGTTTTTAAAATATTTAAATTCTAAAAATATCCAATTGAATGATAAAATTGTTATTCTTGATTTAGAAGAGTTTGATGGAACAATGACCGTAAAGTTTCTTAAAAATGATAAAATAGAAACTTTTAGTAATCATGTTACACAGAGATTGCTTGGGAAGTAAGTTATGAGTTGAGAGAACAATTTTTTTTAATCCGTCATTTCGAATGAAATTCGTTTAGAATTTTGTATTGAGAAATAAGTAAGGATTAATTGATTTTCTTGTCTAAGTTCTCGATACAATTTTTTTTCATTTCATTTCAAAAAATCACTCGAACTGACAGAAAATTTGTATTTCATATTATTTTTAATCCGTCATTTCGAGTGAAATTCGTTTAGAATTTTGTATCGAGAAATAAGTAAGGATTAATTGATTTTCTTGTCTAAGTTCTCGATACAATTTTTCTTCATTTCATTTCAAAAAATCACTCGAACTGACAGAAAATTTGTATTTCATATTTTTTTTAATCCGTCATTTCGAGTGAAATTCGTTTAGAATTTTGTATTGAGAAATAAGTAAGGATTAATTGATTTTCTTGTCTAAGTTCTCGATACAATTTTTTTTCATTTCATTTCAAAAAAATTACTCGAACTGACAGAAAATTTGTATTTCATATTATTTTTAATCCGTCATTTCGAGTGAAATTCGTTTAGAATTTTGTATCGAGAAATAAGTAAGGATTAATTGATTTTCTTGTCTAAGTTCTCGATACAATTTTTTTTTTCATTTCATTTCAAAAAATCACTCGAACTGACAGAAAATATATCTATAAATAAAAAAAAGCAGTTTCAAATTTTTGAAACTGCTTTTTAAGTATTGTGTTAGTCAATTATTTTTTATTGTTGTCAATAATTGTCATTTCATCAATTAATCGTTGTGCGTTAGCATATTTATCTACAACCCATAAAATGTAACGAGCGTCAACCATAATGTTACGACAAATTTCTGGATCATAATTTAAATCTGACATTGTTCCTTCCCAAACGCGGTCAAAATTTAATCCAATTAAATTTCCTTTCGCATCTAAAGCCGGAGAACCAGAATTACCACCAGTAGTATGATTTGTTGCAATAAAGTTTACAGGAAGTTTCCCGTCTTTATCAGCATATTTACCATAATCTTTGTTTTCGTATAAATGAATCATGTGTTTAGGTAAATCATATTCATAATCACCAGGAACATATTTTTCTAAAATACCTTCGATGTGTGTAATAGGCTCATAATAAACAGCATCACGAGGTTGGTAACCATCTACTTTACCATAAGTTACACGTAATGTTGAATTAGCATCTGGAAAGATTTTTTTGTCTGTAAAAACATCCATTTGACCTTTCATATAAGAACGCATTAATTTGCTTATTTTCTCTTGATTAGCTAAATAAGTAGGACTAACTTTTGTTTGGTTAGCATCTAAAACTAAACGAATTTGAGCAATTAAAGCATCGTTTTGTAAAGTTTTTACAAACTCAGCATCATTTTCTGCTAACTCTTTTATATTTCCTAAAACAGATTGTCCATTTAACTTTTTAGTTCCGTTAATTACCGAATTATTAAGTGCAGTTTTAATATTTTCTGCTGTTGTATTTGGTAATAAATTTTTAGGAACAACTTTAAAATAATTATCTGTAAGATCAGAAGAAATTGTTTTATCTAAGTCGGCATTATAATCCTTGTGCATTCCAGCAACAGTGTTTAATGCTTTTGCTTTTACTTGTGCATAATCTTTTTGTCCAACAGCATTTAATACAGTATTTAACGCTAATGCCATTCTAAATGTTTCAGAATTAGAATAGAAAGATTCTGTATACATTGTATACGCTAAAGCATAATCTTCATTCGCTTTATTTAAATCATTTAATTCTGAAATTGTATTTGCGTATTGTGCTTTTAATTTTGAGTTTTTAGCAATTCTGTTTAAGAATTCTTGCTCATAAGCCTGACGTTTTTCTACAGCTTTAGAACGATTAAGTCCTAAAACTTCTCCAATCCATTTTTTGTGAGAATTAGAAATACGAGCCTGTTTAGAAGCATAAGCAATTCGTGTAGCATTATCTTCTCTCATTTTTTTATCAATATGAGATAAGGCAATTGTACGAACATTAATACGTGCAGGATCTATAACATCTTTTATTTGTTGAATAGAAGAAGCTGGTAAATATTCGTCTGTTGTTCCTGGGAAACCATATACAAACGTGAAATCATCTTCGCTAATTCCGCTTATATTAATTGGTAAAAAATGTTTTGGTTTATACGGTACATTTTCTGGTGAATAGTCTGCTGGTTTATTATTTTTATCAGCATAAATACGGAACATAGAGAAATCTCCAGTGTGACGAGGCCAAACCCAGTTATCTGTATCATTACCATATTTACCAATTGCAGAAGGTGGCGCACCAACTAAACGAACATCTTTATATGTTTCTGTTGTAAACTGGTAATATTTATTTCCTTTGTAAAAAGGTTTTATAAAAACTGCTTTAAAAGTATCTGTTTTACTTTTAGCATTGTAGCTTTCTATATTTTTTTTGATGATTTTGTTACGTTCTTCTTCAGAAGTATTATCCTTAATTCCTTTTAAAATATCAGAAGTAACATCTTTTATATCTGTAATAAAAGTTGCAGTTAAACCATCATTAGGTAATTCGTCTTTTAATTCTTTTGCCCAAAAACCATCTGTTAAATAATCGTGTTCTAAAGAAGAATGTGCTTGTATTTCTCCATATCCACAGTGGTGATTTGTTAATAATAATCCATTTGGAGAAATAACTTCCGAAGTACATCCTCCTCCAAAATGAGCAACAGCATTGTTAATACTTTTATCGCCAGTACTAAAAATATCATTTGCAGATATTTTTAATCCCATTTCTTTCATCTCCTTTTCATTCAACTCTGTCGGAATCCACATTCCTCCGCCTTGTTGTGCAAATACACTAAAACTTGCCAACAAAGTCATCAAAACAGATCCTTTAACAATCAGTTTTTTCATTCTTTATTAAAATTTATATCGATTTCTTAAAAATCAAAGATAATAGATTATGACTTGACTGTCATCTTTTTATTTTAATTTAAATACTTAGTAAATGATTATTATAGATGATGAAAGACATTTTTATGTTTTATATTAATAATGTAATTTAGCAAATTAAATGAACCTTAATTACTTACAGATGATAAAAAGAATTTTTACTTTTTTAATACTTATTTTATTTACTAACTCTTGTTCTGTTACCGAAGAGGTCTTGATTTCCGAGACTGGAGCAATAGATTATGTTGAAATAATTGATATTCCACAGATGGGAGCACTTTTAAATAAAGCCGATCTTGATGAAAAAATACAAATTAATCAGATTTCTAATGCTGAATATTCTTACTTAGATTTTATGCAATTGTTGGAAGAAATGGGTAGTAAGAAAAACAAAGGAAAATTTGAAAAATATAAGTTGTATAAAACTGAATTATCAAAGATTGATTTTTTCAAATTTCGATTAGATATGCGCGATAAATTTACTGTGGAAATTATTAATAGATCAAAATCTGTAGATGAATTTAATGCACAATCTAAATTAGTCGATAATACCTTTAAAGAAATTAAGTTAAGGGAAGATGAAAGAATTGAAGCTAATAAAAATACAGCGCTTACTAAAAGGAAGAAAAAAAAGAAGAATGCTGTAGAAGAAAAGAATCCCTTTTCGGATAATCCATTTTCAATGTCAACAGGTTTTGATTATTCTTTTGATGGGAAAAATTTTACTAAAAAAATTGATGTTGAAAGATACTTAAACAATTTTCATTCAGATGATTCTTCGGAAGAAGAAGAAGGAGAAAAACTGATGCTTTTAGGTATGATGAAGAAGATAAAGTATAAATACAAATATACTTTTCCTAGAAAAATAAAGTCATTAAGTCTTAAAGATGCCATGTTTACAGCAGATGGTAAATCTTTTATTATGGAGTATTCTTTAAGTGATATTATAGATAATCCAGAACTAGCAAATTTTGAAGTTGAATTAGAAGATTAAAACTGTACTTCTATTTTATTATTTATCTCTATGAGGCTATAAATTCTTTGCAAGAAACTTTTATGCTAATCATTAAATCATTTTGTAAATTTGTTATCTGAAATTTTTTCAAAATGAAACAAGTTGTCGAGTTCCAAGATTTAGGAATTAATAAAGATTATCAAGAAGCATGGGATTTTCAAGAAAGTCTTTTAGCGGAAAATATAGCGACAAAACAATATAATAGAGCGCAAGAAAAAGAAGGAAGTTCTGATTTTAAATCGACTAAGAATCACTTATTATTTGTAGAACATCCACATATTTATACATTAGGAAAAAGCGGACATTTAGAGAATATGTTGGCTTCTAGTGATAAATTATCGGAGATAAACGCAACTTTTGTAAAAACAAATAGAGGAGGGGATATTACCTATCACGGACCAGGACAATTGGTTGGTTATCCTATTTTAGATTTAGATAATTTTAAACCAGACATTCATTTATATATGAGAAATCTGGAAGAAGTAATTATAAAAACTATTGCAGAGTACGGATTAAAAGGAGAACGTTCTAAAGGAGAAACTGGTGTTTGGTTAGATGTAGGAAAGCCTTATGCACGAAAAATTTGTGCGATGGGTGTAAAAGCTTCTCGATGGATTACGATGCATGGCTTTGCTTTAAATGTTAATCCAGATTTACGCTATTTTGAATATATTGTTCCTTGTGGAATTCAAGATAAAGCTGTTGCTTCTTTAGAAAGAGAACTTGGTTACAAGGTTGATATGCAAGAAATAAAAAACATGACGCAAAAACATTTTGCAGAAGTTTTTGATGTAGATTTTAAATAATTATAATTAAAAAATATACGTTAATTTTAGAGACTGTTTTTAAAGCAGTCTTTTTTTATGATGAAATATTGCCAATACATACTTTTAATACTTTCAATTTTTACAAAAGCTCAATCGTTTGCGCCAATAATAACAAATTATTCTAAAACAGAATATATGGGCGAATCTCCAATTTGGGATATCGCGGAAAATAGCAAAACGGGGACAGTTTTTTTTGCGAATAATCGTAATATACTTAAATACGATGGTAATTTCTGGGAAAAAATTGTAACTAATAATCTTTCTATTACTCGTTCTGTTGCAAGTATCAATAATGTAGTATATACTGGTTCTCTTAAAAATTTTGGTTATTGGAAATGGGTAGATGGGAAGAGGAAATATATTTCTATATCAGATAAGTTTAATAGTTTTAAAGGATTAGAGCAAGAAGAAATTTGGAAAATATTTTATCATAAAAAGAAAATTTACTTTCAATCGTTTAATTATTTATTTGCTTTTGATGGGAATCAAGTAAAACGCTATAAACTTCCTGCATTATCTTCTTATGTATATTTAGTTGATGGTAAGTTACTTGTAGCAACCATTTCTAAAGGTGTTTACGAATTTTTAGAAGGTAATTTTATTAAAAAATTTAATGTTTTAAATGATAAACCAGTTGTTATTCATGGAATAGAACATTATAAGAATGATTTTTTAGTAGGAACTTTAACAGAAGGAATTTTTGTAATTAATAATAAAAATGAAGTTCGACAATTTGATGAAAAATTTAATCAAGTCTTAAAGAATACATTAATACTTAAAATGCTTATTCTTGAAGATAAATTAATTGTAGGAACATCAAATAATGGAATTTACATTTATAATCTGCAAAATAAAACGTATCGAAATTACAATCAAAATCAAGGTTTGATTAGTAATACCATTCAAACCATAAAATTAGATCATAAAGGAAATGCATGGTTGGGAACGGATAAAGGGATTTCTAAAATCGAATTAAAAAACGAAACTGAATTATTGTATGATTACAATGGGAATTTAGGAAATGTTTTTGGTTTCGATTTTTCGAATGATAAATTTTACATTGGTACAAATCACGGTTTTTATTCTTATTCATCTCAACAAAACATTACAAAAGAGCTTATAGAAAAAGGATTAATCTGGAATGTATCCAATATAGACAATCAATTATTTGTTTCTGACGGATGGGGGACTTATTTATATAGAAACTCTTTAGATAAAATTTCTTCTAATAACGGAGGATATAAACTTATAAAACAAGATGCTACTTACTATCAATCTACGTTTACTGGAGTTTATAAGTTTGATAAATCTACCATTAATAATCCTCAAAAAATAGGTCACCTTTCAGTTCCAATTCTAGATTTTGTATATCTAAACAACGAAATTTTAGGAATTGGTAAAAATGGAGGGTTGTATTTATTTAATATAAAAGATAACACCAGTAAAGAGATTTTATACAAAAATCAATCTTTAATAAATCCTCAAATCATAAGAGAAGATAATAAAGTTTATATTTTGATTGATGCTCAAAATTTAGTGGAATTTGATGTTAATTCGGAAGAGTTTACAACGAATAAACTAAATTCTAAACTTAAGAATATATATAGAATTAGAGAAATAGACTATAATACTTTTCTTATAGAGGCAGATAATATTCTATATTATTCTAAAATTGAAAACAACACTTTAATTTATTACTTAATTCCAAAGAAATTATACGACGGAAAACTTGTTGACGATAATTTAGTTGTAAAAAAGAAAGAAGATTTTTTATACATTAATTTAGAAAATGGAGTACTGAAATATGATTTAAAATCGATTAGAAGAGATTTACCAAAAGTTAAAATATCTGCAAAAATTAATCAGAATGTTTTAACAAATAATTCAAGCATCGAATACTCTAATAATTATATAGATTTCTTTATATCTATATTAAGTGACGATTTTACAAACTATCAATTATTTTATCAATTAAATGATTCTAAGTTATTGCCTTTAATATCACCAATTCTTAATTATAAGCAATTAGAGAGTGGGCAATATAAACTTTCGGTTTTCTCGCTTAAAAATGGAAATTTCGAACAACTAAATTCTTTTGATTTTACCATAAAAAAAATCTGGTATTTATCTAATGGTATGATTTTGGTTTACATCTTTATAATTGCTGCAATTGTTTTTATCTTTTACAGATATAATAAATTAAAAATAAAACAACGTTTTCGTATGAAGCAGAAAGAGTTTCAGTACGAGTTGAATTTATTAGAAATCAGCCATCAGCAAGAATTAAAAGAGGTTAATTATAAAAAGGAGAGACAACTTTTAGAAAGTTCTTTACAGTCTAAATCGACAGAATTAGCTGCGCAAGCATTAAAATTAGTTAACCAAAGAGCCATTATAACAGAGGTTAATGAATTATTTTCACAGTTGGAGGTAACTGATGAAAATAAGAAGCTGAAAAGAAAATTCGAGAAAACGTTTTCGGAATATAATTATAATAGAAACGAATGGCAGAATTTCGAAATGAATATTCAAGAAATTCATCAAGATTTCATTCAAAGACTAACGCTTAAGTTTCCAAGTTTAACAGCTAAAGATATAAAGCTATGCGTTTTCCTTAGGATGAATCTTTCTACAAAAGAAATAGCTCCATTAATGCATCTTAATTATCGTTCGATAGAACTACAACGTTATAGGTTACGCAAAAAAATGCAAATTTCTTCGGAGGTAAACCTTAATAAATGGATGATTAATTTTTAAAAATCAGAATATTTTATACATCATAACTACATCAAAGTGTTAAAACTAAATATTTAACAATAAGAATATCAGTTTTATACGTTTTATTATTTCAGAAATGTATTTTGTACACTATTCATCATGTTAATCAAGTGTTAAATGATGCTAATTTTGACTTAACCATTATTGAAATAGAATGAAAAAATATTTTTTTCCATTATTAATTCTTGGGTCTTTATATGTAAACGCCCAAGTAACTAACGATTCTATACCAGTTGAAGAAGATCCATTTGCAAGTGATTCTATTATTCTGAATCAAGCTGTAGTAATTGGATACGGATCTGTTAAGAAATCTGATTTGACATCTGCAGTTTCTTCTGCAAATGCAAAAGATATTACACAAATTGCTAGTACAACTGCAATGCAGTCCCTACAAGGAAAATTAGCGGGTGTAAATATTATTAATACTGATACTCCTGGTGGAACGCCAACAGTATTAGTTCGTGGTATGGGAACAGCTTTAGGAGGTAAAGCTCCATTATATGTTGTCGACGGTCTTATTGTTCCAAACATTGCAAATATTAGCCCAAGTGACATCGAGAAAATTGATGTTTTAAAAGATGCAGCTTCGTCTGCAATTTATGGGGTTCGTGGAGCAAATGGAGTTGTTGTAATTACAACAAAAAGAGGTAAAACGGGTAAATTAAAAGTTAACTACGATACTTATTTTGGAGTAAGAAGTACAATGAATATGGTTGATATGGCAAATGCTGATCAATATATTACTTATTTCAACGAACAAAGAGCTGCACTAGGTGGTACTCCAATTTCTACGACGCAACGTTATAATACCAATTGGTTTGACCAAGTTTTACAAACAGGTCAGATGGTAAGTAACAATGTTGCATTATCTGGAGCTACTGAAAATGTTAACTACATGTTTAGTATTAACAATTTCGAAGAAAAAGGAATTATACAAGGAAATAATTTTAAACGTACAACTGTTCGTAATAACAATGATTATAAGTTATTAGATGGTAAGTTGAAAATTAAACAAAATGTAAGTGCTACTTTCTCTAGAGAAATTCCTAAGCCTTATGGAGTGTTAGATATGGCTTACCGCCAGTCTCCTTTAGTACCAGTTAAATACGACAATGGTCGTTGGGGAGCTCCAATTTTTAATAGAACAACAGGAGAAGCAACGTATATTACTCAACCAGGGCAATCTACAGATACATTCAATTCTCATGGAAATCCTGTATCATCGTTGTTTTATGATAATCAAAAAACAAATACAACTGTATTACAAGGTAATATAGAAGCAGAGTTAAGACTTGCAAAAGGTTTAACTGTTACTTCTCGTGCTGGTGCTACAAAATTCTGGTCTAAATACAGAGAATTTTCTCCAATAAAAGACAGATGGATTGCTGCAAACCCTAGTAGAACTGCAGGAGAATTTGAAGCTCAGAAAAGTGCAAATCAAAAATCTGTTACATGGGCTGATAATTCATTAAACTTAAATAATATTGAGACATTTAGATGGTCATGGGAAAATTTCGTTTCTTTTGATCGTAAATTTGGTAAACACTCGATTAATGCTGTAGTTGGTGTTTCTGGAGAAAAAGTTGGAATTGGACAATTTTCAGATCTTACTGTTTATGATGTACCAGTACAAGAACAATATTGGGCAGCAAACCATGCAGACTTAGCTAGATATACGCCAATAACAAAACAAAATAATTATACGCCAGTTGCTTATGCATCTTATTTTGGACGTTTACAATATAATTATGATAACAAATACTACGTTTCTGGTATCTTAAGAAGAGATGGATCAAGTCAATTCAAATTAAATAATCAATATTGGGGAACTTTCCCATCAGCTTCTGTTGCATGGAATATCTCTAATGAAGATTTCTTAAAAGATAGCAATACTATTTCTTTCTTAAAACTTAGAGGAGGTTGGGGACGCTTAGGTAATGCTGAGATTCCATTTAATTACACAACTTTTGATAGAGGACCAGGAAGTGAGAGTTATAACTATGTATTTGGACCAGGTCAAGACTTAATTTTTGGAGCATACTTAGGAGCGCCAGCAGTTAATGTTTCTTGGGAAATTGTAGAAGAATGGACGACAGGTTTAGATTTCGAATTGTTTAGAGGTAAGTTAACGGGTAATTTCGATTACTACAACAAAACAACTAAGAATGCAATTATTAATGTTAAACAAGTATTATCATCTCCTTACGAAAAAGATTTCTATGATCATGCAGCTAAAATTGAAAACAAAGGTTTTGAAATTGGTTTAAATTATAGCGATCAAACATCTGGAGGATTCCGTTACTCGATAGGAGGTAACTTCAATTACAATGTAAATAAAGTAGTTTCTGTAAAACCAGGATACGAAGGAATGACAGGAGGATCATTAGGAAATGGACAAATTGCAAAACGTCTTGAAGCTGGTCAACCACTTGGATCTTTCTGGTTATTAGAGGCTGACGGAGTATGGCAAACACAAGAAGAAATAGATAATAATCCACATTTATCTAGTGCGCGTCCAGGACATTTACGTTACAAAGATGTAAATGGAGATGGTGTGATTGATGACCGTGACAAGAAATTTATGGGATCTTATATTCCTAAGTTTAACTATGGTATCAACATCAACATGGAATATAAAAACTTCGATTTAAACATTAGTGGTTACGGTGCAGGTGGAAATAAAATTTACAACGGAATTAAAAACACGCGTTTAGGAGGAGAAAATATAACAGTTGATACTTTCAACTCAAGATGGACAGGTCCAGGAACTTCTAATACAAATCCAGGTTCTGAAAGAGATCAAGTTGCATCATCATACTATTTAGAGAAAGGAGATTACTTCCGTTTAAGTAATATTACATTAGGTTATAACTTTAGAGATAAGATTGATTTTATCAAAAATCTACGTTTCTATGTAAGTGCTCAAAATGTATTCATTATTACAAAATACTCTGGATTTACACCTGAGTTAACGTTAGACAATGTTAAAGGAAAGCGTTACGATGCTAATCCTTATGGAACAACAGGAATGGATTTCTCTGCATATCCAAACGTGAGAACATTCTTGGTAGGATTAAATGTTGAATTCTAATCTTTAAATTTAAACAAAATGAAAAAAAATACTATCAAAATAGCAGTAGTTGCAGCGTTTTCTTCTTTAGCAGTTTTCAGCTCTTGTACAGATGATTTTTTAGATGTAAAATCACAAGAAAACGTAGCAATTGATGATCAAGCAAGTGTTTCGCCGGAGCAATTTGTAAACGGAATTTATGGAGCATTTACAGATTGGGATTTTGGATTCTCTTGGTTAGGAGTAACAGAAATAATTTCTGATAATGCAGATAAAGGAAGTTCTGATACTGATAATGGAGGTGATAAAAGAGATTTAGATATGTTGTTGCACAACTCGACATCTGGTTCTATAGAAGCAATGTGGAGAAGATTTTACAAAACAATTGGTCGTGCATCATATTCTATAAAATATACAGCAGAATCTACTTCAATTACAGATGCAGATAAAGCAAGATTAACAGGAGAAGCAAAATTCTTACGTGCCTTATCTTACTTTTATTTAGTTCGTATGTTTGGTGATACGGTGATTCAAGATTTAGAAGATCCTACAACTTATTCTGTTCGTCAACCAAAAGCAGATGTATATGCTTACATTGAGGCAGATTTATTAGATGCAATCGAAAAATTACCTTTAAAAAGCGAATACCAAGCAAAAGATTTAGGTAGAGCAACAAAAGGAGCTGCACAAGCATTATTAGCAAAAGTATATTTATACGAGCAAAAATATCAACAAGCGTATGATATGGCATCTACAGTTGTTAACTCTGGTCAATATGATTTAGAGGCAGATTACGCAACAACTTGGAGAGCATCGACAGAGAATGGAAAAGAATCTCTTTTCGAAATTCAAGGTCGTGGTGATGCTGTAGCACATGGTGTACAACAATATTCAGAAACTCAAGGTGTTCGTGGTACCGGAGGTTGGGGATGGGGATTCAATGTTCCTACTCAAAACTTAGTAAATGCATTTGATGCTGAAGGTGATGTTATTCGTAAGAATGCAACAATCATTTTCCGCGGAGAAACATTATACGATGGACGTCTTATTCCAGAATCAGTTGCAAACCCAATGTACAATGAAAAAGCATATTCTAGTGCTAATTTAGGAGCAGGAGATGGTGATAAAAACGTTCGTGTAATTCGTTTTTCTGAAGTTTTATTAATTCAAGCAGAAGCAGCTAACGAAATCGGTCAAGATGCATTAACGCCTCTTAACCGTGTAAGAAACAGAGTTAGTTTAGCATCAGTAACTGGATTATCAAAAGATCAATTACGATTAAAAATTTGGAACGAAAGACGTTTAGAGTTAGCATTTGAGCATGACCGTTGGTTCGACTTAGTTCGTACAGGACAAGCAAAACAAATGATGGCTTTAGATGGTAAGAATTTCGTGACAGGTAAACATGAATTGTTCCCAATTCCAAATAATCAAATTCTTCAAACACCAGCAATGTTGCAAAATCCAAATTGGTAAAAATGATCAATTTAAATAAAATAGCAATTCTATCTTGCACTATGTTATGTAGTGCAAGTAGCTTTGCTCAAACAAAACAAGAAAATAAGCTTTTAGATAAAGTTCAGAAACAATCTATTCAATATTTTTGGGATTATGCTGAACCAAAATCTAAATTAGCGAGAGAACGTTTTCATCCAGATGGGAATTATCCAGAAAATGATGCTCATATTATTACAACAGGAGGTACAGGATTTGGATTAATGAGCTTAATAGTTGGGATAGATAGAAAATTTATTCCAAGAGAAGAAGCTGTAAACAGAATTTTAACTGGTTTAAAATTCTTAGAAAAAGCAGATCGTTTTCATGGTGCATGGCCACATTGGTTAAATGGAGAAACAGGAAAAGTAAAACCATTTAGTACGTATGATAATGGAGGAGATTTAGTAGAAACTGCATTTCTTGCTCAAGGTTTAATTTGTTTGAAAGAATATTTCAAAGATGGTAAAAATGAGAAAGAAATAGAGATTTCAAAATTAGCAGATCAACTTTGGAAAGGAATCGATTTTAATTTTTATACAAAAGGTGAAGATGTTTTATATTGGCATTGGTCGCCTAATTACGAATGGAAAATTAATTTCCCATTAAAAGGTTTTGATGAAACGTTGATTACTTACATTATTGCAGCGGCTTCACCAAACCATTCTATTTCTTCTGATGTTTATTACAAAGGTTGGACAAGAAATGGAGCAATAAAATCGACAGATTCAGTTTATGGAATTCCATTAGTTGTTAAACATAATGGGATAGATAAAAATGTAGGACCATTATTTTGGTCTCAATATTCTTTTATCGGATTAAATCCTACTCATTTGGTTGATGGTATTGGTGTAGATTATGGAAAAGTGGTAAAAAATCAAGCCAAAATTCATTATGTCTACAATCAAAATAAAACAGAATCTTTCAAAAATTATGAGAAAAATATGTGGGGATTAACTGCTAGTTATTCTTTTAATCCAGATGGTACAGATGGATACACAGCACATTCTCCTACAAACGATAGAGATATTATTACACCAACAGCTGCTTTATCTTCATTCCCTTACACACCAAAAGAATCAATGGATTTCTTAAAGTTTATTTATCAAAAACAGAATAAGAAATTAATAGGTGTTGCAGGACCATATGATGCTGTTGATTTAAAAAATGATAAAGTAATTACGAAATACTTAGCGATAGATCAAGGAACAATTACCCCAATGATAGAGAACTACCGTTCTGGATTATTATGGGATTTGTTTATGAAAAATGAAGATGTACAAAGAGGTCTAAAAAAATTGAACTTTACAACTAAAGCCTCACATTAAAACAATAAAAAAATGAAAAAATTAATTTATTCAATTGCTTTCTTAGGATTAGCTTTTAATGCTTATGCACAGAAAATAAAATTTGATAAAACAAAGTCTAAAACAGAATTTATTGATTATGTAATGAACCAAATGACTATAGAAGATAAAGTTGGTCAAATGGTACAGTATACATACGATGGAGGAGACGTAACAGGATCAGCAATCGATAAAAATTACATAAAATATACGAAACAAGGAATGATGGGGTCGATTTTTAATGCAACGACAACAGACATTACTAAAAAATTACAAAAAATTGCCGTAGAAGAAACACGTTTAGGTATTCCATTAATTTTTGGTTACGATGTTATTCACGGTTACGAAACAATATTCCCTATTCCATTAGGAGAAGCATCTTCTTGGGATTTAAAAGCAATCGAAAGATCGGCACAAATTGCTGCAGAAGAAACAGCTGCAGGAGGTGTTCATTGGACATTTGCACCTATGGTAGATATAGGTTTTGATCCTCGCTGGGGACGTGTTTCGGAAGGAGCAGGAGAAGATACATTCTTAGGAAGTAAAATAGCAATTGCTCGTGTTAATGGTTTTCAAGGTAAAAACTTACATGACTTAAATACTATTTTAGCGTGTACAAAACATTTTGCTGGTTATGCTTTAGCGCAAGCTGGACGTGATTATGGTTCGGTAGAAATCTCTGATCGTTTTTTAAGAGATTATGTTTTACCTCCATTTAAAGCAACTGTTGATGCAGGAGCAGCTTCTTTCATGACTTCTTTTAATGAAATTGGAGGAGTTCCATCTACAGCAAGTAAATATTTATACGATCAAATTCTTCGTAAAGAATGGAATTATGATGGTTTTGTTGTAACAGATTATACAGCTATTCAGGAATTAATTCCGCATGGGATTGCAAAAGATTTAGAAGAAGCAACTTTAAAATCTGTTGAAGCTGGTATCGAAATGGATATGATGAGTGGTGCTTTCTTAAATCATTTACCTAAATTGGTAAAAGAAGGAAAAGTAAAAGAAGATGTTATTGACACTGCTGTTCGTAGAATTTTAGCAGCTAAATATGATTTAGGTCTTTTTGAAGATCCTTACCGTTATTCTAATGCTAAGCGTGAGAAAGAAACAGTAATGAAAAAAGAGTTTTTAAATGAAGCTAGAGATATTGCACGCAAGTCAATGGTTTTATTAAAAAATGATAAACAAATCTTACCATTAAAAGAATCTCAGAAAGTTGCAGTAATTGGACCATTAGTAAAAGATGAGAAAAATATCATCGGAAACTGGGCTGCTCGTGGAGATCGTTTTGGAAAAGCTTGGTCTGTTTGGGAAGGTTTAAATGATGTTTTAGGTAAAAATGCAAAAATAACTTACGCACAAGGAACAGATATTAACACAACAAAAACAGATGGTTTCCAAGAAGCAATTAACATTGCAAAAAACTCTGATGTAATTGTTGCTGTAATGGGAGAGAATGAAGGTCAAACAGGTGAGGCAGCATCTCAAACAAATATAGATTTACCAGGAAATCAAAAAGAATTATTAAAAGAATTAAAAAAATTAGGTAAGCCAATTGTTTTAGTTTTAATGTCTGGTCGTCCAATGACAATTTCTTGGGAAAATGATAATATGGATGCTATTTTATATGCATGGTATCCTGGTACAATGGGAGGTTTAGCAATTACAGATGTTTTATATGGAAAATACAATCCATCTGCAAAAACGCCAATGACATTCCCTCGTTCAGTTGGTCAAATTCCAATTCATTACAACCAAAAAAATACAGGACGTCCTTATTTAGGTGATGTAGATGCGGAACAAAAATATAAATCTCGTTACACAGATTCTCCAAATACTCCATTATTCCCATTTGGTTACGGTTTAAGTTATACAACATTTGATTATAGTAATCTTAAGTTGAATAAATCGACAATGAAAAATGGAAAAGACGAAATTAAAGTTACTGTTAATGTTAAAAACACAGGAAACTATGATGGAGAAGAAGTTGTACAATTATATGTTCGCGATTTAGTAGGAAGTGTAACACGTCCTGTAAGAGAATTAAAAGGTTTTGAAAAAGTGATGATTAAGAAAGGTGAAACTAAAACAATCACATTCACTTTAACACCTAATGATTTAAAGTTTTATGACATTAACATGAAACATGTTGCAGAAGCTGGTGATTTTGATGTATTTGTTGGTACAAATTCTAACGCACCATTAAAAGCAAGTTTCACTTTAGTTGATTAAATTCCTCATATATAGAAATTTAATTTTTTATTTCTCAACCAAGTAAGCATTAAGTTGCTTACTTGGATTTATTTTTAAAAGAAAAAACAATGAAAAAATACCTTAGTTTAAGTTTGTTTTTAATGACAATAATGCTTGTTTTTGCTCAACAAAATTTGGCAGTAATGTCTTACAACATTCGTTTAGGTTCTGTAGACGATGGTGCAAACCATTGGAATATCAGAAAACAGAAATTAGTCGATTTAATAAAATATTATGATGCTGATTTTATAGGTGTTCAAGAAGCTCAAGTTCCACAATTAGAGTTTATCAAACAAAATAATCCTCAATTAGATTTTATTGGTTTACCACGTTCTGAAGATAATAATGCCGAATATTCAGCTATTTTTTATAAAAAGGATCAATATAAAATTTTAGAACAAAAAACATCTTGGTTATCAGAAACACCAGAAAAAGTTTCGAAAGGATGGGATGCAGCTTACAATAGAATTATTACGTACGGTTTATTTCAAGACAAGAAAACAAAGAAAACATTTTGGGTAATTAATACTCATTTTGATCATGTTGGTAAAATAGCTCGTCAAAAATCGTTAGAATTAATAGATCAATTGATTCAGGATTTAACGAAAAAGAAAAATGTTCCAACTTTTTTTATGGGAGATTTTAATATGAATCATGATGATGCTTCTGTAAAATATATTCAAAATAAATATTTAGATACTCGTTTAAATGCAGAATTAGTTTACGGGCCAAATTTTACATGGGAAGATTTTAAATTTAATGTAAAAGGAACAGAAATTTTAGATTATATCTTTTACAAGAAAAACGATAAAGTAACTTGTAAAAGTTTTAATACGATTGATGATTTTTACGACTTTAAATACCCATCTGATCACTTACCAATTTTAGCAAAATTTTTAATTCAATAAAATGAAAAAAAAGTTTCTTTTTTTAGCAGTTTTTGGAATGTTTTCTCATGTATTTGGGCAAAACAAAACGTATGCTAATCCGATGAATTTAGATTATGGTTATACACCAATTCCAGCATTTGCTACAAACGGGAAACATCGTGCTACAGCAGATCCGGTAATTGTAAATCATAAAGGTACTTACTATTTATTCTCAACCAATCAATGGGGATATTGGTGGAGTGACGATTTATCTGATTGGCATTTTGTAGAACGTAAATTTTTGCGAGATAAAAATAAAGTTTACGACGAATTGTGTGCGCCAGCTGTTCGCTCTATCGGAGACGATTTAGTTGTTATTGGTTCAACACATACAAAAGAGTTTACTTTATGGAAAAGCTCTGATCCTAAAAATAATAAATGGGAATCCTTAGTAGATGATTTTCAAGTTGGCGCTTGGGATCCTGATATTTTTTATGACGAAGACCAAGATAGAGTTTACATCTATTGGGGATCGAGTAATGTTTATCCATTATACGGACAAGAATTAGACAGAAAGACTTTTCAACCGATTGGAGAAAAAGTAGAATTAATTACTTTAAACGATCAAGAGCATGGTTGGGAAAGATTTGGAGAATACAATGATAATACATTCTTGCAACCTTTTATGGAAGGTGCATGGATGACGAAACATAATGGGAAATACTATTTACAGTATGGAGCACCCGGAACAGAATTTTCTGGATATGGAGATGGTGTTTATGTAAGTGATAAACCTCTAGGAGGTTTTCAATATCAATCGCATAATCCATTTTCATATAAACCGGGTGGTTTTATACGTGGAGCTGGACATGGAGCCACTTTTCAGGATAATTATAAAAACTGGTGGCATATAACGACAGGAATTATTTCTCTTAAAAATAACTTTGAACGTAGAAATGTTTTATTTCCTTCTGGATTCGATCAAGATGGAATTTTATATTCTAATACAGCTTACGGAGATTATCCCACATTTTTACCAAAAAAATCAGTTAATCACACCCAAAATAATACACCAGGCTGGATGTTATTAAATTTTAATAAACCAGTACAAGTTTCTTCTACATTGGGTGGATATAAAGCAAACTATTTAGTAGATGAAGATATAAAGACTTATTGGTCTGCAAAAACAGGAAATAAAGGGGAAAATATTATTTCAGATTTAGAAGATCAATTAACTATTCATGCTATTCAGATTAACTATGCCGATCAAGATGCAGAGTTCTTAGGAAAAACGATTGGTAAAAGTCATCAATATATCTTATATGGTTCTAACGACCTAAAGAAATGGTCGGTAATTACAGATAAATCAAAAAATACAAAAGATGTTCCACATGATTATATAGAGCTAGATAAGCCTGTAAAATATCGTTATGTGAAATTAGAAAACATTAAAATGCCTACAGGTAAATTTGCTATTTCTGGTTTAAGAATTTTTGGAAAAGGAAATGGAGAAGTTCCTAAAAATGTCGAAAATTTTATCGTACTTCGTACAGAGCCTAAAAAGAAAGGAGAGAGAAGAAGTGCTTGGTTAAAATGGAAACAAAATCCTGATGCTGATGGATATGTAATCTATTTTGGTAAAAAATCTGATAAATTATATGGTAGTATTATGGTATATAATAATACAGAATACTACTTTACTGGTATGGATTTTTCCGATGAATATTTTTTCCAAATAGAAGCCTTTAATGAAAATGGTATCAGTAAAAAATCATCAATAATAAATGTAAAATAATGAAATATATAACGTTAATACTTTTAGTTTTTGGTAGTTTTTCTTTTGGTCAGAAAACAGTTGTTTATGACAAAGAGAATAATTTAGCTTTTGATATTTATTATCCAAAAAATTATAGAAAAGATAAAATGTACAATGTATTTGCATGGGTACATGGAGGAGGTTTTTCTGGAGGAACTAGAGCAGATAAAGAAGAAGTAGCTCGTATGAAAGATGCACAAAATAGAGATTTTATCGCAATATCTATTTCATACAGATTATTAGCTAATACACCAGAAGGATTTGGTTGTGAGTTACCTAAAGATCAGAAATTAAATATTTTTAAAGAAGCTTCTTTTGATGTTTTGAAAGCATTAAGCTATATTCAAAATAATCAACCAGAATTAAGCATGACAATGAATAAATTTATTTTAGGAGGAAGTAGTGCAGGAGCAGAAGCTATATTAAATGCTTATTATTTGAGAAATTTATGGTTTGGGAATAAGTTTGATAATGTTATAGTACATGGTTTAGTAAGTTATGCAGGAGCAATTGTAGATAATCGTTTCGTAACTAAATCTAATATTATACCTACAGTTTATGTGCATGGATTAAGTGACGATGTTGTACCAGCTTATGATGCTCCACACAGAAGTTGTTTAGATAATCAACCAGGATTTTTTCCTTTAAATGGATCATATTCTTTAGATGCATTAAGTAGAAAGTATCAACAAGCTTCTTTGTCAATATTCTCTACATCTGGAAAACACGAATGGTCTGGGTTAAAACAAGAACATCTTAATCAAGTTTTTGATTTTATTAATCAATCAGTTATTAATTCAACAAAGAATAACATTCAAATTAATGTTAAATAGGGATTAATTTAAATTCTATTTTGAATAAAAAAGTATTTGCAAAATACACTTTAAATCGCCTATATTTAGCGAAAAAATAAGTAATTACTACAATAAACACAATTACAAAAAATGAGTCAAACACAAAAAACAAATTGGGGACAGTTCATTCCATTAGTTACAGTTTTCTTCTTCTGGGGATTTGTTGCAGCAAGTAATGATATTTTAATTCCTGTTTTCAAAAAAGCTTTCGATTTATCGCAAGGAGAAAGTCAATTAGTATCTTTAGCTTTTTACATCGCTTATACAGTAGGATCAATTATTTATATGATTGTTTCTGTTATTATGGGTAAAGATTTAGTGAATAAATTAGGTTACAAGAATAGTTTATCATTAGGTTTATTAGTTTCTGCTTTAGGAACATTATTATTTATTCCAGCAGTAAACTTGGAATCATTTCCTTTAATGTTATCTGGGTTATTTACAGTTGGTTTAGGATTTTCTTTACAACAAACAGTAGCAAATCCTTTGGCAATTGCTTTAGGAGATCCAAAAACAGGATCACAACGTTTAACATTAGCTGGAGGAATTAATAATTTTGGAACAACTATAGGTCCTTTAATTGTTGCTTATGCAATTTTTGGGAACGCAGAAAATGCAAGTTCTACATTAAGTATAGAGAGTGTTAAAATTCCATATTTATGTTTAGGATTAGCATTTTTACTTGTAGCAATTTTTCTTAAATTTTCTGCTTTACCAAGTCATCCAAAACAAGAAGAGGATACAATTGATGATTCAGTTGTTATAAAAGATAGATCTTCAGCTTTAAAATACCCACAATTAATCTTAGGAATGATTGCTATTTTCCTTTACGTTGGTGTTGAGGTTTCAACCGCTAGTAATTTACCAGATTATATGGAAAAAGAATTAGGGTTTTCAATTTCTCAAGTTGCACCGTATGTATCTCTTTACTGGGCAAGTATGATGATTGGTCGTTGGGGTGGAGCTGCAGAAGCTTTTGGTTTAGATAAAACAAAAACATTAATTCTTAAGTTTGTTGCGCCTTTCTTAGCATTTGGTGTTTTCTTATTTGTAAACCATCTTGCAGGTCACGATTTAAAACCTTTCTATTTCTATGCTGTTTTTATTTTATTACTAATTATAGCAGATATTTCTACAAAAGGAAATCCGGCACGAATGGTACTAACTTTTTCTATCTTAGGAATAATAGCTTTATTAATTGGTATGAATACAAGTGGAATAGTAAGTGTATATGCAATTACTAGTGTAGGATTATTCTGTAGTACTTTATGGCCAGGTATATTTGCTTTAGCTATAAAAGGATTAGGTAAAAATACATCTCAAGGAAGTAGTTTCTTAATCATGATGATTATGGGAGGTGGTGTCATGAGCTTTTTACAAGGATTATTAGCCGATGCAACTTCTATTCATTTAAGCTACATTGTTGGTGTTTTTTGTTTTTCATATTTAGCATTTTATGCTATTATATCACCAATTATTCTTAAAAATCAAGGAATAGATTTAAGTGAAGTAAAATCTGAAGGAGGACATTAAGACTTTCTAAATAAAGAATAATAAAAAAGCTGTTTTACAAAATGTAAAACAGCTTTTTTTGTATGGATAAATCTCGTTATAGAATAAGATATGAGGTGTTAGATTTGAGTAATTAGAAATCTAAATTTCACATCTCGAAATACAAATAACGATTCATTAATTATTTTAAATAATTTTCAGAATTTCTTTGAGGGCTTTTTACTTCTGGCCATTCAACAGTTTTTCCTTCTTTATCTGTTGGTAAAGCACGTTTTTCACGGTTTACTAAGTCTTTTTCTTGATCCGCCATCATAGTTAATGTAGCTGTTAAGATGGCATTGTTTTGTATTTCTTCAAAAACAATTTTGTCGTAAGTATCTTTGTTTGTGTGCCATGTATAGTTAAAATATCCCCAATGTAAAGAACTTAAACCAAATGCAGGAACTCCAGCAGCAATAAATGATGCGTGATCAGAACCACCACCACTTGGCATTCCAGGGAAATCTGTTTTTATTTCGCTACGAACAGAATTTGGTGTAGCAGCTAACCAACGTGTCATGTATTCGTAAGATTTCTCGAAACCACTTCCGTTAATATTTACAACACGACCAGTTCCATTATCTTGATTGAAAACTGCTTGTGTATTTTTGATAATTTCTGGGTGATCTTCCACAAAAGCACGAGAACCGTTTAAACCTTGTTCCTCACTTCCCCATAAACAAATAAGGATTGTTCTTTTATTATTTGGATATAATTTTTTGATAGTACGAATTGTTTCTAACATTGTAATTGTACCCGTTCCGTTATCTGTTGCACCTTGTGCTCCGTCCCACGAATCAAAATGAGCAGAAAGAATAATATATTCGTTAGGTTTTTCTTTTCCTTTTATTTCACCAACAATATTAAAAGTTTTTGCAGTTCCGTTGTGCTTAGATTCTGCATTTACAGTTAATTTAGGAGTTGTTCCACTTTCTGCTAAACGGTATAATAAACCATAATCTTCATTAGAAATATCTAACATTGGAATTTTTTTAGTTTTAGCACCAAAAATTCTGTTAGCACCCATAATTCCAGTCCAATTAGAAATAGCAACTGCAGCAGCACCATTTTGTTCTAAAACTTCTGGTAATGTATTGTTTGTATACCCCGTTAATTTTATTGAGTTCGCCCAAGCCTCAGCTTCGGCTTTTCTAGTCTCTGTTACTTTTTTGTATAATTCTTCTCTACCAAATTCTTTGTATTGATAATCTGAACGTCCATAACGTTGGTTTTGTGTTATTAATACAATTTTTCCTTTTACTTTTGGTAACCAAGCATCAAATTCTGCTTTTGTTTTAAATAAAGGCATTGCAACAACATCTGCAGTGAAGGCTTTTTTTGTTGCTGGCGACCATGCTAGTTGAGTAGCTTCTATAGATTTTAATCTTGGGTAAGTCATATCAACATGCGTTAAACCTCTTTCCCAAGCTTTCCAAGTTCCATATTCTTCTTTACGAGCATCAATACCCCAAGATTTTAATGTTTTAATAGCCCAATCTCCTGCCTGATCCATTTGTGGAGTTCCAACTAAACGTGGTCCAATACCATCAAGTAACTCAACAGACATTTTCTCTAATTGAGAATTAGTTTCTATTTCGTTAACAAAATTCTGAACTGTCGGATTTAATTTTTCTTGTGCATGAATAGCAATTGAAGATAATAATAAAGTAGAGTAGGTAAGTGTGTTAATTAATTTCATGAAACTTAAATTTTACAAATTGTCCCTAAATTAGCACAATTTGATAAATAAAAAAAGACATCTTTAAGATGTCTTGATATTAAATATGATTTTAAAATAAAAAATAGAAGTTTTATTAATTAATCTTCTAATTCTTCATTTAATCGTACAATTTTATTATTAAGTCTAACAAAAATTTTATCTCCATTGTAAGCATGTTGTTTTTTAGATTCTTCGTTTAAAGGATAAACGCTTACGGCTAAAACTGCAAAGTCTTCGTAATTGATAATATTTAAGCTAATGTTTTTGTATAGATATTTATCCTTAGAAAAAATGAAATTTAAAAGATGATAATAGTCCATTATATCATCGTCACACATTACACTTTCTACTAAATTCTCTGGATGATAGCCTATGAATAAAAAACCGCCTCTTTCATGTAATAAAGCATAAATATTTTTCTCAATTTCAACTAAACAATTTTCTTCTAAAAAGTTGACATAATCATACTTTTCAGAATTAGTTAAATGTTCGTAGATTAAATTATAAGATAAATTTTCATCATATAATTTATTAATAAATACTTGTTTAATAATATTATTCCATTGGAAAGGGGTGTCTAGAATTAAAAAGTTTTTCGGTTTTATTTTAAAGCTTGGTAAAAGCTCTTTTGACATAGGAACTTCTAGTTTACTTATCTTATAACCAGCATTCTTTAATAATTTATTTTCTAAAATTAAGTTATTTATTTGTAGAGTGTAGTTGATATCTTGAGGAGCTTTTAAATTGAAAATTTCATATTTCTTATCTTTTTTTAAGCCTTCAAAATCTTGGTTTAACTTAAATGATACGCTAATACCGTCAGGAAATAAATCTGTATTTGGAATAAATGCTATAGTTTCTTGATTAAATAATTTTAATTTTTCAAAATTATCTTCATTTGGTGTAGATATTTCAAGATTAGCTTGTTGAATAGCATTTTGATTAATTAAATTACTACTGATTTGTATTAAACCTTCGTTCGTAATAACTTCTAAATAATTTTCAATAAATCGAAAAGCTTGTTGTCGATTTTTTAAAGCATTATTTGTTTTAAATTCTGTTATCTGAAATTCATGATTCAGACTATTATATCTAGTCTTGACTTCATAAATAATTGATAATGAGTAAGTGTCCTTCATGATAGTTTAGTTATAGTTTGCACTAAATTACTAAATATTTGTTATAAAAAATATATTTTTAAGCATTTAACATTATTAATATCTCAATTTGATAATTACTATATAAAATTATTAAATTATAAAAAAACTCCTAAAAGTAATCTTTTAGGAGTCTATTTTATTATGAATTGATTTTCTTATTCTTATTTAAAAATATCATTTAAAACTGTCGCTAAATGTAAACCTCCTTTTAATAATTGACTTTCTACAATATATTTATTATCAAAATGGTAACGGTAACCTAATTTGTCATCCATTTTTACATTTCCATAAATATTGTTTGCAATAGTATATGATTCGTAAATCCAATCAGCATAAGTACCTTTTTGTAATTCTTTTACTTCATCTTTTGTTTTAATATCTAATAAATTAGAATATTCTGTATAAGAATAGTTTTCATAATCAACTAACTTAGAATCCCAAACAGTATGGATATTTACTTTATCTCTAAACCATTCTACTTTAATACGATTTCCTCCTAAATCATCTGGTCTACCAACATGTAAAGGTTGATGTGCATCACCCAAAATATGGATTAAGAAATATAAATCGTGTTGTTTTTGTTCTTTTGTAAGTGACTTGTTATTTTTTAATTCGTTAATTAAAAATAACCCTTTCTTGTACATGTTCTCTTCAGAAGTAGCTTCTAAAGCCGTGTTAAACTGTTCTCTGTTTAAGTTTCCAGGAATATTTACGTAATGATAAGAATCTGCATGTTTCCAAGAATCATCAGATTTTATAAAATCTGGCCAATTCGCCCAATAAGCTAATTTTTGAGGTCCAATAATTTTAGAAATTTCTTTTCTTGTTTTATTGTTAATGTGTTGTTCTGCTATTTGTGCAACAACGCGGTGTCCTGTTAATCCCCAAGCAAAAGCAGATGAAGATGCTAAGATAGAGCACAAAACCATTGCGCTACCGATTATTTTTTTCATTGTGTGAGTACGATTTATGCAAATATACTAATTATTGATACCCTAAAAAAGCTTTCTTAAATTAAGAAATTGTATCAAAATGATAAATAAATAATTTTTTTTCAAAAAAATATTTTTTAATGAACCCTCATTAATAGGCAGTTGTTCAAAAAATATTAAAAATATTTGTGAAAATTCAGTACTTTGTTTTGCATAATACTAAAATTATTACATATATTTGTATAACAAAATAAACAAGACGTTCTTATGAATATAGAGAAAACAAAAATACAGATGCGAAAAGGCGTCCTAGAATATTGTATTCTCAGCATAATTGAAAAAGGAGATGCATATGCGTCAGACATCATCGACGAATTAAAGAAAGCAGAAATGATTGTAGTTGAAGGAACTTTATATCCGCTTTTAACAAGATTAAAAAATGATGAACTTTTGCAATACCGTTGGGAAGAATCAACATCAGGACCACCACGCAAATATTATGCTCTTACTGAACAAGGGGAAGAGTTTTTAAAAGAATTAGGAGAAACTTGGGAACAGCTTATAGATGCTGTGAATAAAGTAACCACACAAACGCACAAAAATGGATAAAACAGTATCAATAAGTTTAGGAGGATTTTCTTTCGTTTTAGACGAAATTGCTTATAATAAATTAAAAATCTACTTACAAGATGTTAAAAACTCTTTAAGAGGAACAGAAGGTGTAGAAGATATTATTGAAGATGTAGAAATCCGCATCTCAGAACTATTTAGAGAGAGATTAAAGTTTAGAGAGGTAGTAAGTGAGGATGATATTAACTATGTTATTGCAACAATGGGTCATCCAGATCAATATAAAGTAGAAGATGAGGAAGAAGAAAGTACTTCATCAAGAAAAGAATCTTCTTACACGAATAGTCAATCTTATGGGGGACAACAAACAAGCTCTAAGCGTTTATTTAGAGATCCAGATGATACAATTGTAACAGGATTGTCTGCTGGTTTGGCTCACTATATGGGTGTTGATCCTTGGTTTGTAAGAGCAATTTGGTTAGTACTAGGATTGTTAGGTATTTTTACTGCCGGAGTTTCTTTATTCTTTGTTCTTTTATGTTATTTTATTCTATTAATTTTTGTTCCCAAAGCAAGAACGACATCAGAAAAATTACAGATGTATGGACAACCTGCAAATATAGATACGTTAAAAAAAAACGTAGAACAGGCTTCTGATGCTGTAGTTAGTGGAGGTAAAGAATTAAGTAATAAAATAGGAGGAGCATTTGGAATCTTAGGGAAATTAATTCTTTGGTTTATAGGGTTTATTATTCTATCTACTGGTATTGGATTAATTATAGGAGGTTTCTTCTTCTTCTTTACAAGTTGGACAGAAATTCCTACAGAATTATTCGGATATATTGTAGAAGAAGAGTGGATGAGCTTTGCTGCCAAAATACTTGGAGGAATTTTAATGGTAATTCCTGGTGTTCTTTTAATAATCTTAGGAGTAAAATGTTTTTGGAATAAAGTTAAGGTGAGTAAGTTAGTTGTTATTACTTCTGTTGTTATTTGGTTCTTAGCATTATTTTCAATAATTGGAATTTCATTAAGTACAGCAAGTAAATTCCGTAACTCTGTAGAAATGTCAACTAAAAAACAATTCAACATTTCATCTGATACGTTACAAGTTTACTTCAGAAAGAATGAGGAAGGAAATCTTAAGTACAATACATTTAATGAACTAGATCAATTAATTGATGGTGAAGGTAATTTAATTAGCAACATTAATGAAGGGTTTGATTTAGAGGAAAGTATAGATAATAATTTTTATATCGAATTAAAATATACTTCTAAAGGTGGTAGTAAAGAAGAAGCAAAACGCAACTTAGAATCAATAAAATATAATTTTAAATTAGATAACAGTAAATTATACTTAGATGACTTTATTAAGATAGCTAAAAATGGAAAATTTAGAAAGCAATCTGTTGAAATTAAGCTTTATGTTCCTAAAAATAAATTGATAAACGTCCACAATACGGATAGAGTTACAATACTTAGTAACGATCATGATAATAATTATTTATACGATTTAAATAATAATATAATAGGATATAATGGAAAAAAATTCGTATGTTTGAATTGCGAAAATGATGACGAGGATTCTGAGAATGAAAATATTAAGATTAATATTAACGGAGAATCAGATTCAGCAAAGTTTATCATAGATAAAAATGGATTTAGAGTACAACAAGGCGGTAATACTGTTGGAGTTGGAACAAGTAAATCTGATACTAAAGATAAAAATAAACAAGAAATACACTATAAAGATGATACAGATTCTATTAACATTAACTACGGAAATCATTCAAGTAATCGTTGATTTCTTTGCATAAAACTTATTGAAGTAAGTAAAATAAAATATCAAAAGGCATTTCTATTTAGAAATGCCTTTTTTGTTTTTGGTTATTCTTTAGTTTTATCTAAACAAGTTTTTTAAATTTGTCTTTAGCTATAAAGCCTATATATGAAAAAAATCTTAGGAAAATTACTTTATTCATTAGGAGGATGGAAATTGGACAATCATATCGATTTATCAAACATAGATAAATGCATCTTGGTTTGTGCTCCACACACTTCTAATTGGGATTTTTATTACACCATCTTGGCTTTTTGGCAAATGGGTATTCCAATGAAAATGTTTATAAAAGATGCATGGACAAAACCATGGTATGGATTTTTTATAAAGAAAATGGGTGGAATAGGAATTGATCGCTCTCAGCGTCATAATATGGTAGATTTTGCATCTGATATATTAAAAAAATCTGATAAACTGTATTTAATTAATACGCCAGAAGGAACACGTTCTCGTGCAGAGAAATGGAAAAATGGATTTTTCTATATTGCTCAAAAAGCAGAAGTTCCCATTCTTTTAGCCTACTGTGATTTTGCAAAAAAACGCGCAGGAATTTCTAAAGTTGTTATTACAGAAAATAGAAGCCTAAACGAAGTAATGGATGAAATAGAAGATTTCTATAAAAATATCACACCTAAATATCCAGAATTATACAATAAAAAAATTCATTAATATGAATGAAAAAAAATACCTAGAAGTTCTTCAAAAAATGTCTAAAAATACATTAATAGAGACTTTAGAAATTGAATATATCGCTGTTGGAGAAGATTTTTTAACAGCAAAAATGCCCGTAACATCAAAAGTTCATCAACCATTTGGTTTATTACATGGTGGTGCATCAGTTGTTTTAGCAGAAACTTTAGGAAGTACGTTGTCTAATTTTATTTTACAATCTGATGATTTTGTTGCTGTAGGACAACACATAGATGCGCATCATTTACGATCTAAAAAAGAAGGTGTTGTTTATGGTTATGCAACTGTAGTAAAAAAAGGACGAACTTCTCATTTAATTAAAATTGAAATTAAAGATGAAGATGATAAATTAATTTGTTATTCTCATCTAACGAATGCAATTATACCAAAAAGAAATGCTTAATATATTCATAGAAAAACTTGAAAGATTAATTAGCCAAAATAAACCATTCATCCTTTTTAGAAAACCAAATTCCGAAGTAGTCGAATTATGGGAAAATAAAGAAACAAAAACTGAACGTAAATTTATTTGTAATAGTTTTGATAATAGTCAGTTAATAGAATTTAATGACGATAACGTAATTGAAATTCCTGTTAGTGATTTACCTTTTTTTAAATTAGATTTACCTGTTTCTTCTCAAAAAGAAGCAATTGAATACGATGATTACATCAACTTAATTCAAAAAACTGTTGATGAATTAAAAAGTAATTCTCTAACAAAAAAGATAGTTATTAGTCGTGTAAAAGAATTGGAAAAGGAAGATGTTAATCTTTCCGAAACATTTAAAAGTTTACACGAATACTATCCAAATGCGTATGTGTATTTGCGCTACGATTTAGAAGAAGGATCTTGGATTGGTGCTTCTCCAGAATTATTATTCAAAGAAAAGAATCAATTAATACAAACGGTTTCGCTTGCAGGTACAAAAGCAAAAGAAGACGATTGGACAGAAAAAGAATACCACGAACAACAAGTTGTAACAGATTATATTTCATCAATATTTGAGAGCTATTCAGAGTATGTAGATGTAGAAGGGCCTTTTTCTGTAAATGCTGGCTTTTTTGAACATTTAAAATCATTTATTACAGCGCAAATTAAAGACAAATCGAAAATAAAAGATTTGTTATTTGATTTACATCCAACACCAGCAGTTTGTGGAATGCCTAAAAATGATGCTAAAAATTTCATTGTAGAAAACGAAGGTTATTATCGTTCTTTTTATGCAGGATTTATGGGATATGATAATGGAGAGGAATCAGAGTATTTTGTTAATCTTCGTTGTGCCAAAATTTTCTCTAATAAAGTTAATTTATATGTAGGTGGGGGAATTATGCCAGATTCTGTTCCAGAAAATGAATGGAGAGAAACTGAAATGAAATCTAAGACAATAGGAGAGTTGTTGGTTTAGACATAAGGGGTTTTAAGCTTTTCAATTTTCAATTTTAAAATTAGTACAACGAATATGAATATAGAACAGTTAAGGGATTTTTGTTTGAGTTTACCTTTGGTTGAAGAGAAATTCCCTTTTGACCAGAGTACATTGGTATTTTACATTGCAGGGAAAATGTTTTGTTTAGTGAATGTAGATCAATTCGAATCTATTAATTTGAAGTGTGATCCTGATAATGCACTGGAATTACGAGCGACTTACGAAGCCGTAAAACCAGGTTATCATATGAATAAAAAACATTGGAATACTGTTTTTGTAAACCAAGATGTAAATGATTCTATTTTAGAAGAATGGATAAAAGATTCGTATAATTTAGTTATTCTAACATTACCTAAATCTAAACGTCCAGACTTAATTTAGGAAACTTATTTGTACCAACTGCTATACATAAGGTAGTTATTGGCAATGCGCTCAATTTCGCCTTCTTTTAAACTTTGTGGTACATCTTTTACTTTTTTAGCAGGAATACCAGCCCATAGTTCTCCTTCTTTTACATGAGTACCTTTGGTTAAAATTGCTCCAGCTGCTATTAAAGAATTAGATTCTACAATACAGTCATCCATTACAATAGCGCCCATTCCAATTAATACATTATCATGTATAGTACAACCATGTACAATGGCATTGTGACCAATAGAGACATTATTTCCGATAGTTGTTGGAGATTTCTGATAAGTTGCATGAATAGTCGCATTATCTTGAATATTAACTTTATTCCCCATTTTTATAAAATGAACATCTCCACGTAAAACTGCTGAAAACCAAATAGAACAATCATCACCCATTTCTACTTCGCCAACAATTACTGCATTATCAGCCAAAAAACAGTTTTTTCCAAACTTAGGAGTGTGTCCTTTTAATTCTTTAATTATCGCCATAACAATCAATTAAAAATCTATATTATCAATTAAAATTTTAAATAAATCAACAATTATAGAATATTAAGTGTTTAATAAAACTTAAAATCTATAATTCGAATGATAAAGATACATTTTTATGACTTATTTTTGTACTATGATGAGAGTTTACGAAGAAATTACACCAAATAATAATGTGATGAAGTTTATCTGTGATGAAACTTTAACACAAGGAGGAATAGAGTTTGACAAAAATTCTACTGCTTCCGAATCTCCTTTGGCACAAGTTTTATTAACTGTTCCATTTATCCAGAAAATATTTATTACAGCTAATTTTGTTGCAATAGAAAAAATAGACGCAATAGAATGGTCTGATGTTGTGGAAGATTTAAAAGAAATAATCAACGATCATTTAGAAGAAAATGCTGTTTTAGCTCCAATGAAAAAAGCTCCGATTTCTATTTATGCAGAGATGACACCAAATCCTGCAGCAATGAAATTTGTTTCTAATACAATGTTAGCACCAGAAATTATCGAAATAAAATCGAGAGATAAAGCTGCTGGTGTTCCATTAGCTGTTGCTATTTACAAAGAATATCCTTTTGTAGAAGAAGTATTTATTGTAGATAATTATGTTTCTTTAACAAAGAATGAAACAGAAGATTGGTCTTTATGGGCAATGGATGTGCGTTCTTTTATTACACATTATTTACAAGCAGGAGGAATTGTTTTTGATGAATTCTACGAATTTACAACAGAAGCTCCTGAGCATGTAGTTGTAAAACCGCAAGAAGAATTTTCTTCTGTAGAACAACAAATAAAATCTATTTTAGATGAGTATGTTCAGCCAGCTGTAGCAAATGATGGAGGAAATATTGAGTTGATAGAGTTTGATGAAGAAACACGTACTGCTAGAATGTTATTACAAGGTGCTTGTTCTGGTTGTCCTTCTTCTACTGCAACTTTAAAAAACGGAATAGAAGGTATTTTAAAAGAAATGATGCCTAATGTAGTAGATAATGTAGAAGCTGTTAACGGTTAAAATTATTTAATATATATTCAAAAATAAAACCCAATAGTATTTATACTATTGGGTTTTATTATTTTGAAGTAGTTTTGGTTTGTTATGAAAAAAATATAATATTAATCTCCTAACATTCCTCCAATTAATGAGTTAACAATTGCTAGTACCACACCAAAGATTAAAGCATATAAGAAACCATCTACATGGAAACTATCTCCCATAATAGCACTCGCTAATAGGATGATAATTGCTGTAATAACTAATGAAAATAATCCTAAAGTTAAAACAGTAATAGGGAAACTGATAAAACTTAATATTGGTTTAACAACTGCGTTTAATAAACCAATTACAAGCGCTACAATAATTGCTGACCCATAACCTTTAATTGATACACCAGGTAATATATTGGCTAAACCAAATACGACTAATGCTGATACTAATAAATTAATAATAAATCCCATAATTTTATATTTTTAGATTAATAATTATATATCTTAATATTTACAAAAGGTTTGCCAAAGTTTCTTAAAACACATATAATAAGTTTATGTAACAACTTATCCGTTTATTAAACGTTTATTATTTAGATAAATAAACGTTGAAAATTATTTTTAAACTATATTTTATCTTTTGTAAAAAAGCTATTTTTTGGTGTTGAAAACGTTTATTTTAGAGGAAATAGATTCGATTTTATGTTCTTTATGTGGTATTGTAATTGTAAGTTTGCGCTTTAAAATAATATATGAAGACATTTATCTATTTTCTTTTGTTTACTCCTTTTGCTTTTGGACAACAAGTTAATTTAGGAAAGACGTTGATTTATCCTAAGTGTGAAAAATTTGAAAAGAAAGGTAATGAAAAATTAGAATTTTGCTTTTTAGGAAATTTTATTGAAGAAGTTGGTCAATACTCAATTAATATATTGGCAAAGAAAAATATTCCTTATATAGATATTGAAGCAAAAATGAAATTTGTTATTGATGAGAGTGGAAATTTCACATCTTTAGAATTTTTTGGAAATGAATTCAATAAAGAGTTGATGAGAGAATCTGTAGAAATGTATTTGCAAAAATATAATAAAAGGAAGAAAAAAATACAACCAGCTAAGGATGAAAATGGAAATCCTATTCCAAAATCATTTTATATTCCCTATGTATTGAAAAAAAATATTACGCATATTAATATGAACTAAAATAAACTTCCATTCAATTATTAAATGGAAGCTTATTTTTAATCTTCTCTAGAACCATCATCAGCCATTCTAACCATTTTAGGAGTAAAGGTAGCAACAACATCTACAAGATCTTGTTGTGCATCCATTACTGCATGTATATCTTTATAAACCATTGGAGCTTCATCTTTTCCACCACCAATTAATGTAATACCAAAATCATTTAAATAAGTATTAATCTTATTTTGCGATAAAGATTTTATTGCTTGTGTTCTGCTCATTAGACGTCCAGCACCATGCGACGCTGAGTTGATCGCATTTTCTTCACCTTTTCCTCTTACAAGAAATCCAGGCGCAGTCATAGAACCAGGAATAATCCCCATAACACCTTTAGAAGCTGGTGTAGCACCTTTTCTATGTACAATTACTTCTTCATTTTCATAGGTTTCTTTCCATGCAAAATTATGATGGTTTTCAACCTTTGATAAAACTTCTGCACCTAATGCGAATGTAATTTTTTGATGTATTACCTCATGGCAAGCAGAAGCATATTCACCAGCTAAATTCATTGCAATCCAATATTCTTGACCTTCTTCAGAATCTAAATCTAAATAAGCTAGGTTTTTGGCTTTGTAAGGTAATTTACAGACATCTTTTGCTAATCTAGTGTAATGATCGGCAACAGTAGCTCCAAAACCTCGAGAACCTGAATGCGTTAATAATGCAAGGTAAGTTCCTTTAGGAATATTTAAGGCTTTATCATCTTTCTCAAATTCCATTAGACCGAATTCTACAAAATGATTTCCTCCACCAGAAGATCCTAATTGTGACCAAGCCTTATCTTTTAGATTTTTTATAAACGAGTTGGTCTCAAATTTAGCATCATCCATAATACGATGTTCTGCTTTATATTGACCATGAAAACCATGACCCGCACCAAATTTGGTATTTTTCATTAAAATATCTTTTAAGCTATCATAATGTTCGATATAATGTGAAGCAGGTAAATCATAAACAGATAAAGCCATTCTACATCCTATATCTACACCAACACCATAAGGAATAATGGCATTTTTTGTAGCTAAAACACCACCAATTGGTAAACCATATCCTTGATGAGCATCTGGCATTAAAGCACCAGCTATTGTGATAGGTAATTTCATTGCAACTTTCATCTGTTCAAAAGCACCGTCTTCTATTTTATCAGCACCATAAACTTCAAAATCTTTTGGGTCTTCATTTAAAGGAATAGTTTCCTCTTCTTTCGTTAAATGGATTCCATCTATAAAACCTTTTGCTAACGGTTTAAAAATTTTATCATTAATAAAATCATTCGGAGAAGAAAGTACTTCAGCGTATTTTTCTAACATTTCTACTTTCGTATATCCCGTTCTCTTTTTATTAATTTTTAATGCGATTCCTAAAATTTCATTTTCAGGGTAACCTAATGCAATTAAATCATTACCATTAATAGGTTTATTATTTATATTATTCATAAAGTTTTGTTCTTAAATTAATTAAAAATTTTGTGTGTTTTTCCACGTTCGATGAGGTAGCGAATTTCTTTTTAGAAGAGATTTCCTCAATTTCTGATTGAAGCTTTTCTACCATTATCATGACTTCATCATAAGAATATTCACCATTTTTTATGGCAAGCAAATTTTCACGATCATCAACTCTTTTCACATTTAGATTTCCAGTTAAAAGCAGCTCTTTGGCAACTCGTAATAATCTAATGGTGTGCATCATATTTTTACTATCGTATCCTTTGTCATGCTCAACATTTGTTGTGTAACGATCTTCATTTCTCAGCTTTATCCATTCCCAATATTCTTTATATTTAACACAATATGAAGAATACTCATCTTTTTGAAAAATAAAATAGCCGACAGGTATTTCGTTTTTAGGTATTTCACTTAAACGAATATCATTGCTATTCTCATCTTTTATAAATCCCTTATAATTTAATTCTTCATTATAATAAAGGGTATATAAATCTTTGATATGATTAACTTTGCTTAAGCCACAAAACAGTTGTTTATAATGTTTTATATTTAGCCATTCGTTAAGTTTAATCGTCTTACCATCTAAAATACAATAACAAAAATCTAAAACAATTTTTCGTTCAATATCCATTGGATTTAAGAATTTTTTATTTAATCCTTTTGCTTTTTTTGTTTGACTTAACGCATAGCCAAGAAAAGTTTTCTTAACATCATCTGTTATAAACTCTTTATAGTTTGAATCCTTTAATAGAGGAGATTTATACAGTATAAACTCTTCTGGAGTTGCTAAAATTTCTAAACAAGCAGGATTATTTTTTAGTAATAATTCTATAAAACGACCAATCTCATAATATACAATGTCATTGCTTTCATTACTTATTTGTGCGTGGTATTCTAAACCAAAGAAATGTTCCTTCGGAAGATAAAATACGCCTCTGATATCTGTATCAGATTTTTCTGTTGCCAAGTTATGCGCTTTACTACCACTTATACATTCAAAAAGAATGAGGTTGTTACTTTTTAGAGTTTCTATAGTTAGTTTCATGGTTTATTTTTTTATCATCAAATTTTTGTAGATTTAGGTTGGTCTAATAATTAATTTGATGAGGTGTTTATTTTTCTTATTTACTTTTTTAATCGTTAATATAACTAATGCTCAAACAGTATTTACTACTAAATATGCTAGTCAAGCCAAGGTTAAGGTTTTTGTTGTGAATTATGAAAGTCAGGCTGATTTAAAAGTTTATAAAGTAAAATATGAAAGCCAATCTAATGGTAATACAGGAAAATGGTTTTTTACCAAATATGATAGTCAGGCAAAAAATAAAATTCACTTTGTATCGTATGAAAGCCAAGCAGATCTTAAAATATTCTATGTGAAATATGAAAGCCAAGCAGGTTGGAGAAAAGAAAACAAAAAATACTTACTTCAGTAATTCTTATTCTCCAATAGTTTTTATAAAAAACTCATCAACTCGCGCTTTATCAAATTCTATAGTAGGAATTTCTTCTACTTTTTCTTTTAATTCGCTTTTTAATTTTAAAATCCAATTAATCAATTCTTCATCTTTATTTATAAGATAGCTTTCATCTACTTTTTCTTTTGTTTTCCAGTAAGACTTTATTTTACTTAAAATGTTTTCTTTTTCAATTAACACAACAAGATCCTTAAATTCCATTGGAGGAATTGTTCTTTTTTCTACAATCCATAAAGCAGATAAAACAGAACGTAAGGCATAAAATAAACTTTTTAGTTTAAGCATTTCACTGTTCTCAATTTCTATTAGCTTTTTAGTTGTAATACCAAGATAGTGTGCTGAAACTTTTCTCGCATTAAATTGAGAGCTTACCAATTCTAATAAATCTTTTTCAAATCTATCATTTACTATATAATGAATAGGAGATTGTAGGTATTCGCTAATACTATAGTTTGATTTTAATATTAGTCGTAAAACTTTTTGAATATCCCATGCTTTAAAATCTAAATCATCTGTAATTTTAAAATCTATAAAATCATCCATTGGTTGTATTTTTAGATAATCGTTTATTTTTCGTTTGTAAATAAATCGAACATCATAATCACTATCAGTGGAAGGGAAACCCCATGCGCGACTCCCTGATTCCACGGCAAATAGAATGTCTATTTTTTCTTCTTTTTCTATTTGCCTTAGTCTATCTATAATAATTTTTTTCATCATTTTGTGAACATTGTTTTTAGTTCGTTTAATACATTAGATCCTCCAGAGATACTAATTTCACCAACTTTATCAGCTATTTTTTCGATGTATTCCATTTCTTTTAACTTCCATAAAGTTTCATTTTCTTCCATTAATTTTGCTGTGTTTAGTAAACTTCTGGTAGAGGCTGTTTCTTCTCTTCGTGTAATAGAGTTGGCTTGTGCTGTTTTCTCTGCAATTAATACACGGTTCATAATTTCTCTTATTTCTCCTGGTAAAATAATATCTTTCATTCCAGCATCTTTCAATTTTAATCCGATTGTTTCAAATTGTGTTTCAAACTTTTCGATAATGTATTTTGTTATCGAATTTTTATCAGACATCAATTCATCAAATCCAATGTTTCCTATGAATTCTCTTAATCCTAATTGAATGGCTTGATAAATCATTTTTGTAAAATCTTTATCAGACGTATACGCTTTCAATAAATTTGTAATTTGATATTGTACCATAAAGTTAATTCGTAATTGTACTTTATCTTTTGTCAAAATTTCTTGACCTAAAATTTCTATTGTTTGTGGACGTAAATCGTATGTTACAATAGATATTTTGGCTTCGTTGCTATAGAACAAATAATCACCAGCTTTTAAAATGCTATTAAACTGATTGTCTTTGAATAATAATCCTTCAAAATAAGGAGCGATAGAAATGGTACGAATAGCACTTATCTTTTTTAAAATTTCGATTTCTCTTTTATCTAATTTCTGTACCTCTTCAGTCGAATTTAAATCATATTTAACTGTTGTTAATTGAGTTGAATTTTTCCAAATCATTACATTTCGGTTTACAAATGATTTATCGAATTGATTGTTTCTAAACGTTACTAAAACTTCATTGTGTATCACTTCGTAGATGTTGACCATAGATTTCAATGTTTCATTTTCTAAAATCATCGAATGAAATTTCACATCAATCACTTCGTTTAAATTAAACTTTACGATTTCTTTATTAGAAAAAATCCAATATGTACCAGTTGTGTAAACTTTTGTTACTTCTTCGTTTTTTATTTTTATAGCAATTTCTTGCTTATTGATAGCTAATTTTTTCATATCACTATTTTTATATTGTTTTTACTTTTTTTATAAAAAAGCTAATTTGTTTTCCTTTTTCTAAACGGAATTTGATGTTTAGTAAGCTTCTTTTAATTATTGTTTTTCAAATCGTATATTCAAATTTTAAATTGAATAAGAAGATTTAAAAATTAAAAATCAATCATCTTATAAAGATTCAAATTCAGGTTTCGAGTAAGTTTTTGTTCTCATTTCTTGTTTCTCTAAAAGAGTAAACTTTCTAGTTGAAAATAAAACGCCTTAGCTTTTTCTTACTTTTGTCCGAAGACGATAAATCGGTGCTCGAAAGCGACCAAAACACAGAACCTTAATCTGTTGCTGTTTGTAATACTCTAACCACTGAGTTACTTTAATTTGTTATTAAAGGCAGGATTCGAACCTGCGACCCTTACACCGCGGGGATTTATTATCTGGACTAGAATAGAAGAGATGAAACAATTTCTACTACAATGCCATACAGAAACATTTGTCGAGATAAATAAATCAGTAGGTTGTTAAACCTTTGGCAAAATTGGAGTAGTAGTATGCAGAAGATTTGCGCAATAAAAAACATTTTGATTATTTTTTGTAAGTAGCTTATTTTTAGCGATATATTTTAATTTAATAAAGATAAAATTGAAATAAAATATTTTATACGCAAATAGATTGCGTAGTTAAATAACAAATTTGTATCATTACATAAATAAATAAGCTATGGCAACGAATAAAATAGCACTTATTCGCTATCAGACGATAGATAAATGTTTGCAAAATCATTTCAGAAAATGGACACTAGAAGATTTAATAGAGAAAGTTTCTGAAGCATTATACGAATATGAAGGTATAACAACTGGTATTTCCAAAAGAACAATTCAGGGCGATATACAAATTATGCGTAGCGATAAATTGGGCTATAATGCACCAATTATTGTGAGAGAAAGAAAATTCTACGCGTATGAGGAGAAAACCTATTCAATTCATAATTCGCCCGTTTCTTCTGCTGATTTAGATAAAATGAAAGAAGTAATTTCTGTCATGAAACAATTAAATGGTTTTAATTATTTTGATGACATGAATGAGATTATTACACGTTTAGAGAATAATATTTCTAAGAAAAATAGTCAGCAACCTAATTATATTCAGTTCGAAGAAAATCCTTTATTAAAAGGTTTAGAACATTTAAATAGACTGTATCAAGGTATTGTAAAGAAACAAGCTTTATTGATATCTTATCAATCATTTAAAAATATAAGTAAATCTAACGAACCAAAACAGGCAGTTTATTACCCTTATCTATTAAAAGAATATCGAAATAGATGGTTTCTTTTAGCAAAAGCCAGAAAAGATAAAACATTGTATACTTTGGCTTTGGATCGTATAGTTGATTTTTATGAATTAGCAAATGAACCATTTATAGACGCGCCAGAAATAGATTTTGAACATTATTATGATAATTCACTTGGAGTTACTAAAAGTATAAAAGATAGAGAGCAACGTGTTATTTTTAGAGTAAATAAGAAATTGGCTCCTTATGTTATTACAAAACCTATACATGCAACTCAGAAAATTGTTAATGAAAACGAATTGGGAGTATTATTCTCTATGGAAGTTATTCATAATTTCGAATTAGAAAGAGAGTTGTTAGGTTTTGGCGAAGAATTGGAAGTTATAGCTCCTAAATTATTAAGAAGAAATTTAAAACGAAGATTAGAGAAAGCATTAGAATATTATCAAAGAAAGCATTAAAAGAGTTTTAAGTTTTAAGTTTTAAGTATAAAGTATAAAGTATAAAGTATAAAGTATAAAGTATAAAGTATAAAGTAGCTATTTATACATCCAGTTTGTCATTCAGAATTCATTTCGGAATCACATGATGGAAGAGATATTAGGGGTAGATTTAAGTAATGAGACTTTAAAGTGCTATAGCAAGCTCAAATCTTAATAAAACAAAATGAGCTATCTGATAAGGATAGCTCATTTTTTATTATTTCAAATTATGAATTATAATTTCTCAAAAAGATATTTCATATTTACTTCTTTATCTATAATAGCTGCTAATTCGTCTACAGATACACGTTTTTGTTCCATCGTGTCACGGAAACGTAATGTAACAGAATTATCGTTTAAAGAGTCATGATCAACTGTAATACAGAAAGGAGTTCCAATAGCATCCATTCTACGGTAACGTTTACCAATAGAATCTTTTTCTTCATAAATTACATTATAATCTAAACGTAATTTTTTTACGATTTGTTCTGCAAACTCTGGTAAACCATCTTTCTTTACTAATGGTAAAATAGCCGCTTTAATTGGAGATAATGCAGCAGGTAATGCTAAAACAACACGTTCTGAACCATCTTCTAAAACTTCCTCTTTTAAAGAAGTAGCGAAAACAGATAAAAACATACGATCTACACCTACAGATGTTTCTACAACATAAGGAACATACGATTCGTTTGTTTCGTTATCAAAATACTGAATCTTTTTACCAGAATGTTGTTCGTGCGCTTTTAAATCGAAATCTGTACGAGAGTGAATACCTTCTAATTCTTTAAATCCAAAAGGAAATTTAAATTCGATATCAGCAGCAGCATTTGCATAATGCGCTAATTTCTCGTGGTCATGAAAACGGTAATTGTCATTTCCTAAACCTAAAGTTTGGTGCCAACGCATACGAGTTTCTTTCCATTTCTCGTACCATTCTAATTCAGTTCCCGGTTTTACAAAGAATTGCATTTCCATTTGTTCAAATTCGCGTTGACGGAAAATAAATTGACGTGCAACGATTTCATTACGGAATGCTTTACCAATTTGTGCAATACCAAAAGGTAATTTCATACGTCCAGTTTTCTGAACATTTAAGTAATTTAAGAAAATTCCTTGTGCAGTTTCTGGGCGTAAATATAAGTCCATTGCTTGTTCTGCAGTAGCACCTAGTTTTGTTCCAAACATAAGGTTAAACTGACGAACTTCTGTCCAGTTTTTAGAACCTGTAACAGGATCAGCAATTTCTAATTCTTCTATTAATGCTTTTACATCATCTAAATCTTCATTTTCTAAAGACTTACCAAGACGTTTTAAAATAGTATCTATTTGCTCTTTGTATCCAATTACTTTAGGATTAGTTGCAATAAATTGGTCTTTATCAAAAGCATCACCAAATCTTTTTGCAGCTTTAGCAACCTCTTTATCAATTTTAGTTTCAATTTTAGCGCAGTGGTCTTCAACTAAAACATCGGCACGGTAACGTTTTTTAGAATCTTTGTTATCAATTAAAGGATCATTAAAAGCGTCTACGTGTCCAGAAGCTTTCCAAGTTGTAGGATGCATAAAAATAGCAGAGTCAATGCCGACAATATTTTCGTGCATTTGTACCATTGCTTTCCACCAATACTGTTTGATGTTATTTTTTAACTCAGCTCCGTTTTGACCATAATCATAAACGGCTGATAATCCATCATAAATTTCACTCGATTGGAAAATGAATCCATATTCTTTCGCATGCGAAATTACTTTCTTGAAAATATCTTCTGACATAATAAAGTGTGTGTTCTAAATTTAAATGCAATTTTAATGATTTTTAGCGATTATTTTGGTATGATTTGATAAAATCCGTCATTTTTAAATTAAATAAATGGTTTTTTAATTATCTGTGAGATTATTATATAACATTTACAGAAAATGATATAAATAATATACTTGTGGCATTTTAATTATTTTATCTATTTTTGCTTGGTATGAAAATGAATCAGTATATAAAATATATATTGTCGCTAGTTTTGATTTTTTCAAATCTTAGTGTTGCATTTTCTATGCATTTTTGTCAAGGAGAAGTAAAAGAGATTAAGCTAAATCAATTAGACAATCAAAAACAAAATGTAACCAATGTAAAAAAATGCTGTTCTTCCGAAAAGAAAGAAAAGCATTGCGAATTACCTAAAAAAGAAACAAAAACACACAAGGATGATTGTTGTAAAGACATTTCATCTTTAGATAATACAAAAGATCAGCATACAGTAAAAATTTTAAAACTTATACCAGTAGAGTTTTTAGCAACTACTGTTTTACAAGTTCCAATTACTGTAGAAGATACTGAAGTAAATAGAATTTCTAAATTTTTAGTATTTTTTGTTGATTCTAATGCTCCTCCAAATTATATAATTAATTCCCAATTAACTTTTTACGAAGGATAATAACTTATTTGTTTTGATTGAAATCAATCAGAATGCAATATGCTATTGTTTGAAAATTAAAGTACTTGATTAAATTATAATCAAAAAAGTACCAATAATAAATAGGTTTTATGCCTTAAATCGTAAAAATGAAAAAAATAATCACTTCAGTATTTCTACTGAGTGCCGCGTTTTCTTACGCACAATCTGCTTTAAAAGGGAAAGTTACAGACCAAAATAATCAACCAATAGTTGGTGCAGAAGTTTTTTGGGAATCTACGGATGTTTCTGTAACAACAGATGAGGAAGGAAATTTTGAAATTCAAGATTTTAATCCGTCAGCTGTTTTAGGCGTTTTTTATAATAATCAAACAACAACTTTTAAAGACATAAAAGACGAGTTTCAAGCTATAACAATTCAAGTAAAAGATACATTTGGAGATACTTCTTTAGATGAGGTTGTTGTAAGAGATACAAGTAATTCGCTTAAGAAATCGAAGTTGGCAACCAATATGACAACAATGACGGGTAAAGAATTATTAAAAGCCGCTTGTTGTAATTTGGCAGAATCTTTTGAAACGAATCCATCTATAGATGTTAATTTTTCAGACGCTGTAACTGGAAATAAACAAATAAAAATGCTTGGATTAACTTCTCCATATATATTAATTGCGGAAGAAAATATTCCGAGTGTTCGTGGAGCTTCTCAGGCATTTGGTTTAAGTTTTACACCAGGAACTTGGGTAGAAAGTATTCAAGTTACAAAAGGAGCTGGAACTGTTGTAAATGGTTACGAAAGTATTTCAGGTCAAATTAATACCGAACTCATAAAACCTGCAACAGATATTCCGTTGTTTGTAAATATTTATGGCTCTACAGATGCTCGTTTTGAAGGAAATGTTCATCTTAATAAAAAACTGAACGATAAATGGAGTTCTTCACTTTTTGTTCATGGAAATACACGTGTCGCTAAAAATGATATGAATGACGATGGGTTTTTAGATAATCCTTTAGGACATCAAATTAATGTAATGAATCGTTGGCAATATCAGAATTTAGAAAAAGGAATTGTTGGATTTTTCTCTGCTCGTTATTTAAATGATCAAAAACAAGGAGGAGAATTAAATTTTGACAAACATCGCGATAAATTAACTACTAATTATTGGGGATCAGAGATTAATACAAACCGTGTAGATTTATCATCAAAATTAGGTTATGTTTTTCCAGAAATGCCTTTTCAAAATATGGGATTACAAACTGCTTTTAGTTATCATAAACAAGATTCTTATTTCGGATTAAACCAATACAATATCGATCAACAGAGTTTTTACACCAATTTTATTTTTAATTCTATTATTAATAATACAAAGAATAAATTTTCTACTGGAGCGAGTTTTACTTACGATAAGTTTAAAGAATTTGTTGCTTTGCCAACAGATGCAAATTATAATAGGATAGATAATTCTGTAGGAACTTTCTTTGAATATACATTTGACAATTTAAAGAATTTTAATATGATAGCGGGCTTAAGAGCAGATTATCATAATAGAATGGGATTCTTTTTAACACCTCGTTTACACACGCGTTATACGCCAGTAAAAGGAACAACAATAAAAGCTTCCGTAGGTAGAGGAAAAAGGATAAATAATATTTTTGCTGAAAATCAGAATTTATTTGCATCATCAAGACAATTTAATATTATTGGTAATGGTGGTAAAACGTATGGTTTAGATCCAGAAATTGCATGGAATTATGGTTTAAGTGTAACACAAGAATTTAAATTATTTGGAAAGAATGCAGATGTTACAGCAGATTTTTATAGAACAAGTTTCCAAAATCAGATTGTAACAGATATAGATTATTCTGCTCGCCAGGTTCGTTTTTATAATTTAGATGGAGATTCCTATGCAAATTCTTTTCAGTTCGATTTTAATTATAATCCTTTTACTAATTTCAAAATTAGAGCTTCGTATAAATATTATGACTTAGCAACAGATTATGAAAATGGAAAATTGCAAAGACCTTTACAAGCAAAACATCGTTTTTTTACAAATTTAGAATATGAAACACGCCAGAGAAATGGTAAAAATTGGCGTTTTGATTTTACATATAATTGGATAGGAAAACAACGTTTACCAAATACGTCTGATAATTTGCCAGAAAACAGATTTCCAGAATATTCTAATCCATTTGGAACAATTAATGCTCAGATAACTCGTGTTTTCTCTAAGCGATTTGAAGTGTATGTTGGTGGAGAAAATATTTCTAATTATCAACAACATCGTGTTATCTTAGGTGCAGATAATCCATTTGGAGATAATTTCGATAGCTCTATGGTATATGCTCCAATTTTTGGACAGATGTATTATGCAGGATTACGATTTAGTTTGAATTAAGAATTAAGAATTAAGAATTAAGAATTAAGAATTAAGAATTAAGAATTAAGAATTAAGAATTAAGAATTAAGAATTAAGAATTAAGAATTAAG
>NZ_FRBH01000014.1 GCF_900142565.1 Chishuiella changwenlii
TACCACATTACCACATTACCACATTACCACATTACCACATTACCACATTACCACATTACCACATTACCACATTACCACATTACCACATTACCACATATTTCTAATGAGAATTTAATCTATTATAGATTAAGTTATATTAATTTTTTATCTTATTTTCGCATGATAAGTGCTTGAAAGAATTTAATCTTATATTTTTAAATGTAAGAGAGATAAAAATCAAACAAATACTAAAATAATAAATAGGCATTAGGCCTTAGTTTATAAACAAGATGGAAATAAATTTCAAAAAATGGAATAACATCTTAGGTTTAACAATGTTCATAATTTCAACAATTATTTATTTGTTGTCGATGGAACGTTACCTAAGTTTATGGGATTGTGGTGAATATATTGTATCATCAGCAAAATTAGGAATTACTCATGCGCCTGGAGCTGCATTGTTTCAGATAGTTGGAGCAGTTTGGTCAGGTTTAGCTTTTGGTGACGGAAGTAAATATGCTATTTTAATTAATAGTACTTCTGCATTGTATAGCGCAGCAACAGTTATGTTTTTGTTTTGGACAATTACATATTTTGCTCGAAAAATGTTTGTAAATACACAAAATCCAATTAGTGTTGATGCAATTGAGTTAAATGCATCTCAGAAAATTATTACATTAGGAAGTGGACTAATTGGAGCCGCTGCTTTTATGTTTAGTGATACATTTTGGTTTTCTGCAGTAGAAGGAGAAGTTTATGCTATGGCTTCGCTTTTCACAGCTTTATTATTTTGGTTGATAACAAGATGGGACCAAGTTGCTGATACTCCTAGAGGGAATAAATGGCTAGTTATAATTTCATTGGTAATAGGTTTATCTATTGGAGTGCATTTAATGGCTATGTTAGCAATACCAGCGGTTTGTTTTGTTTATTATGCGCGTAAATACAGATTTACTATAAAAAGCTTTATTATAGCTAATGTGATTACATTAGTTATTTTAGCGTTTGTATTTAAAATAATATTCCCTGTAGTAATGACATTCTTTGGTAGAACAGAGATTTATGTTGTTAATAATTTGGGAATGCCTTTTAATTCGGGAACAATTATAGCAGCAATAATTTTAATAGCAGTTTTCTATCTTGCTATAAAATTAACTCAGAAATACGGTTCAGCTTTATTTAATACAATTTCATGGTGTGTGATTTTTATGTTGATAGGATTCTCTTGTTGGTTGCTTATTCCAATTAGAGCGAATGCTAATCCTCATATGAATTTAAATGATCCAGATACAGCTTTAGGGGTTTTAGATTATTTTAACCGTGAGCAATATGGAACTTGGCCAGTTATGCGAGGTCCAGTTTTTACAGCTTATATAGCGAATGATGGATTAAAAAGAGACGCAAACGGAGCACCAGAAAGTACTGTAAGAAGTTCAGAATATATAAAAGATAAACGCATAGGGAAATATGTAAAAGTATCTGATCGTTTAGAATATAAATATGATGATAAGTATGTAAAGTTCTTTCCAAAAATGTTTAGTAACGATCCTAGCGTAATGGAAAATTATGCAGGAGTTTATGCTTTTCCAAAATTTTCTTTGAATGCAAAATATGCAGGAGATAAAGAAGCACAACAAATGTATGCTCAGTTAGTTGAGAAACGTCAGAATAGACAATTAAAAGTTGCTGAACTTAAGAAATATAACGAGATTTTAGATATTGAAGCTCCAACATTTGGAGAACAATTTAATTATTTTATCGATTATCAGATAAACTACATGTTTATCCGTTATTTTATGTGGAATTTCTCTGGTCGTCAAAATGACTTAGAAGGTAATTTCGAAATAACAAAAGGTAATTGGATTTCTGGAATTCCATTTATTGATAATCCTAGATTGGGAGATCAATCAAAATTACCAGAAGAATATGTAAACGATGGTACTAATGTTTATTATATGTTACCATTAATTCTAGGATTAATAGGATTATTTACTCAATTAAATAGAAACTTTGTTAACTGGTGGTCTTTATTATCACTTTTCATTTTAACAAGTGTTGGTATTATCTTCTATACTTCTGTAAAACCTTTCGAACCTCGTGAACGTGATTATGCTTTAGTAAGTGCATTTTATGCATTTTCTATTTGGATAGGTCTTGGTGTACAAGGAGTCTATTTATTAATACAGAAATTAATGAAGAAGGAGTTGAAACCTTCTTTAGCAATTGGAACAACAGTTATTTTAGCAGGTATTCCAATTTTAATGGGAGCACAAAACTGGGATGATCACGATCGTTCTGAGCGTTCTGTAGCTTATTCTTTAGCTTATAATTACTTAAATCCATTAGATAAAAATGCAATACTTTTTGTTTATGGAGATAATGATACATACCCATTATGGGGATTACAGGAAACTGAAAACTTCCGAGATGATGTAAAAATTGCGAATTTAACATTGGCAGCTTCTCCTTGGAATTTAGAGCAATTATTACGTAAAACGTATAATGCAGCAGCTTTACCAAGTGATTTAAAACCGAAAGATTACCAATCAGGAGCAAATGATCAAATATTTGTTGTGGGTGGATCTATCAAAAATATTTTTGATCAGTTGAATGGTTTTATCAAACCAGAATCTAATCAAACATTAGAAACATTAAGTAAATTACCAATAGAACAAGTTGGACAATACTTTACAGATCCAGAAATAGATCCAAACCAAGTAATGACTGTTTATCAAAACTTAAAACCATTACAAAAGTATTTAACAACAGATAGTATGACAGCTAAAGAAGCAATGGACTTTATTTTAAATAATAAATCGCCAGAAAAACAAGCTTTAGCAGATTATTTTGGTTATGCAATTGGACAAGCAAACTTTTTACCTGTTTCTAAAATTACAGTTCCAGTAAACAAGGCAAATGCTATAAAATATGGAATTGTAAATCCTAAGGATGCTTCTAAAATGGTAGATGAACTTACGATTAACATTAAATCATCTAGCTTATTTAAAAATAATTTATTGATGTTATCAATGATGGCTAAATATAATTGGGATAGACCAATTTACTTTAGTGGAGGTGGAATTTCTGATCCAGAAAATACATTCTTCTTAAACGATTATTTATTAAATGCTGGATTAAGCTATAAGTTAGTTCCAATTTATACAGCATTTGGAAAAGGAGGTACAATTGGTGCTTCTGATAACGATATGTTATTAAGAACATTTAATTCGTACAAATGGTCAGGTTATAATAATCCAGATGCATCTTTTAGTTTAACAGAAAGAAATTATGCATCTTCATATAGAAATGCGGCAGTTCGTTTAGCAGATGATTTATTAAATGCAGGACGTAAAAAAGAAGCTGTTCAAGTATTAGATAAAGTAATGTTAGAAATACCTGCTTTAGCAAAATATGATATTGGATATGGAGTGAGTAGAATTGCCGGAATTTACTTAAAAGCTGGTGAGGATAAAAAAGCACAAGACTTATTTGCTCATGTTCGTAAACAAGCGAATGCTAAGATTTCATTTTTCGAATCTTTACCTTCTGGAAAAGGTTATTCTGTAGGAGGAGATTTAGCTTCTGCTAAGAATGATTTAATGATGGCTTTATACAATGAAGCTTCTGCTTTAGGAGAAAGAGGTGATAAAGAAAAAGCAATCAAAATATTTGAGTCTGGTTATACACCAATGCTAAAGAAATTTGAAGCGCTATATAAAGATGTTATTGCTGATGGTAAAGTTGATGCAGCTGATCAAGCTAAAATAATGAACCAGTTTAATTATTTAGATGAAATGATTGGTGTTGCCGCAGAGATTGATACAAATTATGCAAAAAAACAACAGAATATTTTATATAAAATGGTAGGACAGTAAGTTCTAAACATATAATTTTTTAAAAAAGCTCCAAATTTTTTTGGAGCTTTTTTTATTTATAAAAATATTGTTTATCAATTAATTAAAAACGAATATAATATTGATGTTTAGTATTTTAAATTATTTGGCATATATCTTGGAAATGTAAATTCAGTATTAAGAAAATTATAAAATATTTTAAAAACATTATAAGATGAAAAAAGTATTATTTACAGCTGCTTTTGCAGTTGCAGGTTTGGTTAGTGTATCAGCTCAAACAACAGGGATTGAGGGTGCTGTACACGTTGGTATTCCAGTAGGAGAGACGGCAGATGTTTACTCATTTAATATTGGGGCAGATTTAGCTTATTTACATCCTGTTTCTAATAACTTTAAGTTAGGTGCAAAAGTAGGTTATGACCATTTTATAGGTAAAGAATTTAAGGTTAATAATGTAGTAGTAGCAGAAAGTGAGGATGTAGGTTTTATTCCATTAGCAGCAACAGCTAAATTTGAGTTTAATAATAACTTATTTATAGGTGCTGACTTAGGTTACGCTTTCGCAACAACTGACGGAATTGATGGTGGATTGTTCTGGCAACCAAAAGTTGGTTATTCAGCATCAACTTGGGATTTGTATGCAGGTTATAAAGGAATTAATGCAGGTCCAGAAAATAATAACACTGTAGATTGGAAATATAACGCAGTATCTGTAGGATTTAATTATAAATTCTAAGTTTAGAAATTATATAAATAATAAAAAAGAGAGAGTATTCGCTAAGTTGAATACTCTCTTTTTTTATGAAGAAAACTACTAAAAAAAGCTATTTTAAAATAAGTTATAAATGATAACTAAATATTTAATTGAGTTAAATTATTCGATAATTTCTAATTTGTTGTCTAACTTTTTTAGTTAAAAAATAGCCTTTTTTCTGTTCTATAAGTCACTTTTCTATTTATTAACATTGTTTGGTACAAGAGTTGTTTAAAGCGATAGGAGAGAAATTATAACAATTAAATTATATAAAATGAAAAAATTATTTTTTGCAGCAGCAATGTTAGGAGTTGTTAGTTTGAGCGCGCAAGAGAAAACTACTACACCTCAAGTCGGAATTAAGTCTAGTATTAATATGGCTTCTTTCAATGGGAAAGATGTTAGTAATAACGATTATAAAGTTGGTTTTAGTGCAGGTGTTTATGGACACTTTCCAATAACAGAACAATTTGCGGTACAACCAGAGGTTAACTTTACTCGAATTGGAGGGAAGTTAAAAGATGAAGCTACAACAGTAGGAAACACGACTATAAAAACTAAAAACAAAACAACTTTAGATTATATTCAAGTTCCAGTTATGTTTAAATATTATCCTGCAGGATCTCGTTTCAATATCGAGGCTGGTCCACAAATAGGATATAATATTTATGCGAGTAATACAGCTAGTGAAAGTGTTATTAATAATACAGTTGTTACTTCAGAGAGAAAAACGGATATAAAAGATAACGTAAAAGATTTCGATTTCGGAGCAAACTTTGGTATTGGTTACAATGTTACAGATAATATTAATGTTGGAGCAAGATATTACATGGGATTAACTAAGATTTCAGAAAATGGAAGTGAATCTAATGATACAAAACCAGATGTTAAAAACCATTCATTTTCTATTGGAGTAGGATACTCATTTTAATAGAAAATACAACGTATAATTTTTTAGGCTTCTGAGATTTAATTTCAGAAGCTTTTTTTGTGTACGATACAGAAGAAGCTATGTTTTATAAATTAATAAAAATGCTTGTCGAATAAGTTGTTGTTAATTAATGTTGTATATAACTAAATGTATTTCTATTTATTTGTAAATCAGTTTTATATATAAAATAATTCTCTTTTTTTTTGATTACTAATGGTTGTTTGGTATAAGAGTTGTTAAAGGGCATGAAATCATAATTGGAATTATAAAATTGTAGAATGAATAAAATATTTTTTGCATTAGTAATGTTAGGAGTTGTTAGTTTGAGTGCGCAAGAAAAAACAACTTTACCACAAATAGGAGTAAAGACAGGAGCTAATATGGCATCTTTTAATGGTAAAAATGTTAAGAATAATGACTATATAGTAGGCTTGAGTGCTGGTGTTTATTGGCATATTCCTGTAACAAGTCAGTTTGCTGTACAACCAGAAATTAATTTTACTAGAATAGGTGGAAGGTTAGAGGATAAAGTAGTTGAGAAGACAAAAACTACTGTAAAGAATAAAAATAAAATAACGCTAGATTATATTGAAGTTCCTATTATGTTTAAATATTATCCTGCAGGATCTCGTTTTAACATAGAAGTTGGTCCACAAGTAGGATTTAACATATATGCTCATAATAATGCTACTACAACTACTATTAATCATATTACCCACCATAATCCTTATAGTAATTCTCTTCCTACTTTTTCAAATTCAGCTTATAATGATAATGTTGTTACAACCCGAGCAAAACGTGATGTACAAGATTTATTTAAAACATTTGATTATGGATTAAATTTCGGTTTAGGCTATAACCTCACAGATCATGTTAATGTTGGAGCAAGATGTTATATGGGATTAAAAAAGATTGCTGAAAATGTAAACGAAACAAGAGAAACGAAAGCAAGTATTAAAAACCATTCATTTTCTATAGGTGTTGGTTATTCTTTTTAGAAAGAAAAAAATAATATATTAAGTTAACTATTTATACATTTTCCTAAAAAAAAACTTAATAACTATATAGATTGATTGTACATAAATACTATATATTTATGTACAATCAAAATATAAATTATATGAAAAAAAAATTAATTTTATTACTTACCACCTTATCATTTTTATACTCTTGTAAAAATGATGATGAATTCAACAAAGAAAATTCTGATGTTAAAAACTATGGCAAAAACTTAAGTCAGAAAGATGAATTAAAACAAGAGTTTTCAAAAGCCTTAGCTAAAGCCCTAGCTAATAATGTTGAGTTAAGAAAATTCATTAAAGAGGAAGCCCTAAAAATGTTTGACAATGATTATGATATTCTTTATCAAATTGTTAAAGATGAAAAAATTGGAGATAGCAGTTTTAGAGACATTGTTTTAGAATATTACGATAAGAAAGAGAATCTAAATATTTTGGAACAATACTATCCAACTTTAACTATTTTTGTACCTGAACTTCCATTGAATACATTTTCTGCAAAAAAATGGAATGCTGAAAATGAAATACCTTTAGTTGCATATACTTTAATTGGAGTTTATGATATTCCTATTGTAGATAGTACTGGTGAAATTACTTTTTTAAAAGGTGAGTATATACCCTCATTTCCTGTTGTAGTTGTTAAAGAAAATGAACGAGTAAGGGTTGATAACACACATTCATTGAAGTCTATCAATAGTTTGAATACTGATTCATACAATTTTGAATTTTTAGATGAAAGTTTTAATGGTGCACTTTCATCTAAAAAAAATACATCTTCCAGATCAGCTAGAATCATTGATGATAAATTAATCAGTGCATATCAAATTTATCAAAACAATGATGGATGGCAAAGAGATTACATTTATTATGATATAACACCTTCACAAAATAGAGGTCAGTTTAAATATAATTATATGGAACACTTAACATCATTTCGCCTAAATAATGCAGAAGTTCTTAATAAAATATCTGATCAAACAGGTGATCCTGTACTTAACAGATTGCTTGATCCTGGAGGAAAAGGTGTAGGTTCATTACCAAGAGCTCCATGGACAGGAGGTAATTTTGAATTTAAAATAGATATATTATTAAATGCAAAAAATGGTATCGGAACAAGTATTACAAAATATTTATCTGTTAGACCTGAAGAATTATATTCTACTAATTATGCTTTACATTATACTTATGTTGGAAGGATAAGAATACCTGTTATTCAGGTTTTGACATCTCTAACTCCAAAAGTAGTTCCTTTAGATATTCAGTTATTTAACTGGGATTTAAATGAATATGCATCTAGTATAAAAATACAGATAGAAGAAGTCGATTTAACTGAAGAAGAATCAAGAAGTGATACTCGTACAGTTGAATTTGCGACTAATTTTGGAATAGATCCTAGTGTAGGATTTCTAAAAAAAATAGGATTAAAATTTGGTGCAAGTTTAAAAACTGTCAATACAAGAGTTGTCAATTATAAAGTAACAAAACAAAGTGACCCCTTAGGAGATGTTATTATAAACTTTGCTGATAATTTTTTAACAAATATTCCTGGAACGAGGGAAAGATATGGTATGTATAATCCTCGAGAATATGATTCAGGAGATTATACAATAACAGTGCAACCTAAGAGAGTGCAATAAAATTTATTAGAAAAATATAAAGTATAGTTTTTAAAAAGGCTTTTGAGAATATTCTCAAAAGCCTTTTTAATTTTAATCTTTTAAAGCAATCTTTTTAATGGATTGATTCAGAATTATTTTATTAATAAAAAATAAAATGAAGACCACAATAAATCCACAACCAATAACTTGCCAAATATGAGAATTTCCAATTGCCATAAATTTTCCTATTTTTTCTTCAATCATTTTTAAAATATAATAAACAATAGGAATTGCAATAAGATAACTAATGAGCATAAAAATTAGTGCAAATTTTAAATAAGGTCTAGATAATTGATGAATATTATAACCAATTAAAAACAAATCTTTTGTTTTGTTTTTATTCTTTTCAATCATCAACTGAAAATTAATAATCATTAACCAAATAGCAGCAAAAACAATAATTAATCCGATGAATAAAACTAACGAAAAGGCTAACTTTAAATAATACGTTAATTCATTATTTTTAAGTTCATCTTTATTAATGTCAAAGTTTTGTTGCTCGAAATAAGTAACAGCATTTTCATCACTTTGCGATTTTGTTTCAACAACAATACGAGAAGGTTCTGTATTTTCTTTATGTGCATATGTTTTGTTTGCCCATTGCAAGAAATTTTCTGGAACTAAAATCGTATTAATTTTTGTTGTGAAATCTACAATTCTAGCTTGATAAACTTTTTGATTTTCGCCTCTTCCTATGACTAACTGAAATGGAATTTTTGTAAATAAAGTTTCAGAAACTTGTGGTAAACCTTGACTTGTAGCAAAACCAAAGTTGTATAAATTAAGATAACTTTTTGGAATAATAATCGGAATAAAATCTTGTCCTTCTTGCCATTTCCAATCAGCTTCATTTACTTCGATAAAATCTTCTGGTACAGATTCAAAAAATAAATCTGTAGAAAAACCACGAATTCCAGCAATACCACCTACTTGTAATTTTACAGGAAATTGACTGCTTTTAAATGTTCCTACTTTGTCTACAAAAGGTTGAGATTTTAATTCCTCTATTTCATCTACACTAAATGTTGGTTTTTGTCCTGTTAAGGTTTGTAAAGAAGATATTTTCTTGTTCAAAACAACATAATTGGCTTTCCAAACAGAACTATCTTCACCAAAATTCTTCGCATAATCCAAATAAATTATACTAGATAACAGCAAAATAAAAAATCCTATAATAGAGAAAAAACAGAATGTGATAATTCGTAAAGTGCTCAAGTTTTTACGAACTAATTTTTCGATGAGCTTATTAGAGTTTAATGACATTTTCTAATCGTTTATCGTGAATTTCGTGTAAACTAGTAAATAATATACCAGCATTTTTTTTGTAGGCTTCTTCAGTAATCAAATCTAATAACAGCGTCTGATTTTCTTTGTCTAAATGACTAAAAGGTTCATCTAAAAGTAAAAAATCAAAAGGTTGACATAACGCTCTAATTACAGCAATTCGTTGCCTTTGACCATAAGAAAGATGAACTGCTTTTTGATGCAGATGATTTTTTAATCCAACCTTATCTATCCAATCAATAATCTGATTTTCTGACTGATGTTGAGTTAAACTATTTTTTAACTGAATGTTTTCCATTAATGTTAACTCCTCAAATAAATGCAAACCTTGAAAAACATAGGCCAATTTACTTCGTCTAACTTTAGTCCAATCGGATAAATTAAATTGATTGATATTTTGATTGTCAAAAAAAACATTTCCATCATAATCCTTTCTATCACCATATAAAATGTTAATCAAAGTAGATTTTCCTACACCAGAGTGTGCAATGATTTGGTAAATTTTTCCACTAGAAAAAGTGTAATTATTTTTCCAAATTTCCGATTCTTCAAATCCAAATTCTTTAAGTGGATGAGGAATAAGTTGATCAATTCTAATTTCCATTTTGTTGTTGAGATTGAGAGAAAACTAATGAATAAGCTTCATCTAAAAGTAGCAATAAAACTTCTAAACTATTTTTATCAGATTTTTTCATGTGTATTTTTCCTGTTTTTGTGTATTCGTTTGTAACACGATAATCAATATAATCAAAATTTGATAAAATTGTTTGAACCTCTTTTGTATTCCCAAATGGAATACGTTGATAAATGTATTCTTGTACTTGTTCTGGATATTGCTCAAAATTTAAATTAACATATCCAAACATAGGATTTCTTGCATTATTTGAGAATCTTGATGTAACAAAATTCTTTTCTTTTACATGATTGTTTAAATATTGATTCATCGAGATAAGATTGTTGGTTACAAACATTAAATTGTTTTTATAAGCTAAATATAAATTCATGTTTGTAGAAATTGGTAATAGGTAATAACTCCCAACTTCTTTTATATTTTCTTGATGCGTTTTTATAAACTCATCGAAAAAAGTACGATTTTTCATCTTTCCTGCTAATATAAATTGAGGATAGACAGCTTGCTTAATAAAATCATCTTTCTTACCAAAGAAATCATTCGGATTAAATTTTCGACCAATTTCAAAATCATAAATACTCAATAAAGCTTCACCTTCAAAACTCTGTTCTAATTTGGCTAAATCTATTTCGTATTGTTCTAAAAATTCAGTGAAAATATTTTGATCTTCAAAAATATAACGCGCATTAGAAGGATAAATTCCTAAACCAACATTCGCATAACTCTGTGCAGGGAAATATTTAAAAAAGTCTGTGTTAATTCTAGATTTCCACATCGGACGTTTTTGTAACTCTACTTTAGTCGCTGCATCTGGATGAAATTTTTGTGTGAAATTAATTCCGTCAGATGTAAAAGAAAGAGAATTTACCCAAGAACTTTTCGTGAAATCTAAATTCTTCTTTTTATCTTCTTTTGATTTTGAAAAATTCTTTAAAAAATTCCCTGTATACCAAATATTGATATCCTGAGAAGTTTTTACAAAATCAGAAAAACTATTATTTTCTTTTGCTAAAGAATGCTTATCACTAATAATTTTAGTAAAATATTCTTTAATTGATTTTTCTCCAACACCAAACTCAGAAGCAATAACCAGAAACTGTGATTTATTCCATGCAATAAATGGTTTATTAACACCAGAGATTGTTGTAAACCCATTATTATTTTCAAAAGAAATTTCTTTTTGATATAAGCCTTTGTAAATTGTTTTTAAATGGTCTTCAAATTGAGATTTATCACGCATATTTGCGGCTAAAGCAACCATGTTTTTCCCATTTATTTTCTGACCAAAAATATAAATCGGACTTATAATATCAACACCTGCAGATGTAGGATTATTTTTAATAGATTCAACTAATTCTTCAATTTCAGGATTTTGATTTTTGATTTCACTTTCTGCCAATTGAAAGACTTTGTATTGTTCTAATTCTTTAAAATTTCCTTTTTCTGCAATAGATTTCGGATTAATTAAAGCAACAAAATCGGCATCTGTCGGAATTAAAATGGTATAATCTTCCGTTTTACTACAACTTGCTAAAAATAAAATTGTAACAGAAAAAAAACAATATTTTAAGAATTTATTCATGTGGTTTTCTTTATAAATTTTAGATTGATGAAAATTGAAATCTCTTTAAAATAGAAATCTTTTAACCTCGCTATAAAATTAAGGAATTATTAATATGATTTTCCTATTAATAGCTATAAAATTATCTAAAATTTACGTATATTCGCACTCCTTGATTTAGAAGAAATAAAGAAGAATTCGATGGCAAAAAAGTTTAAAGAATATAAGCATTTAGATTTGGTACAAGTTTCAAAAGAAACTTTGGAAGATTGGAAACAAAATAACGTTTTCGAGAAAAGTATCACGTCTCGTGAAGGAAAAGATTCATATGTTTTTTACGAAGGACCTCCTTCTGCAAACGGGAAGCCTGGAATTCACCATGTTTTAGCACGTTCTATAAAAGATATATTTTGTCGTTTCCAAACATTAAAAGGAAAACAAGTTTTTCGTAAAGCTGGTTGGGATACGCACGGTTTACCTGTAGAATTGGGAACTGAAAAAGAATTAGGAATAACAAAAGAAGATATTGGTACTAAAATTTCGGTTGAAGAATACAATGAAGCTTGTAAACGCACAGTTATGCGTTACACAGATTTATGGAATGATTTAACTGAGAAAATGGGATATTGGGTGGATATGAATGATCCATATATCACTTATAAACCAAAATACATGGAATCTGTTTGGTGGTTATTAAAACAAATCTACAACAAAGATTTATTGTACAAAGGTTATACGATACAACCTTATTCTCCTAAGGCAGGAACTGGTTTGTCTTCTCACGAGTTAAATCAGCCAGGTACTTATCAAGATGTTACAGATACAACAATAGTTGCTCAATTTAAAGTGAAGAAAGAGTCTTCAGAATTATTTAAAGATTTTGATGGAGATACTTATTTCTTAGCTTGGACAACTACTCCTTGGACTTTACCATCTAATACTGCTTTAACTGTAGGACCAAAAATAGATTATGTAGTTGTTGAAACTTTTAATCAATATACTTTTGAGCCAATTCGTGTTATCTTAGGAAAACCATTGGTTTCAAAACAATTTACAAAACCATATTTCTTAGCAGAAACAGAAGAAGATTTTAAAGTTTATGCTGCAGGAAATAAACAAATTCCATACAGAATTGTAGGTGAATACAAAGGTCAAGATTTAGTAGGTGCTAGATACGAGCAATTATTACCTTGGGCTTTACCAATTGAGGATGCAGAAAATGCTTTCCAAGTGATTCCTGGAGATTTCGTAACAACAGAAGATGGTACTGGTATTGTACATACAGCACCAACTTTTGGAGCAGATGATGCGCGTGTTGCAAAAGATGCTGGTGTTCCTCCGTTGTTAGTTTTAGATGCTAACGGGAATGCAGTTCCTTTAGTAGATTTACAAGGACGTTTCGTTGCATCTTTACCGGAAGGTTTCGGAGGTAAATATGTGAAGAATGAATACTACGATGATGGTACAGCGCCTGAGAAATCAGTAGATGTAGAAATTGCAATTTTATTAAAAGAGCGCAATCAAGCTTTCAAAGTAGAAAAATACAAACACAGTTATCCACATTGTTGGAGAACAGATAAACCAATTTTATATTACCCATTAGATTCTTGGTTCATTAAAGTAACAGACGTAAAAGAGCGTATGGTACAATTGAACAAAGAAATTAACTGGAAACCAAAAGCAACTGGAGAAGGTCGTTTTGGAAATTGGTTAGAAAACGCAAACGATTGGAATTTATCTCGTTCTCGTTATTGGGGAATTCCTTTACCAATTTGGAGAACAGATGAAGGGGATGAAGAAATTATCATTGGTTCTGTAGAAGAATTGGTTGCTGAGATTGAAAAATCTATTGCTGCTGGAGTTCAGAAAACAAATCCATTCCAAAATTTTGAGATTGGAAATATGTCTGAGGAGAACTATGATTTAATCGATTTACATAAAAATGTTGTTGATGAAATTATATTAGTTTCTGCTTCTGGTAAACCAATGAAACGTGAGGCAGATTTAATTGATGTTTGGTTTGATTCTGGAGCAATGCCTTATGCACAAGTTCATTATCCTTTCGAAAATAAAGAGTTAATAGATAATGGAACAATGTATCCTGCTGATTTTATTGCAGAAGGAGTAGATCAAACACGTGGTTGGTTTTATACGTTACATGCAATTGGAGCATTAGTTTTTGATTCTAAAGCATACAAAAACGTAATGTCTAACGGATTAGTATTAGACAAGAACGGACAAAAAATGTCTAAACGTTTAGGTAATGCTGTAGATCCATTTGATACTTTAGAAACTTATGGACCAGATGCTACACGTTGGTACATGATTGCTAATGCACAACCATGGGAAAATTTAAAATTTGATATTGCTGGAGTAGATGAGGTTCGTCGTAAATTCTTCGGAACTCTATACAATACTTATTCTTTCTTCGCTTTATATGCAAATGTAGATGGATTTACATTTAATGAAGAAGAAATACCAGTAAATGAAAGAGCGGAGTTAGATCAATGGATTATTTCTGAATTAAATACTTTAACGAAAAAAGTTGATGCATTTTTATCAGATTATGAACCAACAAAAGCAGCTCGTGCAATTCAAGAATTTGTAATAGATAATTTATCTAATTGGCATGTACGTTTATCAAGAAGACGTTTCTGGAAAGGAGACTATTCTAAAGATAAAATTGCAGCCTACCAAACATTATATAAAGTTTTAGAAACAGTTGCTATCTTAGGTTCACCTATAGCACCATTTTTCATGGATCGCTTATATAAAGATTTAAATGAAGCTACAGGAAGAAATTCAGCAGAATCTGTGCATTTAGCAGACTTTCCAGTAGTAGATGAGTCATTAATTAAAACGGAATTAGAAGAACAAACTCACTTAGCACAAACAGCTACGAGTATGATCTTATCTCTTCGTAAATTAAGTGATAATAAAGTACGTCAACCATTACAAAAAGTAATGATTCCTGTTTTAAACGATTCAATGAAAGCTAAATTAGAAGCTGTTTCAGAATTGTTAAAGCAAGAAGTTAATGTTAAAGAAATTCAATTATTAACAAATGAAGAAGCTTCAAATCTTTTAGTGAAATCTATTAAGCCTAATTTCAAGACGTTAGGTCCGAAATATGGAAAAGAAATGAAGGCTATTTCTGCTGCTACAGCACAAATAACGGATGAACAAATTGTTAAATTGGAACAAACTGGTGAAATAGATTTGTTAATTGACAACAAAACATTAACTTTAAATTTAGAAGATTTTGAAATTGCTACAAAAGACATCCCAGGATGGACAGTTGCATCGAATTCTAATTTAACTGTTGCACTTGATTTAAATTTAACTGACGAGTTAATAAATGAGGGAGTTGCACGCGAATTAGTAAATAGAATTCAGAATTTACGTAAAGAGTCTGGACTAGAAGTGACTGACAAAATTATACTAAACTTAAAGAATGAAGAATCAATCGTAAATGCGGTTAGGGAAAACAAAGATTATATTTGTTCTGAAACATTAGCGGAAGATCTTGTCTTACAAGATGACGTAAAAAATGGTACGGAAATTGAGATCAATGGGATTTTAACACAAATTTCGATTACTAAATTGTAACCGTATGGCAACAACAGAAGAAAAAGTAAGATACTCTGATTCAGAGTTAGAAGAATTTAAAGCATTAATTCAAGAAAAATTAACACAAGCTGTTAGAGACTATGAATTATTAAAAGAAGCTTATACAAATGATAGTAATAATGGAACAGACGATACGTCTCCAACATTTAAAGCATTTGAAGAAGGTTCTGAAACAATGTCTAAAGAACAAAATGCACAATTAGCAGCTCGTCAAGATAAATTTGTAAGAGATCTAAAAAATGCACTTATTCGCATTGAAAATAAAACATACGGTATTTGCCGTGTGACAGGAAAATTAATTAATAAAGAACGCTTGAAATTAGTTCCTCATGCTACATTAAGTATTGAAGCTAAAAACATGCAACGCTAAAAAACAATTTTTGAAAAAAGTAGCATTAATTACCATTTTGGTTCTAATTATAGATCAGATATCTAAAATTTATGTCAAAACAAATTTCTTTTTAGGAGAAGATGTAGACGTTTTAGGATGGTTTAAAATAGCTTTCGTAGAAAACCCAGGAATGGCTTATGGAATGCATTTCGGGGGTGAAACTGGAAAAATAGTTTTATCTCTTTTACGAATAGTTTTAATTGGAATGATTATCTATTATATTAATGCTTGGTCAAAAAAACTTAAAAATAATTTCTTCATTATACCAATAGCACTTGTTTTAGCAGGAGCAATAGGAAATGTATTAGATGGAATTTTTTACGGTGTAATCTTCGATAAAGGAACAACGTACAATGAAATGTTTCAAGATTGGGTAGGTTATCACGGAGTAGCAAAAGCAGATTTTTCTGGCTATTCTTCATTCTTTACAGGATGTGTAGTTGATATGCTTTATTTCCCAATTGTAGAATTTGATTGGCCTTCGTGGATTCCGATTGTAGGAGGGCAACATTATAAGTTTTTTCAACCCGTATTTAATATAGCAGATTCAGCAATATTTGTAGGAGGATTAAGTTTATTTCTTTTTAGAAAAAAAGCCTTCACAACTGAAAATGGTACAAGATTAAAATTTTAAAAAAATCGCCTCAATTTAAATTGAGGCGATTTTTATTTTTACTTAAACTATTTACTTACTCTATTCAATAATTCTAAATCTTCTTGATCTAACTCTAGTTGAGGAGCATCAAATAATGTTCTTAATTGATTTTGGCTTGTAGCACTCACAATAGGAGCTGTGATTAAAGGATTGGCTAATAACCAAGCTAAAGAAACTGTAGCAGGAGCAGAATTATGTTTATCTGCAATTGTTTCTAGAACCGTTAAAACATTCTTTCCTTTTTCATCAAAATACTTTTTGATACCAGCACCTCTAGTCGTTTTTTCAAAATCAGCATCTGTTTTGTATTTTCCAGTTAAAAAACCAGCAGCTAAAGACCAATAAGGAAAAACACTTAAATCATATTTATCTACTAAAGAAGCATATTTAGTTTCAAAGTTTTCTCTTTCTACTAAATTATAATGTGGTTGAAGCGCAACATATTTTGGAAAATTATTTTTTTCTGCAACTTCAAAAGATTCAATTAAACGTTCAGGAGATACATTAGATGCTGCTATGTGACGAACTTTTCCTGCTTTTACAATTTCATCATAAGCAGAAAGAGTTTCTTCTATAGGCGTTACATTATCATCAAAATGTGTATAATATAAATCGATATAATCAGTTCCTAAGCGTTGTAAAGATTCGTCAACAGATTTTAAAATATGTTTTTTACTTACATCAAAACCATGTTCTTTTGTTTCAGAACCTACTTTTGTTGCAATAACAACATTTTCTCTATTTTTTCTTTCTTTTAACCACTTTCCAATAATAGCTTCAGATTGTCCACCAGTACCATTTACCCACCATGCATAAGTATCTGCAGTGTCGATAAAATTAAAACCAGCTTCTGTAAATTGATCTAATATTTCAAATGATTGTTTTTCATCTAATGTCCAACCAAAAACGTTTCCTCCAAAATTAATAGGAGCAATCTCTAAATCTGTATTTTTAATAATTCTTTTATTCATTTTTTAAATTTTATTTTTTTAGAAATGATTTTAGAGGTGTAATGAATTTTTCAAAAACCTCGATATGTGGTAAATGACCTGTATTTTCAATTTCAACTAATTCAGAGCCTTTTATTTTTTTCTGAGTTGCTTTACCTAACAAATCATAACGTCCCATTTTTTCTGCAACAACAGGATCTTTTACAGCAGCTTTTCCTATTGCAGTACGATCTCTTGTACCTATAATTAATAAAGTTGGAACATTTAATTTTTCGAATTCATAAACAACAGGTTGTGTAAAAACCATGTCAGAAGTTTTTGCATTCACTAAAGCTACTTTAGGATAATCTGGAGATTTAGTCCAGCCTGTTAATAAATAAACCCATTCATCATATTCAGTTTTCCACTTATTATCATAATAAAAACCAGCTTGATATTTTTTAGTTGTTTCGTAATCTGCTTTTAATTCGGTTTCATAATTTTTATCAATAGATGTGTATGGAGCAACAAGCTTCCAATCCTCTAAACCAATAGGATTTTCTAAAACCAATTTTTCTACTGTTTCTGGAAACATTAAAGAAAATCTCGTTGCAACCATTCCGCCCATTGAGTGTCCAAGTAAATAAACTTTATTTATTTTTAGCTCGTCTAACATAGCTTTTGTGTTTTGTGCCAGTTGTTGAAATGAGTATTGATAATCTGTAGGTTTAGATGATTTTCCAAAACCAATTTGATCTGGTACAACTACTCGGTAACCTTCTTTTGTTAATGCATCTATTGTTGTTTTCCAATAAGCTCCATTAAAATTTTTACCATGTAATAAAACCACTGTTTTTCCATTTGTTTTAGTTGGTTTAATATCCATATAAGCCATTTTTAAATCATCTGTTTGACTTTTTAGGTTCAAATAATGTACTTGATAGGGATACTCGTAATTGGTAAGCATAATGTCTAAAACAGGTCTATTCGTTTGTGCTTGTGTATAAGTAGCTAAACCAAGAATAGAGAAAACTGCTAACTGAATAATTTTTTTCATTTATATGAGATTATGGTAATTTTATTTTAAATATCTGAAATGGATGTTCTTCTTTATTTACACCATTGTTCCATTTGGCATCACGTTGTAATTGAGCACAAGAAAAATATAAATATCCATCTGTTCCAATACCTAAAGAATCTGGCCATAATAAGCGAGAATCTTGCACTAACGTATGTAGTTTTCCTTCTGGTGTTATGTATTTTATAGTATAATCTAAAGAAGTAGTTAAATAGATGTTTCCTTTTTTATCTGCAATTAATCCATGTGTAACACCAACATTCCCCATGTCTTCAACTTTCTTTTCTAAATCCTGTTTAGATAGAGTTGCATCTATTAAATACTTTGTTTCTATTCGATATAAATTAGTTTTATTAATCGGTTTAAAATAGAAGTATTTAAAATCGTGTGTTAAAGCAATTCCATTTACATTAGAAGTAAAAGGTTTTCCATTTTTATCTCGCATATCAACACCATCATAAGATAGAATGATTGAGGGATCAGCCAAAGTATAAGATGTTTTTTCTAAAACCTTTCTCGTTTTTCCTGTTTTTAAATCTAAAACAACAATTGCAGCTTGACTAGGATCGGAAAAATAAGCAACATTCTTTTTAACATCTACACGAATGTCATTTAATCCAGATTTGGTTTTATCTAAATCATCAAATGTGTAAATACGTTCTACTTGATTTGTTTTCGTATTTATTTTTAGCAATTTAAATTGCCCTTCTGTTGCTTTTCCACTATCTCCAAAAATTGAACTTGCAGGAGAAGGTTTAGAATCTAAAACCCATAAGAAATCATTTGCATCAACATATAAATCTTGTACATTAACAAAATGATCTTTTTCATCACCTTGTTTGTTCCATTCTTCGTTAGGGTAGGGAATACGTTTTCCGTTTACTATTTCAGTTAATCCATACTGATAATTTTCTTCTTGCTTTGGAAATGATATAAATAATCTATTATCTGAATTTACACTTACTCCAATAGCTCTATATTGATCAACAGAAGCCGCTGGAATTAATTTCTCACTATGATATTTTTGAGCAAAACCATTTATACCAACTAACATAATTATAAGCCATTTTAATTGTTGTTTTAATTTCATTTTGTGTTATTTTATAAGTAATCCCTCTTTTAAAATTCCTTTCTTTACTAAGGTCGGTTGAATTATATTATCATGACTAACAATAAGCTGAATATTTTCTTTTGCTAAAGAATTAAGCCAATCTAATTGAAATTGAATTTTTTTTGGGTCTTCACCAATTCGTTTTATTTGATCTTTAGGTTTCTGTTTCTTTTCATCAATACCTTTGTAAGACCAACTAACATCACCTGTAAAAATATATTCTTTCCCATTTTCTAATTGGGTGTAAACCATAATTTCTCCAGGAGTATGCCCAGGGGCTTTAATTAAAACAACACCAGGAGCTACAGGAAGAATATCATAGAAATCTACAGCAATAAAATCTTTTACTTGCGTAGAATCTATTTTTAACTCTGGCATCTGTGGTTGATGAAGTAATGTATTGATTTGTTGATAAGTTAAAATAGTTTTTACAGCTAATTTTTTGTAATTGTTAGAACGTAAAACACCAGCAACATGATCTCCATGCTCATGCGTAATAATTATTTTATTGGCTTGATTTAATGCTAATTGTATGGAATCATTTTTTGATTTGAAATAAGGTTGTTTTTCACCTTTACCAAAAAAGTTATGAACTTCTTCATCCATACCTGCGTCTATCATGATAGACGAGTTAGGAAAAACTAACTGATAAGCCGTTCGTGCTTGTATATATGGACTATTATTTCCTCCTTCTACAGTTGCACTAAATGTTCTAGGACTTTCAGCAAAAATCGTATAACGAACCTCTTTTGCTTTTTCTCCACTAATGGATTGAGACGCAACTCTAATTTTATTTAATAATACATTGTCATAAACAATTTCTTGAGCAAAAGTAGACTGACTCGTATAGCATAGTAAGACGATGAAATAGCTTATTATTTTTCTCATACAATTTCCTTTATTTTAAACGAATCCCTTTCTAAAACATAGAGTAGGGCAAAAAGATAAAAACTATGTAATAATTGCGCTTCTATAGCTCCCCAATTTTCAATAGAACTACTTCCAAGAATGAGAATACTCATTAAAACTAAACCTGCATAAATTGTATATTTTGTTTTAAAGCCAATTAATAATAGCAAACCTATAATAGCCTCTAAAATTGGTAAAGCGTAACTAAAAGGAATTACTAAAACCTTCGGAAGAAAAGATTTTTCCATTGTTTCGACCATCCAATTACTAAATGTGCTTAGTTTAGGTAATCGCACAAGACCATGACCTAATAATGACACAGCAATAGGTAGGCGTAAAAAGAAATAAAGGAGTTGATTTTTTTTCATTTATAAGTGTTTTTTGAAATACAATAAAACTTAACCCTAACAAATTTCTAAAAATTAAGATAGTTTTAGCTTGTATAAAATGTATAAAAAATTGTAAATTTATTAGATTAGCATTTCTTTATGAAAAGAAAACAATTCGATACATTGGTGATTGATGTAATGGAAAAAGAACAATATGATTTACCATTACACAGTCACACATACTATGAAATGGTATATGTGATAAAGGGTAGTGGAGAGCATTATTTAAATAATAATGTATTTAATTACAAAGTGGGAGATTTGTTTTTACTTTCTCCAGGAGACAATCATTACATTATATTTAATAAAAAATCTAAATTGGTGTTTATTAAATTTACAGATGCTTACTTTCAAGATAATAAACATTTATCACCTGATAGCTTTTCTATCAATTCTCCATTAGATATCATGCAAAATCAAATTTTAAAAGAAGAAAAGTTAGTTTTTGATGAACCATGTAAATCTATTTTAAGAAAAACAGTAGAAAATATCTTGTCATATAATAGTAGAATTGATGTTGCGTTTTCTCCTCTTATTTTCTTTCAAATACTATCTATTTTTGGTTTAGTACAAGAGGCTGCAAAAGCAAATAATTTAAGCATAGATGAAGGTGTTTCTACTAATGGAATGATATCTTACATTAATCAGAATATTTACAATCCTCAGAAAATAAGAATAAAAGCAATTGCTGGTCATTTTAATATTGCTCAGAATTACTTTAGTAATTATTTTAAAAGGAATTTCGAAGTATCTTTTAAAGAGTATATTGATGATTACAGAATAAAACTGATTGAAAAGAGGTTAGAATTAAAAGAGAACAGTATAAAACAAATAGCAAATGAATTTGGTTTTACAGATGAAAGTCATCTAACAAACTATTTTAAAAAACATAGAAATATTAGTCCTTCTCAATATGCAAGTACATTAAAAAAGTACAATTAAACAGTTTCATGAGAAATTAAGGTATAAAAAAAACTCTTTACAATTTGTAAAGAGTTTTTTCGTGGTCCCTACTGGATTCGAACCAGTGACCCCCTGCTTGTAAGGCAGGTGCTCTGAACCAGCTGAGCTAAGGGACCTTCAGAGAATTTAGAATTTTATTTAAAAGACTTTCTATTGTCTTTTTTGTGGTCCCTACTGGATTCGAACCAGTGACCCCCTGCTTGTAAGGCAGGTGCTCTGAACCAGCTGAGCTAAGGGACCTTCAGAGAATTTAGAATTTTATTTAAAAGACTTTCTATTGTCTTTTTTGTGGTCCCTACTGGATTCGAACCAGTGACCCCCTGCTTGTAAGGCAGGTGCTCTGAACCAGCTGAGCTAAGGGACCTTCAGAGAATTTAGAATTTTATTTAAAAGACTTTCTATTGTCTTTTCGTGGTCCCTACTGGATTCGAACCAGTGACCCCCTGCTTGTAAGGCAGGTGCTCTGAACCAGCTGAGCTAAGGGACCTTCAGAGAATTAGAATTTTATTTAAAAGACTTTCTATTGTCTTTTCGTGGTCCCTACTGGATTCGAACCAGTGACCCCCTGCTTGTAAGGCAGGTGCTCTGAACCAGCTGAGCTAAGGGACCTTCAGAGAATTAGAATTTTATTTAAAAGACTTTCTATTGTCTTTTCGTGGTCCCTACTGGATTCGAACCAGTGACCCCCTGCTTGTAAGGCAGGTGCTCTGAACCAACTGAGCTAAGGGACCTTCGTAATTGGATTGCAAATATAGGGTTGTTTTTGAATAATCCAAATAGATAAAATGAAAAAAATAAAATAAATTTTACATTCGTAACTTAACTATTTTCATTTCAAATAAATAATTTTGCAAAATTAGAATGAAATTTTGGTTCTTTTTTTCTTTTCTTCAATTTTTACTCCTTTAAATAAATAAATAATACCAATAAAAGAGATAGAAATTGTAATGATAGAGAATATAAATGCTGCACTTGTTGCTAAAGTTTCATCAAAATTAAAACGATGAGCAGCATACATAAATACAGCTTCTCGTATTCCAAAACCACTAAAAGAAATAATAGATAAGATACCAGAAACTAAGAAAATTAATAAGTAAATATTAAAATTTTCTGGATGTATATTTAAACCTTCCAATACAAAATATAACATACCTACTTGTATTAATTGCAATACAATAGAATATATCATAGAGTTGTAGAATGTGCGTTTATGTACACGGAATATCATTCCCAAGATAAATGGAACAGCTACAAAACCTACAATAGAAACAGCTAATGATCCGTATTGTATCCACGGATAATCTGTTAAATTAGATAAGTAGATTAAGAATACAATCATTAATAACATTGCACTTAAACCAATAATTTTATCTAAAAATACAGCTTGAGAGATTTCTTTTAAACTTATTTTATAATTCTTATTAAGTACATAAACTTTATAAGCATCTCCACCAATTCCACCAGGAACAAATGTATTATAAAACATTCCTAGAAAATAAAGTCGAGCATTAGATTTATAAGATAAATCGAGATTAATATCTCTAAAATAATAATCTAATCTAAATACAGAAAGTGCTTGCGATAAGATATAAAGAACCGTTGCAATAGCGATGTATAACCAATTAGCATTTTTATAATGACTGAAAATATCAAAAATATGTAATTTAACGAAGAATATATAATAGATTAAAACTAGACTAATCGTTAGCTTTATTCCCGTAATGATATATTTTTTGGTTTTTGGTTTCAATTTTTTAATTTGATAATTAAGAGACAAATGTAGAAAAACTTCGCACATTATCTTTTCAAAAAAACACTTATTCGTTAAATATTTATTTTAGTTTATGTAGTTTTGTCTTCAAATTTTACGCATTATGCAATCAAAAGTTATTGTAATTACAGGTTCATCTTCTGGAGTAGGATTAACATTGGCTAATTATTTTCATGATAAAGGACATCAAGTTTACGGATTGTCTAGAACAGCAAAAGGTCAAGAAAGATTTAAACATATTCCGACAGATGTTTCGAGTAAAGAAAATGTACAACAAACTTTTCGTCAAATTTTTACAGAAACCAATCATAAAATAGATGTTTTGATAAACAATGCGGGTATTGGTATGTTGGGAGCTGTAGAAGATGCAACAAAACAAGACATCGAAAAATTATTAGATGTTAATGTTTACGGTTCAATTTATACTATGCAAGAGGTTTTGCCAGTAATGCGTAAACAAGGATCGGGTTATATTTTAAATGTTTCTTCTATTGCTAGTAACAATGGATTACCATTTAGAGGTTATTATTCAGCTTCTAAAGCAATGATAGATAGATTAATAGAATCAGCAAGATTAGAGAATAGAAACACAGGAATAGAAATAACAACTTTAAATTTTGGTGATATAAAAACAAATATTGCAGAAGGAAGAGTAAAAACATTTGTATCTAAATTTTATGAACAAAAGTTTGATGCTATGGTTGCAGATATTGACCACGAAGTTGGACTAGGAACTCCAACAGAAGATTTAATTCCAATAATCGAAAATATAATCAATCAAAAGAACTTGAAACCGCATTATTATATCGGAAAATCGATGCAAAAATTTTCTGTAACCTTAAAAAATATTTTACCTCAAAAAGTATTCGAAAATATTATTGCAAAATATTCAAAACTAGATTAAAATGGAACAAAATATCATTTGGAATTATAAGAATTTTGATGAGTTAACAACACAAGAGCTATATAAAATTATTCAATTAAGAAATGAAGTTTTTGTGGTGGAACAAGATTGTGTTTATCAAGATGCAGACGGAAAAGATTTTGTTTGTGGACATCTTTGGGCAACAATAAATGATGAGGTTGCTGCTTATTCTCGTATTGTACCAAAAGGTTTTTCGTATGAAAATGAACCATCAATAGGTCGTGTTATTTCTAACTCAAAATTTAGAGGAATGGGATTAGGAATTCAATTAATAAATAATTCAATTCAAGTAATAGAAAATAAATACCAAATATCAACTATACGTATATCAGCTCAACTTTACCTTAAAAAATTCTACGAATCGTTCGGTTTTGAACAAGTTTCGGAAGAGTATTTAGAAGATGATATACCACATATAGAAATGTTGAGAAAATGAAATTCGTAAAATATTTTTTCATTTCCTTTTTTACTATTTTTTTCGTGTTGATTTGTGTTGATTCTTATTATTCAAATCAACTAAAGAAAATGCCTCTTTTTAGTGGAGAAGTACAAGAGTGGGAATTAATAAGAAGTGGAAAAACAAAAGTAGATTTAGCTGTTTTTGGTTCATCTAGAGCATTTATTCATATAAATCCTCAAATTTTAGAAACAGAATTAAAACAAACGGTGTATAATTTTGGATTAAACGGAAGTAAATTCAAAATGCAGTATTATCGTTTCAATTTATATCTCAAACATAATCCAAAACCTAAAACCATTGTTTGGAATTTAGATACATTTTCTTTTTCGCATATAGACGAAGTTTTTCAACCCAATCAGTATGCGCCGTTTATGTTGTGGAATTTTAATTTATACGAAGCTTTAAAAGACTATAAACAAACTACTATTTGGGATTTTATATTGCCGCTGTATCGTTATAGAAACCAAACGTATTGGAAAGAGCAAATTGCGAGTGCGAAAAAAGAAATACTAGAAAAAGATGGTTTTTTCCGCGAAGATGGTTTTAAATCTTACAACAGAGAATGGAAAGTAAATTGGAAGAAATTGAAAAAGAAAAATGCTGAATTTGATTCGCAAGAATATGTTTTGTTAGAGAAACTAATTAAAAAATGTAAAAAACAAAACATTCAATTAATTTTTACAATTGCTCCAGAATTTTACAAAGGACAAGATTATATGCTGAATAGAGACGAAATAGTTTCAAGTTATAAAAAGACTTTAAGTAAATATAATTTGCCTCTATTAGATTATTCTGACGATTCTATTAGTCATCAGCAAAAATATTTTTATAATACAACACACATGAATAATGTAGGAGCAGATTTTTTTACTAAAAAATTAGCTTCGGATTTAAAACCATACATTTCTAAATAGATTTTTTGGGCGTTCCATTCGGGCGGGTAGAACTACGTTCGCAACCATTATAATAAACAATATTTAGTTGTTTCTCATTTGGTTGTGCTGTATCTTTTGTTCGCTAGAACGCTCTACAAAAGGATGCCCCTACAACCCCTAACGTTTTTTTGTTAATTTAAGAATTAAGAATTAAGAATTAAGAATTAAGAATTAAGAATTAAGAATTAAGAATTAAGAATTAAGAATTAAGAATTAAGAATTAAGAATTAAGTTGTGCCTTAAACACATTAACACATTAACACATTAACACATTAACACATTAACACATTAACACATTAACACATTAACACATCAAAAAAATATTAGCGTTTCGACAGGCTCAGCATGACAACTAAATTGAATTAATGATTATAGTATTTTATGTTTAAAGGAATTCATTTCGGAATCGCATACTAGTACTTAGAACTGATAGAAAATAATTTTATAATTGTTTTAAATCCGTCATTTCGAGTGAAATTCGTTTAGAATTTTGTATCGAGAAATAAGTAAGGATTTATTAATTTTCTAGTCTAAGTTCTCGATACAATTTTCTTCATTTCATTTCGAAAATCACTCGAACTGACAGAAAATTTACCTTTCTAACCTCTAACCTCTAACCTCTAACCTCTAACCTCTAACCTCTAACCTCTAACCTCTATTTTTTTGCTACGCTCTTTCTTCTGGGTCATATAAACACCAGATAAGATCATTAGAAATCCGATTAAGTGCATTATCGTAATTTTTTCTCCTACTAAAAATCCCCAGAAAACAGAAACAATAGGCATTAAATACGTTACCATAGAAGAGAACATAGAGCCTGTTACTTGTATTAATTTATAAAATAAAATCATCGCTAAAGCAGTTCCAACTAAACCTAAAATTGTTACAAACCCTAAACTTCTTAATTGTTCTGGAGTTCCTTCGAAAGTTTGAAAAAAGCCTGTGAAAAATAAAATAATTACAGCAGGAGGAAGCCATATCGTAAATAAAGCAGATGATAATTGGAAAGATGGAACATCGTTTAAATAGCGTGTTAAAATTAAACTATTCAATCCGTATAATGCAGTGGCTAAAACAATTAATAAACAATGTAGTAAACTATTTTCTCCCGAAAAACCATCACCACTAATTAAAAGAACAGCACCTAAAAAACCAATTACAGCACCTATTATCTGGTTTTTAGTTCCTTTTATGCTAAAAAATAAAGAACCAAAAAACAGAATAAATAATGGAACAAGAGAATCTAAGATTCCAGCCATAGAACTCGAAACACGTGTTTGTGCTATCGGGAATAAAAACATAGGAACAAAGTTTCCTAAAAAACCAGCTAAAGCAACATACTTTAATCTGTCTTTCGGAATTTTAAATAAATTAGGAATACCCCAAAATGCTAAAACTCCTCCAGCTATAGATAAGCGTAAAGCTCCTACCTGATAGGGAGTATAAGAAACTAATCCTTGTTTTATCAAGATAAAAGAACTTCCCCAAGTAAGTGCTAAAATACCTAAAACGATCCAATATTTTAATTCGATTTTCATGTTCTAAATTTGCGCAAAGATGCAAAATTAAAGGTTATAAAAAAACAAAAATTTTAACTACAAAAACAATCTTTTGTGTGATCATTTACCATTCCTGTTGCTTGCATAAAAGCATAAATAGTTGTAGAGCCAAAAAACTTGAATCCTCGTTTCTTTAAATCTTTTGCAATTAAATTAGAAATTTCAGTTGTTGCAGGAACTTCTTTTATAGAATTCCAATTGTTTACTACAGGTGTGTTTTGAACATATTTCCAAATGAAATTAGAAAAAGATTCATGCTCTTTCTGAATTTCGATAAATAATTTTGCATTATTAATTGCTGCTGCAATTTTTCCTCTATGTCGAATAATTCCTTCGTTTTGCAATAACTCCTCAATTTTATTTTCATCAAAATTTGCAACTTTTTCAACATTAAAATTAGCAAAAGCCGTTCTAAAATTTTCTCGCTTTTTTAAAATTGTGTACCAACTTAATCCAGCTTGAAAAGATTCTAAAACCAAAAATTCAAAAAAAGTTTTATCATCATAAATAGGTTGTCCCCATTCATTATCATGGTAATCAATATAAATCTGATCTTTATTAACCCAAGCGCAACGTGTTTTTGTCATAATTAAATATTTTCTAAAGCCTCCTTAATTGTATAAACGGGTAATTGGCAAGTATAATTCTCGCAAATATGAATAGATGTTTTGTCTTCTACTAATCTATTTTTGGTAATTTCTAAATGTTCTTTTTCTGTTGCAACAAAAACGGCATTTGGAATAAAATATTTCTGAATTTCCTCTAAATATTTTTTAGCATCTTTTCCAATAATCACAATCTCTTTGTAAGAATGACTAAAATTTAAGTATAAATTAATCCAATTGGCAAATCCTGTTGGATGGTCAAATATATTTTCCTGAACATTAGAAAGCATTTGCTTTGCTTGCTCCATATATTTTTCTTGATGAAGGATTTTTCCTAATCGAAATAGATTATTTGCCATAACAGAGTTGGAAGAAGAAATAACATTGTCATAAATCTCAAATGTTTCGTTTACTAAAGGTGTATCATAATGAGATTTATAAGCGAACATTTTATTTTTATGATTGTAAAACTGATTATACGTTTCTTCTGTTAATTCTTGTGCTGTTTCTATATAATGTAACTCGGTTGTTGTTTCAAATAACTTAATTAAAGCTTCTATTGTTAAAGCATAATCATCTAAAAAACCAGGAATTGTTGTTTGTTTCTCTTTATAATTTCTAAATAGAGTTTCACCATTCCATTGATTTTCTAAAATGAAATCCATGGCATTTTTAGCTAAATCTAAATATTCAATATTATTTATGGCTTGATAAGAATCACATAATCCAGTAATTAAAAGAGCATTCCAAGAAGTTAAAGTTTTTTCATCACAATGAGGTTTTATACGTTTTTCTCTCACTTCATTTAATGCTGTTTTCCATCCTTTTATTTTAGCTTGTAAATCTTGTAAAGGAATAGCATTTTTCTCGCAAAAATCATCATCATCAGTTAATCGAATAAGAATATTATTTTCTTCTTCCCATTTTCCAAATCCATCAATATTATAATAGCTTTTAAATAATTGAAAATCTTCTTTTAAAATTGTTTCCAATTCTTCTGAATTCCAAACATAATATTTTCCTTCAACACCTTCGGAATCTGCATCAATGGCAGCATAAAAAGCATTTTCGGGTGACAGCATTTCATCTTTTAACCAATTAACAGTTTCTTCTATTACTGTTTGATATTCTTTTTCGCCGAAAATTTTAAAACCATTTGCATACAAAGAAAGTAATTGACCATTGTCGTAAAGCATTTTTTCGAAATGTGGAACCTTCCAGTAAGCGTCGACAGAGTAACGAGAAAAGCCTCCTTTTAATTGATCGTAGAGACCACCAAAAGCCATTCTGTCTAATGTTATTTTGGTTTGTATTAAAAAATTCTCATCCTTAGTTTGTATCCCATATCTTAAAATGGTTTGCCAAGCATTTGGTAACATAAATTTTGGAGCACGGTTAAATCCTCCCCATTCGTCATCAAATTGTTGTTGCCAAAATTCGAATGTTTCTTCAATTTTTGTTTTAGAAAAATCGGTGATAGATTTTAAATCAATTGTTTCTATTTTAGTTAATCCATTGGCAATAGAATCTACATATTCTGTTGTTTTATTTGGATGGTGATGAAACATTTGATTGATATTGTCTAATAATTCTAACCATTGGTGCTTTGGAAAATAGGTTCCGCCATAAAATGGACGACCATCAGGTAAAGCAAAAACATTAAGAGGCCAACCACCAGATTGATGAATTAATTGTACCACATTCATGTATAATGCATCTAAGTCAGGACGCTCTTCTCTATCAATTTTTATACAAACAAAATATTCGTTCATAATTTTAGCAACTTCATCATCTTCAAAAGATTCATGTTCCATTACATGACACCAATGACAAGCAGAATAACCAATAGAAATTAGTAAAGGTTTATTTGTGCTTTTAGCATACTCTAAAACTTCATCATTCCAGCTTTGCCACCAAACGGGATTCTTTTCATGTTGTTTCAAGTAGGGGCTTGTAGAGAATTGAAGATTATTTTGTTGAAAATTCATAAACATGTTTTAAAAATATAAATTTCGATGTTTTTATTGTGGATTAAAAATTATATTTTAGTTAAAAATTTCAACCCACTATGAATATTTATGAATACATTTCTATTGGCTTATATATGGCTTTAATGATTGGAATTGGAATTTATTCCTATAGAAAATCAACAAGTAATTCGGAAGAATTTTTAATCGGAGGCCGTAAAATGGGTGCCGCAGTAACAGCACTTTCTGCAGGTGCCGCAGATATGAGCGGCTGGTTATTAATGGGATTGCCAGGGGCAATGTACTTTACAGGACTTTCGAGTGCTTGGATAGCAATTGGATTAACATTAGGTTGTTACCTTAATTATATATTTGTTGCACCACGATTACGAATGTATACGGAGGTTGCGCAAAACGCTATTACGTTACCTGTTTATTTTGAAAACAGGTTTAAAGATAAAACCCGTTTATTAAGAATAGTATCATCTATTTTAATATTAGTATTCTTTACATTATATACTTCTGCGGGAATGGTTTCTGGAGGTAAGTTATTTGAATCTGCATTTGGATTAGATTATACAACTGGACTTTGGTTAACTAGTTTTGTAGTTGTATTGTATACTTTTTTAGGAGGTTTCTTAGCTGTAAGTTTAACCGATTTTGTTCAAGGAACAATTATGGTTTTAGCATTGGTAATAGTTCCTATTGTTGTAATTTATGAAATTGGAGGAGTAGGAGAAACAGTTTCTATTATTAACCAAAAAGGAGATCAATATCTTGATTTGTTTAAAGGAACAACTACAATTAGTATTCTCTCTTTAATGGCATGGGGATTAGGATATTGTGGTCAACCACATATTTTAGTTAGATTTATGGCGATTGATAAAGTTTCTGATTTAACGAAAGCACGAAAAATAGGAATTACATGGATGATTTTTACTGTTGGGGGTGCTCTATTAGTTGGTTTAATAGGAATTGCTTATTTACTTAAATTTGATACAACAACTATGATGAAATTCGATTCTTCAAAAACTGAATCGGAAACAATCTTTATTTATTTTTCGAGAATACTATTTCATCCATTAATTGGAGGTTTCTTATTGTCAGCAATTTTGGCTGCTGTAATGAGTACAATTTCATCTCAATTATTGGTGACATCAAGTTCACTTACAGAAGATATTTACAAAGCATTCTTAAATAAGAAAGCTTCTCAAAAACAATTGTTAGTAGCAAGTAGACTATCTGTATTAATTGTAGCAATTATTGCAGTTTTATTGTCATTAACACCAAATGATTCTATTCTAAATTTAGTTGGAAATGCTTGGGCTGGATTCGGCTCTGCTTTTGGTCCACTAATTATATTTTCCCTTTTCTGGAAAAAAACAACATGGCAAGGTGCATTAGCAGGAATGTTAACTGGAGGAATTGTTGTATTAGCTTGGGTTTATACCAATCATGATTATAAAGAATGGTATGAAATTATTCCAGGATTTATTTCTTCTCTTGTTATGATTTATGTTGTATCGTTAATAACTCAAAAACCAAACAAAGAAATTGACAAGGAATTTGATGAAGTGAATACTATTCTTCGAAATAATTAATAATTATTTAACAAAAAATAAAAATTTGTTGATAAGTTTCACGCTGTTCAAATAGATAAAAAAGGGAGATTTCTTTGTATATTTGTAGAGTTTGGTCGAAAAAATGATCAAAATTTAAATCAATTTATACAAAAAAATGAGTGATATTATTCAATTACTTCCAGATCATGTAGCCAATCAAATTGCAGCAGGAGAAGTGGTGCAAAGACCAGCTTCTGTTATAAAAGAATTGATTGAAAATGCTGTAGATTCTGGAGCAACTTCTATTCAGATAATTGTAAAAGATGCCGGAAGAAGTCTTATACAAGTAATTGATAATGGTTCTGGAATGAGCGTTACAGATGTACGAATGGCATTCGAACGTCATGCAACTTCTAAGATTAGAACAACTGAAGATATATATAATATACATACAAAGGGTTTTCGTGGAGAAGCATTAGCTTCTATTGCGGCTGTAGCACAAGTAGAAACGAAAACAAAAAAGGATGAAGACGAGATAGGAACACAATTAGTGATAGAGGGTGGAGAAGTTCGCAATCAGGATCCTATTGTTTGTGCAGTAGGAACTTCTATTTCAGTTAAAAATCTTTTTTATAATGTTCCTGCAAGAAGAAACTTTTTAAAATCTAATCAAGTAGAATTTCGTCACATTCAAGATGAGTTTCAACGTGTCGCAATGGCACACGAAAATATTAGTTTCTTTTTACATCATAACGATGCAGAAATTTATCATTTAAAAGCGGGGAACTTAAAACAACGTATTGCTCAAATTTTTGGAAAAAAATTAAATACTCAAATCATTTCTGTTGAAGAAGATACCGAAATTGTAAAAGTAAAAGGGTTTGTAGGAAAACCAGATGCAGCTAAGAAATCGAGAGGAGAACAATTTTTCTTTGTGAATGATCGCTACATTAGAAGTGGATATTTACATAATGCAATTGTAGATGCTTTTGAGAGTTTATTACCTACTGGATACACTCCTTCTTATTTTTTATATTTAGAGATTGATCCATCTAAAATTGATATAAATATTCATCCGACTAAAACAGAAATTAAGTTTGAAGATGAAGCATTAATTTTTACAATTTTAAGAGCTGCTGTAAAACATGCATTAGGACAATTTAATATTACACCTTCCTTAGATTTTGAACAAGATCCTAACTGGGCATTTATTCCATCTGCAAAAGAAGATACAGAAATTAAAATGCCAGAAATTACAGTAGATTCTAGTTTTAATCCATTTGAGCATCAACAAGCAAGAGCACCAAAACCATCTGATATTAAAGCTAATTTAGATTTTTATAATGATGCTGTAGAGTTAGAAATAGAAAATAATCATGCACATCAGTTATTTGAATCCGATGATTTTCAGGATACTTTTGAGGTTATTCAATGGATGAATCAATACTTGGTTGTTGAGTATAGAGGAGAATTATTAATTATAGATCAGCATCGCGCGCATCAAAAAATATTGTTCGAAAAATTTATTCATTCCAATAATGGAAATGCTTTAGTACAACAAATGCTTTTCCCTATAGAATTAGAACTTTCACCAAATGATCGTCAAAAATTAATCAATGTGGAACAACAATTGATGAGTTTTGGTTTTGATATTTCTTTAGAAGAAGAAGTTATACAAATAAATGCTATTCCAGTAGATGTACAACAAGAAGATGTTGTTGCTGTGTTTATGGATTTTATTGAGGAATTAGAATATCAAGAAGAATTAGAATTAGATAATACATTTGCTAAGATATTAGCAAAAAATGCGGCAGTAAAAAAAGGAATGGCTTTAAAAGCAGAACAAATGCAAACGTTAGTAGAAGAATTACTAAAATTGCCTAATCCTAATTATACGCCATACGGACGTCCAGTATTTGTACAAATGAATACGTCTGATATTAAAAAAACATTACAATAAGATGAGACAATCTATACCGCCAATTACAAAGAATTTATTAATTATTAATGGTTTATTCTTTCTAGCGACTTTTGTTTTTGCACAAAAGGGAATTGACTTAAGTGTTATTTTAGGAACTTTTTATCCAGAGTCTCCAAATTTTAAATTCTGGCAAATTTTAACGTACATGTTTATGCATGCTGGTTTTCCACAAATTACGCATATAATATTTAACATGTTTGCACTGTGGATGTTTGGTTCTGTTGTAGAATATACTTTTGGACCAAAGAAATTTATAACATTATATTTTCTAGCTGGTGTTGGAGGTTTTTTATTGTATAATTTAACAAATTACTTTCAAATAGAACAATTAAAAGAGGTTATACAAACACAGGGTATTTCTTTAGCTGATTTATACGATTATTCACGATTAAACATACAAGGACAATTATTTAATGCGCCAGAAGATTTTAAATCAAGCAAAGAAGGAATACAATTAATACAAGACTATGCAACACCAATGGTAGGTGCCTCTGGAGCGATTTATGGTCTATTAATTGCATTTGCAGTTTTGTATCCAGACGAAAAATTAATGTTAATCTTTTTTCCAGTTCCTGTAAAAGCCAAATATTTTATTCCTGTAATGGTATTATTAGAGTTTTATATGGGGTATAAAAATGTTGGTAATATTGCACATTTTGCTCACTTAGGTGGTGGTTTAATAGGCTTTTTATTGTCAAGATATTGGAAAAAGAATTTATACAGAAGAAATTAAATGGGAAATAATATAATAGACGATTTAAAACAAAAATATAAATACGGAAATAGTGCAATAAAATTAATCTACATTAATGTAATGGTGTTTTTTACACTATTGATTGTTGATTTTATTTTAAAGACTATTGCAAATGTAACGGTTTCAACTACCGATTTGTTTGCACTTTATTCATCAGAGGAATTATTGCTAAGACCATGGCAAGTATTAACTTATTCTTGGTTGCATGGTAATCCTTTTCATTTATTAATGAATATGATTTTACTCTATTTTGTTGGACAAATGTTCTTAAAGCAATTTAGAGATACTAATCTATTTACATTTTATATTTTTGGTGGAATTTTTGGTGGAATTTTCTTTCTATTATTTCAGAATGTATTCAACTATTCGCATTTATTAGTAGGTGCGTCAGCTGCAGTTTATGCTGTATTTTTTGGATTGATTTCTTATAACCCAAAAATGCCAGTAAGATTAATGTTTATTCCAACATCTTTTCCTTTATTGTATGTAGGTTATGTTTTTATAGCATTTGATGTTTATAATATTATTGCAAATCAAAATGCAGGAGGAAGTATTTCTCATTTAGGAGGAGCTATTTTTGGATATCTTTACATGAAACAGTTCGAAAAAGGAAACGATTTCTTAGGGAAAATCCTTTATAAAATAGGGAGTGTAACAAAGAAAAAGGAAAGGTCAACATTTAAAACATATAAAAATTCTTCATCTGATTTTAAGAGAACAAATGTTCCGAAAAATGATTACGATTTTAATCATCAAAAAGTTGAAAAACAAAAAAAAATAGATGTAATTTTAGATAAAATTTCTCGTTCAGGTTATGAGAGTTTATCAAAAGAAGAAAAAGATTTTTTATTTAAAGAAGGAAGATAAATAAGTAAATGGGAATTATCAATAAGTTCAAATTAAATTATTTTAATCGGTTTGTTTTAACACTAAACATCGTTTTTTTGTTGATAGCTTATGGTGTCTATTTGAATAAGTATTTTTCGCCAACGGAAATTCCTTATCTTAACTTTTTATCAATAGGTTATCCTATCTTATTCATTTTTATTATTCTATTTATTGTTTATTGGATTTTTTTTAGTTGGAGACACTTTATCGTTATTTCAATTCTTTCTTTAGGATTGTTTTACCCAATGTTTCTTTCATATCCAATCTATCAGCCAAATAAAGTAGAAGATAAACAAGCAGATTTATCAATATTGACTTATAATGTACATGGTTTTAGAGATGAAGGAACTATGGATTTATTGATAAACAATCAAGCCGATATTATGCTTTTACAGGAAGCTTATGAAGGACAACAAAAAAAATTAATCAATAAAGATTTTAAAAATTATTATGCTGAGTTTTATGGATTGTTATCATTTTATAGTAAATATCCAATTATTCAGACAAAAGAGATAAAAGTAAGTGATTCTGAGTTAAATGGAGGTGCTGCTTATGCTGATATAGATTTAGGGTACGATACAATTCGTGTAATTAATGTTTACTTGGAACCAATGTACATTGAAAAAGAATTGGTGAAAGATATTTTAAAGTCAGATAATACAGAAGAAGTTAGTAAAACAAGTAAAAAAGTTGAGGTAAAGTTAATAAAAGGAATGCAAAAGCATGAAAAGCAGATAAAAGCAATAATTCCTTATATAACATCTTCTAGACATCCAGTTATTTTTGCGTCAGATCTTAATTCAACACCACTTTCTTATGAATACGAAATGATTAATCGATATTTAGAAGATTCTTACATAAAAGTTGGAAGAGGAGTTGCAACAACATTTCATGGATTTAAATTTCCAATTAGAATTGATTATTTGTTCCATTCAAAATATTTTAAACCAGTTGAGGCATCAATAATTAGAAAGAAATTTTCTGATCATTATCCAGTTGTAGTTAAATATAAAATTTCAGAATAAATTTTCTTATATTTATTTTCAATTAATCTAATTCATAATGAGCCAAAAAGAAAGTTTTATTCAGGAAATTCAACAACGCTATTCTTATAAAAATGACAAAATTATTTTAGGAAAAGCAAAATTAAATGGAGAAATTGTAGAAGAAGCAGAAATCTCTGTTGCATTAAAAACAATGAATCGTCATGGTTTAATAGGTGGAGCAACAGGAACAGGTAAAACTAAATCTCTTCAAATTATAGCTGAACAACTTTCTTTAAAAGGTGTTCCAACTTTATTAATGGATATAAAAGGTGATTTATCTGGGATAGGAGCTTCTGCAAATCCTGAAGATAAAAATGCTGTAGAACGAATGCAAGCATTAAATTTGTCGTTTAATCCAAAAGCTTCTCATGTCGAATTATTATCAATTTCTGATGAGCCAGGAGCAAAATTAAGAGCAACTGTAGAAGATTTTGGACCGATTTTATTCAGTAAAATTCTTGAACTAAATGAAACGCAAGAAAGTATCATCTCGATAATTTTTAAATATTCAAAAGATAAAAACCTACCATTAATCGATTTAGAAGATATTCGTAAAGTTTTTCAATATGTTACAGATTCGGATGAAGGTAAAGCAGAATTAAATAAAAATTACGGAACAATATCACCAGCATCTTTAGGTGCAATTCTAAGAAAGATTGTCGCTTTAGAACAACAAGGAGCTACAAAATTTTTTGGAGAACCAAGTTTTGATGTGCTTGATTTGTTGAAAGTAAAAGATGGAGAAGGAATAGTAAATATTATACGTTTAGTTGATATTCAAAATCAACCAAACTTGTTTTCAACATTTATGTTGAGTTTGTTAAACAAAATATATAGTCAGTTTCCTGAAGCTGGAGATTTAAATCAACCAAAATTGGTTATTTTTATTGATGAAGCACATTTGATTTTTAAAGAAGCTACAAAAGCTTTATTAAATCAAATCGAAACAATGGTGAAATTAATTAGATCAAAAGGAGTTGGTATTTACTTTGTAACACAAGTTCCTGGAGATGTTCCTGATGCAGTTTTAAGTCAATTAGGTTTAAAAGTTCAGCATGCATTAAGAGGTTTTACAGCTAAAGATAGAAAAGAAATAAAAAAAGCAATAGAGAATTATCCGACAACAACTTATTATAAAGCTGATGAGGATATAACTCAACTAGGTATTGGAGAAGCTTTTATTACGGCGTTAGATGAGAAAGGAATTCCAACACCTTTAGCCTTTACGCACATGCGAGCGCCAAATTCTAGAATGGATGTATTGTCATCCGAAGAAATAAATACAATTACAGGAAATTCTGAGTTAGTAAAAAAATATGCTGAATTGATTGATAAGGAATCTGCAAAAGATATTTTAACGACGCAATTAAATACGGAAACTCAAGAATTAAATAAAAATATAGGAAAATCAACATCAGAGACAGTTTCAAGAAGAAAGAATGCTCCAAAGGAAAAAGATTGGACAGATAACAGAATGGTTCGTGATATGAGTCGTACTGCAACTAGAAAATTAATAGATTGGATAATGAAATTGTTGACGGGTTATTTAAAAGGAAAAAAATAAGTGTACGCGATTTTAGATATAGAAGCCACAGGTGGAAAAGTTGGTGAGGAATCAATTATTGAGATTGCTATCTATAAATTTGATGGAAAAGAGATTGTTGATCAATTTATCTCATTAGTGAATCCAGAAAAAAAGATAGACCATTATGTGCAAAAACTTACACATATTACAGATAAAATGGTTCTTTCTGCTCCAAAATTTCACGAAATAGCAAAAAGAATTGTAGAAATTACAGATAATTGTACGCTTGTTGGTCATAATGTAATGTTCGATTACAGAATGCTAAAACAAGAATTTGAACGATTGGGTTATAATTTTGAAAAAGAATGGATTGATACTTTTGAATATAGTGAAGTATTAATTCCTGGTTTGCCATCTTATTCTTTAGGTAAATTATGTGAATCTCTTGGTATTATTGTTACAGATAGACATAGAGCTTCTGGAGATGCAAGAGCAACAATAGCTTTGTTTAAACTACTTCTTGACAAAGATGCTGAAAAAATTATTACAAAAAAAACAGGATTAGCATTACCAAAGAAAGCACATTCTAAATATCAGAAGCTTTTAGAAGGCTTACCAAATAAGGTCGGAATTTACTATTTATATAATAGTAAAATGCAATTAATTTATATAGGTAAAAGTAGTAACATTGCTTTGTCTGTTAATAAAATTTTCACGTCAAAAACATTAAGATCAAGTAAATTAAAACGTTATACAAGATCTATTAAATTTGAAGAAACAGGGAGTGAATTTCTAGCTGCTATTAAAAAGAATAATGAAGTTATTAATAATCAACCAATGTATAATCATAAGGTTGTTGAGAATAAAGCATATCCTTTTGGTTTATATTTTTTAGAGTCTAAAAGAGGTTATTCTAGATTAGAAATTGGTAAAAATAGAAAAACAGAAGCTGTATTAAAGTTTAAAACAAAAGATAAAGCAAAAGAAATTCTAGAAAAAGTAATTCATGATTATAACTTATGTTTACAAGTAAATTCTGGAATAAAGTCTGAAAATTCTTGTTTTAAATATAAGGTTAATGAATGTAAAGGAGCTTGTCTAAAGGAAGAACCTAAAGATGAGTATAATCAAAGAATAGAAGATTTTGTTGCATTAACTAAATTTCCTGCTGAAACTTTTTTAATACTGGATAAAGGTAGAAGAGGAATAGAGAAATCATTTTATTTGATTGAGGATAATCAATTTAAAGGATATGGTTACTACGAGTATCATCAACAAATAAAATCTTTAGAGAAAATTCACCATATTTTAATTCCTATAAAGGAAACTGAAGAGGTTGTAAATATGTTGAAATATTTTTTATATAAAATATCTAAGAATCCAAATCAAGTGATATTATTTAATGAGTAGTTTAAGTTGACTATTCAATACTTTATATTCTTGTTAGAAATAACAAAGATTTCATAGAGATCACTAAAAATAGAGGTAGAAGATTTGTAGTTCTAAATAAGTTTTAAATCTCAATTATCAAATTTTGAATAAAAAAATAAGCACAAAAAAAGTCGGTAATTATTACCGACTTTTTTTGTATTTATTAATTGTTATTATTCAACTTCTTTAAAGATAACTCGTCTGTTTTCTAAGTTCTTCCATGCTGGACAATTTGTAACAGGGTTACACTCTGGCCATTTTAAGTCAGTTTTACCCTTACCAACAGGAGATAATTTATTTACATTAACCCCTTTGTTAGCTAAGTATTTAATTACCGAAGCAGCTCTTTTTTCAGATAATTTTTGATTGTAAGCAGCATCTCCAGCAGCATCTGTGTGTCCTTCTACAACAAATCTATTATCAGGATTAGCTAATAAAATTTCTACAGCATTGTTTAATTTCACATAAGATTGCTCTCTAATTTTATCAGAGTTGTAATCAAACTCAATTCCTTCTAATAAAGTATTAATTTTAGTAGCAATATCATCACCAGAAATTCTTAAGATTTTTTCAGGACAACCACCATTTGTAGGAGGTCCAGCAATTGTAGGACATTTATCTTCAGAATCAGGAACACCATCACCATCCGAATCAAGAGGACAACCAGCACCGTCTACACGAACACCTTCTGGAGTACCTAAACATTTATCCCATTGGTCACAAACACCATCTTTATCCTCATCTACACAATCAAAGCTATAATCTTGTGGAGCAGGAACATTTGCTAATACATGTACAGGAGAAACCCATTGTAAAGCATCTTGTTTGTTTTTACCTATTTTATAGTGTAAACCTAAAGATAAGGTAAACATATTGTCATCTCTTCCTTCTTCTGTGTCAGCAGCAGTTTGATAACCAGGTACAGGAGCACCAGATCCATCAAACTCTTCATCCCCAGTCATTACATACATTGCGCGTAATTCTAAATCAAACTTCTTGTTTAATTTGTATCTTAAACCAGAACCAACTTGAGTATAAACAGATTTATCTCCTAATTTTTGATCTGTAATTAATTCATATTTATCACCAGAACCTCTAAAGTTGTTCATGTATGCTTTATATCCTAAAAGACCAATTCCTGCATATAAATGTATTGCCCATTTGAATTCTGTTTTATTGTCGATTCTTCTAAATAAGTTAGAAGCATTTAAATCCCCTAATATAGAAATACCTTGATATTCAGTTTTTCCATGAGCCATTCCTGTGTATGCATCCCATGGAGTATTATTAAATGCATTTCCTTTTTGTCTAGTTTTACCAATTTGGTATTGTAAACTTAAACCAAAAGCATGTGTGATTTGTTTATTTATTTGAATTTGAGCATCATATCCAGGAGTGAAATACCCACCCATCCAAGATACAAGATCAGAATTTTGAAGAAGGTTTCCACCTCCAAAAACAGAAACAGACCAATCGCTGTATAATTTTTTACTGTTATTAAAAGGTTTCGTGTCGTAATTTTCGTCGTAATTATTTTGGGCATGCGAAAACATTGCCGTACCCAAAATTAATAAGGATAAAAGTTTTTTCATTAGGTTAGATTTAATTATATGCTAAGATAGTAAAAATAATTTACTAATTATTAGCTACTTAATAAAAAAATAAACTTTTAACAAATTCTCGAGTGTAAATCTGCTTATGGGGTATTGTTAGTCTTTTACAGTTTATTGAAATTTCATTGAAATTTAATATATCGATGTCTATTAAACGATCTGTGTGAATTTCATTTTGAAGAGGAGTTGAATAAACTCTTCCAATTTTATTCTCTATACCTTTTATAGTAAATAAAAGCTCAAAAGGATTTAATTGTGTTAAAATTTCTATTTTTTGATTGAGAAATAAATTATTACTTGTGAAGTCTTCTGCTTTGTTTTCTAGTATGTTAGATTCTTGTGAAATCTTTCCAATTTCAGCTTTAATAAATTCTTTTGCTGTTACTAAATTCTTTTTTTTGTCTCCTAAGTTTGTTCCTAGTAACAAAATGACTTTATTTTGCGACATATAAGCAAAAGTAATAATAAATTAAAAATGAAAAACTTTTTCGGGAGAGTATTCTCCACAATAGTAGGTAATTTATTAACGTTTAGTGTATTCGTAATAATTTTTATAGTTTTAATCTTTGTATCTGCATTATCAACACCTTCAACCAAGGTAAGTAAAGGTTCTGTATTAGAGATATCTTTAGATAATGTTATTATGGAAAGTGAGATGGATCGCTCAACTTCAATTTTTGATTTTTCTGATTCTCCGAAATTTTATTTGGTAGACATATTAGAATCAATCAAAGAAGCTAAAACTGACGATAATATAAAAGGAATTAGCCTTCAATTAGATAATTTTTCTGGAGGAGCAACGCAAGCAACTGATATACGAAATGCTTTAGTTGATTTTAAAAAATCAGGAAAGTTTATTTATGCTTATTCTAATACAGGAAATCAATTATCTTATTATATCAACACAACAGCTGATAAAATTTATCAAAATCCATTAGGAGGAACATTAATACAAGGATTAAGTTCTGAAATTATGTTTTATAAAAATGCAGGAGATAAATATGGTGTCGATTTTCAAGTTATACGTCACGGACAGTTTAAAAGTGCTGTAGAGCCATTTTTTAGAACAAATATGTCTGAAGAGAATAGATTACAAGTAAGTGAACTATTAAATGATGTTTGGGGAAATATGAAAACATCGATTACAAGTGCAAGAAAAATTTCTTCAGAAGATTTTAATACCATTACGGATAGTTTATATGCTTTTATTCCAGAATTAGGGAAGGAAAATAAGATATATGATGTTTTAGCTCAGGAAAATGAGTACAAAAAAATGTTATTTAAAAAATTAGAGTTAGAAAAAGATGATTCTAAAAGTGATTTTGAAATTTTAGAAAAATATACAATAAAAATTGATGATTATTTTTCTACGTTATCTCCAGAATCAGAAAAAGAAAAAGTTGCAGTATTGTACGCATCTGGTGCAATTACAGAAGGCGATGGTTTTGATGGAATACAGTCTAAAACATACGTTGATGCTATAAGAAAAATAGCTAAAAATGATAAAGTAAAGGCTTTAGTATTACGTATTAATTCACCAGGAGGAAGTGCAAATGCTTCCGAAGAAATTTTATTCGAGTTAATGCAACTTAAAGAAAAGATGCCAATTGTTGTTTCTTTTGGAGATGTAGCAGCATCTGGAGGATACTATATAGCACAATCTTCTGATAAAATTTATGCACAACCAAATACAATAACTGGTTCTATAGGTGTTTTTGGAATGATACCAAATGCTAAAAAATTATTTAATAATATAGGATTAGATTTTGATGAGGTTAAAACTAATGCAAATTCTAATCAATTAAAATCATTAACAACACCTTTGTCTGCAACAGCAAAAAATACATTGCAAAAATCAATTGTTTTAACGTATGGTAAATTTGTTAATCACGTAGCAAAAAATCGTAAAATGACTTTTGATCAGGTAGATAAAATTGGAGAAGGAAGAGTTTGGTCTGGAACAAAAGCTAAGCAGATAGGTTTAGTTGATGAATTTGGAGGATTAAACGATGCAATAAAAGAAGCTGCTAGATTAGCTAAAATAAATAAATACTCTACTGTTAACTATCCGAAACGTAAAGATTCTTTTGAAGAGTTTATGGCAAATTTACAAGGTAAAAATGTAGAAGCTTCTATAGCAAAGGAATTAGGAACAGACGGAATAAGAATTTATAAAGAAATAAAGATGTTAAATGAGCAAAAAGGCTTACAGCTAAGAATGCCGTATGACATACAAATCAAATAAAAAATCTTAAAAAAGGGTTAATTTTTAATTAACCCTTTTTTTTTCTTAAATTCTTATTAATTTAGTAGAATATTTAATTGATAAAAAAATAGGAAAACTCTTTTATAATCAATTATAATTAATTTACTTTTGTACATTCATTTTTTAATAATTACTGACACATAATCGACATGGGATTATTTGATTTTTTCACGCAAGAAATTGCGATTGACTTGGGGACTGCGAATACTTTAATAATTCATAACAATAAAGTCGTTGTTGATAGCCCATCTATAGTTGCTATCCATAGAAGAACAAATAAAGTTATTGCTGTAGGAGAACAAGCGAAACACATGCAAGGAAAAACGCATGATGATATCAAAACAATTCGTCCATTGAAAGATGGAGTTATCGCAGACTTTGAAGCTTCAGAGTTCATGTTGACAGAATTTATTAAAAAAATTCCAGGAATTCAAGGTAAATTATTTTCTCCTTCATTAAAAATGGTAATCTGTATTCCTTCTGGAATTACAGAAGTAGAAAAACGTGCCGTTAAAGATTCTTGTGCAAGAGTAAATGCAAAAGATGTTCGCCTTATTTATGAGCCTATGGCTGCTGCAATTGGTGTTGGTATAGATATTACTCAACCAAAAGGTAACATGATTATTGATATAGGTGGAGGTACTACAGAGATTGCTGTTGTAGCTTTAGGAGGTATTGTTTGTGACAAATCTGTAAAAATTGCAGGAGACGTATTTACAAATGATATTGCTTATTATTTAAGAACACATCACAATTTATATATTGGAGAAAGAACTGCTGAACGTGTAAAAATTGAAGTAGGTTCTGCTGTTGAAGAGTTAGAGCACGCTCCAGATGATATGCCAGTACAAGGACGAGATTTAATCACAGGTAAACCAAAAGAAATTACGGTTAACTATCGTGAGATTGCTCGTGCATTAGATAAATCTATTTTAAGAATAGAAGATGGTGTAATGGAAACTTTATCTCAAACACCACCAGAATTAGCTGCTGATATTTACAATACTGGTATTTACATGGCAGGTGGAGGTGCTATGTTAAGAGGATTAGATCAACGTATTTCTAAAAAAACAGGTTTACCAGTTTTCTTAGCAGACGATCCATTACGTGCAGTTGTTCGTGGAACAGGAATCGCACTTAAAAATATTGATAAATTCACATTTTTAATGAAATAGAGCCTAAAGACCAATGCAATATATTCTGAGTGCCATTAGGAGAAATGGAATGTTATTAATTTTTTTATTTTTAGAATTAATTGCATTGCTTCTTGTCTTTAAAAAAAATATTTATCACGAAACAATCTTAGCTTCTGTTAGTACTTCATTTACAGGATATGTAGACGGAAAGATTGCAAAAGTTACCAATTATATTAATTTACCAAGTGTAAATAATGATTTGATGGATGAAAATGCCTTCTTACGCGAACAATTGGTACATTTAGGAATTAAAGACGCTAAAACTAAAAAGTTTTATACAACAGATTCTTTAGGAGGTAAACAAACATACTCGTTCATACCATCAGAAATCGTTAATAACTCTATTACAAAAACCCAGAATCTTTTAACAATTAATAAAGGGACAAATGATGGGATAGAAAAAGGAGACGGTATTATTACAAATAATGGTGTAATTGGTATTGTAACATATGCTGGTAAAAATTATTCTAGAGCAATTTCCTTACTTAATAAAGATATTAGTATAAATGCTAGAATAAAAGGAAATAAATACTTCGGGACAATTAAATGGGATGGTAAAGATCCTCGTTTTGTTCAGTTATTAGAAATACCGAAATATATTTCAGTTAAAAAAGGTGATACAATAGAAACTGACGGAAAATCTCCTGTTTTTCCTGAAGGAATTACAATTGGTAAGGTTGTAAGTAAAGGGATAGATGCAACTGGTGAGTTAACAATCCAAGTTAAATTAAAACAAGACTTTGGTAACTTGTCTCACGGTTATGTTGTAACTAACCTAAATAAAGCAGAGATAAAAAGTGTAGAAAAATCAGATACAATAACAAATAGACAGAATGTTCAATAAAGATTTTTTAATCAATATAATTAAGATTATTATTTTTGCTTTACTACAAGTTTTTGTATTTAATCACATTAACTTTTTAGGAAGTTATCAACCATATATTTATATTGTTTTTGTACTTTTTTATCCTCCTTATCAAAATAAATATGCTCTATTAATTCTTGCATTTTTATTGGGATTAACGATTGATATTTTCGAATATACAGGAGGTATCCATGCATTTGCATTAACTTTAATAGCTTTTATAAGAAATCCAATTATAAAATTATTGGCTGGTAAGCAAGAATATGAAATGGAGTTTTTTACATTCCATTCGTTGAGTTTTGCACAATGGATTTTCTATTTATCTATATTAACTTGTTTACATCATTTGATACTGTTAACTCTAGAAAACTTTAAGTTAGAAGGGATAACTCCAACATTGCTAAAAGCATTGATTAATTCTGGGATAACACTTGTGTTTGTCTTTATTTATAAAATCTTATTTAAAAATAAAGTTGGAATATGAAAAAGTTGTTCATCGTTTATGTCCTAATTCTATTTATAGTTTTTCTATTTTTAGGACGTTTGGCGTATCTACAATTGTTTACAGATCGATATACTTTAAATGCCTTTAATACATCTATTAAACAAGAAATAATTTATCCAAATAGGGGAGATATTTTAGATAGAAACGGAAAACTATTAGTAAGTAATTCATATTCTTATGAGATAGATGTTGTACCATCTAAAATTATAGACGATTCTGGCGTTTTTATTAATGATTTTGATCGATCTAAATTTTCTAAAATGGTTGGAATTTCAACCAATCAATTTGATTCTATTATTTCTAAAATAACAACAGCTAAGGATTATAAAAAATTATCACCTTATCCTTTTTTAAAGAATATCTCTCGTGAAGATTTTGCTCGTATGCAAGAGCAGTTATATTTATACCCAGCTTTTAGTATAATTAAGCGACCAGAAAGAAAATACATGGTTGGTACTGCTGGAAATATATTGGGCTATATAAACGAAGCAAATCCATCTTACATAAAAACAGATTCTAATTATTATCAACCAGGAGATTTAGTTGGTATTAGTGGAGTTGAAAAATCTTATGAGAAAGATTTAAGAGGTGAAAAGGGAGTAAAAAACTGGATTGTAGATAGAACAATGAATGTTGTTGGACCCTACAAAAATGGAGATTATGACCACCCTGTAAAAAGTGGAAAAACAGTAAATCTTACGATTGATTATCGTTTACAGGAATTAGCAGAACAAATGCTAAAAAATAAAAGAGGAGCAATTGTAGCTATAGATCCAAATAATGGAGAAATTTTAGCTTTGGCTTCTGCGCCAACGATTAATCCAAACGATTTCTTACAATCTAAATCTAGAAATGCTTTAATTAATGATTCTATTTCTAAACCTACTTTTGATAGAGCCTTACAAGGAACATATCCTCCTGGTTCTACTTTTAAAGTCGTAACAGCTTTAGCAGGTTTACAGATGGGAACAATGACAGAGCAGACAACTTATGTATGTAAACATGGTTTCCGATATGGAAGAATGCACATTGGTTGTCACTGTGGAATGTATTATACGCCTCAAGGTTTAGAACATGCAATTGGGAAATCTTGTAATAACTTTTTCTCTGAAGCTTACAGAGATATTGTAAGAAAAGACCCAAATGATTACAGTGTTGGTATGAATGAGTGGGCTGCAATAATGAATAGCTTTGGTTTAGGAAAATTTATGGGAACAGATTTACCTGTAGGTAGTAAAGGACTTATCCCTACAGCAGATTTCTATAACGATCGTTTTGGTGAGGGAGTTTGGAATCCATATAGAATCATTTTTAACGGAATGGGACAAGGAGACATCAATACGACACCATTGCAAATGGCTAATTATACGGCTGCTATAGCAAATAAAGGATTCTTTTATACACCACATATCGTTCACCAAATAGATGGAAAACCTTTAACGGATTCTACTTATATGGTAAAAAAGAAAACATTGGTTGATCCAAGTCATTTCGATATTATTTTAAGAGGAATGAGAAATGTGTATACAATGGGAACAGCAAGAAGTTTCGAAACAAGTACATTTACTCAGTTAGGTAAAACAGGAACATCACAAAATTCTCACGGACAAGATCATTCATTATTTATATTAATAGCGCCCGCAGATAAACCAAAAATTGCAATTGCAGCAATTGTAGAAAACGGATCATGGGGAACAACATGGGCAGGACCTATGGCTAGTTTAGTAGCAGAATTATACATAACAGATACTATAAAACGTCCAGCATTAGTGGACAGAATGAAAAATGGAAATCTACAAGGTGAATATAATCGTCAGTGGATAGATTATTTAAAAAGAAAAGGATTGTACATAGAACCAATCAAAAAAGATTCAACTAAACTAAAAAATGAGTCAAAGCAGATTATTAAAAGGTATTGATTGGACAACTCTAATTTTAGGCTTCTTAATTGCAGCTTTCGGAATTATGAATGTCTATAGCGTAAACCCTGATCTTGGTGTAAAACAAGTTATTTGGTTTGGCTTAGGTATTTTTATGGTCTTAGTTCTGATTATTTTAAGTGGTAATAACCGTAATTTTTTCGAAATATATAGTCCTGTTATTTACATTATATCAGTTCTTTTACTCGTAGGAGTTTTAATAATTGGAAAAGAAATTAATGGAGCCAAGGCTTGGTATAGATTTGGACCTTTAAGTCTACAACCAGCCGAGTTTGCTAAGATTGGAACTGCATTGTTAATAGCCAATTTTATCAATCATTCCAATGCTAATCTTAAAGACTTTAGTTTTATTGGTAAAATACTAATAATAATAGGAATACCAGTTGTATTAATTTTATTACAACCAGATTTAGGTTCCGTAATTATATTTTGTTCATTAAGTATTGCATTATATAGAGAAGGATTAAATCCATGGATTATTATTGCACCAATTATTCTATTAATCATATTCTTAATATCAATTGTACAGATACCGTTTTATGTTTTATTATTTTTCGGTTTTACAATTTTAGCCATAGCATTAACTATTTTATCATTTAATTACAATCAAAACGTAATTGATGTTATGCATGGTATTTTAGTAGGATTATCAATATTTTTTATTGTATTAATTGCCGCTTGTTACTCGGTTCAAAATCTTTCAGAAGACACGCGCGAATCATTTGGATATTTATTCCCAATGCGTTCATTATTCTTCTCAGAACCAATTCTATTTAATACCGTTTTATTTGGTTTAATAGGGTTTTTTATATCCATTACACCACTATTAATTTTAAAGTTAACTCAGCAAAAAGAAATAAATAACTCACCTTTTAAATCTCAATCTGGTTTAGCAGCAAACGTTTTTAGCTTTAGTATCATAGTTTCAATTATTTTATTATTTTTTACTATAGCTATAAGTTTTATCTCTCCAATAATTTTCGAAAAATTACCAAAACACCAAAAAGAACGTGTTATGGTATTGTATGAAGGAGAAGCAAAATATAGAGATACATCCGGATATAATTTATTATATGCCAAAACGGCAATTGGTTCTGGAGAATTATATGGAAAAGGATATAACCAAGGAACAATTAAAAAAGGGCGTTTTGTACCAGAACAACAAACAGATTATATATTTACAACAGTTGGTGAAGAATGGGGATTTGTAGGAAGTGCATCTTTAGTAATTGTGTATGCAATCTTTGTAGCAAGACTATTTTATTTATCAGAAGCGCAAAAAAGTAGATTTGCACGATTTTATGGTTATGCTGTATCCTCTGTATTATTTTTCCATTTCTTTATAAATATTGCAATGGTTGTTGGTCTATTTCCAACAGTAGGGATTCCTTTACCATTTTTCAGTTATGGAGGAAGCTCTTTGTGGGGATTTACAATCATGATAGGAATTTTCTTAATTATACACTACAAGAATAGTCAAAGTTTAATATAGAGCTTTATTTTGGGCGATCGAGCGCGCTTTACGCTATATCTTTTTACTTTAAATATTATCATCGTTTAAAGTAAAAAGGATGCCGCTCCAATCGCTATCGCAATTTGGAGTTCGAGGATTCGAATTTCAAAATTAGTATTAAGTTTAACTTCTCTATAATAAAAACGTTTCGACAAGTTGAACATGACAGTCAGAAAATATTTTTTAAAAAATTTGCAGAGAATGCTAAATAGGTTAGATATTAATTTTAAATTCTAGCTTCTAGCTTCTAGCTTCTAGCTTCTAGCTTCTAGCTTCTAGCTTCTAGCTTCTAGCTTCTAGCTTCTAGCTTCTAGCTTCTAACTTCTTCAAATAAAAAAAGCTGCCTTATAATAATAAAACAGCTTCTATATAATTTATTTACTTGCTTCTAATTCTGAAATATGATTAAACTTCTTAATTAATTTATTGTCTTTATCAATTAAAAGAAGAGTAGGAGTAGACTCTATACCGAATTCTTCAACAATCGGAGAATCCCATTTCAACAGATCAGTATAATTATACCAAGAAAAATCTTTTGTAGCTTTCGCAAATTCACTTTGATCATAATCTAAAGAGATAGCAACTATTTCACCTCCTTTCGCTTTAAAATCCTTGTAGAACTCTTTTACGTATGGCATCTCTTGTTGACAAGCAGGACACCATGAAGCCCAAAAAATAATTAATTTCTGATTTGCTTTAATATCGTATAAGCTTTTTTTACCATTTACACTTTTTTCAAATGTAATATTAGGCACTTTTACTCCAACTTTAGTGGTACTTTGTCCAACACGTTTCTTTAATTGATCTGTTAATTTACATGTTAAACCATTTACTTTATCTACGTATTTTTTGTGAAAATTAGGATAATCTTTCTCTGGAACAAAACTTAAAATAGAAGTTAAAACATTTTGTCCTCTTGTAGTCTGAATATCTGTTTTAGCTAAAATTTCTTCAGTTGCATTAGTTAAATTATTTTCAACATTTTGACTCCCTGAAGAGCTTAATTTTGTATTGATATAAGCAAAAACCAAATCATTAAACATCCCAGATTGCTCTAATCTTTCATCATCATTTGTAAAATGAGTTGCAATTGCATTTGCAAGTTCAATATCGGTATTAGATTGTGCTTTTTGTTTTAAATCTGCCAATTTACCAATGTAAGTCACTAACTCAGAAAATTTCTGACTGTCTTTAATTGCATTAATTCGCTTGTCTTCTTTTACCATTGCAGTATAAAACTCATCTGTAGGTTTATACATTTGCATTAAGTAAGGAAAAACTTGTGATTGTACTTCATTAAAAGTTCTTGATTCTAAAGACTTATTATATTCTTTTTGTGCATCACCTTCAATAACTTTCAATTCTTTGTTTAAATCTTGACCATTAACGGTTTTAAATTTAAGATTCTTATTGTCAGATAATAAAGAGATATTTTGTCCATTAGGTAAATCTATACGAACAATTCCATTATATTCCTTCGGAACATTCGCAGAGAAATTTCCTTGATTATCAGTATTAATATTTTTAATTAATTTAAGTTCTGCGTTTTCAAAAACTTTTACTAACACAGGTTTATTAGCATAATTTTCTATCTGACCAGAAACAGAAAATTGACCAAAGGCACTACTTCCCAAAATAATTAATGGGATAATAAATTTATTTTTCATTGAATGATTTATTTGTTATAAAAAAAACCTCAATCCTTAGATTGAGGTTTTAAAAATATGAATTTATTTTCTAAATAATTCTTTTTGTTTGTATGAAATTGCTCCACCAACTATAATTGCTGTAACAACCAACATAGGAATGTAATCATCAATCGGTGTTGCTGGTGTACCAGGTGCACCTGTAACAGGAGGTGGGGGTGTCCCACAATCAGGATCTCCTGGTAAACAGTCCTGGGCAGAAATTGATACATTTAATATTGTAAGCAATATAAATGTAAAAAGGAATTTAAAATTTTTCATATAGTAGGTTTAATTATTTATTAGTTGTTTTCTCGCTTACTACTTTTCCATTTTTGTATGTAACTACAACAACATATAAATTAGGAGCTTTAGCAATATCTAATTTATAATCAGAATTTGTATTAACATTAGAGAAACGAGATATTAATCTACCACTAACATCATATACTTCTACTGTTGCAGTAGTGTTTCTTTCTTCGAAACGAACAAATTTCTGATTGTTGTTAGCGTATAAATAAGTTGCATTATTTTTATTTAAATCGTCAGTACCTAAAGTTTTAGGTTCTTGATTCCAATAAAACTCAAAACGATCATTTATTTTGTCATCAGCTGTAAATGATATTTCAGTGTTAGCATCTACAGTACTCACTTTATTTGCAACCTTGTCTAATAAATAGTATGTACCTACATTAAAGTTACTATCAATCTGATTTAAAATTGATTGTTCAAACAAACGTAAATTAATTCTATATTGAGCACCTTCTTCTAAGTTATTAAAACCAATTTTAATAGGTTTTCCAACATAATCTTGAGAATTAAACTCGTTAAGTAACGTTTGGTTTTCACTTAAAAATTCACCAGTCTTAGTCTCTTCATAGATATAAATAGGGTTTGTAGAAATTCTTACAGTTGCAGGATTTGCAGAACCTGTAGTATAATTACTACTATTAATTAAATATCCAGCTTCACCTTGTATTTCATTATTTTTAGATAGGAATAACTCTACTTGAGTAAAATCATTATCACCTACTAATCCTTTTTGTTTCAAAGTTTCATCATTTAAGTAACTAGTACCTATAGTATCATTTTGACTTTGATTTTGAGAAGATCTAGCAAAAACACCTGAATTAACTGGTCTTCCAGAGAAATTATAGTCAAATGTTTTTTGTGTATCCGTAAATGTATATTTAGATGTTACAACATTAGTTCCTCCAATATTTGCTGCAACTAAAGTTGGGTATTCTACCTCAAAATATTCGAATGGTTTAATAAGTAAAGCATCAGGATTTCCAGCCCATGTATATGGAGTTGCTCCAGATGCAGCTTTAGTTAAATATGCACTAATTCTTGTATCACTAATTGTATTACTACCACCAGTTTGTGGTCCCCAGTTAATTGTATATGCTATAGGTAATTTTGTAATACGAATTCTTAAAGCTGTATCATGTAATTGAGTTGGAGTATTTTCTACACCGTTTACAACAATTTTCAACCAAGAAGTAGCTCTTGAGATATCAGATAAATCTAAGTTAGATGTAAATGGGTTTGAGAAACGATGAATATTTTTTCCAAATCTAACACTACCATCTTGTCCACTAGGATTTCCTAAATAAGAATTATATCTTTCATCATAGTTGTTTGTTAACTCTTTCCAAGATCCCCAATTTGCACTTGAATAAGCTGCTTTTGAAGGGAAATTTCTAAGCCCACTTTCATAATCAAAAGTTACAGTCTTATTATTTGGTACACCATACACTCCAAAAGATGTTGTAGCACCTAAACCTTGTATAAATGTTCTAAGTCCTCCATTTCTTACATTTAATGTATAGTTAGAACCAGGAGAAACAGTAGTTGTTGCTGTTACTGCATCATACTCTGTATTGGCAACATCCCATACCAAAGCAGATTGTGTATATCTAGCCTGTCCACAAGGAGTATTTACTGCACAACTTCCAGAAAATGATGTATTTCCAGTAATTCTATTCATGATAGTGCTTACCTGTTGACCTGCTAAAAATGGAAGACCTAACATAGCATAATCATTGGCATTGACATCCATTTTTGTCTTTTCTATTGCAATATTTCCAGTTACTGTAGATGCATTATCAATAATTAACTGTCCATAAGAAGAAGAACCAGTGTATTTGTTTACAAAATTTTTACCAGTGGTATTTTGATTTGTAAATCCTCCTCTTACTTGTATATTTCCTTGGTTGATAATTTTCTCGGTTGTTCCAGTAGATGCAGGTGTATTTACAGTTACTGAACCACCGTTGTAAAACAATGTATTTGGATTCACTTTTACAATAACTGCGTCATTAATAAAAGTATTCTGAGCATTAAGACTAGAACATATAGCCCCTAATGCGAATAAAGCAAGTAAATTCTTTTTCATAATAATGTTGTTTTTAGCTTAGTTACAGAATTTACAACACATTGTTTAGGTAAAGTGACGTAATTCTTGTTACAAATATAAAAAAAATAAATAAAAAGTTATAATTCAGAAGATTATATTATTATTTTTTTTGGTGAATCTTTAATGTCATACATTAGATCTGTAAAAATTTCTTCTGTTACAGCGCGTAAACCGCGAGCTCCGAGACCTAATTCGTTTGCTCTGTCTACAATTTTATTTAACGTTTCATCGGTTACTGTTAATTCTCTATCATCTAAAGCAAAAAGTTTAGTATATTGTTTGATAAGAGCATTCTTCGGTTCTGTTAAAATAGCTCTCATAGCCTCTTTGTCTAAAGGTTTAAGAAATGTAATAACAGGTAATCGTCCAATTAACTCAGGAATAATTCCAAAGTTTTTTAAATCTTGTGCGTTAACTTCATCTAAAAGATTTTCTACTTCTTTTTGATCTTCGTTCTTAAAACCAATTACATGTTTCTTTAAACGATCCGCGATATGTTTCTCAATTCCTGAAAAAGCTCCTCCAGCAATAAATAATATATCTTTCGTATTAACTTCTATAAATTTTTGATCAGGATGTTTACGTCCTCCTTTGGGTGGTACATTAACAACTGTTCCTTCTAATATTTTTAAAAGAGCTTGTTGAACACCTTCTCCAGATACATCTCTTGTAATTGATGGATTATCACTTTTACGAGCAATTTTATCCATTTCATCTATAAAAACGATTCCTTTCTCGGCTAATTCAACATTGTAGTCTGCAGATTGTAATAAACGAGTTAAAATACTTTCAACATCTTCACCAACGTAACCAGCTTCTGTTAGCACAGTAGCATCAACAATAGCAAACGGAACATTTAATAATTTAGCAATTGTTTTTGCTAATAATGTTTTTCCACTTCCTGTTTCTCCTACAAGAATTACGTTAGATTTATCAATTTCTACATCATTATCGCGATCTAATAAGATTCTTTTATAATGATTGTATACAGCTACAGATAATATTTTTTTTGCTTGATCTTGTCCAATTACATAATCATCTAAAAATTCTTTGATTTCTTTTGGTGATTTTAATGTTAAAGGTTTAATTAACTCATTTTTATCATTAAATTTAGATTCCTCTAAAACAATACCATGAGCTTGTTCAATACAATTATCACAAATATTACCGTCAATTCCTGACACTAAAATATTTACTTCGTTTCTGCTTTTTCCACAAAAAGAGCACTTATTTTCTTCCAAATTCTTTTTAATTAAGTCGCAAAGTTACTTATTTTCTTTGTGATAGAAAATTTTGAGTAGAATTTATCTATTATTTAATGTGAGATGAAAAAGGACAATGATGTCTCCTTTTCGGAAAACCTTTTGTAGAGGAGGCTATCAGAATTATATGCAATATTGTAAGGAGTACTAAAATACAAAAAAAGCACTCAAATTGAGTGCTTTTTATTTTATGATTTTTATCACTATTTATGAACGAGGTAACAAAACTTCGTCAATCATTCCATATTCTTTTGCTTCTTGCGAAGTCATCCAGTAATCACGTTCTCCATCTTTTTCAATCTGTTTATAAGTTTGACCAGAATGGTGAGCTAAGATATCATATAATTCTTTTTTCAATTTCAAGATTTCCTTCAATGTAATTTCCATATCAGTTGCTTGTCCTTGTGCTCCTCCTAATGGTTGATGAATCATTACGCGAGAATGTTTAAGAGCTGAACGTTTTCCTGCAGCACCAGCAGCTAATAAAACTGCTCCCATAGAAGCTGCCATACCAGTACAAATTGTTGCTACATCTGGTTTTACCAATTGCATTGTATCGTAAATACCTAATCCTGCATAAACACCTCCTCCTGGAGAGTTAACATAAATTTGAATGTCTTTAGTAGAATCTACACTTTCTAAGAATAATAATTGCGCTTGAATAATATTTGCAATTTGATCGTCGATAGCTGTTCCTAAAAAGATAATTCTATCCATCATTAAGCGAGAGAATACGTCCATTTGTGCAACGTTTAATTTTCTTTCCTCAACAATGTATGGTGTTGTATTCTGAATATAGCTTTCTAAATGTAGAGAACTAATTCCTTTGTCCAACGCCGCGTATTTTTTAAATTCTTCTCCTACGTTTTTCATGATTTATTTAGATTTTTAATGGAAGATAAAGAATTTTTTCAGAAGTTTATATTAAGCTTCTTCTAATTCTTTATTCTTTTCTGTAATAATATCTACAAATTCGTCAAAAGTTACTTCTTTCTCATTCAATTTTACATTGCTTTTGAAAATTTCTAACATTTTGTCTGTAAATACTTGGTATGATAAACGGTTGTATTCTTCTTGATTTTGTAAAGCAGACATTGCAATTTGTTGTAATGTTTCTTCAGGAATAGAAGTTTGACCGTACATTTTTAATTGATCTTTAATAGCAGCAAAAGCAGCTTGTTTTACTTCTTCTGCATTTACTTCTACATTATTAACTTCTGCAATTTTAGCTTCGATTAATTGGTAACGTAAACTTTTGTCCATTTTTACCAATTCTTCTTTCGCTTGCTCTTCAGAAGTTACATTTTCGTTAGAAGTTAATAACCATTTTGTTAAGAATTCTGTTGGTAAATCAAATTTCACTGTATCTAATAATTTAGCTACAACATCATTGATGATTTGTTTGTCAGCTTCTTTGCTGTACATGTTTTCAGATTCTTCTTTGATTTTGTTACGGAAAGCTTCTTCAGAATCTACTGAACCTTCTCCGTAAACTTTATCAAATAACTCTTGGTTAATTTCAGCTTTTTCAGCTTTATTAATTTCTTTTATAGTATAAGAAACATTTACACCAGCTTCAGTAACTTCCGTTTTTAATTCTTGTGTAGCTTCTTCAACTGTATCAAAAATGTCATTAGAATTTACTTCAACAACATCACCTACTTTTTTACCGATAAATGCAGATGCATCTTTTAAGTCTTCTAAACGAACAAATGTTGCATTTGCTTCTTCTTGTCCTTCTACTTTTGCATCAACTTTTAAAACAGCTTCTGCTTCTGCCTCTGCTAAAGATTTTAAAGAACCAAATCTAGATGCAAAATTATCTACATATTTTTGTACCTCGTCATCAGCAACTTTTACTTTGTAAGTTTCAATTTCAACTTTAGATAAATCAACATCAAATTCTGGAGCTAATCCTAATTCGAAATCAAAGTTTAATTGTTCAGCATCCCAATCAATATCATTCATTACAGGAACTGGATTTCCTAATATTGATAATTTTTCTGTATTGATGTAGTCAGAAACGCTTTTTTGTAATAAGTCATTTACTGTATCAAAAATAACAGCTTGCTCGTATTGTTTCTTAATGAAACTCATAGGAACTTGACCTTTACGGAAACCTTTGATGTTTGCCGTTTTTCTGTATTGATTTAATACATCAACTACTTTTTCTTGATAATCTGCTTTATCAACAGTTACAGTTAATACTGCATTTAAATTGTCTGTTGTATTTTTAGTAATATTCATCTACCTTAAATTTGGAGTGCAAATGTATAAAATTTTCATCACTTTATCTAGTATTAAATAAAAACTCAAGTATTTCAATCACTATTAATTAACAATTAATATATTTTTTGAGTTAAATGATAATTATTTTAAAACTTCAGATTAAAAAATGCGAAATTTTACGCTCTTTATGTCAAGAGAAATTTCAATAATTAAGCCAATGTGCTAAGTGTGACATTTTGACATTTATAAATACGTTTAGTCATTAAATGACCTAAAAAAAGTGCATAAAAAAAAGTCAAAGTTTATAAACTTTGACTTTTTTAATAGTTATGTGAATGAATTTTTTAATTAAAATTCTCCGTAGTTTGCATAAGATTCATCAAAAACAAAATCTTCCATAAATTTAGTTGTGTAATTACCAGCAATAAAATCTGGGTGATCCATCAACTGTAAATGGAATGGGATTGTTGTTTTAATTCCTTCAATATAAAATTCTTCTAATGCACGTTTCATTTTATTAATTGCTTCTTCACGTGTTTGTGCAGTTGTAATTAACTTAGCAATCATAGAATCGTAATTAGGTGGAATTGTATAACCAGCATATACGTGTGTATCTACACGAACACCATTACCACCAGGGATATTAATAGATGTAATTTTTCCTGGAGAAGGGCGGAAGTCATTGTAAGGATCTTCTGCATTGATACGACATTCGATAGAATGACCTTGTGGGAAATAGTTTTTACCAGATATTGATTCACCAGCCGCTAACATAATTTGTTCACGGATTAAATCGAAACCTGTTACTTGTTCAGTAATTGGGTGTTCTACTTGGATACGAGTATTCATTTCCATAAAGTAGAAATCTCCATGTTTGTCAACCAAAAATTCGATTGTACCAACACCTTCATAACCGATGAATTCACAAGCTTTGATAGCTGCATCACCCATACGTTGACGTAAATCGTCAGTCATAATTGGAGATGGAGTTTCTTCTGCTAATTTTTGGTTACGTCTTTGGATAGAACAGTCACGCTCTGATAAGTGACAAGCTCTACCATTTTGGTCACTTGCAACTTGTATTTCGATATGACGTGGTTCTTCGATTAATTTTTCCATGTACATACCATCGTTTCCGAAGGCAGCAGCTGCTTCTTGACGAGCAGATTCCCAAGCATGTAATAAATCTTCTTCTTTCCAAATAGCACGCATACCTTTACCACCACCACCGGCAGTAGCTTTCATCATTACTGGGTATTTTATTTCACGAGCAACTTCTACAGCTTGTTCGTAACTTTCTAATAAACCGTCAGAACCAGGAACAACAGGTACACCTGCTTCTTTCATTGTTGCTTTTGCATTCGCTTTATCTCCCATACGGTCGATATTGTCTGAAGGTGCTCCAATAAATTTAATTCCGTTCGATTGACAGATCTTAGAAAAAGTTGAGTTCTCTGATAAAAATCCGTAACCTGGGTGAATAGCATCAGCATCTGTAATTTCTGCAGCTGCAATAATGTTAGACATTTTAAGGTACGAATCCTTACTTGGTGCAGGACCAATACACACAGCTTCGTCAGCGAAGCGAACATGTAAAGATGTTTCGTCTGCTTTAGAGTATACAGCAACAGTTTTTATACCCATTTCTTTTGCAGTACGTATAATACGCATTGCAATTTCTCCTCTATTTGCAATTAATATCTTCTTAAACATAATTTTCTAGATGTAAGAATAAATTAAGAAGGATCAACTAAGAATAATGGTTGATCATATTCTACTGGGCTAGCATCGTCTACTAAGATTTTAACGATTTTACCAGAAATTTCAGATTCGATTTCGTTGAATAATTTCATTGCTTCAACAATACATAAAACTTTACCAGAATTGATAGAATCACCAACAGCTATAAAAGGTTCTTTTCCAGGACCCGCAGAACGGTAGAAAGTTCCAATCATAGGAGATTTTATAGTAACATAATTACTATTTTCATCTGCTGCTACAGTTGTTTCTGTAGAGTTGTTTGTTGGAGCTGCAGCAGGAGCTTGTGGAGCAAATGCAGCAGGAGCTTGAGGTACGTAATATTGTTGAGACGCAACTTGTGCAGGAACACTCGCTAATGTTTTGATTTTTATTTCAATGTCATCTTGTTTGATGCTTACTTCAGCAACTTCTGCTTTTGAAACAAATCTAATTAAATTTTGAATGTCTTTAATGTCCATATAATGCGGTTTTTAATTTGACCTTTTCGTTATATTCTTGTTAAAAGAAATCAAAGGTATTAAAAAAAATAAAAAAAGCTGCTTCTTTTTTTGGAAACAGCTCTAAAATCTTTCTAAGATTATATTATTCAGTAACTTCTTGTACGTTTTCTAATACTACTTTTCCTTTGTAGTATAATTTTCCGTCAGCCCAGTGAGCTCTGTGGTATAAATGTGCTTCACCAGAAGTTTTATCGATTGCTAATTGTGGAGCTTCGATTTTGTAGTGCGTTCTACGTTTATCTCTTCTTGTTGACGACTGTCTTCTCTTAGGATGTGCCATATCTAACTACTTTTTTTTCTTTATTTCTATAATTTATTTTAACTAATAAAACCAATTAAGGTTTTAAATCTTTCAATTTTGCCCAACGAGGATCGATGTCTTCATTATCGTCATCATCATCGTTGTTATTTTTATCCTCATTGTCTTCTTCTGCATCTTCGTTTAATTCGTAGATACTATACTGGTCAAGTAATTCGATCATGTCAGAATCGCTTTTCCCATTTAGAACATCTGGATGAATACGTTTTGTTGGAACTGATAACATTGCTAACTCATAAAGAACTTGTGCAATGTTTATCTGATATTCCTCTCTAGGAATAATCCAAATCTCATTATCCGTATCGTCAAATTCGTCTCCAAATTTAACAATTAATTCTGCTTTATTTGAAATTTCTTGCTCAAATAATTCTCCAGTTAAATCACAAGGTACAGTAATTGTTCCTTTTAACTGAATTTCTAATTCTAGCATTGTAGATTTTTTTTCTAATATAATTGTTGCAATAATATTAGGGTTTTCAAAATCTTGTTCAATATCAAATAATTCAAAGAACGATTGTGATAATTCGAATGTAAAATCACTCTTACCAAAAGGCAAGCTTGTAAATATAATATTGTAATTTTTTAACTTGTCCATACCACAAAAGGTTTGCAAAGATAATCTAATTTATTTAAAATTAATAGTTCTTTGTAATATTTTTTAAATTTTATTCTCTATTGTCACCTTTCTCCAATTTTAGAGGAATGTGTTGAAGAACGTTTTGTGTCAGTTCTTTATATTCTTCTCTATTTTTGAATAATTCTATTGCTGCAAAAATAGCTTCTTTAAAAGATTCTTCATTAGCAATTCCTTTTCCTGCTATGTCATATGCAACACCATGATCTGGTGAAGTACGTACATATTTTAACCCTGCAGTGTAATTTACACCTTCATCAAAACTAATTGTTTTAAAAGCAACTAATCCTTGATCATGGTACATAGCAAGAACTCCATCAAAGTTATTTAAATTACTAGAGTTAAAAAAACTATCAGCAGGATAAGGTCCAAAGATTAACTTATCTTCGTTAATACAACGTTCGATAACTGGAGAAATTATTTCTTTTTCTTCAGATCCTAATAAACCATTATCTCCAGCATGAGGATTTAATCCTAATACAGCAATTTTAGGTTTTGAGATAGCGTAGTCTTCAACTAAACTTTTATGAATTTGTTGAATTTTTGAATAAACAGATTTAGGGTTAATGTTTTTTGAAATCTCACTAACTGGAATGTGTTGTGTAACTAAACCTACTCTTAATTTTTCTGAAACTAAAAACATTAATGGTTTTCCTTCCCAAACTTTACCTAAAAATTCTGTGTGTCCAGGAAAATTAAATTCCTCTGATTGAATATTATCTTTGTTGATTGGTGCTGTTACCAAAACATCCGTAAAGCCGTTAGAAACAGATTCTGCTGCGGCTTTTAAAGATTGATAAGCATGTTCACCAGCTTCCTTTGTAACTTTACCAAAATGTACATCAATTTGATCTTTCCAAAGGTTAACAACATTTATCTTACCATCAACAATTTGACTTGCATCATGAATTCCTTGAAAGTTGATACGGTCAAGTTTTAAACGATCTTTTTGAAAAGATAGTAGTTTTGTTGAACCAAAAATTACAGGTGTAAAAAACTCTGTGATTTCTTTCTCATGTAAGGTTTTTAGAATAACTTCTATTCCAACTCCATTATAATCGCCAATAGAAATGGCTACTCTTATTTTTCTATCTTTTTCAGACATAATTTTAATTTAATAAGATTGACTTGTTGGTTTGTTTCTTTTTAAGAATTTTTTATAGATTAAATCTACACATAAACCTCCAATCCAAGATGAAAAGAATAAAACAGGACATATTGCAACTTCATACCAAGTCGGGTGGTAAGGAGTGATTAAAACATCTCCTAGAGCAATTATTAATAAAATAAAACCAACAAACATCGTGTAAGCTTGTTTTGCTCTTCTTACAATAAGTGCTGTTACAACTCCACCAATTAATGCTCCTAAACCACTTATGGCAAGCATAGATCCGAAAAATTGTACTTCATTTTTTTTACCTACTCCAACAGAAAAGAATTTAATAACATGTCTCCATTCTGGAAAAATTTTATCGTCCCATCCTAAACGATCTGCATTGTAAATAAGACCAAATTGCACAATAACATAGATTATTGCTAATCCAATTAATACTGCAATTGTATTTCTTACAACGGTTTTGTCTCTTAGCATATTTTTTTATTAGTCTGCAATAGCTATTACAGATATTTCTACATTAACATCACGAGGTAAACGAGCCACTTCTACACATTCGCGAGCTGGATAGTTTTCATCGTTAAAATAAGAAGCATATACTTCGTTAACAAGATTAAAATCATTTAAATCTTTTACAAAAATAGTTGCCTTTACAACATTATCAATTGATGTGCCACCAGCTTTTAAAATTTCGATAACATTTTTCATTACTTGGTGTACTTCGTCTTGAATTCCTGTTGTAACCAATTCGTTTTTCTCTACATTGAACGGGATTTGTCCAGATGTGTAAATAAAACCATTGTATTTAACTCCTTGCGAATAAGGACCAATTGCTTGTGGTGCTTTATCTGTGTGAATAATTTGTTTTTTCATTTTTATATTTTTTTAATAATTAAGTCGAGATCTTTCGTTGTATTTTAAATCTTGTAAAATAGAAGCTTTGATTCCGATGAAGAAATCATAACTCTTATATGTTCCCATTGGTGTCCAGTTAAAAGAGAATGTAAAGCTTCGTAAATCTCTCTCAAAACCAAAACGAACATATGTAATTTCATTCGTAATGAAATCGTATGTTGCATTGGCAGAAATAGCCCAATATGGAGTTGGAGAAATTTTACCATTCATTGCAACAGAGGCAGTACTATTTCCTTTTCTTTCTGTTCCTTTAGAGTAATTGTAGCTTAAATTAGCGGTTAAACTCCAAGGAATTGCATAATGTGCATAATTATCGTTGTCGTAATAGAAATTTTCATCACGAACAGTTCCTTTTCTTTTATAATTCTTAGCTTCAAATCGCTCGCCTCCAAAAGTACTATTATCAAACGTATAACCAGTTCCTAAAGTTACGTTAGAAATGCGTAAATGTTTTAGTCCGATATTATCAACTCTTTCAGAAACCTCTCTTCCATCAGCATTAATATATCGTCTTATTTCATAAGGATTCACACTTGATGAAAACTGTACATTCACTTTACGATCAAATAAAGATGTCATTCCATTAATATTAATAGGAGAAAGTTTAAATTCTTCTGCTGAAAAATTATAGGCAGAAGTAAATCTTAAATATTCAAATATTTTAATTTTTTTGAAACCTTTCGAATCATCTTCATCTCTAATCTTCATTTCTAAGTTGTTTGAGATTCCGAAGTTTAATGAGTTTGTTAAACCAGGAACACTTACACCATATAATGAATTTTGATATTGATTATACCATATTTCTTCTTGATTTCTTCCTTGATAAGATTTATAATATCCCCATGAAGGATCTTGGAAATCTGGCGTAAAACTATAACCAATTGTTGGTGTAATAACATGTTGCACACCAAGAATCGGAGCATTTTTATTTGGATTGATATAAGTTCCATAAATATTAGTAGATAAGGAAGCATTAAAATTAAAAGTTCTGTAAGAATTAAATCCTTTTAATGTTGTATCCTCAACTCTATTATTTACATTATTGTATCGTTTTACTAATCTGTTGTCTCCCCAAACCTCGTTATAATCTGACGATAACGTTAAAGGGAAATAATTTGCTAAAGTAACACCAGTTTGTAAACCAATTTTATGATTAGCACCCATTCGCATTTGCTCTTTCCACATTTTATCTGTAAAAAGATCTTTATCTGTTGTGTTTACTTCATTTCCTGCTTGTAAAGCATATGTTAAACCAAGGTTTTGTAATAAACCTTCTTTTGGCATATTCTTCTTAGCAAAAGGAAAAACACGTGACATGTTAAGGTTTAATTTCGGAAACGAAACATTAACTTGTCCTGTATTATAATTCTGAGAATGTGACATACTTAACTGTGCTGTTAATGGAGCATTCTCAAAGTTTTTTGTTAAGTTAATAGACGAGTTAACGTTGTTTGTGAAAACTTGTCCAGTATTAATGTATTGATTCCTTACAGATTGGCGGAAATATTTAGCACTAGAGAAATTTACATTGGCATTAAACAATAAGAATGGATTTGCCTTTGGATCTTGCGTATGCGACCAAGTAATTCCAAATAAATTTTGTTTAGAAAATGCATTTGCACCATCTGTAATTCCCTTTATACCTGTTAATCTATTTTCTACACTTGCAGAAAATGTACCGTTGTATTTGTATCTTTTTTTATAGGTAGACTCTCCACGTAAAGCCCAACTTCCTTTTGTATAGACATCTCCAGAAAGTTTTAAATCGAAATTATCTCCAAATGGAATATAAAAACCTAAATCTTCTATAAAGAAACCAAGATTTGTTCTTTCTCCGGGACGAGGCATTAAAATACCTGCTGCACGTTTTGCTCCCATTGCAGGGATATAACCAAATGGTAAAGCAAGTGGAGTAGGGACATCATAAATATACATATTGATTGGTCCTGTGATTAAAGTATTTCCAGCTGGTTTTTTAATCATTTTACCTTCTCTTGCACGAAGAAGATAGTCAGGACGTGTGTCTTTACCTTCTTTAAAATAAGTGTCGGTTGTAAAATCTGCACGTTTTAATAACATTACAGAATCGTTTACACGTTTAGCTTTGTCTGCAATAATAACACCTTCGTCTTGTGTCATTCTAATGTTGTAAGCAATTCCGACTCTTGTTTTAAAATTAACTTTAAAAGCATCTTGCAGAATTTCTTGCTGTCCTTGTGTAAACTTTGTTTTTTCAATAATATTACCAATAGAATCGCGCTTACCTTCGGCATAAACATCACCTGTATCCCAATTTAATTCTATATAATCTGCATCAATAACCATATCACCATAGGTAACATGTGCCTTACGCAAAAGGTAAGTCATACGTTTTTTACGGTTATGAATTTCGTCCTCAGAACTATGTTCTACTATAAACTCTAATTTCTCCTTTACAGGAATAATTGTATCTAATTTAACAGAATCGGATACAACTTTAGAGTTATCTTTATCGTTATTATTTTGCCTTACTTGTGCTACCGAAATAGTACAAATCATTACAGGACTAAAAAATAAAATCGATTTTATTGCCTTTGTAAACAAATTGAAAAACTTATTTTTTATAAATTGCGTCAAAATTAATCAAAAAAACAAACCTAGAGTATGAGTTTAAAAATGATTAACATACAAAAGTATTTATTTTTTGTGATGATGGTGACATTTTCTGTGTTTTCATTTTCACAAAAAAAACAAAATTTTGTTATTGTTATTGATGCTGGTCATGGTGGACATGACACTGGAGCAAGGGGAGTCGCTGATTTAGAAAAGAATATTGCATTAGATGTTTCTTTGAGATTTGGAAATCTTATCGAGAAAAATCATAAAGATGTTAAAGTTGTTTGGACTAGGAAAACAGATGTTTTCTTAGAATTATCCGAAAGAGCTGACATTTCTAATGCCAATCATGCTAATTTATTTGTGTCGGTGCATTGTAATTCTGCCTCAAATACATCAGCAACTGGAACTGAAACCTTTGTAATGGGACTTAAAAAAATGGATCAGACAGATGAGGTTTCTCGCAGAGAGAATTCGGTTGTATTCTTAGAAAAAGACCAAGAGAAATACGAAAAATTTAATCCAAATGATCCAGAAGCTGTAATTGCTTTTGAGATTATGAATGCTGCTTACAAAGAACAAAGTTTACGTTTTGCAGATTTAATGGAGAAAACTTTTGTAAACAGTCAAGGAAGAAGAAGTAGAGGAGTTAAACAAGGAAATTTACACGTATTAAGAAATAATGCTTCACCATCTGTTTTGGTGGAAATGGGTTTTATTTCTAATTATGATGAAGGAACTTATTTAGCATCTGAACAAGGAAAACAAGATGTGGCTGAATCTCTTTACAAAGCTTTTAAACAATATAAAAGTGAGTATGACAGAAGAAGTGGAGTTTCTGAAGAAGAGGAAAAACCAAAACCTGTTAAAAAAGTAGAAAAACCTTTAGAAGGGAAGAAATTAAAAATTAGAGTAATGGAATCTACCATGAAATTTTCTTCTACTTCACCACAATTAAGAGGTTTAACAGATTTTGAAGTTATTCAGGAAGGTAATAAGTATGTTTATTATTACGGTGAAACAGATTTACAATCTCGTGCAGATGATCTTTTAACAAGTATGAAGCGTAAAGGCTTCTCTGGAGCGAAAATTGTAGAATTTGAGACAAATAAAAAGTTAGAAGCAGGAAAGAATTACCGTGTACAATTCATGACATCTAATAAAAAATATCGTGATAGAGACGATAAATTTAATGGATTAACAAATGTACTTCGAGTAAAAGAAGGAGGCTTACAAAAATATTATTACGGAGCAGAAACAACAATGGAAGCTGCTCAAAAGGTATTAAAACAAGTACAAGATAAAGGTTTTAGAAACGCCTTTATTGTTACATTTAATGGTGAACAACCAATGTAATTGTAATATAAAATGTTTCTTTACAAATTAAGTTTTATTTTTGCATAAAATCATAACAGTGAAATTATCTAAAGAATTCAAAATAGGAATTATAACAATCTTAACCTTAGTTGGTTTTTTTATATTGTTTAATTTCTTAAAAGGGCAAAACATTTTTTCATCAGGTCGTTTATTTACGGTTAAATATGAAAATGTAAATGGATTAGCTCCATCAAAACCTGTATCTGTAAACGGATTAAGAGTTGGGCAGGTGAAAGAAATAAAAATTATAGATACTGCAAAACCAATTTATTTTGAAGTGGTAATTTCTGTAGAAAAAGATATCGAATTTTCTAAGAAAACAGTTGCTGAAATTTATGAACCAGGAATCATGTCTGGTCCAGAAATTAGATTAGTTTTAGATTATAGCACTGATATAGCAAAGAGTGGTGATTATTTAACTGGACGAATTGCTGGTGGATTATTTGATGGTATAACAAAACAATTATCGCCTACACAGGCAAAATTAGATAGCGTTTTATTAAGTGTTAATCAAACTTTAGGTGGAGTAAATAATATATTAGATCCATCAACTCAACGTGATATAAAATTAATGTTGAGAAATTTAAATCATACAATTGATTCTTTTGATAAAACTGCACAATCATTAACAGCTACATCAAATAGTGCCAATCGTTTAATTGCATCTAATGAGAAAACGTTGACATCTACATTAAACAATGCAAATGCAACATTAGCTTCTACTAAAACAACAATTGATAAATTTGGTAAAACAGCAGATAAGATTAATGAATTGCAATTGGATCAAATTGTTAAGAATTTCGAGAATTCTTCAAAAAATTTAAATACCTTGTTAGAGGATATTAATAATGGTAAAGGTTCTTTAGGTAAATTAGCAAAAGACGAAGGAATTGCAAATGAATTAGAGGCTACAATAAAAAATATGAATGCTTTGGTTGAAGATTTAAAGAAAAATCCAAGTCGTTATGTTAACATTTCTGTCTTCGGAAAAAAACAACCAGTTCAGCAATAAAAGAATATAACCAAAACACACAAAAGACTAAAATAAATGATAAACTACATTCCAAATGTAATTTTCCTATTAATTATGATTGGAAGTATTTGGTTTTTTACGCTAAACGTAAAACGTCTAATACGGAACATTAAATTAGGAAAAGATATTAATCGATTTGATCGTCCAGCAGAACGATGGAAAACAATGGCTCGTGTAGCTTTAGGACAAGGCAAAATGACTGTAAGACCAATTCCTGGTATATTACATATTTTTGTATATGTTGGTTTTGTTCTGATTAATATCGAAGTGCTAGAAATTATTATAGACGGAATTTTTGGAACACATCGTATTTTAAGCTTTTTAGGAAGTTTTTATAATGGAATGATAGGCTTTTTTGAGATTTTAGCTTTCCTTGTAATGACTTCTTGTATCGTATTTTGGATTAGAAGAAATATTGTTAAAATAAAACGTTTTTGGAATCCAGAAATGAAAAATTGGCCGAAAGATGATGCCAATTACATTTTGTTTATGGAAGTTGCATTTATGCTGGCATTGTTTACAATGAATGGTGCAGATCAGGTTTTACAAGAGATGAATGCTCCACATTATTCTCAAGCAGGGTCATTTCCTATTTCATCATGGTTAACAGCACCAATTATTCGTCAGTTTAACGATATAACATTTATTACAATTATAGAAAGAGCAGCGTGGTGGTTTCATATCATTGGTATTTTCTTTTTCTTAAATTATTTATATTACTCAAAACATTTACATATCATATTAGCATTTCCAAATACTTGGTTTTCTAAATTAGAACCAAAAGGAGAATTCAATAATTTGGAAGCTGTTACAAATGAAGTAAAAATGATGATGGATCCAAATGCAGATCCTTATGCAGCACCTGCAGAACCACAGGGAGAGCCTGAGACATTTGGAGCAAAAGATGTGTTTGATCTTAATCAGGTACAATTATTAAATGCATATACTTGTACAGAATGTGGACGATGCACCTCAGAATGTCCAGCTAATTTAACGGGAAAGAAATTATCTCCACGTAAAATTATGATGGATACAAGAGATCGTTTAGAAGATATTAGTAAAAACATTGATACAAATGGAAAGTTTGTTGACGATGGTAAAACATTGGTAAATGATTACATTACAGCAGAAGAATTATGGGCATGTACATCATGTAATGCTTGTGTGCAAGCTTGTCCTGTAAACATTGATCCGTTGTCTATTATAGTCGATTTACGTCGCTTTTTGGTAATGGAACAGTCAGCAGCTCCACAAGAGTTGAATATGATGATGACAAACGTTGAAAACAACGGTGCTCCATGGCAATTTAATAATGCAGACAGATTAAATTGGGCAAACGATTAATAATAACACACATGTAAAAGGAATTATTTACTCATTCTCAATCACTATTAATTTACACAACAAACACAATAAAGACAACAAACTATGGAGAATTTCTTAGAGGAAAAAATTGAAAATGGAGAGAGAGTAAGTCCTATTTTACCGGAAAATGTTAAAAACTATTTAATTGATATTGACGGAACAATATGCGATGATATTCCAAACGAAGAACCAGAAAGAATGTTAACTGCGGAAGTTTATCCAGATGCATTAGAAACATTAAACAAATGGTACGAAGAAGGACATATTATTACGTTTTTTACGTCGAGAACAGAAGAACATCGTGAGTATACAGAAATATGGTTAAAAAAACATGGTTTCAATTATCATGCTTTATTAATGGGAAAACCTCGTGGAGGTAATTATCATTGGATAGATAACCATTTAGTAAGAGCAACACGATACAATGGTAAATTTACAGATTTAATAGAGAAAACTGCTTCAATACAAGTTTTTGATGATGGTGAACATCATTAATTAAATCTTAATCACAACACAAAGACTACAAAAAAATATGTCAAATTTTACAGTAAAAACAATGGCTCAGTACATGGCCGAAGGTAAACAACCAGAAGTTTTATTTTGGGTTGGATGCGCTGGAAGTTTTGATGACAGAGCTAAAAAAATTACACGTGCTTTTGTAAAAATTCTTAATAATATAGGAGTTGAATTTGCTGTGCTTGGTACAGAAGAATCATGTACAGGAGATCCAGCAAAAAGAGCAGGGAATGAATTTGTTTTCCAAATGCAAGCAATGATGAATATTGAAGTTCTAAATGCTTACGAAATAAAGAAAATTGTAACGACTTGTCCGCATTGCTTCAATACACTGAAAAATGAGTACCCTTCTTTAGGAGGAGACTATGAAGTTTTACATCACTCTCAGTATTTACAACAGTTAATTAACGATGGAAAACTGAAATTAGAAGGTTCTGAAACATTTAAAGGTAAAAGAATTACATTTCATGATCCGTGTTATTTAGGAAGAGGTAATGACGTTTATGAAGCTCCTCGCGAATTAATTGAAAAATTAGATGCAGAGCTAGTAGAAATGAAACGTTGTAAAACACGTGGACTTTGTTGTGGAGCTGGTGGTGCACAAATGTTTAAGGAACCAGAAAAAGGGAATAGAGACATTAATGTAGAACGTACAGAAGAAGCATTAGAAAAAGAACCACATATTATAGCAACAGGTTGTCCTTTCTGTAATACAATGATGACAGATGGAGTAAAACACTTCGAAAAAGAGTCTACTGTAGTTGTAAAAGATTTGGCTGAATTAATAATGGAAGCTAAAGATTTATAAGTACTATATTTTCAAAAATATAAAACAAAAGCCATCTATTTTAGATGGCTTTTGTTATGTAAATCAAATTAGTTTTACAACATATAACATTTATATAATTAATAAGTTGTATATTTGCAGAATATTAGGGACAAGATTTTTCTTGATAATCATCAAGATATGTTTTTTATTTACTTTTTTTAATCAATTTTTTGACTCAAGTCAACTCATTTCATTAATTTTTGTACTTCTAAAAATTCGTTACAAGATACTCTTATAAAATAGATTCTTCTATATTTTCTCTCTATAAAGTTTAAGTTTAATATTCTATTCAGTTCTGAGTAGACAAAAAAGATATTCTATGGCAGATTCAACATCTAAAAAAGAAAAAAATAAAAAGAAAGCATTAAAAAGACTCGAAAAAATAAGTAAGAGAGAAGATAGAAAAGAGAATAATAACAAAGGGAAGTCATTAGAAGAAATGATTGTTTATGTTGATGTTCTTGGAAACTTTACAGACGTTCCTCCACATCTTCAAGATAAAGAAGGAGATTTACTTAAAAATGATAGAAAAGTAGAAAAAGATGCTTTCATAGAAGGAGTTGTAGATAACTACAACGAATCAAAAGGTTTTGGTTTCATAAAAGTTCCTAATTCTAACGATAAAATATTCTTTCACTTTAAAGAGTCGAGAGAATTATTAAAAGTTGGAGATCAAGTTCAATTTAAGAAAGCGATTAGCGAAAAAGGGTTCAGAGCAACTCAAATAACAAAAAAATAATTTATTAAATATATACAAATGCAAGAAGGAACAGTAAAATTCTTCAACGAATCAAAAGGTTTTGGTTTTATTTCAAGTGCTAATGGTGGAGAAGACATCTTTGTTCACGTATCAGGATTAGTTGACCGTGTTAACGAAAATGACAGAGTATCTTTCGACCTTGAAAAAGGTAAAAAAGGTCTTATGGCAGTAAATGTAAAAAGAATATAATTTATTCATAGTTTTTTATTAAAAGGAGGAGATTGGAAACAATCTCCTTTTTGTTTTTCTATGAAGCTAGAATTATTTTGTAACTTTGAATTTATAATTAAAAAACGAGGAAAATGAATTTAGCAGACGATTCAAGAATTTGGATTTTTCAAGCCAATCGTAAATTCTCACAAGAAGAAAAAGAAGCTATTACAGCTAAACTAAATATTTTTATTGAAGATTGGAATGCGCATGGAGCCGTTCTATTAGCAGATTTTAAATTACCATACGATCAATTTATTGTTGTAGGAGTAGACGAAAATCAGGCAGCTGCAAGTGGTTGTTCAATTGATAAGTTAACAAAATTAATTAGAGAAATTGATGCTGATTATTCTTTTGATTTGTTAAACAGAATGTTAGTTTCTTATGAGAACCAAGAAGAAGTTATCATTGAAAAATTACCAACTTTTAAACAATTAGTTAAAGAAGGAGCAATTAACAATGTTAGAGTTTTTAATAATGGAATTTCTTCTTTAAAAGAATTTAATCAAAATTGGTTATTGCCACTTGAAGAAAGTTGGGCAAAAACATTATTAAACTAATATTTAGTAAAAAAAAAAATAATTGAAAGTCGGGTTTTAAACTCGACTTTTTTTTGTTTCGTTTTTTATTAAGTAATAAGTAATAAGTAATAAGTAATAAGTAATAAGTAATAAGTAAAAAGTAAAAAGTAAAAAGTAAAAAGTAATAAGTAATAAGTAATAAGTAATAAGTAATAAGTAATAAGTAATA
>NZ_FRBH01000019.1 GCF_900142565.1 Chishuiella changwenlii
TAAGAATTAAGAATTAAGAATTAAGAATTAAGAATTAAGAATTAAGAATTAAGAATTAAGAATTAAGAATTAAGAATTAAGAATTAAGAATTAAGTTATTCCTTAAAAACTTAAAAACTTAAAAACTTAAAAACTTAAAAACTTAAAAACATAAAAACATAAAAAAGGCTGTTCATATTGAACAGCCTTTTTGCTTTTTATAAAAATAGGATTATTTTTTTACTTTATAAACCTTGTTTTGCATATACCAAGCTCCGATAGATAACAATAACATTCCGACAGCTGTTGCTGGAACCCAGAATGGAATTGGAATTGGATCACCTGCAGCATAAGAATGTAAACCAGATAAGTAGTAATTAACACCAAAATAGGTCATAATTACTGTCCAAACTGCCCATAATGCTGCAACGTTAAATGCAAATTTACCTCTAAGTCCAGGAACTAAACGCATGTGTAATACAACTGCATAAACAATTACAGATACAAATGCCCATGTTTCTTTTGGATCCCAAGACCAGTAACGTCCCCAAGATTCATTTGCCCACATTCCTCCTAAAAATGTACCAACAGTTAATAAATAAATACCAATTGTTAAAGACATTTCTGCAACGTATGTCATTTCTTTTAAAGAGATTTCAATCTTCTTGTTTGGCTTAATCATCATAATAATTAATGAGAAGAAAGCTAAAACAGCACTTAATCCAAAGAAACCGTAAGACGATACAATAATTGCAACGTGTACAATTAACCAATAAGATTTAAGTACTGGTACTAATGGCGTAATCTGAGGATCTAACATAGAACTTCCGTGTGCAAATCCCATCATAATTACAGCTACCATTGCTCCTGTAGTAGGAATAAATGCATTTCTGTTTTTATATAATAACAATCCTGCTAATACACTCACCCACGAAATAAATACAATAGCTTCATATCCGTTAGACCAAGGTGCGTGTCCAGTTAAATACCAGCGAACTCCAAGTCCTGCCGCTTGAATTAGGAAAATAATAAATATTAATCCCAAACAAACATTAATAATACGATGTAGAGCTTTGCTTTCTGAGAATAATTGGATAAAAGATAAAACTAATAATAGTCCACCAATTGTACAGTAAGCAATCATCACATAAAAGAACACATTGAATTTATTATACAATACTTCAATTTCCACTTTAGTAGGAGAAGGAACAACATTTTTCCCCCATTTGTGTTGGTATTTATCAATATAATCTACTGCGTTATCTGCTGGTGTCCAATCACCATTTTCTAATCCTTTAGAAACCATATTAAAATAAACACTCACCATTCCAAGTGCTAAAGTATCAATTTCAACAGGATTATCTTTTGTTTGATAAATCCAAGAAGTCCAACGTTCTGATGGATCATTCTGAACAGGAATTATTTTTAATTGATATCCTTTTGCTGTTTGATCTAAAATATTAAAACGCTCAGTTACCGCAATAACTTCTTGGTCGAACTTAGAACGTTCTGAAGGCTTTTTAGAAAACGCTTCATTGTATGCTTTGTCTAATTTAAAACGAGTTGTCTTAGGATCAATCAAGTTCATTAAAGATGTATAACCATCTTCATTTGCACTTGTCATTTTCTTTAATTTATCTCCTCCTTTATCTCCAATTGTAATGATTGGAGCATTTACCCAATATGCAGGATCTAATTGTAAAGAGATAAACCATTTATCAGCAGAAAGTCCATGAAATTTATCTTTCTTATAAATTTTTCTAAGTATTTCTACAGACTGTGTGTTTACAGGTTTTATACGACCTTCGATATCTTGAATAAGAAGATGTCCAAATTTTTCTGCATGTTCATCTGGAATTTTTACATTTTTAGCTAACTCATCACCATCAGCCATTTTTGTAGAAAAACTTCCGATATGCTCAGCCGAATGAACTTTATCCTTATCGTTGTTCGTTTGTATTTTCTGATGTCCAGATTTATCTCCAGCAGTAGTGCTCGGGTTTTGAGCAAATGCTAAACCAGAGATTAAAAACAATGGAAGTAAAATATTTGTTTTCTTTGTATGTAAACCTTTTAATAAAGAGTTTAATTGTAAGAAACGAGTTCCTTTCCAGAATAATGAAACAAACATACCAACAAATAACATAAAGTATCCTAGATAGGTAACATTTGTTCCCCACCAGTCTTGATTAACAGAAAGAATTGTTCCGTCTTCTGTAGGAAAGTAACTAGATTGAAAGAATCTATAGCCTTTATAATCCATTACATTATTCATATAAATATGTTGTTTTGTTTCTTTTCCTTCGTCAATAACTGTAATATTAGATTCAAAAGAAGATGGGTTCGATGAACCAGGATAACGGTCTAAAACGAAATCATCTAAACGAATACTAAAAGGGACTTTAATATTTTTAGATCCATAACCTAAAGAAATGTTCATTCCATCTATTGTTACATCTGTACTATAATTTGTTTGTCCTTTTCCTCCAACAATTGTTACAGTATCTCTTTTATCTCCAACAATAATTTCTGCTCTAATAGCACCAGGAAGATTTTTTTCTTCAGTTTTAAATTTAGAACCTTGTCTATATAAAACTTCACCTTTAAATGCTGGTTTTGGAACTACGAATTGAGCTCCATTAATTGTATATAATGAACGAAGTTTTAATGGAGTAGCAACATTAAATTCAACTTTACCAGCACCTTCCTGAAAAGTTTTCATATCTGTAATTTGTCCAACTTGCTGTCCAGCCATTTGTACATATTCTCCTTCGAAAGGTGATTTTATAACTAAATTTTCTCCTTCTCCAGTAATTTGTACAGCACCATCTTGTGGTCTGTTATAAGCAACTAAAGTACCATTAACACTTTTTATTTCTCCATTGCGAATAAAAACAGAGTTACGACCATTTTGACCAACAGTTACCAATTCCAATACGTTAATTCCGTCTGGTTTTCTAACAATTGTATCTAATGCATGTGGAATAAAGTCAAATGTTTTTAACTTAATTACTTTGTTTTTGAATTGATATTCACCTTCAAAATGTCTGCGAAATAAAGCACTTGTACTATCTTTTCTATCAAAATACGTCATGTTGTATTGGTGATTATCGTAAGCTAAACGTTGCGTACCATCATCAACAATCATTTTAAAATAGGATTTGTAAGAAGTAATTTCATTACTCGTTCCGCCTTCTGGTATAGGCATTTCGCCTTCAAAGCTTATATAACGTGTAATTCCTCCACCTATAAAAATAAACAAAAACGCTAAGTGAAAAACTAATAAAGGAAGTTTCTCTTTTGACCATAATCTGTATCGTTTAATGTTCATTAAGAACAAAACAATTAACCAAATCATTAAAACCTCAAACCACTTTGCTTCATAAATTACAGCTTTTGCAGTCGCTGTATCATAATCATTCTCAATGAAAGTGGCGTACCCCATGGCGATTGCGTAGATAAAAAGCAAAACGGACATGGTTCTGGTAGAAAATAAATATTTTTCTAATTTACTCATTACTTTTAATTGAGCTACAAAAATAGGTGAGTTTATCAGATAAACGGTTATTTCTTAAATGATTTTATTCCAAGTTTGGAGTTAATGAAATGTTAAAGAAAATAGACGTTATTCGGTTTAATTTATTGACAGTCAATTTTAATTTAAAAAAGCGATATGTTTTAGTAATAAGTCAATCAATAAAATTTATAAATTTTTAAAAATTTCGAAGCTATCTTTATGATCACTCCAAAATTCATCAAGATTAATCATTTTAGATTTTAAGAAAGAAATAATATTTGGCCAGTCAGCTTCTCTAAAGATGCTTATATTTTCTAAACTTGTTTTTATAGTAGAAATTTCTTTTCCATCTTCATCCTGATCGTTTTTAGTCCACACCCATTCTTCTCCCAAATAGCTATGTAAAACATTTTCATATTCCTCAAACTGTTCATAGATCATTTCACGAACAGAAGCGTCTGGATGAGAAATTTCTATAGAAACTTCTGCATATTTTCTTTCAACATCAGTTCTAAAAAATATACCTTTTATGTCTGTTTTATAATTTACCCAATTAATAGATAAACCTTCTGTGTTCATTTGCAATTTCATGTACGATCCGTAAGAAATCCAAAATTCCTTTTTTATACGATAAGCTTCTTCTTTCGAAAACAAAATAATTATTTTTTTACAAAAATCGAGTTTAATTCTCGAACTACAAAATTCTGACAAAATTGCTCAGATTTGTTCTTTTAGATTAAATTTGGAGAACAATTAATAAACAATCAAAATGAAATTATTTTCAATCTTAAGTATAATTACAATTTTATCTTTTTCTAATGTTAAAGCTCAAAAAGTTGAACAATTAAAATATGAGCAATTACAAGAAAAAATAACTTCTTTTAAACAGCAAGTTGTTGTGGTTAATTTTTGGGCGACTTGGTGTGCACCATGTATAGAAGAAATTCCAGCTTTTATGGAAGTTAATGAGCAATATAAAAACAACCCAAATTTTAAAATGTTATTGGTATCTCTTGATAAACCTAAAGTGATGGAGAGCGTAAAGAAATTTATAAAAGAAAAGAATATAAATGCAGAGGTTGTTCTTTTAGATGATTGGAAAAGAATGAACGAATGGTTACCAGCTTTTGATGCGTCTTGGTCGAGTAATATTCCTGTAACTTTTATCTATAATAATGGACAAAAAGTTGCTTTTCACGATCAACCAATGACAAAATTTGAACTTGAAGATTACATTAACGAGTATTTAAAATAAAAATTTCATCTGTAAAAACATTTGACTTTTTGTAACAATTTTAAAGAATAGTAGACTTATTTTACTAAAGAAAACAGTATTTATATTCATCATTATTTATGATATCAATTCGAGATTTAAATAAATCCTATAAAATGGGAAAAAACAAATTACATGTATTAAAAGGGATTAACCTCGAAATACAAGAAGGAGAGTTTGTTGCTATTATGGGATCTTCTGGTTCTGGAAAATCTACGTTATTGAATATTATAGGAATGTTAGATGAGCATGATACTGGTGTATACGAATTAGATAAAGTTAAAATTGAGAAATTAAACGAAACTAAAGCGGCAAATTACCGTAATAAGTTTTTAGGATTTATTTTTCAGTCTTATAATCTAATTGGTTTCAAAAATGTATTAGAGAATGTTGCTTTGCCTTTGTATTATCAGAAAGTAAAGCGATCGAATCGAAATAAAATTGCATTAAGTTACTTAGAAAGAGTAGGGCTTGCGCCATGGGCGACACATATGCCGAACGAACTTTCTGGTGGACAAAAACAACGTGTAGCAATTGCACGAGCGTTAGCAGCCAAACCAAAGTTATTATTAGCCGATGAGCCAACAGGAGCTTTGGATACAAAAACTTCTCAAGAAGTAATGCACCTTATTCAAGAAATTAATGATGAAGGGAAAACAATTGTAATGGTTACACACGAAGACGATATCGCTAATATGTGTAAACGAATTGTACGATTAAAAGATGGAGTTATTGTGAGTGATGATAAAGTTCAACAAGTAAGAGTTTAATATATGTTTGATTCGGATCGTTGGAGGGAAATATGGTCATCTATTACAAGTAATAAGTTAAGAACAGCTTTGTCTGGATTAACTATTGCCTTGGCTCTTTTTGTTTTTATTACCTTATATGGATTAGGGAATGGATTACAAAACGGATTTCAACAAGAGTTTTTTCAAGCCAATTCATTAAATATTAGTGTAAGTGGTGGAACAACAGATATGCCTTATCAAGGTTACAAACAAGGAAGAACAATTGAGTTAGATGTTAAAGATGTTCATTTTGTAAAAGAATCATTTACAAGAGATATAAAATATATCGTAAGTACAATTGCAAAAACAGATACAGTAAAAAATGAATCTAATTCGGGTAGTTATTCCATTACAGGAGTTTATCCAGAATATGAACATGTCATAAATGAGAAAGTAACTCTAGGGCGTTTTATCAATGAAAAAGATATGGATAATCAAGCCAAATCTATTGTTATAGGACGTTTAGTTGCACAGGACTTTTATCCTAATCAAGTAGCTATAGGAAAGTATTTGCAAGTTGGGAAAAGTATGTATCAAGTTATAGGTATTTTCGAGAGTAAAGATGGAGGTGATAATGCAGAAAGAGCTATATATGCACCATTTTCAACTTTCAAAACAATTTATGCAACAGATAAGGTTTCATCAATAATCGTTGTGCCAAAAGATGGTCTTAGTTTAGATAATATAGAAAACTTATCTAATTCTATCGAGCAAAACTTAAGAAAAAGACACAACGTAGCCCCAACAGATTATGGTGGTCTATGGGTGAGAAATGCAGCTGAATCTATGAAAGATACCAATCAATTTTTTGTCATTCTTACCGTAATCGTTTTTGTTATTGGAGGAGGAAGTTTAATTGCAGGAATTGTAAGTATAGGAAATATAATGGTGTTTAGTGTAAAAGAACGTACCAAAGAAATCGGAATTAGAAAAGCGCTAGGAGCAACACCGTTTCATGTACTTGGTCTTATTTTACAAGAAGCAATTTTAATTACTTTAATTTTTGGAGCTTTAGGAATAGGGTTAGCAGCACTGTTAGTAGAAAATTTAGGAGATAGTTTATCAGAATATTTTATATATAATCCAGGAGTAGAAACTAATTCTTTAATAACTGCCTGTATTATTTTATTTATGTCAGGAACAATTTCGGGCTTAATACCAGCACTTAATGCTGCGAGAATAAAACCAATAGATGCTTTAAGAGACGAATAATGAACTTTATAAAATTTGTATTTGATCCAGATGCTTGGAGCGAGGTCTACGCGGCAATTCGCAAAAACAAGCTGCGCACCATTCTAACAATGATTGGTGTGGCATGGGGAATGTTCTTATTTGTTCTTTTATTGGGTGTTACAAGAGGTTTGCAAAATGGTTTTGATAGAAATTTGGCAGATGCAGCAACCAATTCTTTATTTGTTTGGGGAGGAACAACTTCTATGCCTTATGAGGGATTTCAGAAAGGAAGAAAAATTGAATTAAAAATGAGCGATGTACGAAAAATACAAGCGCATTTTCCTCAAATTTCTCTTTTGGCTCCTCGAAATTCAAAACCAAGTTCTGTTATTGCATACGGATCAAAATATAATTTTTACACTGTAAACGGAGATTATCCAGATCAGAATAGAATGTTTGGGAAAGATATCATACAAGGTCGTTTTATAAACGAAGATGATATCAAAAACGAAACAAAAATCTGTGTACTCGGGATAGAAGTTGCGGAACAATTTTTTGGTAAAAATCCATCACCATTAGGAAAGCAAATAAGAATATCAGACAGTTATTACACTATTGTTGGGGTTTATGATACGCCGTCTTCTCCTGTAGAAACAAAAGATCAAATTTATATTCCGTTTACAACATTTCAAAAAGTGTATAACCAAGGAGAAACTATTCAGTATTTAAGTCTTAGTTTACCTAATAATTACGATATTATTTCTTTCGAAAAGCAATTAAAAGCTTATCTAAAGACGATAAAAAATATAGCACCAGATGACGATCAAGCCATAGGTGGATTTAATTTAGGTGAAATGCTTGGTAAGATTATGAAATTTGTAAAAGGATTACAGTTTCTAGCCATTGTAGTAGGAGGAATGACACTTTTTTCTGGTGTTATTGCCATAGCAAGTATTTTATTAATTACTGTTTCCGAACGTACAAAAGAATTCGGTATTAGAAGAGCATTGGGAGCAATTCCAGCACAAATCAGAGGACAAATATTATTAGAATCTGTTGTGTTAACGCTAATAGCAGGTTTATTCGGAATTATTATGGCAGCTTCTATTCTAATGCTTCTTAATGAAATAATAGTTCCAGCAAACGAAAATATACCATTATATAATGCCTCAATAGATTTAGTAACATTATTCACGGCCTTAGCTGTAATGATTGTTATGGCAACTTTAGCAGGATTAATACCAGCCCAAAGAGCCATTTTAATAAAACCAATTGATGCTTTAAGAGACGAATAGATTTAAATTAAGATAAAAAGGAATGAAAAAAATTATAAAAATTTTAATGATTGTTGTTTTTATAGCTGCTGTAATCGGGGTTATCATTTATTTTGGAAATAAAAATAGCCAAGCAAATGAGACCTACGAAACAACTTCTCCTTTTATGGGAAATATAGAAGTAAAAGCAGTTGCAACAGGAGAAGTAAAACCTCTTAAGACAATTGAAATTAAACCGAATATTTCTGGAGTAATTAAATCAATAAATGTTGCCGAAGGGCAATATGTAGAGAAAGGACAATTAATTTGTGAGATTAAAGTTGTACCAAATGTACAATCTTTAAATGCCGCTCGACAGTCAATTAATGCTGCAAAAATTATTGTAGACCAAGAACGCAGAAATTTTGGAAGAACAAGTACGTTGTATCAACAAGGAGTTTTGCCTCGTCAAGATTATGACAATGCAAATGCAACCTATCAAAGTGCTTTACAACAATTAAAAACAGCTGAATACGATTATAAAGTTGCGCAAACTGGTGTAGCTCCAGGTTTAGAAGCATACGCGACAACAAGAATTTTAGCAACAGCCTCTGGGATGATTTTAGACATTCCTGTTGAGGTAGGAAATATGGTGCAAGAGATTAATAATTTCTCTACAGGTACAACAATTACTACAATGGCGGATGTTAAGAAAATGATTTTCGAAGGAAAAGTAGACGAAGCCGAAGTTGGTAAATTAAAAGAAGGAATGAAAATTAATGTATCTATTGGTGCAATTCCAAACAAAACATTTACAGCTATTCTAGATTTTATTTCGCCACAAGGAGTTGCAAGTAATGGAGTAGTGCAGTTCGAGATAAAAGCACCAGTGCAATTAGATTCAGATAATTTTATTCGTGCAGGTTATTCTGCCAATGCAGAAGTTGTTACGCAAGAAGCTAAAAATGTATTGTTGGTAAAAACAGCTCATGTTCGATACGATGAAAATCAAAAACCTTATGTAGAAGTTCTAAAATCAGGAAAAGGTCAAGATGCTACATACGAAAAGAAATACATCACACTAGGAATTACAGACGGAGTTAATGTTCAAGTAAAAACAGGTTTAAAAAAATCTGATAAAATCAAAATTTGGAATAACGACTTAAAAAAGGATAAACCACAACAATAAACTTAATTAAGATTTTTACATTATAACAAAGACCTTATCTGTATAGATGAGGTCTTTTTTTATTTTTGATTAACACGCAACATGCTGTTGCTTTCTTCTCGAGTTCTTAACCTCAAAGTATTTTGTAAAGCCAACTTTTTTATGGAAGTTGCCATTACAAAATAATCATGTCATTTTATCCAAGCTTAGAAATTGGAAATTCGACATAAGAGATTAGTATTTCAAGCGTAGTTTGTCAAACTGAATTTATTTAAGCTTCAAATCGTGTTAAATTGTGACGAATAATTAAGCACATTAAAATCACCATTTCTCCTCTTCAACCTCTTTTTTTACAACCTCATTAATATCAATTTTTGTATCAGTAAAAGAAAAAATAGTCGTCCCATATTCTCTTGCATATTTGTTTGTAATAGAATCTGCAATAACAGATTTCTCAAAATAAGGAGAAGTCTCTTTCCATTCATTCTCTCTTTCACCAGCATTTTTAACACGAATTAAATTGTAGAATTTCGTGTCAAAATCAAACCAATTAATATAATCCGCATTAAAAGATACAGCGCGCAGTCCATTTTTCGAATAATAATTAATAGCACCAGCCTGCCCATAATTATCGCATAATATCAAAGTGTTCTTTTTATTTGGGAGGTTGATGTAAATACTATCAACTTTTCGTGCAAGTTCTTTCCAACCCAACATATCTGCAAAGTCCTGTGGTAATTGATGTTCTTTTCCATCTTCCCAAGTTAGCATCCCTAACTCTCGATACTTATCAGAATTATTCACGATATATTCTGGACTTTTGTTAGGGAATGAGATATCATAAACTGGAATAAACGAAATAAACACCCAGATAATAATAATTGGTTTTATTATTTTCCCAGCTTTACCTCTTAAAAACTCTGCTAAGTAAACAGAACCAAAAGCAAAATAGATAGGATAAAGACCAATTGCATAATAACTTTTAGCTTTTAGTAATAAGAAAATACCAATCGTAATGAAGAATGACCAAAAGAAAAAATGATACTTTTTAAATTCATGGTATTTTAATACGGCAATTAATCCAAAAAGAATAACAATAAAAGTTCCTGGGAAATATAAAAGTTGAGAACGAATAAACTCCCAACGATTTACATTTACCAATTGAGTATCCGATAACTCTTTCATATGGCGAAACACAGGAAAATTATTATTGTATTGCCAAATTATGTTTGGTAAAACGATAACAAAAGCTAATACTATTGCATAATAAAGATGTTTATTGAAAAATATTTTTCTCTCTTTGGTAAATAATAAAGCAGGAATAATTCCTAAAATAAGGAAGATGATATTGTATTTGTTTAAAAAGCCGAATGCAAAAGTTACAGCAATTAAATAAATCCATTTTGGTTGATTATTGTTTAAGTATTTTATGATAAAATAAAAAAGTAATGTCCAGCTAAGAACATCTAATGAATTTGGTTGATATAAGATGTTTAATCTAAATAAAACAGAAAACATAACACAACTTGCACCTAATATAAGAGCAAAAAGATTTCCTTTTAATTCTTCTATTGTTTTCCAGACAACAAAAATTGTTAATGCTCCGAAAAGGGCAGGAAAGAATTTAATCCAAAAAATAGAATTTCCTAATAGTTGAATAATATACGATAACCAAGATGTAGCAGGAGGAACAGATAAATACCCAAAAGCTAAATGATTTGCCTGATCTAAATGCAAGAACTCATCTCTTTGCAATTCATATTCGGGACCAATCAATGAATATTGAATAACGAATTTAAGAATGATAAAAGCGATTAGTATAATGTTGTTTCTCATATTGTGTCTTTATTATTATAAAGACGATTACAATTGATATTTAGTTACACTATTTATCAAGAAAATTTAATATTATTTTTTAAGTAACTCTAAAGCTTTAATAATTTTTTTATCATTTTTTAGATTCTCTAAATCATCTCCATTAATAATTTTAAAATCTGGTTGAATGTTATTCTTGTATATTTTTTGATTTCTATCAATAACATAATCTGTCGATAAATTTAGCCCAGCATATTCATTTATTTTAAAGCCTTGTACAGCTGTAGTGTAATCTGCAGTTGGTTCACCAACTAAATAAGTATTTTTACGACCAATCATAGAAATTGTTGTCATTTCTCCAGCACTTGCAGTATATGGACTTATTAAAATAACAACAGGAATATTTTCCTTTATAGGATAATTTAAATTGCTAGTTCTTGTTAATTCAATGCCATCAATTTGCATCTTACCAGCTTTAATTTGCCATTCGCCCGTTAATTCATCTTTAGAGTTTTTAAAACCACCAAATACAAGATCAGTTCCAATAAATTCTTTCAAACCTAATAATATTGGATACATATTTCCTCCTGTGTTTAATCTTAAATCTATAATCCATCCCTCTATTTTACTCGAATTAATGCTATTAAGATGAGATACGATGTCATTTGAAATACTATCTACTTTTTTAAAAGCAAAATCAGAGTTACCTGGAATTCTGATGTAGCCTATTTTCTTATCAAGAACTTTACTAATAACCTTCTTTTCGGTTTTTATTTTTTGTTTCAAATAAAAGTTGGTTGTAGAAGAATTTTTTTTCCAACCGTAATTTTCACCTTTATAAGTTAAGCTGCCATGATGATCATTTAAAAGTTTAAAAACCTCTCCGTAAAAAGGAGGGGTTTCATTTAATGAATTTAAATTTTTAGACTTATTATATAATTCATGTTTTATTAAATCTAAATTCTCAGTGTGAATTGAATTTTCCTTAATTAAATCGATAGACTTATCTATAAATAGTTTGATGCTATCATTTTTAAAAGCTTGAGAAAATAAAGGAGTAGAAAAGAGTAGAATAAAACCAATAAAGAAATATTTATTCATAATGAGTTTTGTCTTAGTTTTTCAAATTGTTTAATGATATACTAAATTAACTTAAAGTTTCTATAGTAAACAAATTTTTAGAAGCTGGTTTTAAGATTAAGTCTTGTCTTGCTAATCCTAATTAAGTATCATTTCAGCTTCGCATCTAGTTTAATATTAAAAACACTTCATTTTCCTCTTTAATTCCTCCACAATCCACCTATCTCCCATCTTAAATCTCGCATCTCACATCTATTTTCAAAAAAGTTTAAAAAATATTTTACGGTTATTCAGTTAGTTAGGCGAAAAATGTAAATTAATTGTAAAGTTGATTTGGAAAAACGGAAAAAGCAGTTGTATATTTGCACTCCCAATACGAAAGAAGAGTAGTATTGTAGGAATTGAAATAGTAAAGGAGTAATATTAGTTTTAACGGGCTTTTTTTTTGATGGTTGAGGTTGTAATGACTGAGATTGATAAAAGAAAAAAAAGTTTTAAAATATTTTAAAAAATATTTTGTGGTTTAAAAATATTAATTACCTTTGCAACCGCTTACAGAAACAGAGAAACAAAGTGAGTGATGAAACGAGAAGTTCATTTGAAATTTAAAATATAGACAGAAGAAATAAAGCCGATACGAAATTAGTCAATCCTTGAATAATGGAGCTATAGGAAATTCGAAGTTGTAAAAA
>NZ_FRBH01000015.1 GCF_900142565.1 Chishuiella changwenlii
TAAGAATTAAGAATTAAGAATTAAGAATTAAGAATTAAGAATTAAGAATTAAGAATTAAGAATTAAGAATTAAGAATTAAGAATTAAGAATTAAGAATTAAGTTGTGCCTTAAAAACATAAAAACATAAAAACATAAAAAAATAGAAAAATGAAAAAAATATTAGCGTTTGCTTTAGTAGCAACTTTAGGAATTAGTGCACAAGCACAGAATAAAAATGCAAAACACAACTTACATGTAAAAGGAAATTGTGGTCAATGCAAGGAAAGAATAGAAAATGCAGCATACAGTGTTAAAGGTGTTAAAGTCGCTACATGGGACGAAAATACACATAATTTAAATATTGTATTAAACGAAAAAAAGAATGATTTAGCAGCTGTAGAAGATGCAATTGTAGCTGTAGGACATGATACAAATGATAAAAAAGCAACAGAAAAAGTATACAAAAGTTTACACTCTTGTTGTTTGTATGAAAGAGATGAAGCAGAAGGGGAGCATGTAACAGAAGCGAATCCAAAAAAAGAAGAGCATTCTCATCATTAATAAGAAATAAATTATACAGTAGTAGTCATAAGATTACTACTGTTTTTTTTCCAGTCAAATAGACGAATTTGTATCTTCCTATTTTTAAGCAACAGCTTCCTGTTCTTTTTCTTCTTCTTTCTGAATAACTATTTCTTGTTTCACAAAGACATTTCCAACTTTCGTAAAGTCTGTAGTAATCTCGTATAAATACTCTAATAAATCTTCTATTAATTCAGAATCATTTTGTAATTCCTCTGTTTCTATTGCAGAAAAAATGACAGTTGTTTCTGTAAAATCAATTGTTTTTAAAAGATTTTCAGTTTCATATGGACCGTATAATCTTATGTTTTGCAATAATAATTGCAATGTCTTTTTTATTAAACGGATATGCTCAGAAGTTAAAATAACCGAATTATTCTTTTTTAAGATTTTTACTAATCCAAAAGAATAAGAAACAAAAGATTGATTGAATATGGTAAATTTATTTAACTCTTTCGCGTGGTGTTGTTTGTCCTTAGGTTCGGAAATAATTCTCTGAAAGACAGAATTAATATTAGCCATTGCAATAAAAATATCTTTACGAGCAATTTTATAATCTGTTGTTGAAACTTCATTATCCGCTAATTTCTTAAAAATAAGAAATATAAATTCATAATCAGCAATTAACGCCTTTTGTATATACTCATTCATACTATTTTTTTCCCAAGTAGGAAAAATAATATAACATGATATAAAAGCCATAAAACCACCAACTAATGTATCTATAAAACGTTCTTGAATGATATAAATAGAATCTTTTAAAGAATAAAAACTAAAGGCTATAAGAATATATGCTGTTAAGAAAAAAGTTCCAACCGCATATTTTTGTCGTATAAATGTATAAGCCAATAACATAAATACTAACATTATAACAAATCTTATACTGTGCTGAGGTATAACTAACAAAATTAGTAAACCAACTAAACCACCAGAAATTGTTCCTTTTAAACGCTGGTAATTACGGTTTTTAGTTACGCTAAAACCAGGTTTTAAGATTACAACTACAGTCATTAAAATCCAATAACTATGGTAAGTCATCGGAATAATAAATGTAACACCATAAGCCAATAACATTACAATAGACGAACGTAATGCATGTCTAAAAAAAGAAGATTTTAAATTAAAATGATCTTTCATTCTTCTCCAAGAATAATTTACAGTTGGCTCAAATTGTTTAACGTGATCCAATGGATTTTTTTTCTTCTCGGTAAAGGAGTCATCATAGAAAAACTTATGAATAAACTCTATTTTGTAAACAATTTGTTTAAGATTAATAAATATTTTGGTTAAAACAAGTGGCTTTTTTCCTTCTGCATAAAGCTCTTTAATCGCATCATCAATTTTCTTTAATTCAACTTCAAAATCAAAAGTAGGTTTCTTAGGCTTTTTATCAGAATTAATATGGTACGCAATCATTTTTAATTCATGCGCAATCTTATTCATCATGTTATAAATCTTACGAATTGCTTTTGTATCACCGTAATCTTTACGTATTCTTTGATGATCGTATTGTGTTGCCGTTACATTTTCGAAGATGTCTACTAAATCAGAAAAAATAAAAACAATAGAGCGCCCAATAGGGGTCTGATCTTTTACTAATCGCTTATTAGTAAAAACAAGTTCTCTAACTATGTTTTGTTTTTCATTTATTACAACATGCTCATCAATCAATTTCTTTATAATCTCATCATAATTAGAATCCTTATCAAACATAGAAGCTTTAATTCTTATGTACTCAGAAATATGAATCATCGTATCTGCTAAGTTTTGTTGCGCCAAGCGATAAGGTCTAAATGTACTAATAGATAAACTAAATATACTGTACCAAGCTGCACCAACAGTAATATAAAAAGCAACTTCAAAAGAACTAAATTCAGCTTTTAAATTACTCATATTCATTACCATGGACATCATAACAACCATTCCCAAAGCACTTGCTCGTTGTCCCCAAACAGCTAAAATATTAGAAAAGAAGACAATAACGACTAAAGAAATTCCTAGAAAAATAGGTAAATCATTAATAAGTTTGGTAAAATAGGAGATAAAGAAAATTAAGATAACAGAAAGCCACAGAAAATTTCTTCTCTCTTTAAAAGGTCCTGGAGTGTCTGTCATGTGAGCTAAAACCGCACCTAAACTTATTGTGACACCAATATATAGTTCCCCAAAGATTACTGCAACAAGAGGCGGAATTATAATAGCTAAAGATGTTTTTAAACCATCAGCAAGTGCCTCTCCGTAAATAAAATTTTCTATTTGATTCTTTATATTCAATGTAATTATTTTGGTCAATTATAGTTGTGTTATAAATTTAAGCTTTCTTTTTCATCAATCAATTATATTCTAGAAGTTTTTAAGGTGTGAAAACCTTCTATACTTTGTGTAAAAATTAAAGTTGTTTCGCCTCCGTCTATAATTTTAAATTTCTTCTTGATAATATCAATTGGTTGGTTAAAATTCTTAACTAAAAGATTCGCTTTCGTTTTTAAAATTTCTTTTTTCGGATTTTTAATATGTTCTTCAACCTTATAAATTTTTCCAGGAAAATTTTCGATAATTTCATCTGATGAATATAAATGAGTATTCTGATGAAGTTTAAACAAATCAAATTTCTGAGTTAATAATTTAAAAGCTCCTGTTTTTAAAATCGCAACATTCGGCTCATAGATATAATTAGAAACTGTTCCGTATTTTGCGTCTGTATTCTGTTCTTCCTCAAAATAGAAACTAAAATCTGTTTGATTATTTTCTAGATTAACAGCCTTTATAAAAGGATTTTTTGTTTCCTTGCCTTTTTCTAAAATCAATAAAAAATCTTTTACTTCATTTTTTAGAGCAACAATATGTATTTCAGAAATTTCTTTAATCTGCTGTAAAGTAGATGAAATGTCTAATAAAGGCGAAAGCTTAATTATAATCTTATCAGATTTTTCAAAGAAAATAGGAATCCATTCTAAAATATTTGGTTCTAAATCTTCTAAAATAAACTTTCTTCCACTGGAATTTCTTCTTGCAGGATCTAGATAAATGACATCAAATTTCTGAGTAGGATTTTCTTCGAAAAAAGATTGAAATGTACCATTATAAGTTTCTAAATTAGGTGATAATATAGAAGAATTATGTTTTACAATTTCGCTTAATATTTCATTTTGTTCGATGTGATAAACTTTTTCAAAACTTTTTGAAAAAGCCAAAGTATCAATACCTAAACCAGCAGTTAAATCAATTAAAGATTTTCCTTTTACTAAACTCGCTTTATAAGTTGCTGTAGCCTCAGAACTTGCCTGTTCTAAATTAATAGAAGGAGGAAAATAAATATTCTCTTTAGCATAAAGAGTAGGGAACTTATGTTTAGATACTTGTAAACCTTTTAATTGTTGTGCAATTTCGGTTGAGCTTATTTCTGGAAAAGGAGATTTTTTTAAACTGATAGATTTAAAATCTTCTTGTTCAATACTTTTTAAATAATCCTGAAATTCTTTTGTTAAAACGGCAATATTCAATTTTAAAGCAATTTATTTTTTGCAAAATTAGCTTTATTTATTCATAAAAGAGCCTAATATCTTATGAAAAGATAACCGTTTCGAAGTATTTAATAAAATTTGAAAATTGGAATGGTTTTGCACAACCATAAATTATCATAGAAATTGAGGTTACAAAAATGAATACCAAATTTTTTCTGAAATGGACAACTTAGAGTAGCTTATTTTTTCTCTTCTTTTTCTGCTAATCGAGTAGGAACGATAGGAAGAAAAAGAACATGCTTTACAATCTTCTCTTTCGATTTCTTTTCAATCTCATCAGCAGGATTTCGGAACTGATTAACACCAATTAATTTCAATGATTTTTCATCAAAATCTTTCTGTTCTTTTTTAGCTGTTGTATATATTAAATCCTGAATTGTTTCATTCTCTAATGCTTTTACAAAGCCTCCAAAATTTTGAATTGTTTTGAATAACTCTAATGCTTTTTCAGCTAATTGATTCGTTAAACTTTCTATGTAATAAGAACCAGCAGCAGGATCAGAAAACTGATTTAAATAAGATTCTTGTTGTAATAACAATTGTTGTTTAGCTGCTAATTCTAAACCAAAATCAGTTTCGTTATTAACTTTGTCGTATGATTCTACAAACAAGGCATCACTTGCTCCAAAAATAGCAGAAGAAGCTTCTAAAGTAGTTCTAATAACATTGTTGTAAATGTCTAATTTAGATTTATTTCGGTTAGATGTTGATGTAAAAATAAAAGCCTCGCTTTCTTTGTTGTATTGTTCTAAAATTAATTGCCATAAAAAACGAAATGCTCTTAATTTAGCAACCTCAAAGAAATAATTACTTCCAACAGAAAATTTAAAATAAATTTTATCGGCAATATCAGCACCAAAATTTTCTAAATATTCTACTGCATGCGCAAGTGTAATCGCGATTTGTTGTACATGATTAGCACCAGCGTTCTGGTAGATATCTCCTTGAATTGATATAACTTTGTCGAAATTATCTAATTCTAAAGCCTTTTTTACGATTTCCTTAGAACCTTTTTCATTTTCATTTAACCACAAACCATTTTGTGCTAAATAACCATATACGTCTAAATCTAAATATTTTAGATTTGGAAGATTATTTATCGTCTCTAAATTACTAAAGTCATTGTACTTTATAAATAAATCTAAGTAATTAGGAAGACTTGTAGAGGTTTTTATTTGATTTTCTTCAATTAAATAACCGTATAAAAAGCTATAATCTTGATTTGTATTTTCGGTATATTTAGAAATGATTTTCCAATCTTTAGCCTTTCGTGGCAAAGGTTGAATAGAGGAGTAGTCTACATCATTTTTAGTATACAATGGTTTAACATTGATTTTATCATTTGTTCCCCAAAGTAAAGTTTCGTTGTATTCTAAACCTTTTAATTCTACTTGAACTTTATTTTTCCATTCTTTTTCAGAAATCGATTCAAAATTATCAAATAGTTTACTCATTTTTTTTGTTTTGTGGTTTTTCAACTTTTTCTTCTTGGATGATAAATATATCTTCATCATCCTTTTTTAAGAAATGTTGTTCTCTGGCAATTCTTTCAATTTCTGCTGGATTATTATTTAACTGATTTAGTTTTTCAGTCTCTCTATCCAAATTTTCCTGAAAGTATTCTTCGTCATTTTCTAAAAGACGAATTTGTTTATCTAACTCACGGTGAACAAAAAATGAATTTTGGTCGAAAAAAAACATCCAAACAAGAAACGCAACTGTTAAAATAAAATAACGATTCCAAACAAATTTAAATACTCTCGTATCCTTTATTTTTTTCTTTGGAATAGCTGGCGTTAATTCTTCATCGATTATTTCTTCCGACTGTTTTTTCATTGTATAGCAGTTTGTGAATTTAATTTTTCTTTAATTACAGTAGTTAAAACCTTAATAGCAACAGAATTCTTCTTTTTCATATTTGGAATAATAATGTCAGCATAGTTTTTAGACGGTTCTATAAACTGTTGGTGCATTGGTTTTAATGTTTTTTGATAACGCGTTAAAACTTCATCTAAATCACGACCACGTTCTTGTATGTCACGACGTACACGACGAATTAATCTTTCATCAGAATCTGCATGTACAAATATTTTTACGTCGAATAAATCGCGTAACTCTGCATCTGTTAAAACCAAAATACCTTCTACTATAATTACACTTTGTGGATGTGTTAAAATAGTTTCCTCTTTGCGGCTATGCGTAATAAATGAATAAACAGGTTGCTCTACAGAGTTACCACTTTTAAGTGCTGCAACATGTTCTTTTAATAATTCAAAATCTATTGATCTTGGGTGATCAAAATTTATTTTAGAACGTTCTTCAAAAGATAAATCCAGGTGATCTTTGTAATAATTATCTTGAGAAATAACAATTACACTTTCTGCATTAAGATCTCTTAAAATATTATTAACAACAGTTGTTTTTCCTGAACCTGTACCTCCTGCAATTCCAATTACTAGCATTTTTGTTATATTATGATTTTTAATTTCGTTTTCTGTGTCCATTGCAAGATCAAACATTAAAATTTCTTTAAAGATAAAATTTTCCTTTCAGAATTTAAAATAAAATATGAATGAAACTTGACAAATTCGTGTAATTTATATGTAGAGTTGATGGTTGGGCGGTTTAATAAAAATAGTGTATCAACAATCTGTATTAAGATTGATTCTTTGTTTAATTTATTATTTAAATATTTCTTAAACATCTGTAATTTTTTGACACAAAAAAAGTACTTTTCAGTACTTAGGCTTTATTAATCGAGTGCAAAGGAAAGAAAAAAATCCCTAATTATAATTTTTTTATTTAGTATATTTATTTAATCAAAACCATAATTAAGACAAAAAAATGAACGAATTATTATCATTAAACACCCTGTTTGCCCTTTTTCTAGGAATAGGATTGGCGGCTGCATCAGGATTTAGAGTGTTTTTACCCCTATTTGTGCTCAGCTTAGCTGCAAAGTTAGGAGGCAACTATATTAACATTGATGAGAGTTGGATGTGGATTGGAAATACATCAACATTAATTACACTTTCTGTTGCGATGTTGGTAGAAGTAGGAGCGTATTACATTCCAATTATCGACAATACATTAGATACAATAGCTATTCCGTTAGCTGCAATTGCAGGAACATTTGCTGTTGGTGTCACTTTACCAGAAATGAATGAGGTTGCAACTTGGACATTAGCAATAATTGCAGGAGGAGGAACAGCAGCTACAATAAGTGGTACAACCGCAGCAGCAAGAGCTGTTTCAACAACTACGACAGCAGGAGCAGGAAATTTCTTAGTAAATACAGGAGAAACATTTAGTTCAATTTTATTAACAATTGCAGCTTTTGTATTTGCTCCATTAGCATTTATATTAGTTTTATTTGTTTTGTATGTTTGCTACAGAGCATTTAAGAGTGTTAGACGAAGACAAATAGATTTACAATTAGAATCATCACAATAAAAATAAAAAAAGCGTTACAAATTGTAACGCTTTTTTTATGAGAAAAGAAATTAATAGAAACTAAAAGAAACTTACACAATTGTAAGTTCTATTCCAAGATTATCAATAGCATTTCTAGATTTTTCTGTAATATTTTTATCCGTAATAATATAATCTACTTCATTTAAATCGCAAATTTTACCAAATCCCTTTTTTCCAAATTTACTACTATCAGTCAACACAATCGTTTTTTGTGCTGCTTTAATCATAGAGTTATTTAAATTGGCTTCTAGTAGGTTAGATGTCGAACAGCCGTAGTTTTCATCTACACCATCTACACCAATAAACAATTTAGAAAATGAAAGATTTTTAAGGATTTCTTCTGCATAAGGTCCAACTACAGAACTAGAGTTAGGACGTACAACTCCACCAAGTTGAATAACTTCTACATTTGCTTTTCCACTTAATGCTAAAGCAACATTCATAGCAGAAGTAACAACGGTTAACTTTCCAGAGGTAACATTAATAGCATTGGCAAAATGTAGAACAGTAGTTCCCGAAGCAATTAAAATAGCATCATTAGGTTCTATTAATGTAGCTGCATATTTTCCTATTTCTTTCTTTTGTTCTGCATTAATAAGACTTTTTTCAGATACATTAATATCTTGGGTATAGGGATTAGATTTATAAATTAATCCATGTGTTCTGTATATTAAATTTTTGTTTTCTAGCGTTTTAAGATCTTTTCTGATTGTGACAATAGACACATTTAATTTTTTCGTTAGATCAGAAACTTTTAACATATCATTTTTCTCTAATTCATTTAAAATGTAATTATGTCTTTGCGCCATTGTTTCTACATGTATCATGATAATTAACTTTTAAAGTATTTCAAATTTAAGAAACTTTTTGTTTTTTATTGTTGTATTAAATACAATAAAAATGTTTCTTTTTATTTTTAATTAATTATTTTTTATTATTTTTGATTACGAAACATATAATTATGGTAAGAAGTTTTTTATTAAATCAGGTAAAATTGTCAGAAGATTGGGATGTGGTTGTGATTGGAGGAGGAGCAACTGGTCTTGGGTGTGTAATGGATGCAGCAACTAGAGGGTATAAAACGCTTTTAGTTGAACAAGCAGATTTTGCAAAAGGTACTTCGAGTAAGGCGACTAAATTATTACACGGAGGTGTAAGGTATATGGCGCAAGGAGATTTGAGCTTAGTAAAAGAAGCTTGTCACGAAAGAGGTCTTTTATTAAAAAATGCACCGCACCTTACAAGAAATACATCTTTTGTAATACCTAATTATACTTATTTCGATAATATATTATATACAGTTGGTCTTAAATTTTATGATTTCCTAGCAGGTAAATTAAGTTTAGGAAAATCTAGATACGTTAATTCAAAAAATACATTAGAAATGCTTCCTACTGTGAAACCAAATGGTTTAAAAGGAGGAGTTGTTTATCAGGATGGGCAATTTGATGATGCTAGATTAGCATTAAATGTTGCGCAAACTGCTGTAGAAAACGGGGCATGTGTTTTAAATTACACTAAAGTTGTTGGTTTACTTAAGGATGAAAAAGGGAAAGTTTCTGGAGTAAAAATTAAAACAATGGAATCGGATGATGTAATTGAAATTCGTGCGAAAGTAGTGATTAACGCTACTGGTGTTTATGCTGATAATGTATTACAATTAGATAAACCAGGAGCTCCACATATGGTAAAACCAAGTCAAGGAGTTCATATTACAATTGATAGAAGTTTTTTACCAGGAGAAAATGCTTTAATGATTCCTAAAACAAGTGATGGACGTGTATTGTTTGCTGTTCCTTGGCACGATAAATTGATTTTAGGAACAACGGATACATTAAGAGATCATGCTGAATTAGAGCCAAGAGCTTTAGACGAAGAAATAGACTTTATTTTAACGACAGCACAACAATACCTTACAAAGAAACCAACCAAGGACGATGTGTTAGCAATATTTGCTGGATTAAGACCTTTGGCTGCTCCTCAAGGAGAAGGGAAAAATACAAAAGAAATATCTCGTAGTCATAAAATTATTGTTTCTGATAGTGATTTGATAACAATCATAGGAGGAAAATGGACTACATTTAGAAGAATGGCTCAAGATACAATTGATAAAGTAATTGAGTTAAATAAACTTCCAAACAAACCATGTAAAACAGAAGAACTTCATATACATGGTTACGATGCTACGGTTAATCATAACGAAGATTTATATTTCTATGGTTCTGATAGAGCAGAAATATTAAAGCTAGAAAATGAAAAACCAGAACTTGCAGAAAAGTTATTACCTCAATACGAATATACTTATGCATGTGTTGTTTTTGCTGTACGCAAAGAAATGGCATTAAAGTTAGAAGATGTTTTAGCAAGACGTATTAGATTATTGTTACTCGATGCACATGGAGCTGTAGCAGTTGCAGAAAAAGTTGCTACTGTAATGGCGAAGGAGTTGGGTAAAGATGAATCTTGGGTTAATCAAGAAGTCGCTGATTTTAAAGAATTAGCTAAGATTTATCAATTTTAATATAAGCATCTCTACTATCTCAAAATTTAATTATTATTCTCATTTAAAACCACAAAATGGAAACACAAGAAAAATTTATCCTTGCATTAGATCAAGGAACAACAAGTTCTAGAGCGATAATTTATAATCATGATGGAGAAATTGTAGCAGTTTCTCAAAAAGATTTTGAACAGATATTCCCTAAACCAGGTTGGGTAGAGCACGATCCGAATGAAATTTGGTCTACACAATCATCAGTTGCAGCAGAGTCTGTTGCTAAATCTGATTTAAATGGGACAAATATCGCAGCGATAGGAATTACAAATCAAAGAGAGACAACAATTGTTTGGGATAGAGAAACAGGAAATCCTATTTATAATGCTATTGTTTGGCAAGATAGAAGAACTTCTAAATATTGTGATTCTTTAAAAGAAGAAGGGTATACAGATAAAATTTTAGAAAAAACAGGTCTTGTTATTGATTCATATTTCTGTGCAACTAAAATAAAATGGATTTTAGATAATGTAGAAGGTGCAAGAGAAAAGGCAGAAGCAGGAAAACTTTGTTTTGGTACTGTAGATAGTTGGCTTGTATGGAAATTTACAAGAGGAAAAATGCACATTACAGATGTTTCTAATGCTTCTAGAACATTAATTTTTAACATCAATACAATGGAATGGGATGATGAATTATTAGAGTTATTCCAAATCCCAAAATCTATGTTACCAGAAGTTAAGGAAAGTAGTGAGATCTATGGAGAAACTTCTACAACATTATTTTCAACTAAAATTCCCATTGCAGGTATTGCAGGAGATCAGCAAGCTGCACTTTTTGGACAGATGTGTGTTGAAGAAGGAATGGCAAAAAATACATATGGTACAGGTTGTTTCTTATTAATGAATATTGGAGATAAACCAGTTTTTTCTAAAAATAACTTATTAACTACTGTTGGATGGAAAATTAATGGAAAAACAACTTATGCATTAGAAGGTTCAGTATTCGTTGGTGGAGCTGTTATTCAATGGTTAAGAGATGGTTTAAAAATAATTTCTTCTGCGCCAGAAAGTGAAGAGTTATCAGCTTCTGTAGAAGATAACGGAGGTGTTTATTTTGTACCTGCATTAACAGGATTAGGTGCGCCATATTGGGATCAATATGCACGTGGAGCAATCTTCGGAATTACACGTGGTACAACAAAAGCACATATTGCAAAAGCGGCTATTCAAGGAATTGCATTTCAGGTAAATGATTTAATTAAGAGTATGGAATCTGACATCAACGCAGAAATTAAAGAATTAAGAGTTGATGGTGGTGCTTGTGCTAATAATGTCCTAATGCAATTTCAATCAGATTTAATTCAAAATGATGTAATTCGTCCAAAAGTTTTAGAAACAACATCTTTAGGAGCTGCTTATTTAGCAGGATTAGCGGTAGGTTACTGGAAAGATATTGAAGAAATTAAAGTTCAATGGAAAGAAGATAGAAAATTCTCTAATGAAATGGAAGATGAAAAAAGAGAAGATTTATTAAAATTCTGGAAAAAAGCAGTTTCGAGAACACAAAATTGGATCGAAGATTAAAATATTAACCACAAAAAATAAACATTATGAATGAATTTACAGCTGAATTAATAGGAACTGCCGTTCTTATCTTATTAGGGGGAGGAGTGTGCTCTAACGTTTCGCTAAAAAAATCTTTAGGAAATGGTTCTGGTTGGATTGTTATAACTACAGGTTGGGCATTAGCAGTTTTTGCTGGTGTTGTAATTGCAGGACCTGTTAGTGGTGCTCATTTAAATCCTGCTGTTACAGTAGGTTTGGCACTCGCAAATAAATTTGATTGGGCAAATGTACCCATGTTTGTATTAGCGCAATTATTAGGAGCTATGATAGGAGCTTTCTTAAATTGGGCAATGTATAAAGATCATTTTGATGCAACGTCAGATGATCCAGGAGCTCAGTTAGGAGTTTTCTCAACAGGAGCAGCAATTCCGAATGCTTTTAGAAATGTATTATCGGAAATTTTAGGAACGTTTGTTTTAGTATTCTGTGTATTTTATTTTGCTGGTGCTTCTGGTACAGCTGGTACAGAAGAAGTGAAAATTGGTTTAGGTTCTGTAGGTGCTTTACCTGTTGCTTTTATTGTTTGGTCTATTGGATTGTCTTTAGGAGGAACAACTGGTTATGCTATTAACCCTGCGCGTGATTTTGGACCAAGAATAATGCATGCTATTTTACCAATGAAAGGTAAAGGAAGTAGTAATTGGGGGTATGCTTGGGTGCCAATTGTAGGACCACTTTTAGGAGCTATAATTGCTGCACTATTATTTAATTTTCTTTCAAATTAAACCACACAATTAATATGAGAATCGATTTTAAAACAATTATAGTTTCTAGTGCGGTACTTCTAGGTGGTTCATTTGTTTCTGCACAAGAAGTACAAGAAGAATCGGATAGTATTTCGATGTCTTTAAATGATGAGTTTCAAAAAGAAATAACGCCTTTTTATCTTCATGGACAAATTAAATCTATGCATTTATGGAGAGGTTTAGCAGTTACAAATTCTGCTGTTATGGCAGTAGATGCTGGTGTATCAACAAATGACGGTAAATTAAAAGCTGGTATTTGGGGAGGTTACGGAACAAATGGTGTCTACCGAGAATTTGATTATTATGTAGTTTATTCACCTGTAAAGAATTTAACATTTGCACTTTGGGATATCTACAATTATTCTACCAATGCAACTTGGAATAATTCTGATTTCTTTGAATATGATGCAAATAAAACGGGACACTTTTTAGATTTATCTGTCGCTTATGTCGTTTCAGATAAAATTCCTCTAAGATTATATTGGTCTACAGTTATACAAGGACGTGATAGAGGTGTAAATAATGAGAAGAATCTTTATTCATCTTATGTTGAGGCATCTTATCCAGTTGTTAAAAATAAAGCCATTAATTTAGATCTTGTTGTTGGAGGTGCTTTTGCACTTTCGCCAGAAGAGGAAGATAAAGGAAGAAACTTTTATGGACCAAAATCTGGTTTAGCAAATGTTGGTTTTATTATGGGTAGAACTTTGCATTTAGGACGATACGAATTACCAATTAGCGCAACAGCAACTTGGAGTCCAATTAATAATTCAGGTAACATTCAGTTAGCATTTAATATATTTTAAAACATAAACAAAAAGCAATTTCTTAATTGCTTTTTGTATTTTTATAACATGGATAAGTTGACAGATATAAACGGAAGAATAAAACTTAACAATGGGGTAGAGATGCCTTATTTTGGTTTAGGTGTTTATAAAACAAATAACGGAGAAGAGTTAAACAATGCTATACATACAGCTGTTGAAAATGGTTATAGATTAATTGATACAGCATCTTATTATAATAACGAAGATGGAGTTGGTAAAGCAATAAAATCTTTAGATGTCGATCGATCAGAATTATTCATAACAACTAAAGTTTGGATTGAGGATTGTGGATATGATAAAACCTTAAAAGCTTTTGAAAAATCACTTAAAAATCTCGATTTAGATTATATCGATTTGTATTTAATTCATTGGCCTGTTCCAGAATTATATTTAGAATCTTGGAAAGCTTTCGAAGAATTGTATAAAAACGGTTTAGTAAAAGCAATTGGAATTTCTAATGGTTTACAGCATCATATAGAAGAAGTGAAAAATATAGCAGAGATTCCTCCGATGGTTTTACAGAATGAATTTCATCCAAGGTTGATACAGCAAGATTTAGTAGATTTTTGTAAAACTGAAAATATTGCTTATCAAGCATGGTCACCATTAATGCGAGGTAGAATTTTGGATAATGAATTATTGCTTGATATATCTAAGAAATATAACAAGAATCCAGCTCAAATTATATTAAGATGGGATTTACAAAAAGGAGTTGCTACAATTCCAAAAAGTGTAAATTCTTCAAGAATTATAGAAAATGCGAATATTTTTGATTTTGAGTTATCAGATGATGATATTAAACAAATAGATTCTCTTGATAATGATGAAAGAACTGGAGCGCATCCGGATCATTTTATAGAACATTTTGCTAAGAAATAATTTTAGAGAATTAAAAAAGTCTTGCCATCGGCAAGACTTTTTTAATTATTTGCCTTTTTGTATTGGTCGAATCAAACCCTCTTGGCTCACGCTACAAATTAATTCACCAGAACGGTTAAAAAGATTTCCTCTAGTAAAACCTCTCGTATCTTTTGCGCTAGGAGATTCATTACTTACTAAAATCCAATCTTGCAAATTAGGTGTTCTGTGAAACCACAAAGAATGATCTAAACTTGCCATTTGTGTATTTCCGAAATTAGCTTTAGATGCATGCGGTTTTATAGCGGTAGATAATAAATTATAATCAGAGCTATAAGCTATTAATTGATGAATGACAGGTAAAGGTAAATTGTCTGGAACATCATGAAAAGTTAACCATACATTACTAAAGTTGTCATAATCTTTTTTCTCGAATGGGTTAATAAACTCTATTGGTTTAAAATCTAATGGACGCTCTGCTAATACAAACCTCATAATAGATTTTGGTAAAATAGTGCCAAATTGTTCTGCAATATCATTCCAACTCATTAATTCTTCTGGTTGTTTTACAATAGGCATATCTTCTTGGTGTTCATAACCTTCTTGCTTCGTTTGAAATGAACATGTCATTACAAAAATAGCTTCGTTTTCTTGTTTAGCGGTAACCACTCGTGTACTAAAACTTCCGCCATCTCTTAAATTATCTACTTCGTAATAAATAGGAATTTCTAAATTACCAGGTAAAATAAAGTAGGAGTGTAGCGAATGACATAAACGATCTGCAGGAACGGTTTGATAAGCCGCATATAATGCTTGGCTAACTACTTGCCCTCCAAATACGTTTGGGCTTCCCATGAAAGAACTTTCACCTTCGAATAAATTTTCTTCTAATTTTTTGAGAGAAATTAATTCGATTAGTTCTTGAGTTGTTTTCATTATACGATATTAAAATTTTAAATTATTTAGACGATTTACATTTTCATTTAATGCATTTTTGTATTCAGATTTCATACGGGTAATTAATTCACCTACAGTAGGAATGTCTTTTATGCCAGAAACTCCATGACCAGCAGACCATATATCTTTCCAAGCTTTATGTCCATCACTACCAATTAATTTAGAAAAGTCTTCTTCTTTCTTTTCGTTTAAATCAATACCAGAATGAATAATACTAGGTTTTAAAAAATTAGCATTAACACCAGAAATACCATCTGTATACAAAACATCCTCAAAAGTAGAATCTACAATCATTTGCTTGTAATCTTGTTCAGCATTTCCTTCTTTTGTTGCAATAAAACGAGTTCCAATGTAAGCAAAATCAGCTCCCATTGTTTCTGCTGCTAAAATATCATTTCCTGTATTCATAGCACCTGCTAAAATAAGACATCCATTATAAAAAGAACGAATATCATCAATTAAAGCAAAAGGATTTGCAGTTCCTGCATGTCCTCCAGCACCATTAGCAACAGCTATTATCCCGTCAACACCAGCTTCTGCCGCTTTTTCTGCATGCCTTTTCTTTATAACATCATGAAAAACCAATCCGCCATAACTATGTACAGCGTCAACAAGTTCTTTTACGGCTCCAAGAGAAGTAATAATTAAAGGAACTTTGTATTTTGCACAAAGCGCTAAATCTGTTTCTAATCGAGTATTGGTTTTATTAACAATTAAATTTACCCCAAAAGGTGCTGGTTTTTTTCCTGTTTCTTCTTCGAACTTTTTTAACTGAGAAGTGATGTCAATTAGCATTTGCTCAAAATTTTCGGCAGTTCTTCCATTAAGGGAAGGGAAAGTTCCACAAACTCCATTTTTGCAAGCTTCAACTACTAATTCTGTTCTAGAAACTAAAAACATAGGAGAAGTTATTAAAGGTAAATCTAAGCTGTTTTTAAATTCTTGTATCGTCATTTTTATTTTTTTATCTAATTATTGGATATGGTAGAAATAAAGATAATAAAAAATATATTGCTCTTTGGATTTATTATTTCTTTTGGAAATGTATTTTATACAAGATATCTTTAATAACTATTGTTGTTAAATTTTTTATTTAATATTTCCTTAAAGGGTTGTTATGTAATTGATTATGTTTAAGTATTTATTTGCTAAAGTTTTAAGTTGTTACTTTACTTGTCTTTTTTTTAAAAAAATGGTTAATTTGTGGTTAACTATTTAAATTACGACGAGTGAAAAAAGAATTACTTTCTATATGTTTTACCATTTTTACTATAACAGTAAATTCCCAAGTAGGGATTAATACTAATGATCCAAAATCTACACTTGATGTAAGCGCTAAACGAAATTTAGCAGGAGCTGTTAATGATAATACACAAAATTATGGTGTAAAACTTCCGACAATTAGTAGATTAGAACTTTCTCAAAATACTGCGGTTTACGGAATCAATCAAAAAGGTTCCATGATTTATATTAACGATGTATCTGGTGGTACGGCAGTTGGTCAGTTGGTAAATGTAACAACTATTGGTTATTACTATTTCGATGGAATTGTATGGAAAAAAGTACAGTCTAGAATGAGTAATACAGTGAGTGTTTCAACATTAATAGATCCTAATATTTTAGGGTATGTGCCAAGCGCTACTGCTAATGCAACGACGGCAGGTGTGCCAACAATTACTGGAACAACTGTTACTAAAGCTGGTAATGTAACCTATACAACAAACGGACATTCTTATGCCTATTATATTGCTGGAAGAGTAATAACTTGGTACGAAGCTTATAATGCAGCAAGATCATTAGGTGGTTATTTAGCTACATTTACTACAGATGCTGAGTGGGCTTTTGTTGATGCAGGTTTACTAAGTACATCTACACCATCTGGATGGATAGGTTTTGCTAAGTTTAATTGGAATGCAGGAACAGCTTTGGTTCCAAATCCTGAAATGAAATGGATAACAGGAGAACAGCCAAATCATGATTATAGCGCTGGAGGTGTTACGTCGATTAGGAAATCTAACTGGTTTAGATCTGGAGAACCAAATAATAGTGGAGGTACAGAAGGATTTGTTCATTTTTATAAAACAAGTTCTAATAATACAGTAAGTTATGGTGGATATAGTACTACTCATCCATGGAATGATGTTACTGCAAATAATACGGGAGAAACTATTACTTCGTTTATAGTTGAATTTCAACAATAAAATTTAAAGAATTATGAAACAATTATATATTATTTTAAATTTACTTCTATCTAGTTTGTTGTTAGCTCAAATGGGAATTAATACAAATACACCTACTTCTATTTTAGATGTAAGTGTTGCTAGAGATACTTCAGGGAATATACTTGATAACAATAGACCTTATGGTTTTCAGGCACCAAGACTTACTTTAACAGAGTTAAGTAATGTTACTGCTACATATGGAGCAGATCAAGTTGGAGCGTTAGTTTATATTACAGATGCTTCTGGTACTGCTGCAACTGGTCAAAGAATAAATATTGTAGATGAAGGTTATTATTATTTTGATGGAAGCGTATGGAAAAATATGGTTTTATCTGTTAATAATATCGTAAGTATATCTTCTATAGTAGATCCAAATATTTTAGGGTATGTACCAAGTACAACTGCTAATGCAATGACTGCAGGTGTGCCTACAATTAGTGGAACAACTGTGACTAAATTAGGATCTGCTGTTTATAATGAAAATGGACATTCTTATGCGACTTACCTAGCTGGTAGAATAATTACATGGTATGAGGCTTACAATGCTGCAAGAAGTTTAGGAGGGTATTTAGCGACTTTTACTTCAGATGCTGAATGGCAGTTTGTTGAAACAAATTTAATAACACCTCGTACAGAATTTAATACATACGATGGATGGATAGGTTTTGCAAAATATAGCTGGTTTGCAGGTACAGCATTAGTTCCAGATCCAGAAATGAAATGGATAACTGGAGAACAACCAAATCATGATTATTCAGAAGGAGGAAGTTCTGCTGTAAGAAAGTCGAACTGGTTTGCTACAAACGAACCAAATAATAGTAGTAGTACAGAAGGATTTGTACACTTTTATAGAGCTTCAATAGGTAATACAAGGGTTTATAATGGATATACTTCAACACATCCATGGAATGATGTTCAGGCAAATAATACTGGACAAGCAATTAGAGGATTTGTAGTAGAATTTCAGCAGTAATATTTAAAAAATTAAAAGACAATGAAACATATATATATACTGTTTAATTTATGCTTATCTACTTTAGTTTTATCACAAGTAGGGATTAATACGCAAGCGCCAAAAGTGTCATTAGATATTGATGTAAGAAGAGTATCAAGTGCTTTGGATAATACGCAATTATTAGGTTTTCAACCTCCAAGATTAACTTTACAAGAATTAACGAATAATACATTTGTTTATGGTGTTAATCAGAAAGGAGCAATTATTTATATAACAGGTGTTGCTGGAGGAACGGCGACAGGACCAAGAATTAATATAAACGAAGAAGGTATTTATTATTTTGATGGAGCAATTTGGAAAAAAATGATGAGTTCTCAAAGTGGTCAAATAAATATATCATCTATTGTGGATCCTAATATTTTGGGTTATATACCAAGTTCAACAGCTACTGCTAGTACTGCTGCGGTTCCTGCTATATCAGGTGTAACAATAACTAAGGTTGCTACTGGAACTTTTTCAGGTAACGGGCATACTTATGCTGTTTACCAAACGAGTGGAAATGTAACTTGGTATCAGGCTTATTATGCAGCAAAAAGCTTAGGAGGTTATTTAGCAACCTTTACAACAGATGCAGAGTGGCAATATGTTGAAGCAAATTTAATAACACCATTAACAGTTTTTGATACGAACGGTGGATGGATAGGTTTTGCAAAATATAGTTGGAATGCAGGAACAGCTTTGGTTCCAAATCCAGAAATGAAATGGATAACTGGAGAGCAACCAAATCATAATTATGCAGCTCAAGGAACAGCATCGGTGGCTAAATTAAATTGGTTTGCTACAAACGAACCCAATAATAGTGGAGGTACAGAAGGGTTTGTTCATTTTTATCATAAAAATAGTAATCAAACTGTTGTAAGAGGAGGTTATACATCGACACATCCTTGGAATGATATTCCTGCTGCAGGAAGTTCTTCAAATCCAATTAGAGGTTTCATTGTAGAATTTCAACAGTAACAGTTTGTTAAATACAATATTTTAAAACTTAAAAAATCCTTTAGTAAATTTTGCTAAAGGATTTTTTTATAAAAAGAATATCCTTCACAATTTCTAAATGTAGATGCAAAACCTTTGATGTATCTTTGCACGTAATAAAAATAAATAAATTGGAATTAAAAGAGCATTTAAGACGTAATATTAAATTAGCATTACCAGTAATGATTACTCAAATGGGACAAATCTCAGTAAACATTATTGATAATATTATGGTCGGTGGACTTGGAGGAAAATATGATAATATTGAAGATGAGGTTTTAGGGAAAACATCCTTAGCTGCTGCATCTTTAGGAAACTCATTATTTTTTGCAATTTTAGTATTTGCTTTCGGATTTAGTTTTGCACTTTCTCCTTTGATTGCTGCGGAAGATTCTAAAGGAGATAAAAAAATGGCAGGTGCATACTTTTCTCATAGTTTGGTGTTAAATGTAACATTGTCGGTGTGTTTATTTTTATTAATAACATTTTTAAAACCATTAATGTTTTACATGGGGCAACCAGCCGATGTTGTAGAGAAGTGTATTCCTTATCTTACGATAATGACTTTCTCTATGATTCCATTAATGATTTTTCAAACATTCCGTCAATTATCAGAGGGGTTATCATTAACGATTCCAGTAACAATAGCAACAGTTTTAAGTAATGTTGTTAATATCGTATTAAATTATGGTTGGGTTTATGGAAATTGGGGATTTCCTCGTTTAGAAGTTGCTGGTGCGGCTTGGGGAACTTTTGTTGCAAGATTAGTTATGATGATTTTCTTGTTAATTGTTCTATTAAACTTTAAGAAAACTAAATCAGTCTTAAAAGAAGCAAGTTTTAAAGTAGCTGATTTTAAAAAGATCATTTTCAAAAGAATTGCTTCAATTGGGATTCCAACAGCATTAACTTCTTTTTTTGAAATGAGTGCATTCTCTTTAGCAGCATTTGTTTGTGGTTATACATTTACAAATTCAATTGCAGATCAAGAATTAGCGAAAATAAATTTAGCTGCTCATCAGATAGCAATTAATTTAGCTTCAACAACTTTTATGATGTGTACAGGAATTGGTGTTGCTGCGACGGTTCGTATAGGAAATCAATTAGGTTTAAAAGATTATAAAACGTTAAGAGAAGCTGGCTGGTCTTGTATCATGATGGTACTTACTTTTATGATAATTTGTGGTGTATTATTTATTATGTTCCGTTATCAGTTGCCAACAATATATTTAGATAATCAAGATGTAATTAATCTTTCTGCTCAATTATTAATTATAGCTTCGCTGTTTCAAATGTCAGATGGAATACAGTTGGTTTTATTAGGCGCATTAAGAGGGATGATGGATGTTAAAATTCCATCAATCTTAACTTTTGTATCTTATTGGTTGATTGCTATTCCTATTGGTGTTACCTTAGCAATTATATTCGAAATGCGTGCTTTTGGTATGTGGATTGGTTTAGGTGTAGGTTTAACGGCTTCGGCAGTATTTTTAATAATTAGATACAATAGACAAACAAATAAATTGATTAGAGATAATCCGAATGTGAAGATAAATTTAGAAGATAAATTAAAAAATATATAAAAAATGGAATTACCAAAATTTTTAGTTGCAGATAATTCTGCATTTCCAGATAAAATCTTTATTCTACACACAGAATATCCTCGTTTTTTATTAGATGTAGAGAATGATGACATAGAATGGTTTGAAGATATTTCTGAAGAAGAAGATAATGAAGAATTTGATACTGAGGTAGCAAATTTAATCGAAGAAGCTCTTGATTTTTATGATGCAGAGATGGCTTCTTTAGATGAAGAAGAATAAAAAATAGCAAATAAAGGAATAGTGTAATTTTTACACTATTTTTTTTGTCTACTTGTTTTAGAAAGTATTTTTTATTATTTTGCATTATAAATTTATTCAAAGCCATGGAAATAAAAAGACTATTTGATTTTCTTCAAAATCAATTCGAAAATAATCCAAGAGAAGATTCTTTAGTAACCAAAGTAAATGGGGTTTGGGTAAAAACTTCCACACAAGAATATTACGGAAAAGCAAATGCGTTTAGTAGAGGTTTATTACAATTAGGAATAAAACCAGAAGATAAAATAGCAATTGTTACGTCTAATAACCGTACAGAATGGAATATTTGTGATATCGGTATTCAACAAGTAGGAGCAATTAGTGTTCCTCTTTATCCAACTTTATCTGAAAGTGATTTTGAATTTATTTTAAATGATGCTGAATGTAAGTTTATTTTTGTTTCTGATAAAGAATTATATCATACTGTAAATTCAGTTAAATCTAAAGTACCATCTTTAGTTGGTATTTATAGTTTTGAAGAAATACCTGGAGTGCCTAATTATAACGAGATAAAAGATTTAGGCGAAGATATTTCAACTCAACACGAAGTAGATAGTATAAAAAAGTTGGTTAAACCTTCAGATATTGCTACAATTATATATACTTCAGGAACAACAGGTCGTCCAAAAGGAGTTCTTTTAACTCACGAAAATATAGTTTCAGATGTTATTATGTCGAAAGAGCGTGTTCCAGAAGTTCTAGCAAATGGAATAGCTTTAAGTTTCTTGCCAATAAATCACGTATTCGAAAGAATGCTAATTTATCTATATCAATACATGGGTATAGGAATTTGGTATGCAGAAAGTATAGATAAATTAGGTGAAAACATGAAAGAGGTAAAACCTCATGTAATGACAGTTGTACCAAGATTGGTTGAAAAAGTTTACGATAAAATTTATAATACAGGAGCATCTGCAGGAGGATTAAAAACAAAAATCTTTATGTGGGCTTTAAATCTTGTAGAAGATTATAATCCATACGAATCCAAAGGTTTCTTATTTGATATACAACATTCTGTTGCTAAAAAATTAGTTTTTAGTAAATGGAAAGAAGGAGTTGGAGGTAATTTAGTTTGTATGGTTTCTGGTTCAGCACCTTTAGCACCAAGATTAAATCATATATTTTGGGGAGCTGGTATTCCAATTTTAGAAGGTTATGGATTAACAGAAACATCACCTGTTATTTCTGTAAATGCGATGAAAAAAGGAATGTTTGGAATAGGTACAGTTGGTGCTCCGTTAAATGGAGTAGAAGTTAAAATTGCCGAAGACGGAGAAATTCTTGTTAAAGGACCAAATATTACTCAAGGATATTACAATGATCCAGAAAAAACAGCAGAAGCTTTTACACCAGATGGTTATTTTAGAACAGGTGATATAGGAGTAATTGAAAAAGGATTACTTAAAATTACGGATCGTAAAAAAGAAATGTTTAAAACATCTGGAGGAAAATATATTGCTCCTCAGATTATTGAAAATAAATTTAAACAATCTCGATTCATAGAACAAATAATGGTTGTAGGAGAAGGTGAAAAAATGCCTTGTGTAATTATTCAACCAAATTTTCAGACGTTAAAAGATTATTTAAAAATTAAAAACATAGCAGTTCCTTTAACGAATGAAGAGTTAATAGAAAATTCTGCTATTGTAGATTTAATTCAAAGAGAAATAGAAAAAATGAACCAAGGTCTTGGGCATTGGGAACAAATAAAGAAATTTGAATTAACGCCTGAAGAATGGACAATAGATGAAGGTCTATTAACACCAACTTTAAAATTAAAACGAAAAAATGTTTTGGCTAAATACCAAGATCTCTATAAGAAATTATATAATAAAGCTTAAAAAAAATGCTGTCTTCGGATAGCATTTTTTTTTGGATTGATTTACTTTGTTTTTAGAATATATGATTAATTTTATATTGATTAAATGAAAAAAATGTTAGAAAACTTAAGTTTAAATAAGGCTGTCATAGAAGACTTAGATTCTATTTGGAATATTTTGCAACAAGCTATTCAAAAAAGAAGAGAAGAGGGGAGTGATCAATGGCAAGATGGATACCCAAATCCAGATGTCATCAAAGATGATATTTACAATGGTTTTGCATATGTTGTAAAGCAAAATAATTCTGATATAATTGCTTATGTAGCAATTAGTGATAAAGAAGAAATTGCTTACAATGATTTGGTTGGAGAATGGATAACAGATAATCAATACATAGCTATACACCGATTGGCAGTTTCTCAAGAAATTAAAATTAAAGGATTAGGAACTTGGATTATGCTAGAAGCTGAAAAAGTAGCATTATCTAAGAATATTAATAGTATAAGAGTTGATACAAACTTTGATAATGTAGGAATGTTACGCGTTTTTGAAAAGTTAGATTATCATTACTGTGGAGAAGTTCTTTACAGAGGGGGTATGAGAAAAGCTTTTGAGAAAATATTATTAAGTAATCCATAAAAAACACACTTATTATTTATTAAAAATAGAAATATATATAATTTACTCCTAAAAAATTAGGGGTAAAATTTGTTTTTTGTTCTTTTTTTATATTTTTGAATAAAAAAACAAGAACTTATGAAAGTCGGATTGAAATGGAAAGTTTCATTTGCCATTATTGCAATTGTAGCAATTGCCGGGTTATTTTGGAAACCTGTAACAGATTTACCTCACACTGGAGAATTTTTAGGAGAAGATAATATTGTAAATTCCGATGTAGCTTGGATTTTAGCTGCCGCAGGATTAGTATTGTTAATGACACCAGGATTATCATTTTTTTATGGAGGAATGGTAGGAAAGAAAAATGTTATTTCAACCATGTTGCAAAGCTTTATAGCATTGGGCGTTATTTCTATTTTATGGGTTGTCGTTGGTTTTTCTCTTTCTTTTGGAGAATCTATCGGAATCACAATCAATGGTGAGCATTATGGTTTAATAGGAAATCCTTTTTCATATCCCTTTTTTAATCACGTCGGAGCATTTCCTCATAAAGACATGGCATCAACAATTCCTTTTGTTTTATTTGCCTTATTTCAAATGAAATTTGCTGTTATCACTCCAGCCTTGGTAACAGGATCTTTCGCTGAACGTGTAAGATTTATATCTTACTTATTATTTATGGTTCTATTCAGTTTATTAATTTACACACCACTTTGTCACATGGTTTGGCATCCAGAAGGTTTATTAAATAAATATTTCGGAGTAAAAGATTTTGCAGGAGGAACTGTTGTGCACATGAGTGCAGGTTTTGCAGCATTAGCAGGAGCTATTGTTATAGGAAAAAGAAAAAACAGAGAACATAAACCTGCTAATATTCCATTTGTTTTATTAGGAACAGGAATGCTTTGGTTTGGATGGTTTGGTTTTAATGCAGGTTCTGCTTTAGGGGCAAATTCCACTGCTGCATTAGCATTTGGTACAACTACAATAGCATCCGCATCCGCAATGATAACATGGATATTTTTTGATCGATTAAATGGTAGAAACGTTTCTGCTATGGGAGCTTGTATTGGTGCTGTTGTTGGTTTAGTAGCAATAACACCTGCCTGTGGATTTGTTACAATACCAGAAAGTTTATTCATTGGTTTTATAACTGCAATTGTTTCTAATTCTTTATTATACTGGAAAGTCTTGAAAAAAGTAGATGATACTTTAGATGTTTTTGCTTGTCATGGAGTAGGAGGAATTATGGGAATGATTTTGACGGCAATTTTTGCACACGGAGAAAATGCAAGTTTATTACATGGAGGAATAGGAGTATTTACTCACCACATGATCGCATTACTATTCGTTTCAATTTTTACATTTTTTGGTGCAATTTTATTGTTTTATTTAACGAATAAAATGATTCACTTGCGCGTAGGAGATAGAGCAGAGTTTGAAGGTTTAGATATTTCTCAGCACGGAGAAAGTTTCTAAATCTTTCATAATAATGCAATTTTTGATGTTTTTTATTTGACTAAAAAATCCGATTCATTCGAATCGGATTTTTCTATTATTATGATTTTAATTCCCAGTCTATGGCGAAAACAGCTTGTAATGCTGCGGTTTCTGTTCTAAATCTTTGTTGACCTAAACTTATTCCTTTGTAGTTTTCTTTTTCAGCATTTAGTATTTCATCACGAGAAAAATCTCCTTCTGGTCCAATTAAAATAAGAATTTTATTTGGCTCATTTTCTAAAATAGATTTTAATGGTGTTTTTACTATATCATCTTCGCAATGAGCAATACACTTTGTAAAGTTTTCAAAATCTTGCTTAATAAAATCATTAAACTTCGTTAAATCATTCACTTTTGGTAAATAAGCTTTCAAAGATTGTTTTGTCGCAGCTTGTATGATTTTTTCAATACGCTCAATTTTTATGTTTTTTCGTTCAGAATGAAAAGTCTGTAAAAAAGTAATTTCATCAATTCCTATTTCTGTTGCTTTTTCTAGGAAAAACTCTAAACGTTCCATTGTCTTTGTTGGAGCAATAGCAACATGTAGATAATAATTTTTCTTTTCAAAATCAGTTTTTAATTCAATAATACTTCCTTCAACAACTTTTTTAGAAATAGAATTAATTTCAACTTTGGCAAGCTTACCTTTTCCGTCTGTTACATGAACTACGTCGCCTTCTTGTCCACGTAAAACTTTTGCAAAATGATGACTTTCTTCTTCATTCAAGATAGCGTGATCGTCATATATTTCTCCAAAAAATAATTTCATTAAATATGGTATTTAGCTACAGATTTTGCTGTATTTTCTGTAAATATTTTATGTTCGTATTTTAATGTACCAACCATTGCAATCATAGCTGCATTATCTGTTGTGTATGCAAATTTTGGAATAAAAGTTTTCCAACCATAAGCAGTTTCTCCATCTTTTAAACGCTGACGAATTTCCGAATTTGCAGAAACTCCTCCAGCAATTGCAATTTGGTTAATACCAGTTTCTTCGGTTGCTTTTTTTACTTTATCCATTAAAATATTAACAATAGAATGCTGAATAGAAGCACATAAATCATCAATATTTTCTTCAATAAAATTAGGATTATTCTTCACCTCTTTCTGAATAAAATATAAAATAGAGGTTTTGAAGCCACTAAAACTAAAGTTTAATCCATCTACTTTTGGTTTAGCAAAAGTGAATTTTTTAGGATCTCCAATTTTAGATTTCTGATCTATAATTGGTCCAGCAGGATAAGGTAAATTTAATATTTTACCAGCTTTATCAAATGCTTCACCAGCTGCATCGTCTATTGTTTCTCCTAAAATCTCCATGTCAAAATAATTATTTATTTTGACAATTTGTGTATGTCCACCACTAACAGTTAAACATAAAAATGGAAAAGTTGGTTTTTCGTCGTTCGCATCTTCAATAAAATTAGCTAAAATATGCGCTTGCATATGGTTAACTTCAATTAAAGGAATTTTTAACGATTGACTAAAAGATTTTGCAAAACTTCCGCCAACCAACAAAGAACCCATTAATCCTGGACCTCTTGTGTAAGCGATTGCTTTTAAATCTTTCTTTGTAATATTTGCCTGTTTTAAGGCCTGATCCACCACTGGAACAATATTTTGTTGATGTGCTCTTGAAGCTAATTCGGGTACTACGCCGCCATATATTTCATGAATCTTTTGGCTAGCGACAACATTAGATAAGATTTTATTTCCATCAATTATTGCAGCTCCTGTATCATCGCAAGAAGATTCTATGGCTAAAATGTAGTTTTTAACGCTCATAATACCTTGTAGAATAAAATTTATAATTATTTTTACGCTACAAATATCGTAAAATTAAACCATTGAAAGTAGTCAGACGAATAGGAAGATTTTTATTGCCATTATTTATACTTGTTTTAACACTGGTTTTGACAGTAATGATTGCTATACAAATACCTGCAGTACAGACAAAAATAGCCCATTTTGCTTTAGAAAAATTAAATAAGTCCTTAAATACAAAAATTAGTGTCGATTCTGTTGATATAGATTTTTTTGGGAAAATACATTTTTATGGAGTAAAGATAAAAGATCATCATAACTATGATTTCTTAAAATCTAAATCGTTGGTTACGACGATAGATTTGTGGACACTATTACCTGGTATTAATAAAAACCATATTGATCTTAGTGAAGTAAAACTAGTTCAGCCAGAAATTCGTGTTATTACTTACAAAGGAGATTCGATTGCAAACTTTATAAGATTTGTAAATAATTTTAGTTCTGATAAGCCAAAAGATCCAAATAAAATATTTAAGCTAGATGGTAACTTTATTTTAGAAGATGGAAAGGCTTCTATTGTTAATCAAAATTCAGGAAACGTTTGGTTAGATGCTGAAAAACTAAATATGTCTGTGAAAGACTTTAAATTAGTTGATTCTGATATCACAGCAAAAATGGAGCGTTTTAATTTTGTTGGTAAAAGACACAATGAAATTTATAATGTTCACGATTTTACAGGTAAAGTACATTATTCTTCAAAAGAAATTAGAGTAGACAATCTTAAGTTAGAAACAGACACATCTGTATTAGATGGAGATTTGTTATTAAGCTATGACGATCCAGCTGACATGTCTCAATTTGAAGATAAGGTAAGATGGGATGTTGTATTTAACAGAGGTTCTAAAATTAATTTTAAAGAAATTAGATATTTCTCAGAACAATTCGATAAAAATTCATCTGTAGATGTATATGGAAAAGTAAATGGTACGCTAAATAATTTAACTTTTACTGACTTCGAATTAAAAGGAGAAGATAATTATATAGGTGCAAACCGTTTACAGTTACAAAATGTTTTACATGGCGATTTATTAAGTTTCTCTACAAGAAATGTAAAGCTGAATACATCGTACCAAAAGATTACAAAATTACTTCCGAAATTTATTTCAACTAAAATTCCAGCAATGTTAAATCGTTTTGGTAATTTAAATTATCGAGGAGATTTGTCATTAAATACAAACGAAATTTTAGCAAATGGTTATGCAATTTCTGGTTTAGGAGATGCAGATATAAAAGCTCAAATTAGAAATTATAAAAATCCTAAAAACTTAATTTATAAAGGAACATTAGATGCGAAGAATTTAAACTTACGTCAATTAACAGAAGTTAAAGATTTAGGTTATGTAAGTGGTAAATTTAGATTTGATGGTAAAGGAACAGACCTAAAATATATGAATCTAGATTTGGACGGAAATCTTCGTTATTTAGATTTAATGGGAAAACGATACCAAAATATTACAGTTGATGGTTTGGTTAAAAACTATCAATTTAATGGGTTGTTTGATATTAAAGATCCTAATTTGAGTGCTAAATTAAATGGTAAAATTAATTTTAGTGGTAAACCTTACGATTTTGATTTTACATCTAATATTCGACAAATTAATTTAGATTATTTAGGATTAACAAAAAATCTAGGAGCTATTGTTAGAGGAGATGTTGTAGGTAAATTCCAATTAACAAGTATAAACGATTTAAGAGGAAATATAGATTTAAAAAACTTATACTTTCGCTCGAAAAAAGATACAGTAGAGTTGGCTCATGTTACATTAAACTCTCAAATTATAGGAAAGCAGAAGATTATTAAACTTGATGTTCCAAATTACATGCAAGCAAGTATTGATGGTGTTTTTAATATCACCGAAGTTGCAGATGTATTAAATAATTCTTTGGTAAACTTAATTCCATCTTTCCGAACAAAAAAGATTTCAAAAAATCAAAATTTCTCATTTGATGTTTATGTTGAACAAAATTTATTAAAGTATATAGATCCATCTATAGTTATAGAGCCAGAAACACATATTTCGGGTAATATAAATGGAGATACAAATAAATTAGAAGCTAATTTAGATACTCCAGGTGTTAAATACGGAGGAATTCAATTGTTTCAGTCAAATGTACGTTTAAGTACAATAGAAGATTTACCGAATTTAAATGCTAAAATTGACAGTTTAAAAGTTGGAGGAGTTTCTATTAATGCAATAAATGTAAATTCAAAACCAATTAATGATACTTTAATCGTTAATACAGATTTTAACATAGGAAAGAAAAATCCAATATTATTCAATTTAAATCTGTTTCATACAGTCCAAAATAAAAATGATTTAATCTTTGGTTTCTCACCTTCTACGATAAAAATTGATTCTACAACATGGACAATTAACAAAGAGAATAGTTTAGAATTAGATCGTGTAATATTTAATAGAGTAAACAAATCAATAAAAGTTGAAGATTTATCTTTAGAATATGATGAACAATATTTTAAACTGAGTGGGATATTTAATAATAACGTAGATTACACATTTAATGCAGATTTTAAAGATTTAAATTTAGAAAGAATAATTCCTAAAACACTTCTTAATAATTTAAAAATTGCAGGTATTGCAAACGGAAAAGTTGATATAACACGAACAAAAGAAAAATTAGAGCCAACGTTAGAAACAACAATTAATGGATTGGCTGTTAATGATTTTGAATTAGGAAATTTATCTTTAGAAGGAGGATATGATGTTTCTGATAAGAAATTTAATTTTGGTTTAAGCTTACAAAAAGAGCAAATAGAATCTTTATTAGCAAGAGGTAATATAATTAATAAACCAACAGGACCAGAATTAGATGTATTGGCTAATTTAGATGATTTTCATATCGATTTCTTAGAAGGTTTCTTAGGAACAGTTTTCTCAAACATGAGAGGCTCACTTTCTGGAGATATGAAGATAGATGGACCTGTTGACTCGCCAAACTTAGCTGGAACAATGGTTGCAAAAGACCTTGGTTTAAAAGTTAATTTCCTAGGTACAGATTATTTATTTGAAGGTGAAAATGATTTATTTGTTTCTAAACAAGGGAATAGTCCAGGAAGTATCATTTTAAATGACGTTAATTTTAAAGACACAGCCTATAATACGAAAGGAAAAGTCGATGGAGCCATACTTTTTAGAAATTTAAGTAAATGGGGTCTCAACTTACAGTTTGATACAGAAAACCTTTTAGTTATGAATACGACGATAAAAGATAATGAGTTGTTTCATGGTAAAATATTCGCAAAAGGTAATGTAACAATGTTTGGAGCTGTAGAAGAATTAGAGATTTCTGGAGATGCAACAGTTGTTGGAAATTCAGAATTAACAATCAATACAGGAAGTACAACAGTAGAGTCTGAAAACAATTTAGTACGATTTGTTCCTAATCAGAATTTAGATGGCAAGGAAGATAAAGATGTTCGTGCACCAAAGGGAATGACGATAGATGTTAATATTAATGCTTATCCAAATGCATTAGTTAACCTTGTTTTTGATGCTGCTACAAATGATAAAGCAACAGCAAGAGGTACGGCAGAAAATCTACGTTTCTTAATGAATAGAGCTGGATTAAGCATTACAGGAGTTTATAATATAGAAAACGGTATGTACGAATTTAGACAGATACCATTAATTCCAAAAGACTTTGTTGTAAAGAAAGGTTCATCAATTCAGTTTTCTGGAAATCCTTTAGATGCCTCATTAAATATTACAGCAGAATATCAACGTTCTGTTTCTAATGTGGGTGATTATTTAGGAATTGGATATTCTCAAATTCATGATGCAATTTTATCTATCTCGATAAAAGAGACATTAAAGAAGCCACAAATAGATTTCGGATTATCTATTCCGAATGCTGGTTCAGATATTAACTCTCAATTACAATCTAAATTTAGATCGAACACAGAAGAACAAATGTTACAGTTTAGTTATATTTTACTAACAGGTAAATTTGGAGATGCATCTGCGGTACAATCTGGAGTAACAAGTACTGCTGCAGATATTGGTCTTTCTACAATTGCAGGTATGTTATCGTCAATTGCAGGAAATGTTGATTTTCAAATGGAGTATGTGGGAGGAAGTGTTAATTCGCAAACTAACGATAAAATTAGAACATCAGTTTCATATCGTGTAAATAATCGTTTAAGTTTTAGAGGATCTTACGGAATTACTGTAGCAAATACGCAAAATCTACAAGAAAATTTTGATGGTAATTTTGAAGCTACTTATGATGTTTCGAAATTAAATAACGGATCGCTTTTATTAAAAGGATTTACTAAACCAACTACTTTTGGTTTATTGCCTGGTATGAATAACAATTTAAATCAAAGTTTTGGAGTAGGAATTCAGTACCACAAGAGTTTTGATACATTTAGAGGTTTCTTAGGATTAGATGACAGTAAAAGAAAATCTAAGAAAAAGGTAGAAGAAAATAAAGGAAGATTCGATTCTATTATTTCACCGACAAATTTACGAAGAGAAGAAAGTAAACAATTAGATTCTGTTAGTCCAAATAAGAAAGATTCTGCTGTTAGCACGCAAAAAAATAACACTTCACAAAAGACAACTGTAAAAAGGAGAGGTTTAGTCAGAATTGGATAATAAAAAAAGAGTTTATTGTGGTTAGACAATAAACTCGCGCAAACAAACAAAAGTGATTAGTTCTTTTTATTAGAACTATTTATTGTAGCAAAAGTAAAATATTAAATAAATCATTAAAAAATATTTTGATACTTGTTTGTTTTATTTATAATTTTGCTAAAAATTAATTCGATTTTTTATTAAAATAATAATAATAGTCAAAAATTAGGAAAATGAATTACATAATTGATGATGTTGACAAGAAAATATTGATGTATTTAATTGATAACACAAGAATGCCATTTACTGAAATAGCAAAAAAGATGAATGTTTCTGCGGGAACAATTCACGTTCGTGTTAAAAAATTAGAGGAAGCTGGTATCATCAAAGGAACTACATTAATTACTGATTATGATAAAATGGGTTATCAATTTGTAGCTTATGTAGGATTGTTGTTAACAAAAACTAACAAAACTCAAAAAGTAATCGACGAATTATATAAAATACCAAATGTAACTGTAGTACATGTTGTATCTGGAAAATATAATATTTTCTGTAAAATTAGAGCAAGAGATACTGCAGATGCAAAAGAGGTTATTTACAAAATAGATTTGATTGATGATGTTTTAAGAACAGAATCAATGATATCATTAGAAGAATCTTTTAATGATAAGAATAGATTAATGCATTCAATATTTCATTAAGAAATAACCATTATAATCATCCCACACAATGACAGACGAAGAAAAAGCAAAATATTTTCAGGTCGCTCTATGTTCAAGTCTCGTGCTTTTCGGGTTTGATGGAGAAGATCTAAAAATATTAGTTTACAGAAAATTAAATGATCCTTTTAAAGGAGGATTAGTTTTACCAGGAAAATTTATAGGTGTTACTGATAGTAATGATCAAGCAATCCACGAACTATTAATTGAGAAAATTGCTTATGATGAACATCAAACATATATAGAACAGCTAAAGGCATTTACAAAAGTTTTTCGTAATCCCTTAGGACGTGTTATAAATGTTGCCTATTATGCTTTGGTGAAATTAACACCTCAGATAGAAGAAAAAGTAAAAGCACAAGGAGGAGAATGGTATGCTTACGATAGAATTCCAGATTTAGCTTTTGATCATAACGAAATTGTACAATATGCAAAAGAACGTGTAAAACGTCGTGTAAAACGTCGTCCAGTAGGTTTTAATCTATTAGGAGATGAATTTACAATTGCACAATTACAAAGTTTGTATGAAAAAGCTTTAAATAGAGAATTAGATAAGCGTAATTTTAGAAAGAAAATCTTTAACTCTAACTTAATTATTGAAACAGGAAATACGACAGATCCTAAACAACATCGTAAAGTCTCAAAACTGTATCGTTTTGATGAAGAGAAATACGAAAAATTAAGTTTAAAAGGTTACGATTTCTTATTTTAATAAAATTTACAATGACAAAAGAGGTAGATAAAACGCAAGAAAGAGACGATTTATTTGATACAAAAGTTTTGATGTCAGATAATACAAAGTCAAAGGATTTAAAACATACAGGAAACAAAAAGTCATTCCTTTTTAAATCAATGATTTTTATTATGGCTTTTTTAATCTTAAGTATTTTATATAGAGGCGTACAATTAGTTATAACTGGAGATTATTTATTCCGTCAAATGATGAATGGAGATGCGCCAGAAATGCCAACTTGGTATCCTATTGTAACAATTGCTTTCGGAATAATTTCTTTAATCGGAATTTTTTTAGTTAATGCCTATAAGCGTTTAGGAGTCTATATGGTAGTTGGTTCATTATTTCTTGCTGCAGCAATTCAGCCAGAGTTTATGGCAGATGGAACACTATTTACAATGTTTACATTATTTGTATTCATTGGTTATGGTTTAGCTATTATCTATCCGTATTGGGATAAATTCAAATAAAAGAATAAAAATATATAACTTAAAAAAAGCTGTTTTCTATAAAGAAAACAGCTTTTTTAAGTTATATATGTGGTTTATTTTAAGCATTTTATTATCAATATTTTTTAAATTAATAAAAATTAGTACTTAAAAAAACGAATATGAGAATTTTACATCTATATTTGTGTTGTGTTGGAAAAATTTAAATTAAAGATACAATATGGATTGCATTTCGATATTTGATATGCTTAAGATTGGTGTTGGACCATCAAGTTCTCATACTTTAGGACCTTGGCGTGCTGCTGAAGCTTTCCTAAAGGAATTGAAACAAGCTAATATTTTTGATCAAATTTCTCATATTAGAGTAGATTTGTATGGTTCTTTATCATTAACAGGTAAAGGTCACGCAACAGACTATGCTGTAATGTTAGGATTAAGTGGTGCAGATCCCGAATATGTTCCAGTAGAAGATATTTCTACAATTGTTTCAGCTATTAAAGAAAATAAAAAATTAAAAGTAGGTAATACACTTTTAATAAACTTTAATCCTGAAACTGATATTGTATTTAATAGAGATTTTTTACCATTTCACGCAAATGGATTAACATTTACAGCATCTTTTGAAAATGAAATTTATACTTCAACCTTTTATTCTATAGGAGGAGGCTTCATTACAAAAGAAGACGAAGATATAGCTTCAACAGATGTAAATTGTGCTTTCCCTTTTCTATTTAATAAATCAACAGAATTATTAGAATTTTGTAACCAAGAAAATAAATCAATTTCAGAAATAATGTTCGAAAATGAGAAATCTATTCGAACAGAAGACGAAATTCATCACGAACTAATGCGTGTTTGGAATACAATGTTAGAGTGTATGTATATTGGTTGCCATACAGAAGGTACTTTACCAGGAGGGTTAAATGTTAAGCGTCGTGCTTACAATATGCATAAAAATTTAGTAGGAGCAACACCATATTCAACACCAGAAGAATGGATAAAATCTATTAGAAAAACAAAAGTCTATTTTCGTCAAATTCTAAAATGGGTAAGTTGTTTCGCATTAGCAGTTAACGAAGTAAATGCATCTTTAGGTAGAGTAGTTACAGCACCTACAAATGGTAGTGCAGGAGTAATACCAGCTGTATTGATGTATTATTTAGTTATTGAAAACCATAAAGCCGGACAAAAAGAAATTGAGCAATTTTTAACCACTGCAGGTGTTATAGGTTCCATATTTAAGAAAGGAGCAACTATTTCAGCAGCAATGGGAGGTTGTCAGGCAGAAATTGGAGTTTCTTCTGCAATGGCAGCAGCAGCTCTTTGTGAATTAATGGGAGGAACACCAGCACAAGTAACAATGGCAGCAGAAATTGCAATGGAACACCACTTAGGATTAACTTGTGACCCAATTGGAGGTTTAGTTCAGATTCCATGTATTGAAAGAAATACAATGGGAGCAATAAAAGCAATAAATGCAGCAGAATTAGCATTAGATACAGATCCTTTAAATGCGAAAGTTCCTTTAGATAAAGTTGTAAATACAATGTGGGAAACCGCTAAAGACATGAACAATAAATACAAAGAAACATCGGAAGGAGGGTTGGCGGTAGCTGTAAATATTGCAGATTGCTAATTAATTTTATTTAAAGTGCTATCTGTTAGTGTGTTATCCATTTTAGAAAGATTGTGAAACTATATTGTGTAATTAAAAAATATTCCTTACATTTGCACAGCCTTTTAGAGTTAAGGTACGGATGTTAAAGAATATTCATTTAGGGATTTTTTAGGCTGCTCAGCCATTTAATTTTATTCTTTCATATCTGTTGGTTAAATAATTTAAAAAAAACCGTGGTATGAAATATTAAATGAATTTCATTATCTCGGTATCGTATCTAACAATGGTTACATTCAAAGAATTAGGACTTCAAGAAGAAATCCTTACTGCAATTGAGAAAATGGGATTCGTTACCCCATCTCCAATCCAAGAAAAAGCTATCCCACAAATCCTATCATCTGATCAAGATGTTATTGCATTGGCGCAAACAGGAACAGGGAAAACAGCAGCATTTGGGCTTCCAATTTTAAATAATTTATCAACTGATTCACAAGCGGTACAAGCTATTATTTTGTGTCCAACACGTGAGTTATGTTTACAAATTGCTAAAGAATTAGAATCTTTTTCTGCAGATATGCGTGGAGTACGTATACAAGCAGTTTATGGTGGTGCTGATATCACTAAACAAATTAGAGGTTTAAAAGATAATCCTCAAATCGTTGTAGGGACTCCAGGTCGTACAATGGATTTAATTAAGCGTAAAGCATTAAAAATTAACGATATTACATGGACAGTTTTAGATGAAGCTGATGAAATGTTAAACATGGGATTCCGTGATGAGATTGATTCAATTTTAGAAACTACTCCAGAAGAAAAACAAACATTATTATTTTCAGCTACAATGCCTTCTGAGGTTCGTCGTATTGCTTCTGAGTATATGCACAATCCAGTAGAAATTGCTGTAAGTAAAGTAAATACTGCATCAAAAAACATAGAGCATCACGTTTATTTAGTACGTTCATCTGATCGTTACTTAGCTCTAAAACGTTTAGCAGATTATTACCCAAATATTTATGGTATCGTTTTTTGTAGAACTCGTCGTGAAGCAAAAGATGTTGCAGATAAATTAATGCAAGATGGTTATAATGCTGATGCATTACACGGAGATTTATCACAATCTCAACGTGACCACGTGATGGAAAAATTCCGTAATCAAAATATCCAAATCTTAGTTGCAACAGACGTTGCTGCTCGTGGTATTGACGTTAACGAATTAACACACGTAATCAACTTTAATTTACCAGATGATCCAGAAGTTTATGTTCACCGTTCAGGTCGTACAGGACGTGCTGGTAACAAAGGTATTTCTATTATTATTTCTGGTGGACGTGAAGCTAGAAAAGTAAGAGATTTAGAAAAATTAATCGCTTCTAAGATAGAGCCTAAAAATGTTCCTACAGGAGCAGAAATCTGTGAAAAACGTTTAATTTCTTTAATCGAAAAAATCGAGAATATCGAAGTAGATGAAGAATTAATCGAGCCTTACATGGATACTGTAAACGAAAAATTATCTAGTTTAGATCGTGATACTTTATTAAAACGTTTCTTAACTGTAGAATTTAACTCGTTCTTAGAGTATTATAAAAATACAAAAGATATTACACCAGAAGGTGATCGTGGAGATAGAAATGATCGTTCTTCTAATCGTCGTGGAGGTCGTGATTTCTCAAGATTCTTTATTAATATTGGACAAAAACACAACTTACGTGTTCCAAACTTAATTGGATTAATTAACGAGCAAACTCGTAACCGTAATATCGAAATCGGTAAAATCGAAATTTTACGTAATTTCTCTTTCTTCGAAGTTGATACGCAATTTGAATCTTTAGTTTTAGAGTCTTTCAAAGATGCTCAACGTGATGGAGTTGATTTAGATGTTCAAATTTCTAAGCCAGAACCAAGACGTGGTGGAGGAGATCGCGGAGGTGATCGTCGTCGTAATGGCGGAGGTGATTCTCGCGGAAGAGGATTTAACAGTCGTCGTGACGGAGATCGTGAAAGAAGCGGAGGTTACCGTGGAGGAGATCGTGATAGAGATAATAGAGGAGGAGATCGCGGTGGTTACCGTGGTGGAGACCGTGATAGATCAGGATCTGGAGATAATAGAGGAGGAGATCGTGGTGGTTACCGCGGAGGAGACCGTAACAGATCAGGAAACTCAAGAAGAGGTAGAGATTAACATATTCTCAATAAATTATATAAAAAGGAATGATTTTATTAAATCATTCCTTTTTTTTGTTTTTAATGTATTGATTGATGATATAAATTATTTAAATTTAGTTTAAAAGCATTAATTAATGGATATTAAAAACTTATTTGACTCTATTCGATCAACCATTGAACAAGAAAACTATAATCAACTTAAAGATATAACAATCTTTAAACCAGAAAAATTTAACTGGGTTAGTGATATTTTCGAACCACATAATGTTGAAAAATTAGGAAATGAAAAAGCTCTTATTTGGAAATATAATGATAAAAGAGAAGATTATACTTTTCAAGATTTAGCAGAAAAATACAATCAATTTTTAAATTTTCTAAGGAAAAATGGAATAGAGCAAGGAGATAAAATGTTTTCTCAAGTTCCATTATTACCCATTACATGGATTAGTTATTTAGGAGCAATTAAAGGCGGAATAATTGTTATTCCAGCTGCAACAACCTTAGATACGAGAGATTTAATTTTTCGATTTCAATCCACTTTTCCCGAAATTGTTTTAGCAGATGAAAATAATGCATCAAAAATTGATGAAGCAGAATCTAATTTCGATAAAAAAATAAAAGTAAAACTTATTACAGAAGGTCAACGAGAGGGTTGGACAAATATTAATGAGTTGTGGAGTGAACCAAAAGATGCTGAAGCTGCTTCTACAAATTCTGATGACGATTTATTCTACTTTTTTACTTCTGGTACAACAGGATTACCAAAAATTGTTGTACATACTCATTTCACTTATCCTGTTGGTGGTTTTACAACTTCTGCTTGGGTTGGAATGAAACAAGGAGATATACATTATAATATTTCTCAACCAGGTTGGGCAAAATTTTTCTGGAGTAGTTTTTTTGCTCCTTGGAATATGGGTGCAACAATTTTAGGATACCACATAGATAAATTTATACCAGAAGAACAATTAAAAACAATAGAAGAGCTTGGTGTTACTACATTTTGTGCTCCACCAACAGCTTTACGCGTTTTAATACTTGAAGATTTAAAACAGTATAATTTTAATTTACGTCAATGCGTTGCCGCTGGAGAACCTCTCAATCCCGAAATAATAGATGTTTGGAAAGAAGGAACTGGCATTACAATTAGAGATGGATATGGACAATCTGAATCTACTGCAATGGTTGCTAATCTACCAAAAGAAAAAGTGAAATTTGGTTCTATGGGTAAGCCTACTTTTCTTTATGATGTTGTAATAGCAGATGATGAAGGAAATATTTTACCAAATAACGAAGAAGGAACCATTTGTGTTATTCACAAACCAGATACTGTCAATGGAATTTTTAAAGAATATTTAATTCAGAAAGAGAAAATGACTTCTGTTTTTAAACATGGTTTATATTATACAGGAGATAAAGCTTATCAAGATAATGATGGTTATGTTTGGTTTGTTGGGAGGGATGATGATGTGATTAAAGCTTCAGATTTTAGAGTTGGTCCTTTTGAAGTGGAAAGTATTTTATTAGAACATGATGCTATTATAGAAGCGGCAGTTGTTGCAAGTCCTCATCAATTAAGAAGTAATGCCATAAAAGCGTTTGTGGTTTTATCTTCAAATTTTAGTCCTTCGGAAGAATTGGCACTCGAGATATTTAATTTTACCGAGAAACATTTAGCAAAATATAAAATTCCGAGAATTGTTCAGTTTGTAGAAAGTTTACCAAAGACAGTTTCTGGAAAAATACGTAGAGTAGAATTAAGAAGCCAAGAGGCTGTGGATAAAAAAGATAATAAAGTGATTGAAAACGAATACTATCACAAAAAATATTAAATAAAATAAAAACGCCTACTTTGAAATCAAAATAGGCGTTTCTACTTAAAACTTTTCTTCTATAAAATCTTGAATTTTACTGGTAATAATTGGAACTGCAACCATTATTAGACCAGAGATAATGATTTTCGAAAGACCATTCATTGGGTATTTTTTAGAGGCTTTATCGCCAACCCAATTTAATGTGTTTTCTATTCTAGATGACGCAAAACTTGTATCGGATCTAAGATTACTCACGAGATTAACAGCTTTATTTACGAAAGAATTTTCATGTTTTCTTTCTGCTGCTTTCATTTGTAATTTTAGACTTCGTCTAGCATGTCTTAAATCTTCTAGATTTTTTATAGTTGACACTTCTTTTTGTTTTTTAGTCTTCGTCTTCTTCATCGTCGTCGTCGTCTTGGTTCAACATAGCTTCCATGGCATTTTCTATCGCAATATTAGTCAAAATTAATTTTACTTTCTTTTTGAATAATATACATAAAACCATTACCATAAAATATATTCCAGTTACGGTTAAAAAACCTAATCCAGTATCATCAAAGTAACTACCCAAAATAAATCCTAAAGCTAAGCTTCCTAATAATAAAAGAAACAGTGCAAAAACTGAAATAATTAATATATATATCCCACCTGCTAACATGCTGCTTAGTGAATCAACTAAATCATATTTTGCTAAGGTTATTCTATTATTAATATAGGTCTTTAGTTCATTAAACATAAGGAATATTATTTTCGGGTAAAGTTAGTTTTTATAATTAGAAAGTTTTATGTTTTTTTAAATTAAACTCCAACATTTTCTTGGAATTCGTCTTTAAGCTCCTCTTTTTTCTGATTTGCTTTAGATTTTAAATCTTTACCAGCTTCTTTTGCTTTTGCTACGAATTCATCTTTTTGTTCAGCCAATTTTGCTTTGATATCTTCTAATTTAGCTTCTAACTCTTTTTTAGATTTTTTAGCTTTTTCAGAAAAATCATTAGCATACTTGTCTAATTCTTTTTTGTATTTGTCAGCTTCTTTTTTCAATTTTTTTCTTGTGTCAGCTCCAGATTCTGGTGCATATAATAATCCCACTACTGCTCCGATTGCTGTTCCGATTGCTAAACCTGCTAATAATTTAGTCGCATTATTTAATTTACTCATAATTTAGTTTTTTTTGAGATTAAACGTATTTATATTTACATCATTAAAATTACAAAAACAATACCAAAAAAAGTCAATACAACTTTAAAAAAATACAATAAATGTTAATATTATCAGAAAAATCTCAAAATATGCCTGCTTCGCCAATCAGAAAGTTGGTGCCATACGCAGATGCAGCTAAAAAAAGAGGAACAAAAGTATATCATTTAAATATTGGTCAACCTGATATTGAATCTCCTAAAGCAGTTTTAGATGGTTTAAAGAATTTTCCTTCAAATGTTATTTCTTATACACATTCGGAAGGTACATTAGATTACCGTCAAGCTTTAGCAGACTATTATACAAATAGAGGAATTAATTTAGATCCTACTAATTTTATTGCAACATTAGGAGGTTCTGAAGCTTTATTATTTATTTTCGGAATTATTGCAAATCCAGGAGACGAAGTTATTATTCCAGAACCATTTTATGCAAATTACAATGGGTTTACTTGTGAGAATGATGTAAATATTGTTCCAGTACCATCTACAATAGAAAATGGTTTTGCTTTACCATCTGTAGAAGAGTTTGCTAAGAAAATTACAGATAAAACACGTGCTATTTTAATATGTAATCCTGGAAACCCAACTGGTTATGTATATTCTAAAGAAGAATTAAATCAATTAAAAGAATTAGTTCTTGCACATGATATTTATTTAATTTCTGATGAAGTTTATGCTGAGTACTTATATACTGAAGAAGAATTTACATCAGTTTTAAGTTTCCCAGAATTAAAGAATAATGCAATTGTGATAGATTCAGAATCTAAACGTTTTTCTTTATGTGGAGCTCGTTCTGGAGCTTTAATTACTAGAAACGAAGAATTTTTGAATGCAGCAATGCTTTATGCACAAGCTCGTTTAAGTCCAGTAGAAATATCACAATATATTGCAACGTTAGCACACAGAAATGTTGGAACATATTTCGAAGATTGTCGTGCAGAGTATTTAAAACGTCGTAATACATTAGTAGAAGGATTACAACAAATACCAGGAGTTATTTGTCCAAATCCAAAAGGAGCATTCTATTGTATGATTCAATTACCTGTAGATAATGCAGAAAAATTTGCAATTTGGTTATTAGAATCATTTAGTTCTGATGGAGAAACTGTTATGTTAGCTCCAGGAGCTGGATTTTATTCTACTCCAAATTCAGGTTTACAAGAAGTACGTTTGGCTTATGTTTTAAAAGAAGAAGATTTAATACGTTCTGTTGAATTATTAAAAATTGCTTTAGAACAATATCCTGGTACAATTAGATAATCTAAAAACATATCGAAATGAATATCATCGAAAATTATTCATTAAAATTATATAATACATTTGGTATTGAAGCGAAAGCAAAATATTTTGCAGAAGTTTCAACTATTCAAGATTTAAAGAAAGTTCTAGTTTTTCGTCGTCAAAATAATCTACCAATTTTATTTATTGGTGGTGGAAGTAATTTACTTTTTGTTGATGATTTTCCTGGTGTTGTTTTAAAACTTAATTTAAAAGGTATCGAAATCATTAACGAAAATGATAACGAAGTCTTTGTAAAAACACAAGGAAGCGAAAACTGGCATAACTTTGTTCTTTGGACATTGGAAAATGATTTCGGAGGATTAGAGAATCTTTCTTTAATTCCTGGGAATGTTGGTACAGCACCTATGCAAAATATTGGTGCATATGGAGTAGAGGTAAAAGACTATATTACCGAAGTACAAACACTTCATCTTGAAACAGGAGACGAAAGAATTTTTACAAACGAAGAATGTAATTTTGGTTACCGTGAATCTGTTTTTAAAAATGAGTTGAGAGGTCAATACGTTTTAGTTGCTGTAACTTTTAAATTATCAAAGAAAAATCATACGTTACATTTAGATTATGGTGCTATAAAAACAGAATTGGAACAGGAGAATATAACAGAACCTACAATTCAGAATATTAGCACAGCTGTAATTAGAATTAGAGAAAGTAAATTACCAGATCCTTCTCAAATAGGTAATTCTGGAAGTTTTTTCAAAAATCCTGTTGTAACAATCGAAGAGTTTGCTGAGATAGAGAAAAATTATCCAACAGTTTCTCATTTCAAAACAGATGCTGGTGTTAAATTAGCTGCTGGTTGGTTAATTGAGCAAGCAGGTTGGAAAGGTAAACGTTTTGGTGATGCTGGTGTTCACGATAAACAAGCATTAGTCTTGGTAAATCATGGAAATGCTACTGGTAGAGAAATTTATGATTTATCTGAACAAATTATAAATGATATTAAAACTAAATTTGGTGTTACATTAACCCGAGAAGTTAATATTATAAAATAAATTTAAATCCCGCTAATTAGCGGGATTTTTTATAACGTTCTGAATAATTTTTACAATTTCGTCTAGTCCATCTGTCAAAGCAGCAGGACCAGGCTGAAGAATTAATTCAGATTTTATTTCAAATAGATGATTATTTTTAATTGCGGTTATATTCTCAAAACCAATTCTTTCTTTTACTTTATCTGGTTTAAACATTTTTCCACACCAAGAACCAATAATAACATCAGGATTTCTTTCTATAACTTGTTCATGTAATAAAATACGTTGTTTTGCTAAGTTTTTATTTTTTAACTCAGGGAAAGCTAATTTACCTCCAGCAATCTCAACTAATTCGTTTACCCAAGTACTACCAGCAATAATAGGTTCGTCCCATTCTTCAAAGAAAACAAGAGGTTGAATATTATAAGTAGATGCTTGTTGTTTTATTCTTTCAATTTTAACTTCGTAATTTTTTACTAATTCTAATCCTTTCTCTAAACATCCAATTAGAGATGTAAATTGTATAATCATATTCAGAATTCCTTCTACAGTATGATGATTAAAGATGAAAACATTAATACCTCTTTTTATTAATTCTGCTGCAATATCAGCTTGTAAGTCAGAATAACCAACAACTAAATCTGGTTTCAGATCAATAATTTCATCAAATTTAGCATCTAAAAAAGTAGAAACCTTTGGTTTTTCTTTTCTAGCTTGTGGAGGACGATAGGTAAAACCACTTATACCAACTAAACGATGTTGTTCGCCGATTAAATATAAAATTTCTGTTCCTTCTTCGGTTAAGCAAATTATACGTTGTGGATAATAATCTTTCATTATCTAAAAGTATAAAATAAATTAGATATTAGATATTAGATATTAGATATTAGATATTAGATATTAGATATTAGATATTAGATTACATCATAAACACTTTTTTCACGTTGAGCTTGACGAAACGTCATTTATATATTCGTTCATTTTATCAAACTTTGTAATGCTGAGCCTGTCGAAGCATTCTCCATATTCTTTTGTTTGCTAAATCGCAACCAAAAGGAGGTATTGAAATCACTATCGCTATTTTAGTAAAAAAAGAAAGAGATAAATTAAAGATTATCTAGTAGTGCGTTTTTTATTAAATTTTCTGAAAAATAATATAAGTCACTATCTTCTGGCATCTGATTCTCTAAAATAATTAAACTTATTTTCTTTTCAGGAATATAAATATCTAATGCAGAATAACCATTTCCTAAACCAGTATGTCCTAAATAAGTTATATTATTATGTTTTGCAATTCTAATATTATAACCATATCCCATTGGTTCTTTACCAAATAAATCATGCTGAGATTTTATAGACTCACTTGTCATTAATTTATATAATTTTTTAGGTAATATCTTTCCTTTATGTAAAGCATTGTTCCAAATTAGTAAATCACCAGCAGTAGAAATAACACCATCAGCCGGATAACTTTCTACGCTAATAGGATCATTAACTTTATTTGGCTTATCAGTAAAAAAATATCCATTAGCTAAATTGGGATTTTGCAGAGAAGAATAAAATGAAGTGTTATTCATCTTTAGTTTTTTAAACAAATTATCTGCAAGATGAGCGTAAGATTGTTCAGTAACTTTTTCTAGAATTTTTCCTAATAAAATATTAGAAAGGTTTCCATATTTAAAATTTGTACCAGGCTCAAACAACAAGGGTTTTTCTATGTCATCAATACCATGAGAATGGTTTAATAAATGATGTACAGTTACAGCGTTTGCCCATGGTTGTGTAAGATTAGGAAGATAATTTTTTATAGATTGATTAAGCGAAATATTCCCTTTCTCAACTTCTTGTAGAATTAAAACAGCTGTTATTTGTTTTGTAATTGACATGATTTCAAATTGAGTATCCATGTCAAGAGGAATTTTTGCATCAATATCTTTATATCCAACACTTTTTTGGTAATTTATTTTATTATCCTTTGCAATAAGTATTACACCGTTAAAAGGAATAGTTTGTTTTGACTGTAGAATACTATCAATTTTGTAACTATAATTTTTTGAGCTTTGTGCGTTAATGAATGTTATTAAAAATAGGAGATAAATAAAAGAGAAAATTCTTACAATCGATTTCATATGTTTTCTATAAATAAGGTTAGTAAAAATAAAAAATATCGCTCCATGTGGAGCGATATTTAAAATTTATTTTTTAGAAAAATATTATTTATTCTTAGAATTAGCGCAGCTATAATCAATTGGACCATCGTTAGGAATTTCTTTTAAAATTTCTAATAAATATTTCCAGTATTTCTGTACAGAAACAATTTCAACTCTTTCGTCTGGTGAATGAGCTCCAGAAATATTTGGACCAAAAGAAATCATATCTAAACCAGGATAATTTGTTCCAATAATACCACATTCTAATCCAGCATGACAAGCTACAACTTTTGGTTCTTCACCATTTTGTTTAATGTAAATAGCTTTCATAATTTCTAGAATTTCAGATTGAGTGTTTGCTTTCCATCCTGGGTAAGAACCAGAAAATTTAACATCAAATCCACCTAATTCAAATCCACTTTTTAATGTTTGTGCTAAAGCTTCTTTTCCAGATTCTACAGAAGAACGTGTTAAACATAAAACTCTAACTTTTCCTTCGATAACTTCTACACGAGCAACATTATTAGATGTTTCTACTAAACCTTCAACATCAGGACTCATACGGAAAACACCGTTATAAGCAGCCATAATTGTTTGAATGAATACTTTAGAATCTAATGTAGACATTGCATTAGTAACCTCTGTAGGCTCTAATGTAATAATCATTTTAGGTTCTTTTGTTTGATATTCTTCAATAATTTCCGCTTGTAATGTTTCGAAAGCTGTTTTAAATCCTTCTACATTTTCAGTAGGAATAACAATTTTTGCCCAAGATTCACGTGGAATAGCGTTGCGTAAACTTCCTCCTTCCATGTGAGCAATGTGAATATTATATTCTATACCAACATTAAGTAAGCGTGCAATTAATTTATTTGAGTTTCCTAAACCTTCGTGAATTTGCATTCCAGAATGTCCTCCATTTAAACCTTTTAATGTTAAAATAAAAGCAGTTCCGTTTACTTCTTCAGCAGAATATGATTTTGTTGCAGTTACATCAACACCACCAGCACAACCAATATCTAATTCGTCGTCCTCTTCTGTATCTAAATTTAAAAGAATTTTACCCGATAAAAAACCAGCTTTTAATCCTAATGCACCAGTCATTCCTGTTTCTTCATCAATTGTAAAAAATGCTTCAATAGCTGGATGAGGAATATCTTTAGATTCTAAAATTGCCATAATTGTAGCAACTCCAATTCCGTTATCAGCACCTAATGTAGTACCGTTTGCTGTAACAAAACGATTATCCTCAATATACATTTCAATACCTTGTGTATCAAAATCAAATTCTACATCATTATTTTTCTGACAAACCATGTCTAAATGTGATTGCATTACAACTGTTTTGCGATCTTCCATTCCTGGGTAAGCAGATTTTTTGATTAAAACATTACCAACTTCATCAGTTTCAACTTTTAAACCTAAGTCTTCTCCAAATTTGATGATAAATTGACGAACTTTCTCTTCTTTTTTTGATGGTCTTGGAACCGAATTTAAAGCAGAAAAGTTTTTCCAAATGGCTTTCGGTTCTAAGTTTAAAATATCGTTATTCATTGTTTTTTATTTACAAGGTCAAAGTTAGTGAATTGTTAGAACATAGCTGAGTGAAAGAAAGTTTTAATTTTTTTAAATTGATGGTCTATACAATTGATAAAGTTTCAATAATTCATTTAAATTTGTTTTTAGATTATTTATAAAAAGTATGTTTAAGTTTATTCGTAGAGTTCTACTTTATTTATTTTTAGCTCATATATTATATATTGTTGCATTAAAATGGATTAATCCTCCTTTTACAATTACACAAGTTCAACAAATGGTAGAACAAGGTAAATTTAATAGAGATTATATTTCATATGATGAAATGGGTAGAAATATAAAATTAGCTGTTATTGGTTCAGAAGACCAGAAATTTCCTACGCACAATGGTTTCGATTTCGAAGGAATTGAGAAAGCAATGGAGAAAAATAAGAAAGGTAAAAAGCTAAGTGGTGGTTCAACAATTTCTCAACAAGTAGCAAAAAATGTATTTCTATGGCAAGGTAGATCTTGGTTGAGAAAAGGATTAGAAGTTTACTTTACTTTTATGATAGAAAAGATATGGGGTAAAAAAAGAATCTTAGAAATGTATCTTAATACATCTGAGATGGGAATAGGTGTTTTTGGAGTTGAAGCAGCTTCTGAATATTATTTTAAAAAACCTGCAAAAGATCTATCTAATAATGAAGCGGCTAGAATTGCAGCGGCATTACCACTTCCAAGAAAATATAATGTAAATCCTCCATCTCCTTATATTAGTAGACGCGCAAGTCATATACAGAGACAAATGCGAAATATACAAGGAGGAGCAGATTTGGAAAAAATATTAGATTAATAAAATACTATAACACTTATAAAAGATGGACGAAAGTTCATCTTTTTTTATATAAAAAAATGACCAAAGGGTTTACTTTGGTCATTCAAGTAGTTTACTGTTTACATTATCATACAGAGTTAACCTAACAATAATATAACAATAGGTTTTGGTTAGTAATAGGTTATATCGGTTGACTCAAAGTTATAAAAAAAAACAATAATACGATAAGTGAAAAATAAAATGACAATACTTAAAAACTATACCATTATAGGTTTATTTTATAATATCATAGTTTTAATTTATTGTACAAATAGGGATAGGTGCATAATAAAATGTATAAACACTTTATTAGCAATTTGTTTTATTTAAATTCATTAAATATAACATTCTGTTTTTGTTTAAAAAGAGTAAGATAATTTATGATGATTTTAAACCTATTTTTTTAAAATAATGTATAAACTTTTTTAAAAATAACTCAGTTTTTATTAAAAATTACCATAAAAATTCTTCAAAAATTGATTTTTAAATTAATAGTTATTCATAAATATTGCTTTTTTTTTGACAAAATCTTCGTAAAATGCTGTTTTTTATAAATTTTTATTTGTTAAATAATCGTTTAGAAATCATTTATACACAGTTAAGTTGTTAATATTTAAGTAAGTTTATGTTTTATAAGTATTTAAATTTAAGTGATTTGATTTTTTATCATATCAAAATTTGTATAAAAGTACATTATAGTACTATTATTTGTTTAAAAAGTGTATTTTTGTATAAAGTAATTTAAAATTTAGTATTAAATGCTTTAATCTCTTATATGAAGAAAAAAATAGCCATAATTGGATCTGGGTTTTCTGGTATTTCTGCTGCTGCATATCTAGCAAAAGGAGGCTATGAAGTGCATGTTTTCGAAAAACATAATCAACCTGGTGGTAGAGCAAGACAATTTACAACCTATTTGGGTTATCAATTCGATATGGGACCAAGTTGGTATTGGATGCCTGATATTATGGATAAGTTCTTTAAAGACTTTGATTGTAAATCTTCAGATTTTTTCGAATTGATTTCTCTTAACCCTCAATTTGAAATGATTTTTGAGGATGAAACAATTGCTATTCCAGAAAAATATGACGACTTAAAACTATTATTTGAAAAAATAGAAACTGGTGCTGGTGATTTATTAGACAAGTTTATGCAATCTGCTAAATATAAATATGAAGTTGGAATGCAAGATTTTGTAAATAAACCATGTCATAATTGGTTAGAATTTATTTCTCCTAAAATTGCAAAAAGTGCCATAAAGTTAGATTTGCTATCAAATTTTAGAAGTTATGTTTCAAAATTTTTTAAGAATAAAAAATTGAGAACATTAATGGAGTTTCCTGTTATCTTTCTTGGCGCTTCACCAAAGAATATTCCAGCATTGTATAGTTTAATGAATTATGGAGGTTATGCTTTGGGTACACATTATCCTAAAGGAGGATTTTATCAGTTGGTATTAGCTATGCAAAAAGTAGCCGAAAATCAAGGAGCAATATTTCATTTTAGTCATACAGTCGAAAAAATAAATACGCAAAATGGTGATATAAAATCTCTATTAATAAATGGTGAGTTAAAAGAATTTGATTACGTAGTTGCTTCATCAGATTATCATCATACAGAAAGTTTATTAATAGAAGATGAAAGAAATTATACACAAGATTACTGGCGTAAGAAAACATTTGCACCGTCTAGTTTAATTTATTATTTGGGAATTACAGAGGAAATACCAAATTTAAAACATCATACGCTTTTCTTCGAAAATGATTTAGATGAACATATAGATTGTATTTATGGTGAAAAGAAATGGCCAGAAAAACCTCTTTTCTATGCTTGTTGTCCATCTAAAACAGATAAAAATGTTGCACCGGAAAACTGTGAGAATTTATTTTTATTGATGCCATTGGCAATTGGTTTAGATGATGAAGAGGAAACAAGAGAAATTTATCTGAAAGAAATGCTTCAACGAATAGAGAAATTAACTGGAGCAAAGGATTTATTATCTAAAATAGAATATAAAAAAAGTTACTGTGTAAGTGATTTTGTAAACGATTATAATGCCTATGGTGGTAATGCTTATGGGCTAGCAAATACTTTAAACCAAACTGCTGTACTTAAACCAAAAATAAAAAATAAAAAAGTAAATAATCTATATTATACAGGTCAACTAACTGTACCAGGACCAGGAGTTCCTCCATCTATAATTTCTGGTAAAATTGTTGCTCAAGAAATATGTAATCTTAAAACTTAACATTAAATGAAAAAATTGTTTGACGAACTTGCTTACGATGTAAGTAAAAAAGCAACCCAAAAATATAGCACAAGTTTTTCTTTAGGGATATTAGCATTAAAACCAGCTATAAGACCAGCTATATATGCTATTTATGGTTATGTTAGGTTGGCAGATGAAATTGTGGATAGTTTTCATGACTACGACAAAGAAAAATTATTAAATAGATTAAAAATTGAAACAGATAATGCATTAGAAGAAAGGATTTCACTTAATCCAATCTTGCAATCTTTTCAAGAAACCATTCATAAATATGCTATAGATAGAGAACTTATAAATAGATTTCTACATAGTATGGAAATGGATTTGCAACAAGTAGAATATAATTCTGATTTGTATAACGAATACATTTATGGTTCGGCAGAAGTTGTAGGGTTAATGTGTTTACAAGTTTTTACAGAAGGTAATAAAAAACAGTATGAAGAGTTAAAACCTTATGCAATGAAATTAGGTTCCGCTTTTCAGAAAGTTAATTTTTTAAGAGATTTAAAAGATGATTATCATGTTTTGGGAAGATCATATTTTCCTAATATTGAAATGAATATTTTTGATAATCAAGTGAAGTATAAAATAGAAGAGGAAATAAAAAAAGAGTTTGAAGAAGCTCTTGTTGGAATTAAAAAATTACCAAGTTCATCTATGTTTGGAGTTTATTTAGCTTATAAATATTATCTTTCTTTATTCGAGAAGATTAAAAATAAATCATCCGACGAAATTTTAGAAAATAGAATAAGAATTCCTAATACTCAGAAAGCTTATGTTGCTTTTAAAAGCTATTTACGTTATAAATCAGCTTTTTTGTAATGAGAATAATTGTAGGATTTTTATTATTGGTTTCAATGCAGCTTAATGCACAAAATAATACATTAAATTTTTTTAGAGAAAACTATATAAAAGCAGTTTCCGATAAAAAACTATGCCTGCAAATGATTAAAGAATTGGAAGAATTAAAAGGTGAACCCATTTTTTTAGCATATTTAGGAGGTTTGCAAAGCGTTAAAGCGAATCATGTTTTTAATCCCATTAAAAAATTAAGTACATTTAATAGAGGAAAAAGTAACATAGAAAAAGCAGTGAAATTATCACCAACAAATCCAGAAATTAGATTTATTCGCTTATCTATTCAAAAAAATATACCAGGATTTCTTGGATATAAGAGTAATATACAAGAAGATATTAAATTAATTAATTCCAACCAATTTGCTATTTCATCAAATGTTGTTCTTCAACATATAGAAGAACTTATAAAAAAATAAATATGAGACATCAGTTATATAGAGAACAACAATTAAATTGTAATGTAGAAGAGGCTTGGAAATTCTTTTCTTCACCTAACAATCTTTCTAAAATAACACCAAAAGACATGGCATTTACAGTTCTCTCTAAAGATAGTGATCAACCTATTTTTGTTGGAATGAAAATAGACTATACTGTTTCACCACTTTTTAATATTCCATTAAAATGGACAACAAAAATTATTCAGGTAGAAGAAAATAAGAGTTTTACAGATTTTCAAGAAAAAGGACCTTATAAATATTGGCATCATTTCCATGAGTTTATTCCAAATGAGAACGGTGTTTTAATGAAAGACACTGTCGATTACGAATTGCCTTTAGGTTTTTTAGGAAGTATAGCGCATCAAGTAATTGTAAAAGATAAATTAAAAAAGATATTTGATTATCGTTTTCAAGTTTTAGATCAATTTTTTAATCAATAACATATGCTTAATTTTTTAATCGTACTTGTTGTATTTATATTAATGGAAGGCGCAACTTGGTTAATACATAAATATGTTATGCATGGTTTTTTATGGTATTTACATAAAGATCATCATGACCATAGTAATGAAGGTGATTTCGAAAAAAATGATTATTTCTTTGTCATTTTTGCATTACCAACAATTGCTCTCATGTATTTTGGATCATTAAATAATTTTAATTATTTGTTTTTTATAGGTTTAGCAATAATGTTATACGGAATGGCGTATTTTTTTGTACATGATATCTTTATTCATCAGCGATTAAAATATTTTACAAGAACTAAAAATTCCTATTTTATGGCCTTAAGAAGAGCGCATAAACAACATCATAAACATTTAGGAAAAGAAGAAGGTGAGTGTTTTGGTTTTTTATATGTACCAATGAAATATTTCAGAATGTATTTTAATAAAGGAAAATAATGATACAATATACTTACGCGCTAATTTTATTTTTTACAGTAATTATTTGTTTTATAGCTTCGTTTGATAAGCGAATATTATTCAATAAACATTTTGGTTCTTTTATAAAAGCATCTACAATAGTTGCAATTCCTTTTATTGCTTGGGATGTTTGGTTTACAGCAAATGGAGTTTGGTGGTTTAATACAAATTATACAATTGGAATTAACATAGGAGGATTACCATTGGAAGAATGTTTGTTTTTTATTTTTATTCCCTTCTCATGTGTTTTTACTTATTTCTGCATCGATAAATTTTTTAAACTAGATTGGTTAAGCGGTTTCAATAATTTAATAACCTTTGTTACAATTATAATTTGCTCTGTAGTTGCATTGCTACATTATGATAAGATTTATACTTTAGTTACTGCTGTTATAACAATTATTACGTTAATCTATTTACACTTTATTGCTAGAGTAGATTGGATAGGGAAGGCATCACTTATTTTTACAATTTTAATGTTGGGTTTTTTTCCTGTAAATGGAGTTTTAACGGGAACAGGATTAGAATCACCAATAGTAAATTATAACCCGAAAGATTTTTTAGGAATTAGAATGTTGACAATTCCAATAGAAGATGCAGTTTATGGATATACACAGTTTTTATTAAACTTATATTTTTTCAAATTATTTCAAGCTAAAAAATCAATCAAAAACGAAAATATAAATGAAGGATAAAATTGCTATATTTTGGTTTAGAAGAGATTTACGTTTAGAAGATAATGTAGGTTTATATCAAGCTACAAAATCTGAATTTCCTGTTTTACCAATTTTTATTTTTGATGCTACTATTTTAAATCAACTAGAAGATAAAAAAGATAGGAGAGTAGATTACATTCATCAAGCCTTATCAGAAATTAATCATCAGTTAAAATCTCACCAATCTAAATTGCAAACATTTTACGAAAAACCAAGTGATGTTTACAGAGATTTAGCAGATAAATATGATATACAAGCGGTTTACTGTAACCGAGATTATGAACCAAGCGCTATTAATCGAGATACAGAAATCTATAATTTTTTTAAAGAAAAAAATATACCATTCAAAGCATATAAAGATCAAGTTATTTTTGATAAAAATGATATTTTAAAAAAAGATAATACTCCTTATACTGTTTATACACCTTATGCAAAGAAATGGAAAGAAAATTTAGTGAAAGAAGATTATCAATCTCATAAAACTAATTTTTCGAACTTCTACCAACAACCATTTTCAGAAATTCATTCACTAAAAGAAATTGGCTTTCAGAAAACAGCTTATAAATTTATTCAGCCAGTATTAGATAAGGAAATTATAAAAGATTACGATCAGTTTAGAGATTTTCCAGCTCTTCAGAAAACAACACAATTAGGAACAGCTTTACGTTTTGGTACCATAAGTATCAGAAAATGTGTTGCTTTTGCATTAAAGCATAATGCAACATGGCTCTCAGAATTAATTTGGAGAGAATTTTTTATGCAAATTTTATATCATTTTCCTAATGTTGTCAATCAATCATTTAAAAAGAAATACGACGAAATCCAATGGCGTAATAATGAAATAGAATTTGATAAATGGTGTCAAGGAAATACGGGCTATCCAATTGTAGATGCAGGAATGCGACAATTGAATGAAACTGGTTACATGCATAACCGTGTCCGAATGATAGTGGGAAGTTTTCTTTGTAAACATTTATTAATAGATTGGCGCTGGGGAGAAACTTATTTTGCTCAGAAATTAAATGATTATGATTTATCTGCAAATAATGGAAATTGGCAATGGGCAGCAGGTTCTGGCTGTGATGCTGCACCATATTTCAGAGTTTTTAATCCAACACTGCAAACAGAAAAATTCGACAAAGAACTTAAGTATATAAAAAAATGGGTTACAGAATTTGAAACCCTAGAATATTCACAACCAATCGTAGAGCATTCTTTAGCTAGACAAAGAGCATTAGATGTTTATGGTAAAGCGCTAAAGTAGGTTTTAATAAATATTTAATATTTTTTTTAATTAAGATAAAGTTTACATTTTGTAATTTGGTTATCATCAAAATTTAAAAAAAATATGAAAGCAGTTAGATACTTTGGACATAAAGACGTTAGAGTTGTTAATGATTTAGAAAAACCAACGCCAAAGGGCGATGAGGTCTTATTAAAGATAGGAGGAGCGGGAGTTTGTCATTCAGATTTACATATTATAGATGAAGGAACTGTAGGAGATTTAGTTTTTACTTTAGGGCACGAAAATGCTGGTTGGGTAGAAGAAGTAGGAGATACAGTAACGGATTATAAAAAAGGAGATGCAGTTTTAGTATATGGTCCTTGGGGATGTGGACACTGTAAACCATGTCAACAATCAAAAGAAAACTATTGCAATCACCAAAGTGAGCTTGGTTATGGAGGTGGATTAGGTTTAGACGGAGGGATGTCTGAATATATGTTAGTGCCATCATCTAGATTATTGGTTCCTATTCATGATTTAGATCCAGTTATTGCAGCGCCATTAACAGATGCAGCGTTAACGCCTTATTCAGCTATTAAAAAATCTTTGCCTAAACTTATGCCAGATGAGTTTGTTGTTGTAATTGGAGTAGGAGGATTAGGACATGTAGCAGTTCAAATTTTACGAGAAATGACAGGAGCAGCAATCATTGCTTGTGATGTAACAGAAGATAAATTAGAATTTGCAAAATCTTTAGGAGCAGCTTACACAGTTAATTCAAAAGATGCAGATGCAGCAGAACAGATTTTAAAAATTGCAGGAATTCAAAAAGTAAAAGTAGTATTAGATTTTGTAGGAGCAACGCCAACTATAGAGCTAGGAACTAAAATAGTTTCTATGGATGGCGACTTAACAATTGTTGGACTTGGTGGTGGTTACTATGAATATAGTATGAATGGTCTTCCTTTTGGTGTAAGTATGTCAAACCCTTATTGGGGATCTCGTACAGAATTAATGGAAGTTGTAGGATTGGCTAGACAAAAGAAAATTCATATAGAGATTGAACAATATAAATTCGATCAAGCAAACGAAGTTTATGATAGAATGAGACAAGGTAAAATAAAGGGGCGTGCAGTATTAACGCCTTAATTTTTTACTTAAATTAAACAAAATAACCAACTGCATGCAGTTGGTTATTTTGTTTAACACTATTTATATTCAAAAAAAGTACTTTATAATTTTTGAGTATTAAAATCTTATTTATTTTTGTCTAATGCAACTAAACAGAAAATATAAGATTCTTCTATTTATAAAAAGAAGTGTAAATTTTTTCCAAAATTTACTCAATCTCCTTAAACTTGTTTTAAGCGAGAGGCAATTTTTATATTTATCGTGTATATTAGTTGCAATATCTTCAGCTTTTGCTGTAATCGTATTAAAATCTTTTGCGCACAGCGTACTTCAATTCACAGTTTACATTAGTGGTATTTTAAAATTACCATACATGAATAGTTTACTACCTATAGTAGGGATTTTATTAACTGTATTTGTCGTTAAAAATTTTTTAGACGGATCTATAGAAAAAGGAACATCACAAATTATGATTGCTGTTGCCAAGCGATCTGGTATAATGCCAAAAAAGCAAATGTATGCCCAAATTATAACCAGCTCTTTAACTGTAGGTATGGGTGGTTCTGCAGGATTAGAATCTCCAATTACCATTACAGGAGCAGCTTTTGGTTCTAACTATGGGCAATATTACCGTTTTAAATATAAACACAGAGCACTCTTATTAGCCTGTGGAGTTGCATCAGGAATTGCAACAGCATTCAATGCACCAATTGCTGGAGTTTTATTTGCAATAGAAATTGTTTTGGCGGATATGAGTGTTACAGCTTTTATTCCTTTACTATTGTCATCTGCAACAGGAGCATTAATAGCTAATCTAACATTAAAAAGTAGTATGTTACTTTCTTTTCGTTATGCACTTGGTTTCGATTATCATAATGTTATTTTCTATATTATTTTAGGCGTTTTGGCTGGATTCATCTCTGTATATCATGCCAGATTATTTAGAAGAGTAGAACATCTTATAGGGAATTATTCTGATAATTTATATTGGAGAGCTCTCGTAGGGGCATCTAGTTTAGCAATATTAATATTTTTCTTTCCTACTTTATTTGGAGAAGGGTATGAGAGTATAAAATATCTAGCCAATGACGAAGCAGGCTTTCTTTTAAATAATTCCTTGTTAGAAACTTTTAAAACCAATCAATGGATTATTTTAGGATTAATATTAATTATGATTCTCATAAAATCTATTGCTACTGGATTAACATTGGGAAGTGGAGGAAATGGAGGAAACTTTGCTCCGTCTCTTTTTGTAGGTTCATATTTGGGTTATTTTGTCTCAAAATTTTTCAACTTATTAGGTTTTACTGTACCAATAGGAAATTTTACTGTTGTAGGGATGGCAGCAGTTCTTAGTGGACTATTTCATGCACCATTAACAGCTATTTTTCTAATAGCAGAAATTACAGGAGGATATGGATTAATTATTCCTCTAATGTTAGTATCATCAATAAGTTTTGCTATATCAAAACGATACGATAAATACTCAATGGATGTACATTCTATAGCGGATCAAGGAATTGTATTTACATCCGACAAAGACAGAAACCTTTTTAATAAGATCGATTTATTTTCTATTTACATTAAAAATATTCAAACATTAACACCAAATAATACAATAGAAGATGTAAGGGAGATTTTTGCATCAACAACACAAGATTTTATTCCTATTTTAAATGAAGACGAATCCATTCATGGAATTATAGTTTTAGATCATATACGTTCGTTTATTTTTAGAAATAATACATCTAATAAAACTTACGAAGATTGTATTACAGAAGCATCATCAACTTCAGTTTTTGCAAATGCTGCAAATGTGATAAATATGATGGAAAGTAAAAAAATAGAATATATGTTACTTACAAAACAAGGAAAGTTTGTTGGTTATGTTACAGAAAGTTTATTATTAGAAAACTATAGAGATAATTTAAAGAAACTTAGAATTGAATAACCCGCAACCTTATTGGTTGCTTTCTTCCTGAGTCGTTAACCTCAAAGTATTTTGCGAAGCCAACTTTTTTGAGGAAGTTGCCATCACAAAATAATCATGTCCTTTTATCTTGAGCTTAGAAGTTGGAAACTAGAAGTTAGAGTTTAGTTTTAAGATATAAGGGAATTAGGACTTTGTTTAAAACCACTACTCTGTACATTAAAATAAAAAAAACCTTCAAGATTTTCTTGAAGGTTTCTAATTTTAAGGTTTCCAGAAAGTCCAGACACTTCCGTTAAATACAGCAAGCAATCTGTTTGTAGTATCATAAACTATCATTCCTGGGCTAGGATCAATAATATTAAGATGAGGTTCTGGTACTTTAGGAAGTATCATAGCCTTGTCTGTATCTGTTAATACCAATAGACCTTTTGTTTCGTCTGTATCGGCATTATTTCCGATTGCCATTTTAGAATCTGGCAATTCTGTTTTAGTTGTTTGAATAGAAATATCAGCCAAACCACTATCGTCAACTGAAAGGTCTATCCATTCACTGTCTTTTAAATATTTTACTTTATGATCAGTAACATCGTAAATCAGAGTACCACTTTCTGTAATAGCACTTTTGTCTTCTACATAAGGTAAAATAATACCTCTATTTTCAGCTTCGGAAAACTCTAACGAAACAGATGAGTTACTTGCTTCTGGTGTTCCTATTGTTAATTGAGATTTTACTATTGTTGTAAAACATAGTAAAACAATAATTGGAATTATAGTTTTCATATAAAAAGGTTAAAAGGTTAGTTGTTTTCTAATGCATTAGCAATAGGTGAAAAAAATACCTATTGCTAATTGCCTTAGTTTATTATTTTAATCAGGACAAGCTTGACTTGTCATGCAGAACCATCCAAATGATACACCATCATCTTTAGAAGTGTATATTTTCATACATTTATTAGTTGTATCATAAATAGTCATTCCTTCAACAAAGTTATCTGGGTTAATACCAATTGGTTCATTTAGGTTATTAAATGGAATTCTATTTAAAACAAATCCATTTGTTTTAGACTCCATCGCTAACCATGCTCCTTTACGAACTTTAGGCCAATTGTCTGTACTATTAATTCTTCTTGAAACAGAACTAACACCTACATTTGTGTCTAAAATTGTACCTCCAGTAGTTATTGGAGACTTGTAACAAAGTAATTCACAAGCACCTTTTATCCAGTCTAAGAAATAATCTTCTACTTCACCATCTTGCGCTGCAAGGAAACTTCTTTCATCTGCAGGTGTAGCAGTATTATCTTCTAATAACTGAGTTGTAAGGCGTAATCTTACAAAACTTCTTAATGCATCAAGCTCATCACTACAATTTAATGGATTATTAGGCCAAGTTATGTTCACAGTTTGCTGTTCTTGTGAAGGTGGAACTTCAACCACAACTGTTTCATTTGGATCGAAAATACCATTATCATTCCAGTCTATGAAACCATATAAGTAAGCTGTAGAATCAGTTTTATTTGTTAACGGAACAGCTAGTGTATATGCACTTCCAGGAACTTTAGTAGGTAATACTCCTGTAAATGCATCTTCGTCATCTCCAAAAATATCACTATCGTCACCAGAAGCATTATTAGAGCTTCCAGACTCTGTAAATTGTGGACCATCTTCACTATCAGGTGCTATAGCTCCTAATTTTAAAGGATTATCTTCTTGACTGAATTTTATTTCATGTCGAGCCATATTTTCCTCTCCACCAAGATTATAGCGTTCATCTAAATCTCCATAATCATATGCAGGAGGGCTACCACAAATAACACCTGTAGAAGGAAGTCCATTAAAACTAAATTCATTAGGACTCTGTGTACAACCACCACAACCATCACTACCATCAGCAGTGTGTCCAGTGTAGCCATATCGATCACTACCTTCTCTAACTAACATAGAAACATGTCCACCTGCTTCAATGAAGCGAACTTTTCCACTTAACATCTGAGCACCATTATTAACTGTTATAGCAGTAGGAACAGTAATATTACCAGAAACAATAGCAGTAGCTCCAACAATACCTGTTTTTCCACCATCATTACTTCCTGCTGTATATGCTCTACCTTCGTTTGTAATAACAGAAAATATAGGGAAATTACTATCGTGGTTATTTGCTGAAATCCAAACAACCTCTGGGATATCTCTTGTTACATCTGTTTCATTACCTGGTCCATCAGGCTCTTCATTAACCTCATTAATACTTAACCAACTAGAAGTATTAACTGTACTTCCTAATCCTAACTGCCCGTTCTGATTTGCTCCAAGAACAAAAACAACACCAGCGCTATCTCTTAAATAATATGAAGTAGCAGTTGAATTACTTAAGTCTTGTTGTAAGATAGGAGTTGTGATATTTGGAGGAAGTGTCATTTTTGTAGCGTAATTTCTTGTCGTAACATTACTTCCATTACCTAAAAACACATTTCTACCCCAAGTATAAACATTTTCTCCGTCCATTGCTATTAAAGAGGCACCAGCACTTTTTACATCTGTTATTCCTGTAAGTGGAGTAGTTTCATTAAGCATTACTTGATGCCATATAAGCCCACCTAAGTTACCATTTCCTTGTGCAGGGCTTCCAGATGTATTAGTAAATACCCAAACTTCTCCTGTTTTTGTTAAAAGAGAAAGAGAAAATGGTGCACTAGTACTGGCTCCAGCATCTATTAAGCGAACGTTACCAGGTGCTGTATTTGGAGGTAATGGAACTTGTTGCATACCACTAGCTTTTGAGAATATAAGACTATTCGCTCCAAAAGCATATAAACCACCAGAACTAAGTAAAATATATTGGTGTGCATTTGCACTATTAGAAGCACCTGTAACGAATATTGGAGTTCCTTGGAAGTTAAATCCATTTTGACCGGAAATTACTTTAATAGGAACATTCTGATTTGTACCATTTCCATTCGCACTACTACCAAATACTAACCAATCATCTCCACTTTTTACAATACTTCCATGAAATAAAGATTGCATAGGGTCTGGCACACCAACACGATTATCATCATTAGGATCACAAGAACCTAATTCAATCGAGCTATCTACTACAGAAAGTGTATAATCTTCTACTTCTCCATTATAAGGGAAAAGGTTAGATCCTGAAGAAATTCCATAAATACCAGAACTTAAACCATCAGCAATAGATCGTTCATCAACATTTGGTGTAGATGTATTATCTGTTTGTGTAACGTTAGTTAAACGTAATCTCATATACGTTTTATCACTTGAACCAGTATAGTTAATAAATGGCCAATTAAGTGTTACAGTTTGAGTAATTGGTTCTGGATCTGGTGGATTAATACTAGGATTTTCTGGGTCCTCTTCTGTTGGATCTTCTGGTAATGCAGGATAAGGAAGAGAAGGTACTGTAACAGAAACATGTTCATTTGCAGTAAATCTACCATTTCCATCTATATCTATCCAACCACGTAAAGTAGCAGTAGTTCCTGAATGATTAATTACATTAACAGATACATTATAACTAGAACCAGAAACTAAATCTTGAACAGGTAACTTAATTCCATCTTCATCTAATCCATCTCCATTTGTACCATTACTATCAGCTCCCGGAGCAACACTTTGTGCAGCAGGTTCTATATCTACAAGTTTACCAATCAAAAGATCTTCATTGGCAAAGTTACGAGCTGGCAACATTGTATTTGTATTGTTAAATTCATAAGATTGGGGAGCATCTCCAAAATCTGAATTAGAAGAGAACGCAATCAAATGATCCTCTATCTCTCCATTTGCTATAAGTGGATTAGCATCATATTCCCCTGTACTTAAACCATCTGCAATAGAACGTTCATCGACTAATAATCCAGGAGCTCCACTAGTAAAATCAGTTAAAGTTCCTTGAGATATACGAAGACGTAAAGCTAAATTTTCTGGCTCTCCAACAATATTACTAGTTTGTGCAGCAGTCCATGTAAGTTTATATTTACGTTTACTAAAACCATTATATGTAGTAACTGTTGCAACTTCATTTGCTTCAAATCGACCATTTTGGTTAAAATCTATCCAACCATAAAGTGTTCTACTACCAGTATGATTGGTAACAGGAACTTGTATTGTATATGGACGACTAGCAAATACAGGGTTTGTAATGAAATTTATTTCATCATCTACGAAATTGTTGCTATCTCCATCAGCATTTATACTTGTATTTTTTGTCAGCTCTTCATCTGCAGGTTCGTCTCCTATAAATAGACCAGCACTTGCTGCTTGTCTTGCAGGAGCTATAATTCCATTTCTACTTGTTTCGTAGGTATCTGGTAAATCACCATAATCAAATGAATCTGTTGTGATTGCAACACGATAATCTTCAATTTCTCCAATTTGAGGAGTTGTGTAATTAGGAGTACTATATGTAGTTCCATCACCTATTGCTCTTCCATCGAAAGGTCTACCAGGAAATTCTATAAGTAAATTTGCAATACGTAAACGCATATATACATTTTGTATGTCAGTAGGAATACTAGTTGTTGCAAAACGGAGAGTCATTTCTTGAGGTAGGGGTGAAGAAGGTACATTAACTAATGAACTTTCTCCTCTATTAAGATCAAATCGACCATTGTTATTACTATCTAACCAACCCATAAAAGTTTTTGAAGAACCTGTGTTATTCAGAACTTTTACTCTAACATAGTAGATGTTATTTTTATAGATAGGAATAATTCTTTTTATACCATCTTCTTCAAGTCCATCTCCATTTGCACCATTATTGTCAGCACCAGGAGCTACAGAATTAGGAAACTCGTCTTCTTCTATTAAATCTCCAATTCTTAGTACAGTTGATATGGCGTTTCTTGCAGATAAATTTGCACCAGTACTACTCGTTTCGTAAGAAACAGGAAGATCTCCGTTATCAAAGTTATTTGTTACCTTAAATTGATAATCTTCAATTTCTCCAGAAGCATTGCTTGGTCTAAAACTTCTAGTATCAATTAATGCTGCTCCATTACTATTACTTAATGTAGTAGCAGATAATCTAAGTCTTACATACACTTTTCCAGCCTGTAATGTAGATGCAGAAAGACCAATATTATTCCAATTTAATGTAAAATTAGAAGTTGTTCCAGCAGTAACAGATCCTGATACCGTTGCAGCTTCATTTCCATTAAATATACCATCTCCATTAAAATCTATCCAAGCATATAAATATTTTGTACCTGTTATAGTTGTATTTACTGGAACTGTTAAAGAGTAGGCAACACCATTTGTAATAACTTCTCCTGGTTTAACACCATCTTCGTCTTCACCATCACCATTTGTACCATTGTTATCTGCACCTGCTACAACACTACTTGCTACAGGTTCATAATCAATTGTATCTCCTATGTAAAGTTCTGGTGGATTAGTATTTGTATGAGAAGCAGGTGCTCCATTTTCATAAGAAGCAGGCACATCTCCAAAATCACGAATAATTGTTAATTGATAATCTTCAACTTCACCTTCAGAAATAGCTCCATATTCACCAGAATTTAAACCATCTGCAATAGAGCGTTCATCTAATAAAGTAGCATTAGTTCCCGAAGTAAAATCGGCAATGACTGTTCCAGCATCTGCTCGTAAATATCTAATTCTCATGTATGGTTTGTTAGTTACCGCAGACGTTATTTGTGTTGCAGTAAAAGTAACTGTAGCAGTTCTTGCATTTACAGGAACAGTTACAACTGGTGATGCTTCATTTGCTTCAAATCGACCATTATTATTAAAGTCAATCCATGCATATAAAGAAGCAGGACCTTCCGTACTATTATTAACAGCAACAGTAAAAGATTTTGCAACACCAGCTTTTATAGTTAACTGATTTTGAGAGATACCATCTTCATCATCACCATCACCATTAGTACCATTATTATCATCACCAACAGCCACACTTTGCGGACCAAGTTCATAGTCAAAAGTGTTTCCTAAGTATAATAAGTCAGTAGGGTAATTTCTTGCAGGTCTAGCATTTCCGTTTCTATTCATTTCGTAACTTTGTGGTACATCCCCAAAATCAAATAAACTTTCACCAACTGGAAAACGATAATCTTCAACTTCTCCAATTATAGGAGTAGTGTATACTCCAGTACTAGCACCATCAGCAATAGACCTTTCATCAATACCAGTTGTACTAGTATTATCTGTTCCAGTGGTTCTTGTTAAACGGATACGAGCATATAGATCTGTAACTCCTTCAGGAATATTAACTGTCTGCGTTCCTCTAAACCAAATATTAACTAAAGAAGTACCTGTCGCAACACTTCTATAGCCAGTAGTATTACCAGTAGCAGCAGTATAGCATACTTCGTTAGCTTGAAATTTACCGTCATTGTTAAAATCTATCCAAGCAATTATATTAGAACTAGTAGCAACGGTTACAGGTACATTAAAAGAAAGTGCAACACCTCTTTTTATAACAGGTAAAATAACTAAACCATCTTCGTCTTCACCATCTCCGTTTGTACCATTGTTATCTGTGCCTGCTGCAACTGTAGCAGGAGTTTCTTCAATGTCTATTAATTTACCAATACGATTAGCTTGGCTTCCTATTTGTCTTGCAGGGAAAGAATTACCAGCATTGTTTAACTCATAACCAGCAGGATTATCACCAAAGTCGTATGTATCAACTGGTAATTGATAATCTTCTACTTCTCCAAAAGGAGTTCTTAAATTATTTACAGAATTATTTGAAGCTGTAGCACCATTTCCAATACTTCTTTCATCTAATAATGCTGAATTTGCTCCAGATGTAAAATCAGTTAAAATAGTATCAGAAAATCTTAATCTTAAATAGATTCTTTTAGTACCATTAACAATTAAATTTGTTTCTGCAGCAGTCCATGTTAAGGTTAAACTTCTATTTCCAGTTCCTGTAATTGTTGTTGTCTTTACTTCATTAGCTTGGAAACGACCATCTCCATTTAAATCTAACCAACCGTAAAGATATTTTGTTCCAGCAGACATTGTTGTTGGAATAGAAACTGGAATAGTAAGTGTATAAGGAATACCTCTATTAATACTTTCAAAACGAGTTATACCGTCTTCATCCGCTAATTCTACGCTGTTGTCTCCAGTTGTATTATTTTCGTTAGGAGAAGTTACAGAAGCAGGACCAGATTCAGTATCTAATAAATTTCCAATTCTAAAACCTTCCATCGGAGCATGTAATGCAGGTGTAGAAACCCCAGCTATATTATTTTCATATGAACTAGGAGCATCACCATAGTCAAAAGTATTAACAACATTTATTTGATAATCTTCTACCTCTCCATTTACAGTTTGTGGATGCTCTGTAGCCACTACTGTAGATGTAGCACCATTTCCAATACTTCTTTCATCTACAGTAGTTCCTCCTGCAGCACCAGTAAAATCTATTAATGATCTGTCAGAGAATCTAATTCTCATATACAACTTCGTAACATCATTAGGAATATTATTAGTCTGTACATTTGTCCAAGTTAAACTTGCTCTACTTTCTCCTGTAGTAGTAACATTAACAGTACTAAACTCGTTTGCTTCGAATCGACCATTATTATTAAAATCAATCCATCCATAAAGATATTTTGTTCCAGTAGTATTTCTAACAGGGAATGTTAAAGTATACGGAACATTTTTTCTAATCTCTACTGTTGAAGCAACTATTGCATCTTCATCTTGTCCGTCACCATTTGGAGTGTTATTATCTTCTCCATCATCAACATTATTTGGCACAAACTCTAAATCAGGAACAATACGTCCCAAATAAAAACTAGATAAAAGTTTGTGTGTAGCAGGTGTAAATACATCATCTTTCGAATTGTCGTATGAAACAGGAGCATCACCATAATCAAATATAGCAGTAGTAACACTATTCCAAGATCGTCCAATATTAATCCCATCAACTTCTAAATTACTTCCTCTTTGCAAAATAAATGCATTAGACAAAGACGTAACATCAGTAATTGCAGGTGTAGTAATAATAGTTGGAGTTCCAGGTTCATTAGTTGTGCTAGGATTAACATACAGCTTAACACGGTCGTTATTATTTCCAGTAACAAACTCATATTTTAAAATAATAAAATAATTTGTACTAAAATCTCTTACAGTAGTTTCGTATTCTGCAGCATTGGCAGTTTTTCCAACACCAAAACTAAATCCACTACCATTAGCTCTAATGTAGATTCTCGCATTCTGAGCAGCTGTAGAATTCCCCATAGCATAAAAGTAATCTCCATTAGCAGATGCTGTACTTACATTTACAACCATAGAGGAGTAAACATTTGGTGTAGCAGCATTTAATACAGCTGTAGTAAAAGTTCTTCTTATACTTTGTCCGCTAGCTGTAAGTGAAATTTTATTACCACTAGAATTTCCTATTGTATTAGCATACGAAAGGTTACCATTTACAATACTTATAGTGGGATTACCGGTTGCATTACTTAACCAGTTAGAGCTTGTAATGGGTGTACCAGCAGGATAATTAAAACTTTCGGTTATAATAGATTGGGCTTTACTTGTAGAAAATAGCCCAAATAACATCATAACGGATAAATAAAATATCGGTATCTGATGCCTTTGAATAAGAGGTATTTTTATTTTCATAGGTTATATAGGTTATATAGGTTATATAGGTTAATTGTGAAAATTTCTTATACTTAAATATTATCTTCATAAATAAAAAAAAACTAATTGTTTAGATTTATATTAAGAAGGAGCTCTTGGTTTAGAAAAATATCTAATGAATGGATTAATTATTAGAATTTTATATAAAGAGTTATTATTAGACAATAAGTAACTTATATCCCTTAGAAAAGATAGAACCAAAAAAGACATTTTTTTTAAATGCAGATGATGATATGGTAAAAGTATACAATATATGCTTCTCATGTTTTAAGGTTAATAAGTTGGTTGTTCAGTACAATTTGGTTAGAATTGTATTGTATTAGGTTTATTGCAAATTTATAAAAAAAAACGTATATAAAATAATAAAATTTATTATTCATTATTCATTATAGAATAATTTATAGTTAATTGATTAATATACATGTGTATACTTCTGTTTATCAATAAACAATTCCTAGAATTTTATTTTTAAATTATTATTGAATACCACGCAACACTATGTGTTGCTTTTTTTCGAGTCGTTAACCTCAAAGTATTTTGTGAAGCCAACTTTTTGGGGAAGTTGTCATCACAAAATAATCATGTCCTTTTATCTCGAGCTTAGAAGTTGGAAACTAGAGTTTAGTTTTTAAGATGTAAGTTTATAAGGAGTAAGGTTTACTTAGTGCTCTCTGCGTAATCTTTGTGCTCTTTGCGGTTGAATAATATAGAAGTTAGATTTTAGTTTTAAGACTATAAGATATAAGGTTTGTTTTGTCATGACTGTCGAAGCATCATTACCTATTTTCCCATCTTAAATCTCGCATCTCACATCTATTTTCAAAAAAGATTAAAAAATATTTTACGGTTATTCAGTCAGTTAGGTTAAAATTGTAAATTAATTGTAAAGTTGATTTGGAAAAACGGAAAAAGCAGTTGTATATTTGCACTCCCAATACGAAAGAAGAGTAGTATTGTAGGAATTGAAATAGTAAAGGAGTAATATTAGTTTTAACGGGCTTTTTTTTTGATGGTTGAGGTTGTAATGACTGAGATTGATAAAAGAAAAAAAAGTTTTAAAATATTTTAAAAAATATTTTGTGGTTTAAAAATATTAATTACCTTTGCAACCGCTTACAGAAACAGAGAAACAAAGTGAGTGATGAAACGAGAAGTTCATTTGAAATTTAAAATATAGACAGAAGAAATAAAGCCGATACGAAATTAGTCAATCCTTGAATAATGGAGCTATAGGAAATTCGAAGTTGTAAAAA
>NZ_FRBH01000017.1 GCF_900142565.1 Chishuiella changwenlii
AATGTTAGTATAATGAAGACTAATTTTATATATAATTTCATAATTTAATTAATGAGGTTTTTCAACGATAGATTGTACCTATTTATATAAGTATTTTTTCATTAAAATTTCTTTTCTTTTAATTTTTAGGAAATATAGTTTAAAAGTAATTAAGATTTCTGTAATAAAATATAGCTACACAATAAAACACAAAAGCCAGCATATAGCTGGCTTTTGGTTATTTTAAAATTAATATTTTCTTATTTATTCACGAGTAGGATGCTCGCGCTAGCTGAGGGGAGTTATTCTATATTGGGTTCAGGTAAGTCAGGAACATCATTGTATATAAATAATTTTTTTTCTTTTTGTTCCTTATAATTCAATCTTCTGTATTTATTATTCAAAACTTCAATTACAACATAACTTGGATGATACATATATATATTATCTTTTTTATAAGCTAATCCTGAGTATAAATCTTGATGTTTCAATTTATGCTTATTTTTAAATAAGACATTTTTATAAAAAACTAATAAATGATTTTTATATTCTTGGATGAATTCAACAGAATCATTATTATAATATTCACCTGTAGATATTTTTAAATAATTTATTCCTTGTTTCTCTTGATGAGCTATTGTATACAAATAATCTTTGTAAAATTCTGAATGACTATTATTCATAGAATCAATATTAGTATTAACGATTTCTAATATATAATCCTCTTTATTTTTTTTCATACAATTAAAAAGTGTAAAAAACAGTATTATAATATAAATATTTTTCATAAATTATTTTTTATTAATATTACTAATTGAACCTGGTGTCATTACCATTCCTGTTTTTATATGACCATCTCTATTAAGTTCTATTAGAGTATTACCTAACCCTTCATGAATAGTGAAAAATCTTGGTAATTTACGTCCTCCAGCTTCTATTACCTTTCTTTGTACAAACCTTCTAGTATTTTGATCTGCACCAAATTGATTACCTATTTTATCAGGGTTAGATCCAACGTATCCATCATGATTATGATAAAAAGCAATCAAATTTGAATAACCTCCTATCTTATTAATCATACTTCTAAATGTTTTACCTAAATCGTCAATCTCCATATTTGTTCCTATTAAATAATTCTCATTATTTCCATTATTTTCAAATCTCATTAAACCAAATTCAATATTTGAAAATGTATTTTTATTTAAAAAATTGAAGACATTAACAGCATCATTAACATTATTTGAATATCCTATTCTAACTTCACCCTTTTTAGCTCCTAAATTTGCATTTTCATTTCTAAAATTACCTAAATATCCATTTGCATTTGCTAAATCTCCAATAACACTGGTATCACTAGCTTTTTCTTTTTGTACAGTAACACTTTCATTTTTATTAATAGAGCCATCATTATTTGTAGCATACAAAGTATCTGATTTATCAGCTGTCTCTTTAATCAATTTTACTTGACCATTTTTCAATAATTGATAATCATGCTCTACTTGCATCCCATCAGGGTCGATAAAAAATACTGGATTATTAACGGCATAAGTATATGGAGATAACTCTTGATACTTCTCAGCCAGTGGATCTACATTAAACCATCTCCCAATCGCAGGGTCATAATTACGAGCACCGTAATCGTAAAGGTTAATATCTAAATCTGTTTGCAATTCTTTCCCATTATATTTATACTGGTAATTACTATTTCCAATTGTTGTAGGAGTATAACCTTTATGCTTCAATCCAAATGGATAATAATTGTTTTCTTCTAGTATTTTTAAAGAACCATTATTTTCCTTCTGATAACTTAAACGTACATTTCCTAAATGATCGGTATAATTGTAGACATATTGAAATTCATTTTCGCTACCCGATACATTTACATATCCTTCTGTTGTAGGAAAAAATTGTAATTTTGGATTAAAGTCAAATTTACCATTTCCTTTTTTATATTGAAATCCATCAATATAATACGTCTCAATAGGTTCTGACATTAAATTACGCTGTAATGTCTTCTTTAGCTTTACTCCATTAGCATCATATAGATAACTTATTTTATTCCCATTTTCCCAAAGAACTTCTATAGGTAAATTTAAGTCATTATAAGTTATTTTCGTAATTTCTTTGTTTAAATCTTTTATTAGATTTCCATTCAGGTCATAATCGTAGTCATCACCAGTTTTGTTTTTATCATCAAAACCATCTGGTCCAGTTATACGATCTGTAACAGCTAATAGCTTGTTAGAATGATTTTGATATGTATAAGCTAAATCATCTATTGGAAATACATTTCCATCTTTACTTTGACTATTTCTGTCTATACCTAAAATATTTCCATTTTTATCATAGCCTTTTATATGTTCATTGTATGTGTAATGAACTTGTGTTGAAGGATTAATAAAAGTTCCTTTTAGTAATCTGTTTAACCCGTCATAATTATACATATAACCTAAAATTCTTTCATTAGGCGATGTTTTCCAAAGAACTTCAGAAATATTACCATTGTATAATTTTTCTCCATTATAATAAGGATTGTTATACTTTATTCTAAATGAAAATAAATCATCATTAGTAACATCAATATTATTTATGTCTGTCATCCAACCACGAATGTTGTATTTATAATCAACAGTTTGTAATGGAGTAGAAACATTGTCGTTTCCAACTTTTTTAGATACTAATTGATTAATCTCGTTATACGAGTTTTGAGCAATGTACTCAACAGGACCATTGTTTATTTGATGTGTTTGTGATTTTAAGAGCTCATTATCATAATAATCAAATACTTCATTAATTGTTATTTCAGGAGTATTGATATCATCTAATTTATGTTTTGTAACTGTATTCAATGCTTTTCCTCTAAAATCTAAAGAAGAAGCAGAACTAGTATGTCCTTTTAAATAGTTTTCAGAATGAGAAGCGACTGGGCGTACATATTCTTTATCATAAAAAGTATAAGACTTGTTCCATGTTGCTGTTCCTAAAACATTGGTTAATGTCGCTACTGCTAGTCCTTTTGTTTTCGTATCACTTGCACCAATAACAGTTTGATTATCGATAGCTGATGGTAGAATTTCTAAGTTTTCGTAATTATCATAATAATTAACAGTTTGTACAGTTAAACTACCATTAGGAAATTGAGAGTTGGTATAATAAATAGTTGTACCATTATTGCTATAAACAGTCGAAGTTCTTTCCTCGTTATTAAGTGTTCTTTTACTGCTTAATGCTGATTGCATGGCACTTCTAGTAGCAGTGTTTTTAAAGAAACCAGAATAAACAATTCGCCCAAATTTATCATACTTAAAGAATGTCCAACCTTTGTTAGTTGCTGTTCGCTGATTGGCATCTTGTTGTAGAGTTAAACGATCTTGATTATCATAAACCATAAACTCTCTTCCTTTTCCTGGAAGCTGCTTTTCAACTAGTCTGTTTTTATCATCGTATTGGTATTGGTAACCTAATTCAGCTAAGTTATCTATGTAATTCCCAACTTCTATTAATTTTGGAGGAAGTACATACGTTAAATTCCCATAAACATCATACACATAATATGTATCATGTTTTCCAGATGAATTTAAAGGAGCGTCATCTTCTTGAAGAATATTAATTCGTTTTAAAATAACTCTTCCTTCTTGGTCTTTAAATTCTTGTATTGCCTGTCCATTTTCATCTGTGGTAACTGTTTTATAAAGCGTATTGGCTTGATAACTTCCATTTGGAACTAAACTTGGAACAAGAGTTTGTGAAAGTGATACATCGAAACGAAGAACATCATTTTCAGTATTTAATTCATACTTAAATCCTATTTCATGACTTGAACCTTTTTTCCATGATTCACCAGGTGCAGCTTGGAAAAGGACACGATTAAGAGGAGAATTCTCGAATGTTTTTTGAGAATAAGGTGTTGTATCACCTGTTAAAGTACCATAAAAAGAGGTTCCATCTGTTTGTGTACTTATTTTATTATCAGTTGATGATATAGGAAATGGCAAGAATTCTTTTTCTTGGCGTCCAAATCCATCATAATCAAAAGGAGTTATAATTGTTTTTCCAGTAGGAGAAGCAGCCACTTGTAAGGCTTGTTTTTCTCTACCTAAACCATCAAAATAAACAACAGTTTCTTTTTTCTTGCTACACGAAGCATTTAAACACTCTATAGTACGAACAAAGTTCTCGTTTAAAGTTGGCAATTCAGCTTCCTGACCATCAGGAATACCATTTCCATTGCTATCGATAAAAGCACGGAATGTTGAACCCGAAACAGATTTTACACTGAAACCAGGTGTCATTGTAATAGATACGGGATCTGTTATTGTTGAATTCTCCGCTGTTGGAGTATTTAAAACTTTTTGAGCAAAACTAAAACTAGATCCTACAAATAGTATTAAAAATAGGTTATAAAATTTTCTCATAGAATTTAGTTTTTATAGTTATATTGAAACGTTTTTAAAACTTCGTTTTTATCGTTTTTAATTTCTTCTAAACGATTTGCAGAATCATACGTATAATTTTCAGAAATACCATTTGCACCTGTAATAGTTGTTACACCTACTAATGGTTTGTAAACATAAGTTGTAATCATTGCATTTGGTAAAGCTGTACGTAAACCACTAAACGAATCTTTAGTTAGAGTTCCATTGTTACTTAAATTCTGTAGTGTAGAAACAAACTGTTCTACCTCAGAATAATTAGCCCCTTCTATTTTAGCAATAGGATATTGAGTGTTATATCCCCAAATAATAGCTACAGGAAGACTATTTTCTACTGTATATTGTGTTATATTTCCTTTAGCATCGTAACTATTATACACTATTTTACGATCTGTAGTTTGTGTGATTAAAATATCTTTTCCTTTTTTCTGAAAAACGGCAGATTTTTGTAAAAGTCCATAGAACTCATTGTATTGATTATGAACTTCTGATACATAAACGCTTCCAACTTGTTGTTTAGTGATAACAGGTTCTGAAATACGATTTTCATTAACCAAACGATTCATTTTAGTACTTTCAGGATAACCAGTTGTTAAATTAGAAGGATATTGATATTCAGTAGTAATATCATCGCCCTTGCTATTGCTAACAAGTTCTTTAATTGGTTTTAATTGGTTATAATCGTAAGAAAAACTTTTAACTTTCTCAATAAATTTATTATTATCTAAATAATCAATCTCTTTTGTTTGCATTAGTTTTATCCATGTACTTGGATAATGATAAGGATTTACATCAAATGTATGTACCTCTTGTCTAGAAGCATTCCCATAAGTAGAACGAATACTTAAATCCATTGCAGGATAAATATAGTCAGGAAATTCATTATCATATTTTGAAGAAAACTGATTAAAATAATTATCAAATTCATATGTATTAGAAATTGTTTTTACTATTTTATTGTTATCATTCTTATAGTCTTCATTTAATAATAATCCTCCCATATAACCATTGTAAGGACCTTGAATAAAAGGTAACTGAAATTCAGAATAACCTATTTTACTTGGAACAGAAAACTTTTTCTCTATCGTAAAAAATGAATTATCTTTTACATTAATTATTTTTTCTGTAACATTTGGATAGACAACAGATTTATTTTCTAATGCATATAAATTATAATAATTTTGACTTGACACATTTAAATATTCACAGAAAAAATTAGGATCTGGATTATACTCATGATAAGGTTTTCTAGTGTAGAAATTCATATTCATATCCCTACCTAAGAAATAACCACTAGATTCATTAGGTTTATCAAACTTTCTGTATATATATTGTTTTTTGTAAGTGTCTGTATTTTCATTTTCTTTTAAAACCAATTCTTTTACTCTAAGATTACCAGCATTTTTATTAACAGCAGGAATGTCTCTTTGTTTTAGAATCGTATAAGTAAGCCCAACGCTAGCAGGCACATTAAAAGTTAATTTAGGATTACCTCCAACACCATTCATTTCCTGATATATAAATTTAAAATCAAGAACATCTCCATTTTTTACATCAATTGAATTTTGTATATAAGGGCTTTGGTAAATATCATGTGGACCTTTATCATATAAAGTTCTTCTAAGAATATTATTTACATAAACTTCTACTTTATAATGACTAACTGTAGGAAGATCATTTGGAGGATTGAAATCTACTTTTTCCATTCCATCATAAAGAAACAGCAGTTTAGTTTCGTAAATGGTACTAGATTCTTCTATGACAAGTGTTTTTGTTACAGAACGTCTAATTTCAGAAGCAGTAGCAAATACTCCCAAATTTTTTTCTTCAGAATAAGTTTCTTTATAACCTTCTCCATAAGAGTCGTCTAACTCATACTGTATTTTTTGAAAACCACCTGTAGGAAATTTTATAGATTGTAAAGATCCAATAATTGCATCATTTAAATTAGGATTTTTATTAGCTCCGTCATATTTAGTTAGTACACCTAAATTATTAGTGTAAAAATTAGAAGAAGGAAGAAAATCCCCAGCAGAACTATAGCTTCCCCAATAATCTTCTTTTCCAGAAAATCTAGCAGGAAAATCTGTTTGTAAAGAATTTTGATTCACACCATAATAATCTAAAGTATAATTGGCATTTGTGAATCGTTCATTTACATTGAATAAGAATAATCGTTTACTAAAGTTTTCATTATACTTAGCTGCAATCTGAGATGGCGATTCAGAGGTAGTAAATGAAGATTCAAGAGAATAATCTTTGTATAATTTATTATTTTGATAGAATTTGACTGATTTTAATACTTTTCCTCCTTCAACTTCTTGATTATTATCTATGTAATCAAAAACAATTTTACCATTTGGATAATTAATTTCCTTTATTGTGTAATCAGTTACTTCTTGATGATTTCTATTAATTGAAGGCATTTTGCCATAATTTATACATAATCTAGTAGGATTTTTATCTGTATTAGAAGTTTTAAGATCTAAGCTTTTATTATAAGCAGACGTAAACTTATAATCATCTTTTACATAGCTAAATTCAATTACTTCATTTGTAACTAATTTTATTGAATCTAATCGAAACGCATAACCTATATTTTTTACATAAGGACCACTTATTCCACCATCATTAAGATTAGAATAAAGCGCATTATTAGAAATACTTCTATACTCAGCAAAATAGTATGTATTTCCTTTGTTATCAACTAGGGTTCTATTATTTAAAATCTTTAGATCGTCCTTAGGAATTGTATGGAAATTTCCTTGACTATCTTCTATAAAGCGACCAGAATTTGAAGCAAGAGAATAAATATAATAATCTCTATTTGCATCTAAAGAAGGAAAGTTACCTGTTATTTCTCCTTGAAATAAACCTGTTAATCTTCTAGCTATGCTATAATCACTATTTCCATTTGGAGAAGAAGTATCACCATCATTAGGGCTGAACTCGTAATACTTTTTATTTAAATTAACTTCTTGGACTAGATTATCAGAAACACCTCTAACATCTCTATTTAAAGAAATATTTCCCACATTTAGAACCCAACCAGTTCCAACTCTTCCACTTATTCCATTAACTTTTATACCTGTTGTAGAATAGTCTAATGAAATAGGTAAATTAAGAGACTTTAAGTTAACTGTCCCTAAATCAATTTTATATCCATAAGTACCTGTATAGGTTCCTGGAGGTAATTCAATATTCTTTAATAAAGCTGAATTCTCTGGAGTTTTTGGATATACTTCAGGTATGTAGGGTGAATTCTTTTGATTATTGTTATTCTGTGCACTCAGAAAGTTCACTATCCCTAAAAGAAATAGTAAGTATATTTTTTTCATGATTACTTTTTAATAATTTTAATAGATTCAGATTTGTTATCTGTTTTAATTTTTAAGATGTAAACACCACCAGGGTAACTTCCTAAAGAAATAGGAGTAGAACGGTATTTTACATTTTTGGTTTGTAGATGCTGTCCAGCAAGGTTATAAATTTCAATAGAAGAAGTAGTAAACTCTTTGTTGATAATTACATTTACAATATCCGAAGTTGGATTAGGATAAACCTCTACTGAGACACGTTTTACATCGTCTCCTTCTTTTCCTAATTTCACCAAATAAAAATCCGATTGACCTTTATTTCCTTTTGCTTGTTGAGTAGAATTTCCAAATAAAATAGTTGAACCATCACGTGTTGTGATTGCTTTTTCTAAATAATTAAATCCTTTTTCACCAAATTTCTTTTCCCAGATAGAAGTTCCATTCTTATCGAATGATTTTGTAATGTAATAACTTTCAATTTCGCCTGAAGTAGCTTCTTGTAAACTTGAAATTTTATTAGCAGTTAAAAGGAAATTATCATTTACATTTCTAATTTCAGTAATCGATAAATTATTTTCAACTTTTAATTCAGTTGTATGAGTTGGTTGAAGACTAAAATCTGTTTCAATAACTTTAGAAGCTGTTTTACTTCCATTTTTTTCGTTAATGGCAAACAGATAATGATCCTTCTTTTGCTCAGCAGAAATTAAATAATTTTCATTGTTTAAGCCAAGGCTATTTTCAGAACGAATATTTCCTTCATTATCAATTTCAACAATCCATGTTTTATTTCCGTTCTGCTCAACTGTTTTGTTTCCACTTGCAGGAGAATTAGAATTTCCTACGAGAATAAAACCATCTTTTGTTTGTAGAATAGATTTTACTTTATCATCATAAGCACCTCCATAGGTTTTCTCCCAAATAAGTTGACCTTTTTTATCGAGCTTAATCATATAATAATCGTTTCCACCGAAGTTTTCACTTTTCTTTAATTCAGATGGAGTAGAGTTAGAATTGGCAGCAACAAGGTATCCACTGTCTTCTGTAACTAAAATATCAGTTGGAATATCATTTCCATTTCCACCAAAAGCTTGTTGCCATTGTAAGTTACCATTAGCATCAATTTTAATAATCCAAATATCTTCAGCACCTTGGTTTTCGCTAGTTTTATCACCAGATTTACCAGAAGTAGAAGCACCAGCTAAGATATAACCACCATCTGGAGTAGGTTTAGCAGCATACAGAAAGTCAATTGCACTTCCACCAAAAGAATTTTGCCATTCTTGTTTTCCATTTTCGTCCATTTTCCATAGAAAATAGTCTAAACTTCCTTGATTATTTTTTTTGATGTCACCAGTAGCATCAGAAGCCGAACTTCCAAGAATAAGGAAACCATAATCTGGAGTAGGAATAGCATTATATAAATATTCAGCATGTTCTCCACCAATAGATTTTTCCCACACGACTTCTTGTGCAGAAATAGAAATCATTAAAAAGAGAGAACAAACAGAAAGTAAAGTTTTTCTCATGTTAGTTAGTTTTATTTTTTTCTAATTCTTCAATTCTTTTTTCTTGTTGAGCCATTTTTTCATTTTGAATTATAAGTGTTTTATTCTGCTCAATAATATAAAGTGTTAACTCTTCAATTTTTTGTAATAATAATTTTTGGCTTTCACCAACAGAAAGCCCATTCTCTATTACTTCTTTTTCAGAAGGAATATTTGGTAAATGACCTTTTTCTTTAATGTGTTGTTCCACTTCTTTTAATGTAGGTAAAGCATAGTTTTCTTTGAAAACATAATCAGCCCAACCATCCATGTCAACTTTTACTTCTTTAGAATGAATTGTTCCATTTACATCTAATTTATGTTTTGGATTAGGTGTTCCAATACCAACATTTCCATTTGAAATGGCTTTTATAGCAATTGAAGCAGTATTACTTGAATATAAATTACCTACATATAGAGACCATTCATCTGTTGTTGGTTGTAAATCAATTGTAGAAATATCATTACCAAAATCATTTAGTGGCTGCCAATTTGCATTTAAGTTTATTGAACGTATTTTAATATTAACTTTTAGTTCATCTGATGTCCCTAAAGTATTAATAGCTCTAATTCTAAAAGAATTATTTCCTCCATTTACATCTACTGTGAAATTACGTTTATTAAACTCTGTATAATCATTAGCATTTATTATACTAGCTTCTCTCCATTTATTAGGATTATAATGTGATGTTGCTGTCAGAAATGTATTTGCTGCAGCAATATTTCCTCTAGTGTATGAAATTGATATTTCAAAAAAACCTGAAGATGATGCATTTATTGGACTCGCAGCAGCAAAAACAATATAATCACCTTTTTTAAAATTACTTGCGAATGTAGCTGATGTTACAAATTCACTTGGGGCATATTGACCAAATGAATTTTTACTTATAAATAAGCAAATTAAAAGATAAATGTATTTCATTATTTATTTTATTTTTTCTAATTTCTTTATTCTATTATTTTGTTCTTCAATTTCTTTATTCTGCTCAATAATATAAAGTGTTAGCTCTTCAATTTTTTGAAGTAATTGAATTTGGAATTCACCGATGTTAACCCCTTCTTTTTCCATTTGCTTGGCAGAAGCTATTTCTGGCAAATGTTTTTTTTCTTTAATGTGTTGTTCAACTTCTTGTAAAGTGGGAAGTTTATAATCTTCTTCAAAAACAAAATCTGCAGTAGGTGATTCTGTTACTTTAATTTCTTTAGCTTCAAATTTCCCATATAGGACTGCATTTCCGTTACTGTTAAGATTAAGAATATGGTTGATAGTTCCACTATTGTCAATGTCATAAAAACTAAAACCTCCTGTTCCTCCTTGACCTCTATTAGAAATAAAACTAGCTTCGCCTTTTCCTCCAGATAAATTCCATCCAATTGCTACTTTTCCAGAATTAGCTATAGCATCTTTTATCTTATTTGGATTTCCGACAGCTACATCTAGGTTTGTTTCATGACCACCCATAATAACAAAGCCATTAATATCTAATTTAGCTTTAGGAGTTTCTGTTCCAATACCTATATTTCCATTATCTGAAAGTATTAGACGACTTCCTCCGCGCCAGTCATTTGTATAATTCCAAAATTGAAGACTATTTCCATATGCGCCTGTCATATTATAGATTCTCCAAGTCAATGAACTATCACCCGATTTTCTTGTATTTAATATAGATAAATATCCTCCTTCATCTGAATTTTGGCTTACACTAATACCTCTTTCAACTGATAATTTTTCATCAGGATTATTTATACCAATACCAACATTTCCAGTTGTGGGATTTGTAGTAGCTATAATTTGTGCAGACGGAGTTGCTAATTGTGCTAAAGCTATATTAGAGATTAAGCCAAGCAAAAAGTAAATTTTTTTCATATGATGTTATATTTTATCATTAACTATAAAAGCTATTTTTATGAAAAAATATAAAGTAAGCTGGATAAGATTATTTTATATTTAAGTAGAGTATTTTATAGTGTCATGTATTTTGCTGCAAATGTATACTAATGTTAATAGAAACTAAAAAATAAATCAATTTATTAATGTTGAAATAACTGTAATTTATCATGAACTGATTAAAAACAGTTAAACCGTATAAAGCACTGAATTATTTTAACTTAAAAAAAAGGTGTAATGAAGGTTTGTAATTTAAATAACCTATAAACAAATCATAAAAAAATAGCCTTAGAATAAATTCTAAGGCTATTTTTTTATGATTCAACTATTAATTAATATTGTATATCTATTAAAGATTTTATAGGAATTAAAACGTCATTTTTTATTTGTAGAAAACTTTCTGTTACAGACCAAACTGTTGTTTCGATTTTTTTAGGACCTTGATCCGTCTGAAATGTAATATATGCTTTAGATTTAAATTCATTACCTAATCTTACAGCTCCATTTAATTTTTCAGCTTCTACTGTAACTTCTCCTTTTGGAGCATCTAAAAATTTTAAATTTACTACTTCTTCTTTTTCAATAAGCTCTGCTTTCATCACTTTATAAATTTGAAATTATTTTATATTTTTTCTTAACACAATATGAATTTAATCATATTAATTAGATAAATCTAAACTTTTTATAGATTTTTTTCTAACCTAATTTTTTCAAATTATAAGCCAAATAATTAGCTAATTAAAACGTTTTTTTAATCTGTAAATAAACTTTATCTATAATAGAACATAATAATTAACTAAATTTGCAGAATGTCAGACGAAAAGAAATTTAAATCCGGTTTTGTAAATATCATAGGTAATCCTAATGTTGGAAAATCTACATTGATGAATGTTTTGATGAAAGAGCGCCTTGTAATTGCAACACATAAAGCGCAAACAACACGTCACCGTATAAAAGGTATTTTGACGGGAGAAGATTATCAAATTGTTTTTTCTGATACACCAGGTGTTTTAGATCCAGCATACGAATTACAAACAAAAATGATGGAAGCTGTAAAAGAATCCTTAGTTGATGCTGATGTTATTCTATACGTAGTAGAAATTGGAGAAAAAAGATTGAAAAATGAAGAAGTGTTTGAGCGTTTACAAAAAACATCAACACCAATTATTTTACTATTAAATAAAATTGATACTGCTACGCCTGATCGTCTGAATGAAGCTGTAGATTATTGGCACGAATTACTTCCTAAGGCTGAAATTTTACCTATTTCTGCAAAGGAAAATGTAAATGTTGATTTATTAATCAATAAAATAAAAGATATTATTCCAGAAGGACCACAATATTATCCAGATGATCAATTAACAGATCGTTCGGAACGTTTTATTGTGAATGAGGTTATTCGTGAGAAAATCTTATTAAACTATCAAAAAGAGATCCCTTATTCTGTCGAAATAGTAACAGAACGTTTTAAAGAAGATTTAAATTTGATTTCTATTGAATCTGAAATTTTTGTGGAACGTGATTCTCAAAAAGGAATTATAATTGGACATAAAGGTGAATCTTTATCAAAAGTAGGAAAAGAAGCTAGAGAAGAATTGGAGAAATTCTTTGATAAAAAGGTTTTCTTAAAACTATTTGTTAAAGTGAGAAAAGACTGGAGAAGTAAAGAAAATGATTTAAGAAGATTTGGTTACTAATCTCTAAAATAAAAATACAAGCGTTGATTTATCAACGCTTTTTTTATTTCAAGTAGAAAAATAGTATTTTAACGCAACCTATATAATTTTTTGTCATCTATAAATGGGAAATTGTATCTAAATGAAGTATCTATATTTTTTATTTTTTTGCTTATTTATTAGTTTTTGTAATGCACAGACGCAAAAAGAATGCGATGAATTGCTTATTAAGGCAATTAATGAAAGAGCAGAAAATAATTTTGGAGAGTCTTTAGAGCTGTTATTAAAAGTTAAAAACCGTTCTCAGCAAAAGAATTGGAATAAGCAGTTGTTTTTGGCAATAAACAACATTGGTGTAAATTATTACCTGATGCTGGATTATGGTGAGGCAATAGATAATTATTTGGAAGCCTATAAAATTGCATTGAAGAATGCAGATTCTAACGAAGAAATGATTGTACTGAATAACATCGCAATTCTATATTCAAAAGAAAGACAATTTGCCAAAGCGGAAGAATATTTTTTAAGAGCTTATAAAATAGCCTTAGGGAAAAAAGAATCTTTAAAAATTGGTTTGTACGCTATTAATTTAGCTACTGTAGCTAATGAACAAAATCAAATTAAAAAAGCCAAAAAATATCTTACGAGAGCTATCCCGTTATTAAAAAGTAATAACGAATTATTGTTGATGGCAGAAATAGCCGAAGCCAATAATTTTTATCTAGCAAAACAACACCAAAAAGCAAAAGAAATTGCTTTAAAACTTTTTTATACTGCTCAAAAATCATCTAATATAGAAGCCAAAAGTTCTATTTTAATTCTATTAGCTCAAATTTTTCAAGAAGAAAAGAATATTAGTCGTGCAACAGATTATATTAATTTATTACTGAAAGATGATAATATGAGTGTCGAAAATAAAAAAGATGCTTATAAATTGATGGCTCAATTAAGTTTTGATGCTCAGAAGTATAATCAGGCTATTTTATACAAAGATTCTGTTATGTTTACAATGGATTCTATCAATAAAATAAAAAATGGGCGTTTATTCGAAAATAGTAAGATAAAGTTCGAGGCTCAGAATTTTCAACAAAAACTTTCCGAAAGCACACAACAATTAAAAACAGAACGTAAGCTATTTTATGGTTTCATAATAGGATTAATTTTATTATTAATGCTTGTTTTCTGGGCAATTAGAAATCATTTTATAAAGCTTAATCAAAGAAAAATTATTGCTGAACGTAATCAGCAGATTATTGAGTTAGAATTATTGCAAGAGAAAAATGAAAAATTACTTTTAGAACAAACTTTACAAGAACATAATGTTTCATCAGGATTAAATGAGGAGCGTTTACGTGGTGAAATAGAATTAAAAAATAAACAACTTACTTCGAAAGCATTAAGCGTTGCCGCTCGAAATAATTTAATAGAAGATATTATTGCTCATTTTTCTAATTTTAACGAAGTAAGAGGAAATCCAATTTTAGAGAATAAAGTAAGAGAACTAAAAAATCATCTGAAAAAAGATTCAGAATGGGATCATTTTTTTAATCATTTTGATGAGGTGAATCAAGGGTTTTTAAAAAGACTAAAAGAAGCTCATTCATATCTTAATGCAAACGATCTTCGATTTATTTCTTATTTATATATGAATCTTACAATAAAAGAAATTTCGTCTTTATTTAACATCACGCCAGAAGCTTGTAGAAAAAGAAAAGAACGAATTTCTAAGAAAATGAATCTATCTGCTGAAGAAGATTTATATTTCTATTTATCAAACATTTAGAAAAAATGTCACACTATTTCCTTGTTGTTGTCTTGTTATTTCTAAATTAATAATTTGTTACCACTCCTTTTTTATTAAACTTTATCTTAAAGATTAACACATGAGGAGATTTACACTTTTATTAATAACTTGTTTTGCTACATTACAACAAGCAAATGCACAAGTTGAACTTATTGGTTCGCACGAATATGGGCGAATGTTTGATTTAACATATGATTACAAAATAGAGAATAGAATCTATGCGCTTACAGGAGGAAATCATATCACAGTATCAAACGATAATGGAAAAACATGGGATATTTTATATTCACATCAAGATGGAGATATACAAGGTTTAAAGTATAATCAATCAAGTAATACATTAAGTTTCTTTTCTAGAAACTCTATGCAAGCTCAAGATGCATTATTTGTTTACAGTTTAGAAACCAATAAACTTGTTAAAGAATTTATTTTGCCTGTTCAGCCCGCAGACGGACAATGGATAAGTGCGTATGATCTTTATGATCAAGATACAAATAGAGCAATCGTTATTCAGGGTTTTAAAATTGGTTTTGATAATTATTCTAAAGTTCAGTACACAACAGATGGAGGGAACTCTTGGAAAGAAGTATATTTTACAGTTGAGAACAATAATATCTTTCCAACACGAGTAGCGATTGCCCACGATAATCCAAATAAGTTATTTATAACATTAGGAAACGGTAATTCAGGCATTTCGGGAGGATTATTAATTTCAGAAGATAATAGTGAAACATGGGAAGATAAACTACCAAATGTTGCATTAGGACCAATAACAATAAATCCAGTAAATGCGAATGAGATTTATGTTGGAACAACTATAACATTTGGTCAACAGCCAGAAAATTTATATAAATCTATAGATGGTGGTAATACATGGAATATTGTTCCAATTGCTTGGAATGATTATTTATTAAATGATATTGTTTCAATTAATATAAATCCACATCATCCTCAAGACGTATTTGTTTTCGAGGAAAACGAAGTTATTCGTTCTGCAGATGGTGGTAATACATGGGATAAGTTTATTTACGAAAATGCAGCAGATAATGTAGAAGACTATTATTATGGAACAAACTCTTCTTTTAACCCGTTCAATGAGAATGAACTTGTTGTAACGGCTAATTATTATCCATTATTTTCTTCAAATAAAGGAACAGCTTTTACAAGAATTAAATCGCCTTACTTTTTTACATCAGGAAGTATTCAGTTAGTTAAAAATGAGACTGAACAACATTTATATTTTGGGTTGCAATCTGGTTACTTACACACTGATTTATCTACCAATCAAAATACAGAATACAATGTCTTACCATTAAATTATTCTAGTCTTGGTGGAGTTGGAGTAATTGCAGATAAAGAGAAAGTAGGTAAAGTATTTCAGTTTTCTGGTGGATTCATGGGGAGAGATTTAGCAGTTAGTACAGATCATGGTTTAAATACATCAAATATCTACAATACATTTAAAACTACATTAGATGGAATAAAATCTGTAGATGATAATAAAGTTTTAGTTGGTGTTTCATCTTTAGGTTTAGAAAGTGAATTAGTTTTAATAGATTATACCGATTTGCAAAATGTTCAAACAACAGCTATTATTCCACCAAAAATGGATGGGTCAATTCGTAATATTTTTATTGATGAGGTGAATAATCAACAATTGTTAATATCTCAACAAGAAGGTTTATATAAAAGTTTAGATTTTGGAACGACTTGGACTGCATTAACAAATGGATTAGAGGATTTCTCTGAATCAGATTTAATTTTTAAAGTAGTTAAAAATCCTTTAAACAAAGATCAATATACATTTACATCTAATTTAGGAATTTTTACATCTTTAGATAAAGGAGAAAACTGGCAAAAAATTAATGATGAATTATTTTTTAATGTTGTGCATTCTCCATTAAACCCACAACAGCTAGTCGCTATTTCTCACGATTCAAATTTATCACAATTCAGAATTGTTTTTTCTGGTGATAGTGGAAAAACATGGAAAGAAGTAGATAGAGAAGAATTATTTAATCTAAAAACATCTAATACATTTACATCTTCAGATTTTAATTTTATAGAGAATGCTGTAGAAATATTTGTAACAACATCAGATTTAGGAATTGTAAAATACACATTAGATTTAAAAACACTAGGTCTTTCAGATCCAGAAATTATAACATCAAAGTCAACTATTATTTATCCTAATCCAGTTGTGGATTATTTAAATATAAAATTAAGTGATAAACAACAATTAAGTTCATTAGAGATTTATAACTTAAACGGAAATAAAGTTTTTACAAGTAATAAAAATAATGTAGATATTTCTGTTTTAACAAAAGGAATTTATTTAGTAAAAATAAAACTAAGTAATGGAAAAGTAGAAACACATAAATTAATAAAAAAGTAAAGCACTTTTTTAAATTATAATAATTCGCTTAGAATTCTTACTTAAATTCCCGATCTAGTATCGGGAATTTTTTGTTATCATAAAGAGAAACTTATTTTAAAATTGTAAATTTGAGTAACTACAAAAGCACAAATAAATTATGATGACTAAAATATTATTTCCAACAGACTTCTCAGAAACCGCAAATAATGCATTTTTGTATGCAGTGCAACTTGCCAAAAAAATGAATGCAGATATTAAAATTATCTCTGTTCAATCTAATCTTAAAAACTATTTAAATACGACAGAAGAAGATTTCAAAAATCATATCAATCAATTAAAAGAAACAGCTATTCATAATAATTTAATTAATGTTAATATAGAAAGTGATATTGTAATAGGAGATTTATTATTAACAATTTTAGATATTATAGAGAAAGAGAACATAGAGTTTGTTGTAATGGGAACAAATGGAGAAAATAGTTTTGGTAAAAAATTATTTGGTTCTAATACTGTAAATGTTATCAATAATTCACCAATTCCTGTTTTTGCAATTCCGAATAATATTCAATTTAAAGAAGAAAGTAATTTAGCCTATGCTACACTTTTTAATAATGATGAAAATACGGCTTTACAAGAAATGGTTCAAATCGCAGATTTGTTTGCTAAAAAACTAAACATTGTTCATGTAGAAAATGAACTAATGACAAATGAAATGGTTGAAACAAGAAACAATTGGCAATTACAATATCCTAACTTAACAATCACTATGGAAAAGAGTGAAGATGTTGAAACAGGATTATTAAATTTTACAACTCAAAAAGAAATAGATGTTTTAGGAGTTTATCATAGAGATTCATCTTTTTTCGACAGATTATTTTCAGAAAATCACAGTAGTAATCTAATTAACTTAGGAAATGTAGCATTAGTTGTTTTTTAGAGCAAATTTATTGGCTAAATTTTTGAGATTTTCATAAAATGACCGAACAACAAAAAATACAAAACTTAAAAAAGCATAAAGCTATTGCAACAGGATTATTCTTCGTAATGGCTTTAGTGTATTTTTTAATGGTTTATCTAAGTACACAATTTTCTGTAAGCTGGATAGGGTATGTAGAAGCATTCGCAGAAGCAGCAATGGTTGGCGCGCTTGCAGACTGGTTTGCAGTAACAGCATTGTTTCGTTATCCACTTGGGTTAAAAATTCCACATACCAATCTTATAGAGAATAGTAAAAATGCAATTGGAGACAATTTAGGACAATTCGTAACAGGAAATTTTCTTACTCCAGCAACAATACGTCCTTATATAGAAAAGTTAGAAGTTGTAAAATATGTCTCAGATTGGTTAAATAAAACAAGCAATCAAGAAATGTTGCAACAAGAGCTAATCAACTTTGCGAAAAAAGTAATAAAAGATTTAGACGATAAAGATGTTGTAGATTTCATGACTTTAAAAGGAGAGGAGATTCTAAAACAATTCAATTTACAAGAATTAGCTTCATCTAGTTTAGAGTATATCTTAGAAAAACAGAAACACGACGATATATTAGAAGCTATTATCCCAAAAGCAAAAGAATATATTGCTCAAAGTGATATTATCATTAAAGATAAAATTAACGAGAAGCATCCAGTTATTTCATTTTTTGCAGGTAGAAAAATATCTAAAGGAGTAGTAGAAGGAGTAATTAGTTTGTTAGATGAAATTGAAAATGATAAAGAACATCCAATACGCCTTAATATAGAGAAGCTAATTCAAGATAATATTGAGAATATAAAACAATCACCAGATTGGAAACTTAAATTAGAAGCTCTTCGAGACGATTTCATTACACAAGAAAGACTAGAAGAATATGCATCAGACTTGTGGTTAACATTAAAACAATCATTAACAGATAGTTTCGATAATCAACAGTCTGTACTGCAAAATTATATTCAAAAAAACATCGATAAATTGGCTTACAATCTATCTCATAATCAAGAAATGATTTTTAAAATAAATGGTTGGGTACGTCATTTCCTTTACCGCATGATTCTTAGAAATGTTAAAGAAGTAGAAAGTCTAATTAGTAATACAGTCGACAAGTGGGAAGGAAAACAACTTAGCGAGAAATTAGAATTAGAAGTAGGGAAGGACCTTCAATTCATTCGTATTAACGGAACTTTGGTTGGTGGATTAGTCGGTTTAATAATTTATGCAGTAACTCAACTTATCTTTCATTAAGCTGAAGTCTTTTTATATTTTTGAATAATACGCAACACATAGTGTTGCTCACTTCCCGAGTTGTTAACTTCAAAGTATTTTGCGAAGCCAACTTTTTGGGGAAGTTGTCATCACAAAATAATCATGTCATTTTATCCATATACTAGAAACTAGAAATGAGAAGTTAGATTTTAGTTTTAAGCTATAAGATTATAAGGAGTAAGGTTTGTTTTGAATAGTTACACTTATGTTCTCTGCGTAATCTTTGTGTTCTTTGCGGTTAAATAATATAGAAGTTAGATTTTAGTTTTAAGATGTAAGACTATAAGATATAAGGCTTGTTTTGTCATAACTGTCGAAGCATCATTACCTATTTTTCCATCTTAAATCTCCAATCTCGCATCTCGTTTAATATTAAAAACACTTTATATTCTCTTTCTTTTCTTCCTTTTTTCTTCTCTCTCATATCTTAAATCTCATCTCTCACATCTATTTCCAAAAAAGTTTAAAAAATATTCTACGGTTATTCAGTTAGTTAGGCGAAAAATGTAAATTAATTGTAAAGTTGATTTGGAAAAACGGAATATTGAGTTGTATATTTGCACTCCCAATACGAAAGAAGAGTAGTATTGTAGGA
>NZ_FRBH01000018.1 GCF_900142565.1 Chishuiella changwenlii
TGTATAGAGTAAAAAGTATAATGTAAAATGTACAGAGTAGTTTACTATTTACTAGCTTCTAAATCTCTAATCTCGAGTTTCCAACTTAACAATCCATATTCCTAATAGTCTTATATCTTAAGTCTAATCTCCAATTTATAACCTCCAATTTCCAACTTCTAACTACGAATTACCATCTTCTAGCAACCCTTCCTTATAATCTTACACCTTATTATACCTTAAGTCTAATTTCTAGCCTCTAGCTTCTCAGATTTAAAATATATGTTTGTAATGTTGTGTAAACGTTAAATAAGATTTATATTTGGCATTCAATCGAAAGGGGTGCTTCATTTATATGAGGCTGAGATTACACCCAAAGAACCTGAGCAGGTAATGCTGCTAAGGGAAATGGTACTTCACCAAATTACATTTACGCGCGTTAATTTTTAAATGATGTAAGATGGCTCCTTTCATAATATTTTTTAATAAATTATGAAAAGGTCGATTTTTTTATTGTCTATGTTTGGTGCATCAATACTTTATGCACAAGAAAATGACTCTATCCAAAAGGAAGAGCAAATTAATTTACAAGAGGTTTCTATAACAGAGAAATTACCATTTACTGTACAAAAAATAAGTGGAAAGGATTTAAAAAAGCGAAATTTAGGACAGGATATTCCAACGCTATTAAATACTGCTACATCTGTTTCTATAACTTCTGATGCTGGAACAGGAATTGGTTATTCTTCAATTAAGATTAGAGGGTTAAACGAACAATCTATTAATGTTACTCTAAATGGTATTCCGTTAAATAATCCAGAATCTCAAGGAGTCTTTTGGGTGAATATGCCAGATTTAGCTTCTTCTACAAATTCTATGTTAATACAGCGTGGTGTAGGAACATCATCTAATGGAATGGCTTCTTTTGGAGCAAGTGTTAATATAGATTCTCAAAACCCTTCTACAGTTCCTTTTGCTGAAGCTAATATTTCATTTGGTAGTTTTAATACAAGTAAATATACAGTACAAGCAGGAACAGGGAAAATACTAAATAATAAATTGAGTATTGATGGTAGAGTTTCTAAATTAGATTCAGATGGTTATGTGAATCGCTCTTGGTCTGATTTAATTTCTTACGATGTAACTGCATTATATGAATTAAATGATAAAACGAAATTTAGATTTCAGAATATGTTTGGTAAAGAACAGACATACCAAGCGTGGAGTGGAGTAGATGCTGAAACTTTAAGAACGAATAGACGTTATAATCCAGAAGGTGAGATAAAAGATGATGACGGTAATGTTGTTGGATTTTATAAAAACCATACAGATAACTATCAACAGAATCATTATTTTCTTTCTTGGTTACAAGATTATGGTAATAATTGGAAATCTAATCTTACTGTTCATTATACAAAAGGAAAAGGTTTTTATGAGAGTTATAAAAATGCACGTGATTTAACACGTTATAAATTGAATGCTTTATCTCCTGATCCCAAAAATTTAATTAATAGAGAATATCTTGATAATGATTTCTATGGATTTAATTTGGAAGTAGAGAATCAGAAATTAAATGACTTCAAAGTATTTTTTGGATTATCAGCGAATGAATATGATGGTGATCATTACGGAAATGTTCTTTGGGTGAAAGATACTGATTGGAATAATAAAGATTTTAAGTATTACGATAATAGAGCTGTTAAGAAACAATTAGCTGCTTATGCTAAAGTTTTATATCAACTAAATAGTTTCGAATTTTTTGGAGATGTGCAATATCGTTATGTAAATTATGATGCTTATTATTTGTCTAATGGAGAAAATAATTTAGAAGATTTTAGACCTTTTAAAGATACATTTAACTTTATAAACCCAAAGGCAGGAATAAATTATAAACTAAACGAGAAGAATACTTTTTATGCGTCTTATGGAGTTTCTCAACGAGAACCTTTACGAGTAGATTATCAGAATAATGGAATAAAACCTAAAGCGGAGTTTTTACAAGATTATGAATTAGGATACAAAATGGTTGGTCGTTTTTCTATGAATGTTAACTTGTACTACATGGATTACAGAAATCAATTAGTACCAACAGGAAGATTAAATGAAGTTGGAACACCAATTAGAGAAAATTCTGGAGAAAGCTTTCGTAGAGGAGTTGAGTTAGATGCAAGTTATCAAATTATTCCAAATCGTTTCTCTGTTTTTGGTAATTTGACATTGAGTCAAAACAAGCACAAAAATTTTAAAGAAGAAGTATGGGATGCTGAAGGAAACTCTTCTATAAAAGAATACGGAAAAACTACAATTGCAATGTCTCCAGATGCTATTTCAGCTTTTGGTTTTGAAGTTTATCCAACAAAAAAATTATTAATTAATTTTACTAATAAATATGTAGGGCAACAATATTTAGCCAATACTGAACCAGCTGATGGAAAATTATCCGACTTTTTAGTTTCGGATTTATTAATACGTTATGCTCCAAATTGGTTTAATTTAAAAAAATTAGAATTTTCTCTTTTGGTGAATAATATTTTTGATGTGAAATACGAATCAAATGGATATTATTATGAAGGAGGTAATTATTTTCCTCAAGCAGGAATTAATGTTTTAGGAGGAATATCAATACGATTATAATAAAAAAGAGTTGCATAAAGCAACTCTTTTTTATTTGTTAAGAGAAAACATCATTCAAAATAATTACTTTTACGTTTTATAATAGTTAAAAGATAAAATGAAAAGTTTAATTAATATATTTTTAGTTGTTTTCGGAGTTTTTACAATCGTTTCGTGTGCTACAGATGACTCGTTACCAATTTCTCAAGATCAATTATTAAGAGCTAATAAATGGCAATTAAAAGAAATAAGAATAGTTAAAAATAATGTAACAACAACAGATAAATTATTAGCGTGTGAACGTAATTCTACTTTAGATTTTACGAACATAGAGAATTTTTTAAGAGTTGATTATAAAACATCAAATGGAAATTGTACTGAAACGTCTTCTAATGGGACTTATATTTTTACAACATTTGGAGTAAATAGAAGAAGAATTAGAATGATAACTTCTACAAAAGATACACTTAATTATTATATGAATCAGTTAGATCCTTATTTTATGGTTTTACAAGATACATTAAATAAAACACCAATTGATTCTTTAAGATTAGAGTTACGAGTTTATGAAGCAGTAAAATAAATAATTCTTCTATAAATAAAACTTAATATCACATAAAAAAAGAGAGTTCCTTTGGAACTCTCTCATAGTTTTAAAAAAATATAATAACAAATGAATAAATCATTTAGTTAAAATCCTACTCCACCTCCAGAATTTTCGGCTTTGTTTTGTTGAGCTTCAGCACGAGAACGTACTTTTCCACCAAAATTGTAAGTAAATCCAATATTTAATGTTTGTGCTTCCCAACGGAAATTTCCATATCCTCTTGCAGGATCTGTCATTTCTAAACGACCGTAGAAGGTTCTAAAAATATCACTAACACGAGCACTTAAAGAAGCTTTTCCATCCATAAATGTGTATCTAGCTCCTAAGTCCATTCTCCACATATCTTGCATTTCACCTTGTATAAAGCGGAATTTACCTTGATACATAAAGAAGTGTTGTAAACTAATTGCTTTACTAACTTTAAACGTGTTACTCATACGAGCAGTTAAACGATTGGCATCTATCTCTTGTGTATAAGGATTATCATTTGCATCTAATCTTTTTACAACCATTGTATTAAATGTATAATCTCCACTAATATTAGATGACCACCATTTTGTTGGAACTAAGTTGAAACTTAATTCAAAACCATATGCATTAACTTTGTCGTAATTCTCGTAATTCTGAATAAATTTTTCTCTATCTTTTTCGTCTACTAGTACATTTCGGAAAATATTATCTTTTACTATTCTATAAAAAGCATTTGCAGTAATTGTATTTTTACCTAGTCTTTGTAAAAAACCAACTTCAAAATTATCAGTATATTCTGGTCTTAAATTTGGATTACCAATACTAGTTATCATAGGAGTTGACCATTCTGCAACAGGAGATAATTGATCGATTCCTGGACGGTCGATTCTACGGCTATAGTTTAATAATACTTGACCTTTTTCTGTTACATCATACGTTAAAAAAGCAGAAGGAAAGAAATCTAATTTATCATTTTTAATGCTGCCTACACCATTATTATAAAAATAATCTCCTTTATCTTTAAATTGCTCAGCACGTAGGCCTAATTGCATTCCAAATTTTCCAAATTTTTGCCCGTAATTAACATACGCAGAGAAAAAATCACGAGTAAAATCAAAATTAGTACTAGGATCTATTATAGTTCCTTCAATATTTACACGTCTATCTGTTAATAAAGTATTATCGTTCTTTTGTCTACGGAATTGTAAACCTGCTTCAATTTTTCCTCCATCTTTTATTTGATTCGTATAATCTAAATTTATACGTATATTATCTGTTTTATCGTCACGATCTTCATAAAATACTTGATCTGTTGGATATGTATTGATCATATTTCTCAAATCTGTATTTTTTGATTGAGAAAAGAAAGCGTCTAAAATGATGTTATGATCTGCTTTATCAAAATCGCGTTTAAAATTCAAGCTATAATCTTGGCTTTTCCAATCTCCATCAAAAATTGCAGCATTAGGGTGTAAGATATTTGTATCTGTCTCTCTAATATCAGATCCAATTTCTCCAGCACCTTTTCCAAACCATTGATTAGTATAGACTGTTAAAGCTGTCTTATCATTTATAAACCAGTCAAAACCAAATTTTGCTGCTTGGTTTTCATCCTTATTTAAAATGTCAATTGCTTGTCGACGCTTTGTATCAAAATTATCTAAATATCCATGGAACTCGTTTGGGCGTTTATTGTAACTATAATTTCCAAAAAAGTTGAAAGATCCAGTATTAATATTTGCAGTTAAAGAATTGTTGAAACGGCTTCTTTTTCCTTGTTCGTAACCAGTATTTAAAGCAACATTATATCCTTTCTTTTTTCCTTTAATCATAATAATATTAATAATCCCTGATTTTCCATCTGCTTCGTACTTAGCCGATGGGTTAGTTATTATTTCTATACTTTTTATTTGATTAGAAGGAATTTGTTTTAAAACTTGTGCAGCAGAAAGTGATGATGGTTTTCCATCTATAAATATTTTTACATTTTCATTTCCTCTTAGCGATAATTGTCCTGTTTGTTGATCTACATTTACAGATGGAATATTGTTAAGAACTTGTGCAGCTGTTGCACCAGCACTTACTAAGTCATTACCAACTTCTACAACACGTTTATCTATTTCATTACGGTATTGTGAAACATCTGCACGAACAAAAGCTCCTTTTAACTCAATAGTTTCTGTTGGAGCAGTTTCTAAAACAATTTTATCTAAAATTAATTCACCTCCTTTTACTTCTGCGATTGTAACAGATTGTTTATAACCAAACTCTGTTATAACTAAACGATATGAACCATCTTCTAAATCTGGAATTTCGAAACTTCCATCTTCATTAGCAAAAACCTCATCAAGTAATTCATCAGCTCCAACTTTATAAATTTGGATTGCTGCCATGCCAACAGCTTCATTTTTCACGTTTTCAATTTTTCCTTTTACAGGATAATGTTCCTGTGCAAAACTGTACATTGATGATACAGATAAAAGGATAGCTAAAGTAATTTTGTTCAGTCTCATGTGTGTATTTTTTAAATTTAGTACTATGTTTTACATAATACGAATTCATGATAATCTTAATAATTATGTTATTAGACGATAAAAAAAGTTTTTTGTTACAAAAGTTTTTAAATTTTTATAAAGTACTATGTTTTACATAATAGAAAAACCCAATTCTTACCATTTTACCTATAAGACGCATACTTTTACGATTTGTTACAAAAATTTTTATTTTTTTTTAAAATTTTATTTAATCAACTGAAAAACCTATTTTTATGCTTCGATAAATACTAACCAAAAAATTGCTATATCATTGAATTCAATTGTCATACTAGGAGCAGGTAATGTCGCTTTTCATTTAACAAGAGCGCTTATCCAAAATACATGCAATGTTCGTCAAATATTTAATAGAACATTAGAAAGAGCGAAAGAAATTGGTGAAGCCAATAGAATTTCTTACACAGATAAAATATCTGAAATAGAGAAAGCTGAATTGTATATTATTGCAAGTGCAGATTCTGGTATAGAGGAATTTTCTCATTATATTCCATATGATGATGTATTGGTTGTACATACTTCAGGCTCTTCGCCAATGTCTATTTTAAAAGGAGATTATAGAAAAGGAGTTCTTTATCCTTTACAAACTTTTTCTAAAGAAAGAAGTTTACGATACGATAATATTCCATTTTTTATAGAAGCAGAAAATCCGACAGATTTAAAAGCACTAAGCGATTTAGCCAATAGAATTTCGAATGAAGTGCATGAGCTTAATTTTGCAGCTCGTATGCAAGTACAAATGACAGGTGTATGGGCAAATAATTTTGTAAATCATTTATATTATATCGCGGGAAATATTTGTGAAAAAAATAATATACCAGCTGATGTTTTATTACCATTAATACAAGAAACAGCAAAAAAAGTATTAGAGCTAGATCCAAAAACAGCACAAACTGGTCCAGCAAAACGAGGAGATCAAATAATTATTGATAAGCACCTTAATGCTTTACAAGACGATTCGAGATTATTACAAATTTACCAACTATTGACAGATTCAATAAAGCGAGTTTACGAAAATGATAAGTTACAAAGAGAAATTAAATAACATTAAAACTGTTATTTTAGATGTAGATGGAGTTTTAACAGATGGAAACCTTATTTTACTTCCAACTGGAGAAATGGTGAGAACAATGAATACACGAGATGGTTATGCGATGCAATTAGCCATTAAACAAGGAATTAAAATTGCGGTTATTACTGGAGGAAGAGATGAAGCAGTAGTTAGCCGTTTAAAATATTTAGGTTTAACAGATATCTATATCAATAAAAGAGATAAAGTTGATGCTTTTCAAGATTTAATCTTTTCTTACGGATTAAACCCTGATGAAATTGCTTATATGGGCGATGATTATCCTGATTTAGCCGTAATGAGTTTAGTTGGATTACCATGTTGTCCTAATGATGCTTGTATGGATGTACGTAAAGCATCAGAGTATATTTCTCCAGAAAATGGAGGAAGAGGTTGTGTTCGAGATTTATTAGAACAAATATTAAAAGTACAGAACAAATGGTACAATACAGAAGAAGAAATTGCTTCTGTGTAAAAGAAAATTGAAATGCTACTAACAGAAAAATTAAAGAATACCAATATTATTTTGGCATCTCAGTCGCCAAGAAGAAAAGAATTATTAGCTGGTTTAGGATTAGAGTTTTCTACCATTTCATTAGATATTGATGAAACCTTTGACAGAAATCTTTACAAGAGAGAACAAATAACAGAGCTTCTTTCAGCTAAAAAAGCAAAAGCATATACAGCAATACAACCAAATGATTTAATCATAACTTCTGATACAACTGTCTGGGTTGATGATGAATCTTTAGAAAAAGCAGAAACACGTGAAGAAGCGTATGAGATGTTGAAAAAATTGAGTGGTAAAACACACTCAGTATATACATCTGTAACAATTCGCTCTACAGAAAAAGAAGTAACTTTTTCTGATGAAACACAAGTAACTTTTGCAAAATTATCTGACGAAGAAATCTATTTCTATATTGATAATTATAAACCTTTTGATAAAGCTGGTGCTTATGGAGTACAAGAGTGGATTGGTTATATAGGAGTTGATAACATGAATGGAAGTTATTTTAATGTAATGGGACTGCCTACACATAAGCTATATAAAGAATTAATTAAGTTTTAAGCTATATACTTAAATAATTATTACTCAATACTTACAACTTTAATATCGATTTATGAAAATTGGTTTATATTTTGGATCTTTTAATCCTATTCACGTTGGTCACTTAATAATTGCTAATCATTTTCAACAATTTACGGATTTAGATCAAGTATGGTTTGTGGTTTCTCCTCAAAATCCGTTAAAGAAAAAAAGTTCGTTAGCTAATGAATATGATCGTTTAGAAATGGTTGAGTTGGCAATTAATGATTATCCTAATTTAAGAGTTTCTAATATAGAATTTTCTTTGCCAAAACCATCTTACACTATTGATACGTTAATTCATTTAAAAGAGAAATATGCTGATTATGAGTTCGCATTAATTATGGGTTCTGATAATTTGGAAGGAATATCGAAATGGAAAAATGCAGATATACTTTTAAGAGATTATAACTTTTATGTATATCCTAGACCTGGATACTTACCTAAAGAAGAGTTTAACAATGTAACAATTGTTGAAGCTCCATTAATGGAAATTTCTTCAACTTTTATTAGATCAGCTATTAAAGAAAATAAAAATATAAAACCAATGCTTCCACCCAAAGTTTGGGAATATTTGGATGGAAGTAATGTTTATAGATCATTATAATTCATTAGTTGTATGGCATGGGAATTTTTTTTAGAAGATCGAAATATTAAGATTGAATGTGAAATTGCTGGTGAAATAAGATTCGGACCGATGTATTTTTATTTAAAATCAGATCCAATTTTCCCTGAACTCACTGGACATATTTTTGGAGATTGGTTTTATAAATACGATTCTAAAATTTTTTTACAAGAATGGAATTCTACATCATTACCTAATACTAATTTAGTTTGTATTGATATAAAAGAACAGAATTTTTTTAGAGTAATTGAAAATATAAAATCTGTATCTTGGAGAATGGCTTTTGAAGAAGGTAATCTTTTTCTTTTTGATGAGCATAACCATGTAAAATATCCTATTAAATTTAATTCATGATAAAACAAGCCACAATAAAAGAACTTAAAACTTTAGCTCCATTGTTTGATGCTTACAGACAGTTTTATAATAAAGTTTCGGATATAAAATCTGCCGAAGAGTTTTTAGAAGCAAGGATATCAAATCAAGAATCAGTTATATTTATAGCTTACAATAGTGATAATAATGCTGTTGGTTTTGTACAACTTTATCCTTCATTTTCTTCAACTCGTTTAAAACGGTTTTGGATTCTGAATGATTTATTTGTTTACTCAGAATTTAGAGGACAAGGATTTTCAAAGAAACTGATTGATTCTGCTAAAGATCTATGTAGAAATACAGATGCTTGTGCCATGTTATTAGAAACAAGTGTTACAAATGATATTGGAAATAGTTTGTATCCTGGTGCTGGTTTTCAGCTACGAGATGATGCAAATTTTTATGAATGGACAACAAATACCTAAACAATGATTAAAATTATTTCATTAAGAGAAAATAAAGAATATTTAGAGAGAGGAATTCAATTTATCCAAGAAAGTTGGAATGAAGTTCCTCCTATTATATATGAAGACTGTATTAATCACTCTATTAATGCTGAGCAACCTTTACCACAATGGTACTTGTTAGAAAAAGAAAACGAAATAATAGGTTGTGCTGGATTAATAACAAATGATTTTATTAGTAGAATGGATTTATACCCATGGTTATGTGCTCTTTTCATTAAAGAAAATGAAAGAGGAAACAATTATGCGAACCTTTTAATAAAAAAAGCAAAAGAAGACACAAAGAAGTTTGGTTTTAAATATCTTAACCTTTGTACAGACTTTACAGCATACTACGAAAAATTCGGTTTTCAATATATAGGACAAGGACATCATCCTTGGGAAGAAGAATCTAGAATTTACCAAATAAGTGTGGATTAAATTATCCACACTTATTCTATAAAATTTAAAAATATTTTATTCTACTTTCTTCTTTCTCCAATCAAAAGAATTTCTAAATCCTAGATGTAAATAATTACTTGTTCTAAATTCTGATAGTTGACTAATTAAAGCTACTTCTACAGCAGAATTTTTAGATACATTATATCCAAGTCCTACAGTTATACGATTAGAATCGAAAGGTCTTTCTCTTCTTGCAGCCATTCTAATCTCATTTTTTACAATAGCATAATTAACTTGTTGCTGATCAGATTTATTCAATGGAATTTTAAATGATGTTAAGTAACGTAAACGAACAACAAATGTGTTTGGATTATTTAAAAACCTTTCTTCTATCCTAAATCGATGTGTAAGTTTAGTTCTTCCTATCCTATCATTAAGATTGATTTGTTGTAATGCTCTTCTTTCAGTACGTTCTCTTTTTTCTCCATTTCTCCCATACGACTCTAGGTTTAGAAACATTCCTCCAGCTCCAACGGTTACTTTATTACTTATAGAATAATCTAAATAACCAACGGCAACAAATAATCTCGAATCCAATAATAAATCAAAGGATCTATATTGAGCAAGAGTAGTTAGTGTCATTTTATCGGATACTTTTGCATTTAATAAATACTGATACCACATGTTATAATTTACAGCATCTTGTTGGGCATTTACATAAAAACTTAGTAGTATAAAAAAGGTAAGGTTGAGTTTTTTCATATAAACTTTTATGACAAATTAAATCAAATTAATTTATTCAATCCGTTTATAATTACTTATTTGCAATTAAAGTTTAAATATCTGATTTTAAATACTTAAAATTGTATATATCTGAAATATAATTTCTATATTTTGCCAATTATTTAAACCTAACCTATTAAAATATTATGACTACTACCGAAAAGCCTAGTCTACTGAAGCTATTAGCTCCAGTAATAGTAATGATTATTCTTTTATTTATACCCGCCCCAAAGGGGATGCCACCACAAGCTTGGCATTTTTTTGCTGTTTTTATAGCAATGGTTATAGGAATGATATTAGAACCTATACCAGCAACAGCAATTAGTTTTATAGCTGTTACAATTTGTGTGATAGGAAGTAAATATTTTTTATTTTCAGCTGAAGAATTAATGAATCCAGATTTTAATGCAAGAAAAGAATCTTTAAAATGGGGACTTGAAGGTTTCTCAAGTTCCACCGTTTGGCTAGTATTTGGAGCCTTTATCTTTGCACTAAGTTACGATATAACTGGACTCGGAAGAAGAATTGCCTTAATCATGGTTAAATTTATGGGAAGACACACCTTAACACTTGGATACGCAATTGTGATAATAGATGTGCTATTAGCACCATTTACTCCTTCTAATACTGCAAGAACTGGAGGAACTGTATTTCCAATTATAAGAAATTTACCACCCTTGTATAATTCTTTTGCAAATGATCCATCTTCAAGAAAAATTGGAGGATATTTAATGTGGATGATGGTGATAGGAACAAGTATAAGCTCTTCGATGTTTGTAACAGGATCTGCTCCTAATATTTTAGCAGTCGAATTAGTACATAAATCTTCCGGATTTAATATTAGTTGGTTAACTTGGTTTTTAGCATTTTTACCTGTTGGTATTATTCTTATCGTTTTAGCACCTTGGTTATCTTATGTATTATATAAACCAGAAATTACACATAGTAAAGAAGTTGCTGATTGGGCAAAGGAAGAATTAAAAACCATTGGGAAAATAACAAGTAAAGAAATTACATTAATTGTATTAGTACTTATTAGTTTGGTTCTTTGGATGTTTTTTGAAGACGAAATAAGCCCAACATCTGTATGTTTGTTAGCAGTATCTTTAATGATAATAACACAGATTGTAAAGTGGAATGATATTACAAAATATAGTACAGCATGGAATACATTTGTTAACCTTGCAACTTTAGTAATAATGGCAAATGGTCTTACTAGATCAGGATTCATTGGATGGTTCTCAACTATGATGAGTACACATATGGATGGTTTTTCACCAAATTTAACAATTGCAATCCTAGTATTACTTTTCTATTTTGCACATTATTTATTTGCTAGTTTATCAGCACATACAGCAACATTACTACCTGTAATATTAGCAATAGGTAAAAGTGTTCCAGGTGTTCCAATGGACGAGCTTTCAATATTACTTGTACTATCAATTGGTATTATGGGATGTCAAACACCATATGCAACAGGTCCTGGAGTTATTATTTATGGATCGGGATACGTAAAATCCAAAGACTTTTGGCGTTTAGGAGGTATTTTCGGATTTATTTTTATTGCAGCTTTATTATGCATTGGTTGGCCTATTCTAAAGTTATGGCTACATTAATACTAAAGTCATCTTATGATAATTATATCCAAATAAGATAATCTATAAATCTATCCCATAAAGTTCTTGACTTTATGGGATAGATTTTTTTATTGAAATTGTTTTTTCAATTCGAAAATAATTTCCTCTAACCCGTTTATTTTAATTTCATAAACAGTAGAAAGTAAAATTCCTAATTTTCCTTTCGGGAAACCACCTTTTCCTACAAACCATTCAAGATAAGAAATAGGTAGATCACATAAAATACGACCTTCATATTTACCAAAAGGCATTTTGGTTGTCACAATCTCTTTTAATATTTCTGGACGTAATCCTTCCATTACTTTACAACAGTTCCTTTGTAAGTAGACATTCCGTCACTAAAATTATGTGCTTTTTTAAAACCTTTTTGTTGCATTTTTTCTGTAGCTAATCTTGCTCTGCCACCAGACTTACAATAGATATAATAATTCTTTTTCGAATCTAGTTGAGCTATTTTCTCTTCAAAATCAGCACTTTTTACATCAATATTTATTGCACCTTCAATATGTCCTTCTGCATACTCTTCTGGTGTACGAACATCTAACAAAACGTTCTTTTTATTTTTAAAATTAACTTCAGAAACATTTTCTAAAGAAGAAAGTATCTCTTGTTTTTTAGCATTTCTTTCTGTTGAATGTGCAGATTGGTTTGCACAAGAATAAAATGTACAAACTAAAATAAAAGCAAAAAATTTCAATAATCTATTTTCCATTATATGTATTCATAGTATTTGTTAAACCCTGAAAAATAAAGGATAATGCTGCATCTGCACAAATATTAAGACGTTCACTCATTTTTTCGTTTTCTTCTGCAGACCATTCTCCTAAAACGTAGTCTATTTGTTTTCCTTCAGAAAACTCATTTCCAACACCAAAACGTAAGCGAGCATAATTTTGTCCTCCTACTTTATTCTGAATATCTTTTAGTCCATTATGTCCTCCATCACTTCCCTTTCCTCTCATTCTAATTGTTCCGAATGGTAAATTAAGATCATCTGTAATAACAAAAATATTCTCTAAAGCAATGTTTTCTTTTTTCATCCAAAAACGTACAGCATCACCACTCAAATTCATATACGTATTTGGTTTAAGAACTGTTACAGGTCTTGCCTTATATTTAAATTGAGCAACTTCACCAAAATTAGATGGAGAAAATTTTGCATCAACTTTTTTCACTAACTCTTCTACTACTTTAAAACCAATGTTATGTCGTGTATTTTCATACTGAGCTCCAATGTTTCCTAGCCCAATAATTAGATATTTTTGCATAGCGCAAAATTACATCTTTTTGTTGGAAAAGAAATAATTCATAAATTCGTTTTTCTAAAATCTACTAAATTGGTATAGATTTTGAATTTTTATAAATAATTAAATCATTTTCATGAAAAAAATAATTAGCGTTTTAATATTATTTATTGGATTAAACTCTTTTGCACAAAAGGCTCCAGAAGTAATGAAAACAGAATTTCCTACAAAAGCATTACAAGATAAAGTAGTAGATAGTAAAGGAAATTCTTTAACAATAGAGAAAGCTCTTTCTAAGTATAAAGGAAAAATTATAGTATTAGATATATGGGCGACTTGGTGTGGAGATTGTATTACGAATATGCCTGCACTTAAAAATTTGCATCAAAATAATCCAGATGTAGTCTTTTTCTACCTTTCAATGGACAAAACAGAAGAAGCTTGGAAAAACGGAATTGAGAAATATAAAATAGAAGGTGAACATTTTTTCTTAGGAAATAATTGGAAAGGGGAGTTTGGTACGAATATTGATTTAAACTGGATACCTCGATATTTGGTACTGGATAAAAAAGGAAAAATTGCAGATTACTACAGTGTAAAAGCAGATGATCCAAAAGTGCAGACCACAATCGATATTTTAAGAAATAAATAGTTTATTAGTTTACAAACTAAAAGGTGATTGAATGTAAAAACGCAATCACCTTTTGTTTTTTACCTCTTAATTATCAAATAATTATACTTCCAAAAAAAAATTATTGTTAAATTATAAATCACTCATTTTTGTATTAAACTTTTAATTAATATTGCAATGATTTTAATACCCCTTATAATTATATGAAAATATGCTTCGTAATGTACGCTTGGGACAAGGTAGAACCAAGTAAAGATTCCACTCTACGTATTATAAAAGAATGTGTTAGCCGTGGATTTGAAGTATCTTATTTAACAAAACATGATATCTCGATTGCCAAAGGTAAAGTCGTAGGTAAAGTAAAAAAGTTAATCTCACAAGAGACTACAGATGCTGTAGAATTTTATAACACCATGCAATTCGAAACTTCTCTAAGAGATTTTACCGAATTTGATATGGTTTTCATGAGAGCAGATCCACCTGTGGACACTCTTTTGTTAAATATGCTAGAATTAATTGAGGACAAAGTATTCTTTGTTAACAAAATTTCTGGATTACGTAAAGCAAATAATAAAATCTATGCAGCGTCTTTTGACGATGGAAAAGAGACAATTGTGCCTCAAACATTAATTACAAAAGACATAGATTTAATAAAATCCTTTGTAGAAGAAAATAAATTTGATAAATTTATCATTAAACCATTAGATGGTATGGGAGGAAAAGGTGTTGTTCTTTTTGAAAGCAATAACGTCGGAAACCTTTCAGCTATCTGCGATTTTTATATCAATCATACCGGATATCCACAACCTATTATTTGCCAAAATTACATAGAAGGTGCAGAAAAAGGAGACGTTCGTGCAATCGTTGTTAACGGAGAGCCTATTGGTGCCATTATGAGAATTCCAGCCGAAGGAGATCACCGTTCTAATATTTCTGCAGGAGGTTCTGCTATCAGCCACGAGCTTGATGATTATGAATTAGAATTATGTCGTAAAATTGGAAAACAACTAATTGACGACGGAATCTATTTTTGTGGTATTGATTTGATTAATTATAAAATGGTGGAACTAAATGTGGTTAGCCCAGGAGGGATTGTACCACATAATAAAGTAAATAACAACCAAGAGATACAAAAGCAAATTGTAGACATGTTGTTAGATAAATATAAAGAATTTAAAAAATGAAATCCCTAAGTATCCAGCAAATCCTTGATAACATTGAAAACGAAGTCGTATTTGAAGCTTACGCTGAAGATGAGTCATTTAAAATAAAAATTGACGAGTATACACCATATATATGTGCAGCAATACACGATGGTGGAAAAATGCGAGATGACGTTCGTGAAAAATGCTTATTAAGTAACTATGAGCGCTGGTACGAAGAAGATCCACATACAGCAGAATTTGTAGAAACATTTCCTATATTAATACAAGGATGTGATTCTCGTTTCGAATATGACTTAAATCGTGGACCAGAAACTGCTGTTTACGAAGAAGCATGGGGAAAAGAAGTTTGGAAAGAACCACTTTCTGTTTCTCAAAAACAAAAAAGTATTGCAAAACATCATGCGTTTTATGAAGTTTTAGAGGCTCTGGTAAAAAAACTAGAAACTAAATTCAAGTCATGTTTAGTTTACGATATACATTCTTACAATTGGAAAAGATGGGATCGTCCCGTTCCAGTTTTCAACATCGGTTCAGAACGTTTAGATAATGAACGCTACGGAAAATATGTAGAATCTTGGAGAGACGAGTTAGCGCAAATAGAATTAGAAAATATTCATAACTATTCTGCTATTAACGATGTTTTCTATGGAAGAGGATATTTATTAGAATTTGTTACAACACGTTTTAAGAATACATTAGTTTTAGCGACAGAAGTTTCAAAAATATTTTGCGACGAATTAACAGGAGAATCATTTCCAGAAATTATCAATCAAATAAAAGAAGGATTTAAATCTGCTATTCTTAGTCATGCTTTTAAGTTTCTAAAAAATGAAACAACATATAAAGTAGGTTCTAAGCAAGTAAATATCTTACACAACGAATTAGAATCTGATTTGGTAAAGATTGATAAACAATTGTACCAATTAGTTCAGAATTTTGAGTTGTTAAGTGTAATTAATCCGATTAATTTAGAATTCGAGAAAAAGAAATTCTTAGCTTCCAAATACACATACGAGCCACAATTTAAATACAGCCCTTTAAATATAGATCCTTTCGAGTTTAAAAGAAAGTTATCAAATATCAAAGTAGAGAAAATAAACGATATCAGCATTCAAAACATGTATGTTGATACAATAAACTCTTATTTCGATAAAGTAGATTTATTAGCTAATCTAGGAACCAATAAATTCCTATATAATTCGCTACGTTATTTTGGAGAGCCAACAAAGAAAGATATAGAAAATGCAAACTTCATCTTATACTGTCCCGAATTTCGAATAGAAAAAGAAGGTGATTATACACAAGAAGAAGTTGTAAATCTATTTAAAAACGCAACCAATGATTACGGTTTTAAATTCGATATTGAAATTTCTGACGATATCGCTTCAAAAGCTTTAGTAATTAATAGTAAGAAAAAAGTTGTTATAAAACGTGGAGTTAAATTCGATAAACGTTTTACAAATGGTTTAATAGAACATGAAATAGGTGTTCATATGGTAACAACAATGAATGCTTTAGATCAACCATTAAAAATATTCAGCATTGGTTTGCCAGTAAATACCTTAACGCAAGAAGGTTTAGCAATCTTAAGTGAATATTACACAGACTCTATTAATCATAGTAGATTAAGAGAACTTGGTCTACGTGTAATTGCAGTTCATTTATTAACGAATGGAAAATCGTTCAACGAAACTTTCATGATTTTAATGGAAGAATATAAAATGCAACCAGAAGATGCTTTCTATTTAACTACTCGTGTTTATCGTGGAGGAGGTTTTACAAAAGATGCGCTTTATCTAAAAGGATTAAAAACTATTTTAAATTATATAGATCAAGGAAGATCATTAGATAATCTATTAATTGGAAAAACATCCGTAGAATATGTTGATACGATTGATGAGTTAGTAGAAAGAAAAATGATTAACAAACCAAAATATTACACAAAGGTTTTCAAGAAACATCTCGAAAACCCTGAAATAAATCCGTTATTACAATATATATTCAACGGGCTTAAAGATTAATATAAATGTCTGTTTCAATAATAACGAAACAGACATTTTTTATTATTGAATACCACGCAACACTATGTGTTGCTCACTTCCCGAGTCGATAACCTCAAAGTATTTTGCGAAGCCAACTTTTTGGGGAAGTTGTCATCACAAAATAATCATGTCCTTTTATCTCGAGCTTAGAAGTTGGAAACTAGAAACTAGAATTTAGTTTTTAAGATGTAAGTTTATAAGGAGTAAGTTTTCTTTTGCTAATCTTATCAAGCATCATTACCTATTTTTCCATCTTAAATCTCCAATCTCGCATCTAGCTTTAATATTAAAAACACTTTATATTCTCTTTCTTTTCTTCCTTTTTTCTTCTCTCTCATATCTTAAATCTCCCATCTCGCCTCTATTTTTAAAAAAGTTTAAAAAATATTCTACGGTTATTCAGTTAGTTAGGTTAAAATTGTAAATTAATTGTAAAGTTGATTTGGAAAAGAGGAATATTGGGTTGTATATTTGCACTCCCAATACGAAACAAGAGTAGTATTGTAGGAATTGAAATAGTAAAGCAGTAATGTTAGTTTTAACGGGCTTTTTTTGATGGTTGAGGTTATAATGACTGAGATTAATAAAAGGAAAAAAGTTTTAAAATATTTTAAAAAATATTTTGTGGTTTAAAAATATTAATTACCTTTGCAACCGCTTACAGAAACAGAGAAACGAAGTAAGTAATTGAAACGAGAAGTTCATTTGAAATTTAAAATATAGACAGAAGAAATAAAGCCGATACGAAATTAGTCAATCCTTGAATAATGGAGCTATAGGAAA
>NZ_FRBH01000020.1 GCF_900142565.1 Chishuiella changwenlii
TGTTCTACCTTGCTAATGTTAAATAGACTACCGTTTTCTGTTAGTAAACAATTAGACCATGCAGATTGTCTGTAATGTCTTATACAATCGTTTGAGCTTTCATAGATAGTTGTAGCAGGAGCTATTGCTCCACCACGAGGATTAACAATATTTGTTACAGAAGAATTTGTAGGTAATACTAATCCATAGGTGTTGGTTGTAGGTCGATTAATATCTAATGCACCTCTTGGTGTTGAATTACCGATTCCGACTTGTGCGAATGATATATACGCGAGATAAAGGAGAAAAAAGGATAATTTTTTTTTCATAGTTAGTAGTTAGAGTTAAGAATGAAGTAAATGTATAACTATTTTTTTTACAAAAAAAACAGCAAATGGTTAACTGTTAATTGATTATAGTCTATTTTTTTACTTAATATTCAGTTAGGTATTATAGGTGATAGTAATTTTATACTTTTTATAAAAAAGCGAAAATTGGAAGCTAAAAGTTATGAGTATGATTAAAAATTGAAAATCGAAAATTGAAAAATAAAAAGCTATGAGTTTTGATTGAAAAGTAATGAAACTTAAATTTACACCTAACAACCTAACAACCTAACAACCTAACAACCTAACAACCTAACAACCTAACAACGAACTTCTAATTTGAAAACAACGCAAAAAATAAATAGCTACAACAATAAAGTTATAGCTATTTATAAAAGGTTTAAAACAGAGTTTAATCGACTCAAAATTAATCCATCGTAAACCCTTTTGTATAAATACGACCGTAATAATCAGCAAATTTGATTGATACACGACCTTTATGATTTTTTAGTAATTTCTCAATATCTGCTTGAGAGCTTACCTCTTTGTCATTAATTGTAAGAATAATAAATTCATCTTGTACACCAGCAGCAGCCAATTTTCCAGAACCTTCTAAATGTTTCACCATAACACCATAGTTAATTCCGAAACTATCTTTCTGACGTTCAGTTAAAGGATCAAATTCTGCTCCTAAAATTTCTGAAGGAGTAAGGTCAGCTTTACTTCTTACTTTCGTACTACCTTTCGCATCTTTTAAAGTAATCGTATAAGATTTGCTAGTATTACCTCTTTGCACTTTAATATCTACTTTATCACCAGGTCTTTTACTACCAATAATAAAAGATAAACTAGAGAAAGATGTAATTGGTTTTCCATCTACTTCTTTAATGATGTCACCTTCTTCAATACCAGAATCAATTGCAGAACCTTTAGAAACAAGTTCTGTTACCATAACACCATTATCTGTTTTGATATTTTTCTTAAACTGTTTGTTATATTGTTTTACAGCATCTTCATTAGATAAATCAAATCCTTTAACACCTAAGTATCCACGTTGTACAATTCCGTATGCTTTTATGTCTTCTACTACTTTTTTTACTAAATTCGCTGGTACAGCAAAACCATAACCAGAATATGCTCCTGTAGGAGAAGAAATAGCGGTATTAATACCAATTAAATCTCCGTTAGCATTAACCAATGCACCACCAGAGTTTCCTGGATTAATAGCCGCATCTGTTTGGATAAATGACTCAATTGGTGATTCTGAGTTTTTACCCAAAATATTAATACTTCTTCCTTTTGCAGATACAATACCAGCAGTAACAGTAGAAGTTAACCCGAACGGATTACCAACTGCAAGTACCCAATCTCCAACATTTATTCCGTCCGAGTTTACAAATTTTGTAAATGGTAAACCTTTTTCAGTAATTTTTAATAAAGCAATATCAGTACTTGGATCAGTACCAACCAATACAGCTGTATAACTTTTTTGATTATTTAAAGTAACTTCAATCTTAGAAGCTCCGTCAATTACGTGGTTATTGGTAACAATGTATCCATCCTGAGAAATAATTACACCAGATCCCATTCCCGAAGGCTGATCTTGCTCTTGTTGCTGTTGTGGTCTACGTTGTTGTTGATCTGGTTGACCAAAAAAGAAATCTAACGGATCAAAAAATTGCTGATTTTGTCTTTGTCTTTGAGAAGAATAGTTTTTAATACTTACAACCGTATGTATAGCTTTACTTGAAGCTTCAACAAAATTTGGGGCATCATAACCATAATTTCCTTTGTAATCTACAAATTCAAAATCTCCGTTTTTCTGATTGTTAGCATTTGTTATAAATGGAACATTTGCATGATCACTCATCAAATAAAATCCTCCTAAAGTTGTCATAGAACTAACTAATCCAACTAATAAATAACCAGTATATTTTTTCATTTTATATATAAAGTTTTAAGTCTTATTTTTAACAAATCAAATTTAAGACCAAAATTTTAACATTTCAAACTTGTTTAACGCATCTTAACACTCAATTATAAATTTTTTATTAGATTGGTTAGGCGCGTCAAAAAAGTAATTATTTTTGTGTAAAAATATAGAAGTTGAAATTAAAGTTTTATAAATATCAAGGAGCAGGAAATGATTTTGTAATGATAGATGATCGTGAGAATAGTTTCCCGATCTCAACAGCACTAATCAAGAGGCTTTGTGATAGACATTTTGGAATTGGAGCAGATGGATTAATTTTGTTACAAAATGATGAAGAGCACGATTTTAGAATGATTTATTTTAATTCTGATGGAAACGAAAGCACAATGTGCGGAAATGGTGGACGCTGTATTATTCGTTTTGCAAAAGATTTAGATGCAGCATCTGACAGAATGACATTTAATGCGATAGATGGTTTACATCACGGCGTTGTAGATGACAAAATTATACGTTTACAGATGATTGATATAAATGAGGTTGAAGATCATGATCATTATTTATTTATGAATACGGGGTCTCCACATCATGTAGAGTTTGTAGATAATCTTACGAGCTTAAATGTTGTAGAAATAGGTAGAAATATTAGAAATGGTGCTCCCTATTTTGAACAAGGTTCTAATGTGAATTTTGTACAAGTAATGGAAGACAACAGTTTATTGATAAGAACTTATGAACGCGGTGTAGAAGACGAAACATTGGCATGTGGAACAGGGATTACGGCTGCTGCAATTTCTGCTTTTGTAAAAAAGAAAGTAGATACCAATAATATTCAGGTAAAAGCTATCGGTGGAGATTTATCTGTAAATTTTGAAGAAAATAATCATAACTTTGTTAATGTGTGGCTAAATGGGCCAGCAGAAAAAGTCTTTGAAGGTGAAATAGAAATTTAATTAAAAACCATGAGAAAATTTAATTTAATAATTGTATTAATCAGTTCGTTCTTATTTATAGGATGTTCATTTATTGATGGATTTAAAGGGAATACAACAAAAGATGGTTATATTTATATTACAAGAGGAGCTAAGTTCGAAGAAGTTTTAGATTCTTTGAAACCTTTTCTAAAAGACGAAAAATTATTTAAAAAATATGCTGAAGAAGCAGACTATCCAGCTACTATAAAATCTGGAAAATATAAAATATCTAAAGCTGATTCTAACCGAGATATTATAGATCGTTTACAAGACGGCGAACAAGAAGAAGTAAAACTTCGTATAAAAAATGAGCCAACAATTTATCATTTAGCAGGATCTGTTTCAAAACAAATAGATGCAGATTCCATAGAAGTTTTAACTGCTATTCGCGATTTTGTAAAAGAGAAAAACGATTCTACGTTAAATGACGAAACGGTTAAACAATATTTTATTCCAGAAACTTATTTTGTTTACTGGGGATTAACGCCAGAAAAATTTGTTGAGAAAATGGTTGCTCAACATAATAAGGTTTGGAATGCTGAACGTTTAGCTAAAGCAAAAGCATTAAACATGACACCACTACAAGTTGTTACATTAGCTTCTATTGTACAATTGGAGTCTTCAGATAACATGGAAGAACAACAAAAAGTAGCGCGTGCTTATATGAACCGTTTAGCTAAAGATATGCGTTTAGAAGCAGATCCTACATCAATTTATGCTTATAAAATGGAAAATGGTTGGAATCAGAAAATACAACGTGTATACAAGAAATGGACATGGTCTTCTAATGCTTATAATACTTACCGTAATAAAGGATTACCACCAGCGCCAATTTGTTTGCCAAATTTAGGAGCTATAGATGCAGTTCTTAGTCCGGCAAATCACGATTTTATTTTCTTTGTTGCAAATCCTGCTAAACCAGGTTATCATGTCTATACAAATGATTATAATGAACACATGAAAAATGCTGAAAAGTATAGAAATTGGTTAAAAGAAAATAATATTAAATAGAGGAGTTGTTTAAACTTTTTTATGAAACATAATTTTAATTAATTCAACGTGTCATACTGAGCCTGTCGAAGCGACTAGACAGAAATTAGAAGTTCGAGATTAGATATTAGTTGTAAGAGATAAGATTATAAGGGATAAGGTTTAGCATGTTAAATTAAACTGAGCCTATCGAAGCATCATTAACTTCTCTTTAATTTTTAACAAAATGAGATCATGAAACGACATTTCGAATTGGCTCAATGTAACAAATATGACAGATTGTAGTTGAAACAAGATGATAATCGAAAATTCTAGAATAAAATAATTAGTATAAATAATTTCAATGTAACATAATCAACCCTCTAAACCTAATATGAAAAGAATTGCTATTTTAGATGGCTTACGAATGTTCGCTATTTTATTTGTTATGATAGGACATTTCTTGGCTCAATACAATGTAAAAGGAAATGTTTTTTTAGAGTATTTTATTCGATACAGCTTTTTTGGAGTCCCATTCTTTTTCGTGATTTCCGGATTTGTAATTTTATACTCTTTAGAGAATACGAACAATTATCTAGAATTTTTAAAGAAGCGTTATTTGCGTTTAGCTCCTGCTATGTTTATTTGTTCTTGTTTAACTTTTTGTTTTTTTACATTTATTTATTCAGGAGAAGGTTATGGGAGCTCTAAATATTTCCCCAATCTTTTAATTGCTAATACATTTATTGATCCTCATGTTTTCGATCTATTTGTAGGTGAGATTAAGTTTTACTACATAGATAATGCTTATTGGAGTTTATGGGTAGAAGTTTGCTTTTATGTTATTATTGGATTTTTATTCTTTAATAATAAAGAAAAATACATCCGAAATTTTACGGTTATTTGTATAATAGGAATACTCATTTTTAATATTTTAAAAAGTAGTGCTGTTCATTCTTATCTTAAAAGCTACATCTCAGAAGATACAATTCACTTGATGATAGCTATTGCAAAATGTTTAGGATTTTTTAGTGAATGTCTGTGGTTTTTAATAGGTGTTTTTCTTTATAAATTGTATAAAACTCCTTCGCATAAAAAATACATAGTTTATATTGTTTTATCCGCGTTAGCACAAGTAGGGTTACAGAAATTTGATCCAATTTTTACTGTCCTAACAATTATTACAGTTATTACGTATTTGGTATTTGTTTACAAATCGCATTTGCTTATTTATCTCACAAATCCATTTATCGGAAAATTAGGAGTAACATCTTATTCTGTTTATTTAATACATTATCATATAGGAGCAGGCTGTATTATAATGTACAACAACTATTTTGGTAAAGAATCGTACCTATTCCTATTTTTATTAGTTATATTCTTCTTTTCATTTGGTTTGTTTAGTTATAATTATTTAGAAAAACCACTTTCAAATCAATTAAAGAAATTATTGTTTAATAAGAAGACAGGGAAAGCTATTCAAAATGTCAAAGCTGGTTAAAAGGAAAAACTATTAAATAATTTGTATCTTTAGCTAACTCAAAAATTAGTTATGATGCAAAATAAATATACAAAAAGAGAATTCCTAAAATTACTTGGAGCAGGTAGTTTAGGAATTTTTTTTATGTCTTTTTATAAATTAGATAATTTATTAGAAGATGACTTTTTATTATTAACTAAAAATGATTCTACTTACAATCAATATAGAAAATCGTTTAATAAACGAATAGAAAAATATCCTAAGTACATAGCGATTTGTAAAACAGATAAAGCTGTGCAAAAAGCAATTTTAATGGCGAATGATAAAAATCTGAAAATTGCGATAAGAAGTGGAGGTCATAGTTTTGAGGGATTCTCTAACATAGACAATGGAATGTTAATTCATCTTGGGTTAATGAAAAACATTACTTGGTTAAATAACGAGCTAGTAAAATTACAACCAGCTTGTTTATTGCAAGATGTTTATGATAATATTTTACCAAAAAAACGAATTATACCAACAGGTTCATGTGGAACAGTTGGTATTAGTGGATTAGCTTTGGGTGGAGGTTATGGCTTTTTTAGTAGAAAATACGGTTTAACTTGTGATAGTCTATTACGTGTTAAAATGATAGACTATAAAGGAAATGTTATAGATTCTGATCAAGATAAAGATTTACTTTGGGCATGCAAGGGTGGAGGTAATGGGAATTTTGGTGTAATTACAGAAATGCATTTTAAAACCTATAAGGCACCGACATCTTTTAGTTCGTATCGTTTAAAATTTTCTAATTTAACTGAAAGTAAATTTATACAACTGATAAAATTATGGTTTCAATCGACCGAAAAATTACCTCAAGAAGCTTTTTCTGCATTTGTATTAAATGGTAAATTTCTAACGATTTTATTTACCAATTTCAATGAAAGTCAGTCCGATTTTGAAAAGCAATTTTCGCAATTAATCGCATTGGCTACGAATTATAAAAAAATGCCAAATCGAAGTTTAGCAACAGCTCTCAAAAGTTATTATGGTGTAAAAGAGCCAATTTATTTTAAGAATGCTTCTGCGGGATTATATCAATCGATAAGTGATATCGAAAAAGGTTTGTCTGAAATTTATAGGAAAGTAACTTCTGTAAAAGGAATTATTTATCAGGTAAATACATTGGGCGGAAAAATTAATGAAATTAAATCTTCAGCAACTGCTTATCCTCATCGGGATGTTAATTATTTAAGTGAATTACAATCTTATTGGGATAAACCAGAACAAGAAAAAGCCCTAGTAACTACTTTCGAAGAAATTCAACGTTTGTTAAGAGATTTAGGAAATACAAAACAATATAGAAATTATCCAGATATTAATTTCCCAAATGCAAATAATTCTTATTACGGTAATAATTTGAAACGTCTACAAGAGCTTAAACTAAAATATGATCCTAAAAATACTTTTGATTATCCACAGGTGATTAAGTAAAAAGTTTTGAGAATAATTGAAAATTTAAAATTGAAAAATGAGAATTGAAAAGTGATGAATTTGAAATTGGAAGTTCGAGATTGGTATTTTTGTCTAATTTCTCGATACAATTTTTCTTCATCTTCATTTCGAAAAACGACTCGAAAAGACAGAAATTAAATTATGATTTTTAACCTTACATCTTTAAACTTTAAGCATTCAGCGTTTACCCTTCCCCTTAAACACTTTAACACATTTCTCAAATCTATTCCACCTTATACGTTTTACTTTATACATCAAAATACCAAAAATCTAATATCTCGTATCTAGAATCTCAAATCTATATTACAATAAAAAAATAGCCAGAAGAATAATCTTCTGGCTATTTTACCTTAAACAATTTTTATTAATACTATATGAAATTTATTACCTTACCCAAACCCTATGGAGTGTATGGCGATTATTATTAACATTAACATTATCATCCATTTCCCATCTATTATTATTTAAACACCATGATACTAAACTATTATAAAAAGGGAAAAATGTTAATTCGTTATTAACACCACCATTAAAAAATTCATTTGCAGCTGCTGGTAAATTAGTGGTATGCCCACTAAGTGGCGTAAACGAATTTTGTATACCATTTGCATTTCCTACTCCTGTAGTAAAAAAAGTTATACTACCTGCATGAGCCGTTTTAAAATGCATCACCCTATTATGTGCACTTGTAATTCCGTAGAAACGATATTCAGTAGGTTTTAAAGCGGCTTGTAAAGCTCTACTTGCATGCCCCCAAGTATTTGCATTCGAACTTTCATTAGCTGCTAATGTAGAGCTTGCTATAATGGGTAAACTAGTTCTAACAGTAATTGTAGGATTAGTACCACTTGAATGTAGGTAATTTAAGACCATTGTCCATCCACCACCATCTGTTGTCATATCGCATTGTGCATTCGTTGTTGCAAATGCAGTAAGTCCTTGGTCAGGATCTAGTTTGTAAACCCCATCTGGAGTACCGGGAACTAATTCTAATAGTTGTTTACACGAGCTACATGGACCTAAATATACTTGGCAACCGCTACTTGTAGTAAAAGTAACCGCTGCAACATTAGCAGTACCAGTATAGGTCCCCGATAATGTATAGGTAATAGTCCCTGTAGGTGAAACAGGACCACCAGGGTAGATTAATGTTAACCCATCTCGTGTAATAGTTTCTGCAGGAATATCACAGCTAGGTTCACCATCATTTGTATAAGGAACAGTGTAAGTACCTGTATAAAATTCTCCTGGTACTAATCCATTTAATCTATATTCAGGAGAGACAGAGTTATTCCAAGACCCCTCTGCACAGTTGTAGATAAGATTTGGAACAACATTTATGGTTCTGGTGTATTCTAAATCCAATTTTTTCCATGTCCCTGTTAATGGACCACAATCAGCCGGGGTCCCAGATAAAGTATAGGTAAGTTCTACAGTTCCGCCTGCATTTAAAGTAGTGGTTGTAGGAGAAACAGATGCTACTGTAATACCTTCTACACCAGAAATAACCAAATCTGTAGGTAAAAAATTAAGACTTGCAGGGGAATAACCTTCATTTTTAACAGCAATTCTAAATGTGTTAGCAGTTGTCATTGGGGTATCTTCTTTGTAAGTACTTGTAAAAGATCTACCAATAGGAATGTAATTTATTTTAACTGTATTATCATCTGTAGCTTGTAATATACAAGGAGTCCATTTTTGTCCTCCGCCATTAGCTGCATTTGTTTGGTAATATTTTATACAGTCGTCTGTGCTATCGTACATCATAGTTCCAAATGCAATCGTACCTCCTTGTGGGTTCACCATATTATCCGGCGAATCATTTGTAGGTAGCACTAATCCAAACACAGAAGTTGTAGGGCTGTTAATATCTAAAGCTCCTCTAGGAGTTGTAGAACCAATTCCCACCTGACTAAATGATAAATAGCTGAGATGGAGAATTAAAAAGAATAATATTTTTTTCATAGTTGGTTATGTTGGTATTAAACAATAATTTTTAATGTTAATCTTGTTTTTATTGTAATGTGTTATCTTTGTTATGTTTAGCCAATTCGAAATGTCGTTTCAGGATCTCGTTTAGTTAAAAAATTAAAGAGAAGTTAATGATGCTTCGATAGGCTCAGTTTAATTTAACATGTTAAACCTTATCCCTTATAATCTTATATCTTAGAACTAATTTCCAATCTCGAACTTCTAATTTTACATTTGTTGTTAATTTATCTAAATTGAATTAAAATAATGTTTTTACTTTGGTAAGTGCAAAAGCTCTTTTATTTAAGAAGAGCTTTTGCATCCCAATTGTTATTACCTTACCCATACTCTATGGAGTGTACTGCGAACATTAGAGGATGTTTGTTCATCCATTTCCCATATATTAGTATTTATATACCAACGAATACTAGTTCCTATACTACTATTATAGAAAGAGGGATTCAATAATTCTAGATTATCACTACCTTGAAATTGTGTTAAAAATGTATTTGCTGTCGCAGGTAAATTAGTGGTATGCCCACTAAGTGGCGTAAACGAATTTTGTATACCACTTGCAGACCCTGTTCCTGTTGTAAAATAATTTATACTACCAGTATGAGCAGTTTTAAAATTCATCACCCTATTGTGTCCACTTGAAAGTCCGTAGAAACGATATTCAGTAGGTTTTAAAGCAGCTTGTAAAGCTCTGTTTCCATGCCCCCAAATACTTGCATTCCCCGCTTCATTTGTTCCTAATGTAGAACTTCCTATAACGGGTAAATACGTTCTAACAGAAATTGCAGGACTAGTACCAGTTCGGTGTAGGTAATTTAAGACCATTGTCCATCCACCACCATCTGTTGTCATATCGCATTGTGCATTCATTGTAGAATAAGTTGTTCCTCCTTGGTCAGGATCTATTTTGTACACGCCATCTGGTGTGCCAGGTAATTTTGTTAGTATATCTTTACAAGAACTACATAGACCTAAGTATATTTGGCAACCACTACTTGTAGTAAAAGTAACTGCTGCAACATAAGCAGGACCAGTATAGGTACCCGATAATGTATAGGTAATAGTCCCTGTAGATGAAACAGGACCACCAGTGTAGGTTAATGTTAACCCATTTTGTGTAATAGTTTCTGCAGGTAATTGTAATTCACAACCAGATTCGCTACTACCCGTATAAGGTATGGTATAAGTACCTGTGTAAGATACGCCTGGTACTAGACCATTTAATTTGTATTCAGGAGCTACAGAGTTATTCCAAGAACCTTGGTTACAAACGTAATTAACACTTTGTCTTACGTAAACATTTGTGGCGTATTGTAAATTTAGTTTTTTCCAAGTCCCAGTTAATGTTCCACAGTTTGTAGGTGTCCCAGTTAATGTATAGGTTAACAATTGTACTTGTCCTGGGCTTAGTGTAGCTGTTGTAGGCGATACACTAGATGCTTCTACCCCCTCTACACCAGAAAGCATTAAATCTGTTCGAGCAAAGTTTAATGCAACAGTAGCAAAAGATGTATTTGTAACAGCCACTCTAAAGGTATTCGCCGATGTCATGGCAACATTTTGTGAATAATTCCCTGTAAAAGAAGGATCCACAGCAATATAATCAATAGATGGAGGATTTTCTCTGTCTGTAAGCAAACAATTCGACCATTTTTGTATACTGTCGTTAGCTATATTTTTTTCATAATATCTTATACAATTGGCAGAGCTATCATACATAACAGTTCCAGGTGCAAGATTATCTCCTTGTGGGTTTTGCATGTTTGCAGCAGATGCGTTTGTTGGCAATACCAATCCATTAGTATTGGTAAGAGGATTGTTGATATCTAAATCTCCTCTAGGAGTTGTAGTACCTATACCCACCTGGCTAAATGATAAATAGCTGAGATGGAGAATTAAAAAGAATAATATTTTTTTCATAATTGGTTGTGTTGGTATTAAACAATAATTTTTAATGTTAATCTTGTTTTTATTGTAATGTGTTATCTTTGTTATGTTTAGCCAATTCGAAATGTCGTTTCAGGATCTCATTTAGTTAAAAAATTAAAGAGAAGTTAATGATGCTTCGATAGGCTCAGCTTAATTTAACATGTTAAACCTTATCCCTTATAATCTTATATCTTAGAACTAATTTCCAATCTCGAACTTCTAATTTTACATTTGTTGTTAATTTATCTAAATTGAATTAAGAATATTAAATAATGTTTTTACTTAGGTAAGTGCAAAAGCTCTTTATCAATAAAAAGAGCTTTTGCATCCCAAATAAATTGATAGTTATTATCTTACCCAAACTCTATGGAGTGTACTGGTAATATCAGTAGTATTACCATCATCTACATGCCAGTAAACATTCGACAAACCAATATTCCAATAAAAATTTGGCCTGTAGAAAGGATAAATGGATAATTCGTTATTTGCACCAGCGTTATCAAAATTAGTTGCTGTTGCTGGTAAATTAGTGGTATGCCCAGTAAGTGGCGTAAACGAATTCTGTATACCACTTGCATTTCCTACTCCTGTTGTAAAATACGTTATACTACCTGCATGAGCCGTTTTAAAATGCATCACCCTATTATGTCCACTTGTAATTCCGTAGAAACGATATTCAGTAGGTTTTAAAGTGGCTTGTAAAGCTCTGTTTCCATGCCCCCAAATACTTGCATTCCCCGCTTCATTTGTTCCTAATGTAGAACTTCCTATAACGGGTAAATACGTTCTAACAGTAGTTGCAGGACTAGTACCAGCTCGGTGTAGGTAATTTAATACCATTGTCCAACCACCACCATCTGTTGTCATATCACATTGTGCATTCATTGTTCCAAATGCAGTAAGTCCTTGGTCAGGATCTATTTTGTACACGCCATCTGGTGTTCCAGGGAATAATTCTAATAGTTGTTTACACGAGCTACATGGACCTAAGTATATTTGGCAACCACTACTTGTAGTAAAAGTAACTGCTGCACCATAAGCAGCACCAGTATAGGTACCCGATAATGTATAGGTAATAGTCCCTGTAGATGAAACAGGACCACCAGGATAGGTTAATGTTAACCCATTTTGTGTAATAGTTTCTGCAGGTAATTGTAATTCACAATCAGATTCGCTACTACCCGTATAAGGTATGGTATAAGTACCTGTGTAAGATACGCCTGGTATTAATCC
>NZ_FRBH01000021.1 GCF_900142565.1 Chishuiella changwenlii
CACCTTGGTATTGCTTTCCTTTCTTTGCCATCTTATATACTTTATAGGCTACAAAATCAAATACTATCATTTTTTATCAAAATTTTTCTCTTTCTGTCAAACTTTTATATTGTATATATTAGATATTATGCAGGTAAATCTAAGTTATTAATCTTCGTTAATCGGTTTTTATCGGATAATATAATAATAAACAATAGCCAGCATATAGCTGGCTTTTGTTTATTTAAAATTAATATTTTCTTACTTAGTCACGAGCAGGATGCTTACACTAACTTTTGGTAATAATTTTATGTATTTCAACTTAATATTTTTTTCCAAGGGATTAAAAGAAATAATAAAATTATTGAAACAACAATCAATATACATAAACTGTGTTTAGCTGATCCTGGGTTTATTAAAATGTCATTTTTATTATCATAGTAAACGTTTAATGTTTCTCCTACATTATATTCTGCACATTCATTACGTCCATAATTAATTTTATATATCGATTGATTGTAGATTACTTTTATGCTAGATCGTCCCTTACCACCACTACAAAATTTTTCAATTATTTTAGTTGTAACAAAGTTATTTTGTGAAATGATATTGCTATCTCTATAAAAAAAATATAAATAAAAAAAGAACATAAAAAAAAGTAAGAAAAATAGACATATCTGTCTAACAAAGTAATAATTATTTTGAAGTTTCATAATTTATTTAATCTGAAATTTTGCAAGTAAAACTAAACCATTAATCTTCTTTAATCGGTTTTTATCGGATAATATAGTAAATTACAAAAGCCAGCATATAGCTGGCTTTTGTAATTTAAAATTAATATTTTCTTATCTTAGTAACGAGCAGAATGCTCATGATAGGGAGACTCTTTATTTTTATTTTCTATAAAATTATGGATATTCGAATCCAAAGTAAATTTTAATTAATTTACCATTAATAAATGTGTATTCTGAAAAATATGCTGGTAAATTATATTTTTGTAAAAAAGGAGAAGATTCATAATCAGATATAATGTATTTTATTACATTATTATTTTCTTTGTAATTATTTCCTTTTATTTTTATTAAATCTTTCTTAGATAATCCTAATTTAATACCACTCTCAGTTATAAAATTGTCATATTGTAAATAATTATAAAATTTTTCATTATTCAAATATTCAATTTTAAATTGATAGAATTCATCATAAGTTGATCCATAAAAAAAGTAAACAGTAAATTTCTCAGTATTTAAATTATTTACAAAACTAACAAAAGGTAAATCATTATTATTTTCTATAACTAATTTTTCTAAATTTTTGTAACCATTAAAAAAAGTTCTACTATTAGATAATTCAATATCGTTAACTCTTATATCAGGAATGAAATTAGTTTTATTGTAATTATTTTTCTTTATTTCTTTTGCTGATTTTTCTAAAGAATTTTGATTATCACAACTTATAATTAGAATTAGTGATAAAATTATTAAATTCATTGTTTGCATAGCAAGTAAAATTATATAATTAATCTTCTTTAATCGGTTTTAATCGGATAATGTAATAATAAACAAAAGCCAGCTAATTTAGCTGGCTTTTGTTTATTTAAAATTAATTTTTTCTTACTTAGTTACCAGCAGGATGCTCGCACTAGTTGAAAAAACCACTTCATTTACTATTAACTATTATTTATTCTAAAATAACTTAAAAACAATAACAAAAAGGGTATTAGTACTAAAAAAGATAAAGAAATATTATTTGATTCAAATATAGTATAAATTATGCTTCCTGATTGAATCGTTAAAATAGTTAAAATAAATATTAACAAAAAAAAATAATATAAGATAAAATAATATTTTTTTATTCCAGTTAAAAAGCAATAATAAGAATAATAAAGTATAAACAATCATTACAAATCCTATTGCTATATCTTCATCATTACCTGAGCTTTGAATTTCAGTAACAGGTCTAAAATTCCCTGGATGCATCTCAAAAAACAATCCTTCAGTATGATAAAAAAAATAATAACTAAATAAAATCTCTAGCAATACTAAAAACCTAATAAAATTAATAGATAAAATATATTTTTTCATAATTATTATATTTTTTTATTCTACTTAAATCTATCCATAGCATTCGTCCTTCCTGATGGATCAGGTACTCTTTCTACTTTCACTTTTCCCTCTAAAGCTTCTTGTATTTGATTTTGAAAATTTAATGATCTATTTTCAACTCTCTTATCTTTATATTTTTTCTGGCTTATCCATGTATAATTTTAGATTTTCTTTTCCTTCGTTATGCCCTGTAGTAGCTTCTTTCAATGTTAATTCTCTTCCTATATAATCTTGCATATCTGCAACGTTCATTGCAACATATTCTATTGATACTTCAGGATTTTGAATATATTCAATCATCCATTCAATATGCTGTTGGTTATTCACGTCTAATCCAATACCTGGAGAATACTTATTCTCTAGTTCAATTGCTTTTTGAACTTGAATTTCTCCAAGTCCTAATGAAAGAGTTTTATCACTTTTAATTAATTTACCAAGTACATTAGCTAAATCGCCTCTAGCCCCAGCTGTCTTTTCTTGAAAAATTATACTTGCTACTATTTGAGCAGAAACACCATATTTATCTGATGCTGATTTTATCGAATTTCTATGTTCTTTAATAATATTAAGAGCTTTATTAGGATTATTAAATCTTTCAAATAACATTTTAAATCTACTTGGTGGATCCCCTCCAACAGGCATCATTCCATCCGGATCTATAAAATATACAGGATTATTAAAAGCATAATTATAAGGAGAATGACGTCGCATTTTCTCAGCTAGTGGGTCTAAGTTCATCCATCTACCAATTGCAGGATCGTAATTACGAGCACCGTAATCATAAAGATTAATATCTAAATCTGTTTGTAACTCTTTCCCGTTGTATTTATAATTATAATTCTGATTTCCTAGTTTACCTCCATCATATCCACTGTGTTTTAGTCCAAATGGGTAATAATTATTTTCTTCTAATATTTTTAAAGTACCATTATTTTCCTTTTGATAACTTAAACGTACTACTCGTTACACTCGGGTCATTTCATAAAAACTTTATCAAATTTTTTATTCATGAATCTAAATGATCGGTGTAATTGTAGATATAATTAAATGCATTATTATCTGTTACATTTACATATCCTTCAGTTGTAGGGAAAAATTGTAACTTATAATTAATATTTCTACCAGGAGGATCAATGTATTGAAATCCATCTATATAATAAGTTGTCTCTCCTGATGATAATGCATTTCTTTTTACATATTTTGATAATTTTACACCACTTGCATCATAAGTATATGAAATGTGATCGCCATTTTTCCAAAGAACTTCTGTAGGTAAATATAAACTATTAATCTTCGCTATTCGGTTTTTATCGGATAATATAATAAATTACAAAAGCCAGCATTTAGCTGGCTTTTGTTTATTTTAAAAATTTAATCTTTTTTACTTAGTCACGAGCAGGATATTCGTGATAGCGAAGGTAGCTAGAAATAACAATACTTTAAGAACATTATCGCATCTTTATTTATTATTTTTAATAAATACACTTTCATCTATTAATTCAATATCTTTTTCAAATGGATCTATTGGACTAAAAATAAGTTTATTATTAACAATCCTTATAATGTGATATTCTTCCTTTCCTTGTTTAATCATTTTTAATGTATCTCCACATATTTTATATGATTCGTAGTTAAATGTATTTCCATTTTCTATTCGTTGAATTTTACTTTTATTAATTTTCAAAATAATTTTTTCATTTGTCCATTCCCCTATTAATTTAGTGGTTGTTGTAGTCGTATTATGGTTACAACTTAGAAAAGAATTTGTTATTAGAATTAAGATTATTTTTTTCATCTACTCCGATTTATTACCATTTTTATCAACTTCCCATTGCCAGTTAACATTTTTTCGTTTTTTCACTGTAACATTAATATCAGTACCTTTACTTGCTTTTTTATTTTGATTACGTCTATCTACAATATCTTTAATGAAGCTTTTAGCTCCTTTATTTCCTGAATCTTTATTACACAATCCAAAACATCCGAAGGATCCTACTGAGTAAGTTTTTCCATCATTTTTTTCATATTTCCCTCCAACATGTATCATAACACCCGTTGCCTCATTTTCTTTTCCTTTTTTTCTTTCAGGGCTTTTATTTGGTACAGCATCAAGATTTGAAGAACCATCTTCGTTTCTTAATGCTAATGCTTCTAAGTCAGTTCCTGATGGGTATTGTAATGCAATTCCTTTGTATTTTCCATCTTTATTAGACGGTTCAAAAGCTGTATTTATAACATTATATGTGGTTTCATCAAATCCAAAAAATTCAAGAATAGAATTTGCTTTATTTTCAGATTCATAAACAGGAGCATCTCTTGTTACATAATATGTAGATGTTTTTTTTGTTACATCATCTGTTACTGTCATTTTGTATATATCTATTTTCACTTCTCTTGGGGCTTCTCCGCTTGCTCCAATTAACCTAATAGAAGTTGTTCCTACAGGTGAATTTCCAATAGTTATATGAATATCCCTACCATCAGGATCAATAAATAATATAGGATTGTTAGCAGCATAGTTAAATGGTGATGCGCCATTAAATTTCTCAGCCAGTGGATCAATATTAAACCAACGACCAATAGCAGGATCGTAATTTCTAGCACCGTAGTCGTATAAGTTAATGCCTAGCTCCGTTTGTAACTCTTTCCCATTGTATTTATAATGATAATTCTGATTACCTAGTTTACCCCCATCATACCCACTATGCTTCAATCCAAACGGATAATAATTATTTTCTTCTAATATTTTTAAAGAACCATTATTTTCTTTCTGATAACTTAAACGAACATTTCCTAAATGATCTGTATAATTGTAAACATAATTAAATGAATTATTATCTGTTACATTTACATATCCCTCAGTCGTTGGAAAAAACTCTAAACCATTATTTCTATACTGAAATCCTCCAAGATAGTCTGTTGTCGTTACAGTTGAACCGTCTGTAACAATTTTTTTAAGCTTGATTCCACTTGCGTCATAAACATAGTTAATCTTCTTAGATGTATTCCAAAGAACTTCTTTAGGTAAATTTAAACCATTAATCTTCTTTAATCGGTTTTTATCGGATAATATAATAAATTACAAAAGCCAGCATATAGCTGACTTTTGTTTATTTAAAAATTAATATTTTTTATAGTCACGAGCATGATGCTCTCGCTATCTAAATGACACATTGCTTTATCTAGATTTTATTAAAGGTATAAAAAGGATAATACTTAAACCAACTTTAATTAAAGCAGGTTCTTTTCCAAAAAGTAAACTTGTTAATATGAATTCAACAATAAGTACAAAAAACAATAATGTACATAGGTGTATTAACAATTTATATTTACTAAATACATAATTAATAAGCAAACCTACACTTAAAAAATCTAATAAAATAGGAATTCCGAATAACCATATGAACATAAACCAATCTCCTGGATTACGTAAATCAGATAATTTAATAGGTTTAGCATCTTTATTTATAATATAATAAACTATGTAAAAAATAATATTTAGAACTAAAATATATATTAAAATTTTAAAAAAAATGTTTTTTCTCATAGTATCCTAATTTCTATATCGTTCATAAAAAATTGCTGATTGATTTCTAGAAGTTACTCTTCTTACAGGCATTGCTCCTATATTTCCTTCTCTAATAACAGTATTTGTTCTATGAGTATTCTTAAAAGAAGGTTGTTTATAATTCATTAATCTAAAAGAATTTGAATTTCCAGATCCTTTTACTGATAAACTTGCTGATGGAAAAATATCAGTTGAGGCAGCTAATGATAAATTATTACCATTTAATCCAATAGTCAATTTTTGAGCAACATTTACTTTATCATAACCCATTAAATTTAATCCTACTTCTTCTAAAACATTAACCTTTGCATGTTGCTCATAACTAACTTGCTGTCCATTCTTTAATTCTGATATATTAACCTTATAATTAGTTTCTCCAGGATAATAATTATCTGTAGGTATCCAACCACCTGTTTTGTGTATTCTAGGTTCATCTGAATTAACATTTATAGATAATAAATTATTATCTTTATCTGTATTTGCACTCACATTAATAGTAGATGTAACTTTATCTCCAACAGGAAAATTTCCTAAAGGACCGTCCCAAGAATCTTCATCAATATAACTATTAAAAGTAAAAGATAAATTTCTTCCTAAATATGTTTCACCTAGTTTAGTTGTTTCTTGACTATCTGCATTCCTATCCCAATAAATAGAACCATTTTTTCGTTGAACAAAGTCATTAACACTCATTCCGTCAGGGTCAGTAAAACGGATAGGATTATTTACAGCATAAGTATATGGAGACCATTTACGATACTGTTCCGCCAATGGATCAATATTAAACCAACGTCCAATAGCAGGATCATAGTTTCGTGCGCCGTAGTCGTAAAGGTTAATATTTAAATCTGTTTGTAACTCTTTCCCGTTGTATTTATAATGATAATTCTGGTTGCCTAGTTTACCTCCATCATATCCACTGTGTTTTAGTCCAAATGGGTAATAATTGTTTTCTTCTAATATTTTTAAAGTACCATTATTTTCCTTTTGATAACTTAAACGTATATTCCCTAAATGATCCGTAAAATTGTAAACATAGTTAAATGCATTATTATCTGTTACATTTACATATCCCTCAGCTGTGGGGAAAAACTCTAAAGAATAATTGCTAGATCCTAATCTAGTATATTGAAAACTATTTATGTAATGCGTTTAAATCTTAAACCCTGACCATCTTGGCGCTAAAATTTTTGATAACTTTACTCCACTAGCATCATATAAATAATTTATTTTACTTCCATTTTTCCAAAGAACTTCTGTAGGTAAATTTACATTATAAATCTTCTTTAATCGGTTTTTATCGGATATTATAATAAATTACAAAAGCCAGGATTTAGCTGGCTTTTGTTGTTTTAAAAATCATTTTACATAATTAAGGAAATTCTCTATTAAATAATTCTCTATCTTCTTCTAACCATATGCAGGGTACTTTATTATAAAAATCTCTTATTCTATCTTCAATATGAATTTTATCCCAAACAGATGCTCTTTCTAATCCTATGATTTCTTTTTTTGTTGTTGGAACTATCTCTCCAGTATTTGGATTATATAATTCAAAATGAGTTGGATTTAGAGCATCTTGAATAAAGTGCATTGGCAAAACCTCCAACTCTTTTCTGATACTCATTTTTCCTACTTTAAGCCATTCACCTTTTGTAATAACATGATTGTATACTGCAATAATAAATAAAATTGGTTTTTCATTCAGTATTTCAAAATCTGTTATCTGCTCTTTAGAGGTGAAATTAAAAAATACATAACTTGATTTTTCTAAAATTTGAGCATATACATAATATTTACCATCAATAGGTATTTCTAATATGCTACCTTTTGTTATTCTTTGTTTTTTCATAAACCAAAAACTTTTGCTGCGTTTAAATATTTTGTTCTATTCTTATTATTTGGACTTATACCATTTATAGCATTACCAGAAGTTCCTCCTTGAGATTTAGCTCCTCCATTTTTGTATATTAAATATTGTTCTCTACCTCTAATTGCATTTTTATTAGTAGAAGATTTATCTAAAACAGCTGCTCCAAAGCCATTTTCTGTCATATGATGTGTTTTATCTCTTTTTGCAACATTCTCTAAAGCTGTTCCTGTACCACTAGTTCTACCAGTATATACTTCACCAGTTTTTTTATTTGTTTTAGTATATGTTTGAAAAGTTTTTACTGCTGTTTGCTTTACATCATTAACAGTATTTGTGAGAATTGATTTTCCTCCTTTTGCGGCTAATACTCCTTCTGGTCCTCCAACAGCTGTTAATGCTAAAGTAGCAACATCTCCTATTGTACTAACTATTTTTTCTCCAGTTGTCTCTTTTGGTACATTTTTATATAAAATTAGGGCTCCATTTTCTACTTCATATTTTTTATCAATACTATCATCAGTAAAGATGTTTACTGCTCTGACAACTAGATTTGCAAATGAAGCTCGAATTGAATTTATACTTCCAGCAGTCATTTCTATAGCTTCTAGTTCTGGATCTCTATTATTACAACAATTACTTTCTGTTGTATCTTCTGGAGAATTACCATCTGGATCAATAAATCTTAAGGGATTGTTAAATGCATAATTGTAAGGAGAGTGTCTTGTCATTTGTTCCGCTAAAGGATCGAGATTAAACCAACGCCCAATAGCAGGATCGTAATTACGAGCACCGTAATCATAAAGATTAATATCTAAATCTGTTTGTAACTCTTTCCCGTTGTATTTATACTGATAATTATTATTTGCAAGAGTAGGATCATTATATCCTTTATGTTTCAGTCCAAATGGATAATAATTATTTTCTTCTAATATTTTTAAAGTACCATTATTTTCCTTCTGATAACTTAAACGAACTACTCGTTACACTCGGGTCATTTCATAAAAACTTTATCAAATTTTTTATTCATGAATCTAAATGATCGGTATAGTTGTAAACATAATTAAATGCATTATTATCTGTTACATTTACATATCCTTCAGTTGTAGGGAAAAATTGTAACTTATAATTAATATTTCTACCAGGAGGATCAATGTATTGAAATCCATCTATATAATAAGTTGTCTCTCCTGATGATAATGCATTTCTTTTTACATATTTTGATAATTTTACACCACTTGCATCATAAGTATATGAAATGTGATCGCCATTTTTCCAAAGAACTTCTGTAGGTAAATTTACATTATAAATCTTCGTTAATCGGTTTTATCGGATATTATAATAAATTACAAAAGCCAGCATATAACTGGCTTTTGTTGTTTGTATAAATATTACTATTTTACATTTTTAATATTAGTATAATCATCCAATAGTTTCTTTTATAAATATACCTGTGAAAAATATGATAATCCAAAAAATCACAAAAACTAAAAAATTAGGTAATTTATCCAAAGTTCTTAAAATTTTAGATGAAGAAATTCTTTGCTCTACCTTATATAAGTTTTTTTTAAGATA